>JAZKIW010000018.1:0-7927 GCA_040384625.1 Pseudomonadota bacterium | reverse complement strand
AAACAGCTGTTCTTGCGTCACGCCAACGAGTGCCGGCGCGCGGCAGACGAGCTGACGGCCCTCGTTGTCGAGTGCGGCGGAACCCCGGAAGTCAGCGGGACCGCCGGTGGTTCCATGAAGCGTGGCTGGATGGCGCTTAAGAGCACACTTACCACCCATCCCGATCGCGTCATTCTTGAGGCAATGGAGAAGAGCGAAGACATCGCGATGGAGCACTATCGCGAAGCGCTGGGCAAGGCGTTGCCCGATGCGGTGCGCAGCGAGATCGCGCGTCAATACGAGGGCGTCAAGCGCAACCACTTGGAAGTGCGGACCTTGCGCAACCAGCTTCGTACACAAGCGGCCGCCGGGCATTGACCCATCTGGGATGCCGGGCAGTCGACGCGCTGGTGGTGCGTCGCCGCCAACCGCGTCGCGCTCGGACTCAGTTCACCCAGCCTGGGAGCCACTGCACCACGCTTGTTGCCGCTGCGCCCTGAACAGCGCTGCTTATCCAGAAGAGCACGATGTTGTCGCGGGTTGCGTGGCGGCGCGACGTCAGCAAGCCGGCACGGGCCCGGGCGAAGAGGTAAATCCCCATTACCGCCAGAACCAGCGCATGCAGTCCCTGCCAAGCTAGCAATACAGAGACCGTCGCGCTCCAGGCATTGGCACGTGGCGACAACCCCGCCGCAACATGCCCCACGAAACTCGCACCCCAGGCTGCAAGGACCAGAAGTAGTGCCAGCAGCACTGGCGCGCTGAAATGCCAGCGTGCATGCAGTGGACATCTAAAGAGATAGAACATCAACGCCGCGGTTGCGGACCACCCGGCAATGGATGCGATGGCCCAGTCCAGTGGTGGCAGCGCTGCGCCGGGTGGCGGACACACCTGGGCTGCCATCGAGACATGCAGGTGTGCGAAAGCGAAGGCCGTGAAGATGGTCGCGTCTACGACGATCAGCACGACTGTGCCCCACCAGGAGTGCGAATAGCGTCCACTCGCGCCGACGGGCAGATGGACGCCTTCTGCGACTTCGGCCTTGGCCGGGCCTGGGTCTCGGTCACTCCACCACAGCCAACGCAGCAACGCCACGACGGCCACGGCAGCGCACGTCCAAGCTGCAACCAGCCACTGCGCTGTCAACAGCAGGAAGAAGCCAGCCGTCCCTAGCCCGGCGATCAAGGGCAGCCAACCGTCACCCGGTAGCACCAGGAGATGCCGCGGCGAGGCGTTGCCCAAGCTTGTGACGAGCGTCTCGCGTAGACCAGTCACGGTTCCAGGCAACCAATGCTGGCCTCGCTCGACCTCGGCGGCCAGCGTCGGCTGCTGCCACAGCGGGTCACGGCCGACCACCTGCGGGATGCTGCGAGTGCCGTAATCGTCCATGGGCAGCCACTCCATCGAAGAGGCGCGCCATGGATTGTCGTGTCTGCACTTCGGCCGCACCCATGTGCGAAACGCCTCGATCAGCAACAGCATCACGCCAGCGGCGAAAATGGCGGCGCCGATACTCGAAGCCAGATTCCACCCAGTCCACCCCAGCCCGGCGTCGTAGGTGTAAACGCGGCGCGGCATGCCCAGCAGTCCGGCCACATGCATTGGAAAGAATGCCAGATTGAAGCCGCCGAAGCACAGCCAGAATGCCCAACGTACCACGCCCTCACGCAGGCGCTGGCCGTTGAGCAATGGTGTCCAGTGCACCAGCGCTGCGAAGATGGGGAACACCAGGCCGCCGATCAGCACGTAGTGGAGGTGGGCGACGATGAAGTGAGTGTCATGCACCTGCCAGTCGAATGGCAGCACCGCGACCATCACACCCGTCAAGCCGCCCAGCACGAAAATGAACATGAACCCGAGCAGGAACCAGCCGCCACCTTCCATGCGCAGCCGGCCGCGTCGCAGCGTCGCCAGCCATGCGAAGACTTGGACACTGGTGGGAATGGCGACCGCCAAGCTGGCCGCCGAGACGAGCAGCGTCGCCCGTTCGCTCAGGCCTGCGGTGAACATGTGGTGCGCCCACAGCAGGAAGCTGATCGCGCCCACCGCAGCCAGCGCACATACCACCGCGCGATAGCCCAACAATGGTGTCCCTGCCAATGTGGGGATCATCATCGACACCAGGCCGGCAGCGGGCAAGAAGATGATGTAGACCTCGGGGTGGCCGAAGAACCAGAACAGGTGTTGCCACAGCAGCGGGTCGCCTCCGCGCCGCGGGTCGAAGAATGGCCAGTCGAACGCCCGCTCCAGTTCGAGCAGGGTGGTGCCAGCGATCACCGCCGGAAAGGCGAAGACGATCATCAAGGCGACCACCAGCATCGCCCAGGCGAACACCGGCATGCGCGACAACGTCATGCCCGGCGCGCGGGTGAACAAAATGCCGATGATCAATTCGATGGCACCGGCGATGGCGGAGATCTCGATGAATCCGATGCCCAGCAGCCACCAATCGGCGCCGATGCCCGGCGAATACTCGCGGTTGGTCAACGGTGGGTACATGAACCAACCCCCGTCCGGTGCGGCACCGAAGAGGATTGTTGCGAAGAAGGCCATGCCTCCGGCCGCGTAAGCCCAAAACGCATAGGCCGACAAGCGAGGGAACGGCAGATCGCGCGCGCCCAACATGCCCGGCAGCAAATAGACGGCGACGGCCTCGACCACCGGCACAGCGAACAGGAACATCATCACGGTGCCATGCATCGTGAAGACCTGGTTGTAAGTCCCTGGCGAGAGCAGCGTCTGGTCCGGCAGGGCCAGCTGGGCACGGATCATCAGGCCCAGCACGCCGGCCAGCAGGAAGAAGATCAAGGCGGTCGCGATGTAGAACACGCCAATGTGGGTGTTGTTGACGGCCGAAAGCACGCGCCAGCCGCGCGGCGGCGCCCACGCACGCTGCAACGCGGCCAGCTCTGTGGGCGGGCGCGGCGCGGGGTTTGGCAGCGCGCTCATCATTTCAGCTGATGGAGGAACACCGCCAGGGCCTGCAGCGACGAGTCGTCCAGCTGAGCGTAGTCGGGCATGCGCAACCCCGGCTTCAAGTCCTGGTTGTGCGACACCCACTGCGCAAGCGACTCACGGCCGTTGCGCAAGGTGCCGGCGCCCAGATGCAGGCGGGCGCCAACATGGGTGAGATCCGGCCCCAACGCCATCCCCGACGAAAGGCCACGGATGTTGTGGCAGGCGCCGCAGCGCTGTTCGATGAAGACCCGCAATCCCTGTGCGGCTTGCGGGTCGGTGGGTGTGGTCGCTGGCATCGCTTGCGCCGTGAGCCAGAGCTCGTAGTCGGCCGGCTCGTGCGCGACCACGTGCAATGCCATGCGTGCGTGCTGCGTGCCGCAAAACTCGGCACACTGACCACGATAGACGCCAGCACGGTCAGCCTGTAGGCGTAGCTGGTGCACTCGCCCCGGCAGCATGTCGATCTTGCCGGCCAACGCCGGAACCCACAGGCTATGGATCACGTCGTCACTGGTCAACCCAAGCGTCACCGGTCGCCCGACCGGGACGTGGATCTCGTTGGCCAACACCACGTCCTGGTCGCTCGCCGGGTCGCGGTAGCGCACCTCCCACCACCAGCTCTTGGCAACGACAGTGATCACGTCGCGGCCAAGCGCACCTGACAAAGTGAGCGTGTGCGATTGGCGTGTCACGTGCACCAGCAGGGAGGCCAGCACGACCGTGGGGAACGCAATGCCTCCACCGATGATCCATCGGCGCATCATGCGTCGATCGTCGAGTGCCGTCGGGTGCTTTGACAGGGCCCAGGCCAAAAGGACCATCACAATGACGAAGACCAGCGTCGCGCCGACAATCAGCAGCCAAGCCAGCCCGGCGACGCCCTCGGCCACCGGGCCGGCGGGTTGCAGCACACCACCGATCGCCTGGTTCATCGTAGCTGCCCCAGGAAGGCCGCAATGTCGCGCGCGTCAACGTCTGATACCCCCATGTCAGGCATCGCGGTGTCGGGCACGACGTCCGCCGGCTCGGCGATCCAGCCCGCCAGCAACGCCGGTTCATTCGGTACGCGCCCCGCGATGTAGCTGCGCCGGCCAAACCCAGTCAGGGGCACTGCCAGCGTGCCACGCGCGGCCGGTACGTCCGGCACCGTGTGACAGCTACCGCAGTGGTACTTCTCGACCAGGACCCTGCCCCGCTCCACGGCCGTGTCCGGCTGTGTGCAGCCGGCGAGCACTGCGATGAAGGCGGCACTGCTGAGCCTTCTGGCGCTGCTGGCCACGGCTGTGGCGGGCGGGGCAGCCTTCATTGCCAGCGGCGCCTACGACATTTCGGCCAACGTGCAGCACACGCAGCCGGTGTATTCGCTCCTCGAGCTGACGATGCACCGCTCGGTAAAGCGACGCGCCGCGTCGGTCGAGGTGCCAGCGCTCAATGGGGCCGGCCTGGTCGAGCGCGGGGGCCTGTGCTTTCGAGACAAGTGTCTGCAGTGCCATGGCGGACCGGGGGTAGCGCAGGCCGAGATCGGCCGCAGCATGCAACCTTTGCCCGGTCCCCTGGTGGATGCCGCAGCGCGCTGGCGCAGTGCCGAGCTGTACTGGATCACTCGCAACGGCATCAAAATGAGCGGCATGCCAGCTTGGCAGCATCGCCTGAGTGACGACGATCTCTGGGCGCTGGTCGCTTTCATGGAGCGACTGCCGATGCTGACGCGGGCAACCTTTGGGGCCCTTGCCGGGCCACAAATCCCAGGGCACTGCGAAGCACCGGTATCCGCTGCCGCGCGCCCCGTCGACACTGAGCGCGGCCGCGTCGCACTGACACAGTACGCCTGCAACGCCTGCCATAGCATCCCCGGCATCACGGGCGCGGACGTCCATGTGGGGCCACCGTTGGCCGGTATCGCCAGCCGCGGCCTCATCGCCGGGCGTTTGCCGAACAACCCCGAGTCGCTGCAGCGCTGGCTGCGCGACCCGACAAGTGTGGATCCGCACACCACGATGCCCGACATGCAGGTCGGCGAGAGCGACGCGCGCGACATTGCGGCCTATTTGGCGACGCTGCGCTAGGCCAACGGCCCTGACGCTTCACGGGAGGTAACGCGGTTGCCTTCCGGGGCCGCCGGGGCAGTTGCTCCGGTCGGCGACGCCTGGGCTGTCGCAGGCATTGGCCCGCGGCAGCACATCAACTGCCGTGCGGAAGCATCTAGACCCTTCATGTGGGGATGGTGGCAACTGCCGTTTGGCCGCGCCAGCGGTTGAAGGCGCGACCGCATGTCGGACTGGGCCCACACACAAGCGGCGTCCCCGCTCGCAGCTTCCAAGCGCGCGTCTGGGCAAAGTGTAGAAAAGGAGACTGCTGTGAAGCCTGCCCAACTCATCGCACTCGCCACAGCCGCCCTGCTCGCTGCCTGCACAGAGCCGCCTGTGCAGTCCAACGACGCCAGCACTGGCCCAAACCCAACGCTGCCCGCACCAAACAAGTCGCTGTTGCCGACGATAAAGATTGCGCCCGCCATTGGTTGGCCGACAGGCGCGATGCCCACGCCTGCGGCCGGCACACGTGTCGCCGCGTTCGCCACAGGCCTGTCGCATCCACGCTGGTTGCTGGCACTCCCCAATGGCGATGTGTTGGTGGCCGAATCGAACAAGCCACCCAAAGGCGAGGGGGCGCCAGACGGTGGCATCCGTGGCTGGTTCATGGCCCGCACCATGGCCAAGGCGGGCGCCGGCGTGCCAAGTGCGGATCGCATCACACTGCTGCGCGATGCCGACGGGGACGGGGTCGCGGAAATGCGCAACGTCTTCATCGGCAAGGTGAAGTCACCATTTGGCATGGTGCTCATCGGACAGGAACTCTTCGTGGCCAGTGCCGAAGAGGTCTTGCGCTTCCCATACACCGAGGGCGCGACGGCAATCAGCCAAGCAGGTACAGCGCTGACCAGTCTGCCCGGCGGACCGATCAATCATCACTGGACAAAGAACATCATCGCCAGTCCCGATGGGCGCAAGTTGTATGCGACCGTCGGCTCGAACAGCAACGTCGGCGAAAACGGCATGGACGCCGAGGACGGCCGTGCGGCAATCTGGGAGATCGACGTCCAGACGGGCCAGAAGCGCTTGTTCGCGACGGGGCTGCGCAACCCCAACGGCATGGCCTGGGAAGCCGGGACCGGTGCACTGTGGACCGTGGTCAACGAGCGCGACGAGCTGGGTAACGACCTGGTGCCCGACTACCTGACCTCGGTGAAGGATGGCGGCTTCTACGGCTGGCCATACAGCTACTTTGGCCAGCACATCGACGACCGCGTGCAACCGCCGCGACCCGACCTCGTCGCTAAGGCGATCAGGCCTGACTACGCTCTGGGCTCTCACGTCGCGCCCCTGGGCCTGACCTTGGCCGAGGGCACCACGCTGCCCGACCCTTTCCGCAACGGCATGTTCATCGGCTTGCACGGTTCATGGAATCGCAAGCCGATGGCCGGCTACAAGGTGGCCTTCGTGCCATTCAGTGGGGGCCGGCCCAGTGGCCCAATGCAAGACTTGCTAACGGGTTTCGTCGACAGCGAAGGTAACGCACGCGGCCGACCCGTCGGGCTTGCCTTGGATCGGCGCGGGGCGCTGCTGGTGGCTGATGATGTGGGTAACGCCGTTTGGCGCGTCACGGCAACTCCATAGTGAGCCATCGGGAGGTGCCATGAAGAGTCTTTCCGTCACGGTTTCCCAACTCGTTCGACGCCCGGTTGCAGAGGTCTTCCGGGCGTTTGTCGATCCTGACAAGATCACGCAGTTTTGGTTGCAAGCTGCAAGCGGTCCGCTTGCCCAGGATGCACGGGTGCATTGGGACTTCATGGTGCCCGGTGCAACGGAGAGGGTTTCCGTCACCGAGTTCAAGCCTCCGTGCCGCATCGCATTCGACTGGTCCGATGGGATCAACGTCAGCTTGGATTTCCAAGGACAAGGGAAATTCGCGACACGTGTCTGCGTCGAAGCCAAAGGCTTTGCAGGCACCAAAGCCGTTGAGGCCGCCTTGAACGCGACAGAAGGATTTAGCATCGTGTTGTGCGACCTCAAGACATTTCTTGAGTCGGGCCGCTCGGCGAATCTGGTTAGGGACAAGGCGAGTTTGATTAAGCAAGCGCCTGCGATGTCGCGCGAATGAGCCAACGCATCTGCCACGATGAACCCCCGGGGCAGGAGTCACCGCAGCAAGACTTGCAGAGCCCCCTACCTCGAGTGCCCGTCCCTCTCGCTTCGGTTCCTGGCGTCAGGGCGCAAGTTGAGCGCGAATTTCGCCATCCCTGTTGGCATCGCTGTGGACGTTCACGTACAGCTCTCCGGCCCTGAAGCTCTTCATCTGCTCCGCATTGAGTCTGGCCCCTGCCGGAACAGTCCACTCGCCACCCGCAACCCGCGTGAGGGTGATAATGACCGGGCCGTTCTTACCTTTCGCCGCTAGATGGATGTGCGCCGCAGTACCCATCACACCGGTGGTTTTGACGCTTCCGGACACCGCGCCATCGGCAGCGACAGTAATCGTGCCGCTACCGGTGGCCGCAGTCTTGACAGGCGGAACTTCATCGTCGCCAGACAGACTGACGTCGGCGGCAGCCGCGACCCCACACAGTACTGACAGTGCAAGCGCGGCGCTCAGGTGCAAGCTTACGTTCCATAGTCTTTGAATCGCTTTCATAGCGTCTCCTGGAGATGGGCAGTTGGCCTCGCTTCGGTGGAACGATGTCGCTACGGGAGGCCGCTCAGAGCGGATCGTTCGGGCAGTGATCGCACCGCGAAACGGCCCGCTTAACGGGCGTCACTGTTGCGCTTGGCAGGCACCTTGGCGCCGGCCTCACGTGCCTCCGACAGGCCGATCGCCACCGCCTGTTTTCGGCTGGTTACCTTCTTGCCAGATCCAGTCCTAAGCGCGCCGCGCTTCTTTTCATGCAGCGCCCTCTCCACCCTGTCGGATGCGGTCTTGCCGTACTGAGCCATG
>JAZKIW010000017.1:0-15531 GCA_040384625.1 Pseudomonadota bacterium | reverse complement strand
GGGAGTTCGCGCTGGCTTGCACCCTCGTCGAGTCGCTCGACGACGACGGGTACCTGCGCACGCCTTTGGAGGACCTGCTGGGCGTGCCCGAACTCGAGCCGCCGGCGAGCCTGGAGGAAATGCAGATCGCGCTCGGGCACGTGCAGTCCTGCGAACCGTCAGGCGTCGCGGCGCGCAGCGTGGCCGAGTGTCTGCTGCTGCAGATGGAGGACATCGCCTGCCCCGTCGTGCGCGACCTGGCGCGCCGTATCGTCACCGAGCACCTGCCCGCGTTGGCGGCGCGCGACGTGCCGGGCCTGGCGCGCCGCCTCAATGAGTCGGCGGCGCGCGTGGAGGCGGCGTGCGACCGGATCCGCCGTCTCGACCCGCGGCCCGGCTGGCGCATCGGTTCATCCCAGGTGGCCTATGTCGTGCCGGACGTGGTGGTTAAGAAGGTCCGCGGTCGATGGGCGGTGCAGCTCAATCCGGCCGTCGTGCCCAAGGTCCGTCTGAACCAGGTCTATGCGCGGCTGTTCCAGGGCCACCGCACGGCGCAAGACGCCGAACTCGGGGCCCATCTGCAGCAGGCGCGCTGGACCCTGCGCAATGTCGAGCAGCGCTTCTCGACCATCCTGCAGGTCGCCACGGCGATTGTGAAGCGCCAGAGCAACTTCCTCGACTACGGTGCGATGGCGATGAAGCCGCTGGTGCTGCGCGAGATCGCCGAGGAAGTCGGCATCCACGAATCGACCGTCTCCCGGGTCACGAGCAACAAGTACATGGCCACGCCGGTCGGTGTCTTCGAGCTGAAGCACTTCTTCTCACGCGCGATGATCAGTGCCAACGGCAGTGCCTGCTCGGGGACCGCCATCCGCGGCCTGGTGCAGGACATCATCGAGGGCGAGCGGCAGGACGATCCGCTGTCGGATGCGCAGATCACGCGCCAGCTTGCGCAGCAGGGGCTGGTCGTGGCACGGCGCACGGTGACCAAGTACCGGCAGATGCTGAAGATCGAGGCGGTCGATCGGCGGCGCCGGCATGCCTGATTTCGACTGCACCGAGGCACAGGGGTTTTCAAGCAACGTTCCCGGAAGAGCGGGAACGGTTATTGCCGATTCTGGTGAGCGTCGCACAGGCGCGCGGCGCACGCTCTCAACCGGAGGAACGATGGCCGCCACGACTTACCTGACCGGCCTGTTTGCCGGCCGCGATAGTGTGCAGCGAGCCTGTCAGGCCGCGCTTGATCGCGGCTACGCGCCGGACGAACTGGACGTGGTGATGTCCGACGAGACCCGGGTGCGCCAGTTCGAAGTGGACGATGAGCGCCGAGAACCCGAGGGTTCCGGCTCTGGGGCGGCCCTGGCAGAGCAGGGCCTGGGCATCGCGATCGCGAGCCCAGGAGCGGCCGCGCTGAGCGACTGGAACATTCCCGAAGAGTGCATCAGGCGCTACCAAAAGGGAGTCGCCCAGGGCGGCGTCCTGGTCGCGCTGCGCCCCCGCAGCGAGGACGATGCTGTCCAGCTCGAACGGCTGTGGCGCAGTGCCGACGGTGTCGACCTCTGCCGCTGATCTCCGACGCTGAGCCTGGCGTTGTTCCAGCCCGTCAGCCCGCGCGGGCGATGGATGGCGCTGAAAGGGCCGAGGGGAGCAGGCGCTCCAAGGCGTCGAAGTCGATCGGCTTGACCATGCGGTGATCGAAGCCCGCCGACCCAGGCTTGCCGGGGCGAAAGTCTTCGTCCCAACCGCTCACGCCGATCAGCAGAGCGTAGGCCCCCCAACCGCTGGCCCGAATCCGGCGCCCGACTTCATGCCCATCGATGCCGGGCAGGGCGATGTCCAGCACGATCGCTTGGGGCCGCCAGGCCTCGGCCAACGCGACGGCCTGCAGGCCGTCGTGGGCGATCCGGACGTCGTAACCGGCCATGCCCAAGAGCTGCGCCAAGCTCTCGGCGCAGTCGACGTGATCGTCGACGATCAACACGCGGGCGGCGATGGACGGCGCATTCATGGGGATCGATTTTGCCCGATCGAGCGGAGGTTTGTAACGAAAAGATGCCGCGCTTGCAGCCCTCGCGTCGGGGCGCATCGGCGGGGTACCCCGATTGCCCATGGACGACCATGGAATCGTTTGCAACCGAGCGCGCTGAGCCGGCGCACATCCCGCTGAGCGCCTCGCAGGTGATCCGGCAAGTGCGCGATCACGCGATGTTCCTGCTCGACCGAGAGGGTCGCATCGCGAGCTGGAACGAAGGCGTGCAGGCGATCCTGGGCTGGAACGAACGCGACTGGCTCGGTCAGCCTGTGCGCGTGGCCTTCACGCCGGAAGACGCTGCCGCAGGCGTTGCCGAAGCCGAGCTTCGGCGGGCCGCTGAGACCGGCAGAGCGGACGACGACCGCTGGATGCAGCACCACAGTGGCCGGCGCTTCTTCGCCGTGGGCGCCGTGACGCGCCTGGTCGACAGCGAAGACCGCCTTGTCGGCTTCCTGAAGGTCCTGCGCGACTTCACGGCGCACCAGCAGGCCCAGGCCGAAGGCGCGAGGCTGTTGATCTCCGAGCACGATGCCAGAGGCGAAGCGGAAAAGCAGGCCGCCACCTTGACGGCCGCGATCGATGCAATACCAGACGGCTTCAGCTTGGCGATGGCCGACGGCGTCATCCTGCGCCACAACGCCGCCGTGCCGGCCATGCTGGGTGTCCCGGCTGGGCAGACCCTGCCCCGTGACATGGACGAGATGGTCCACAAGTTCAGGTTCCGTCATCAGCGCGACGGGCCGCTGGTCAACACGCAAGCCATGCCGTTCGCCCGTGCCTTGGGAGGGGAGATCGCGGCAGCCGAGTTCTGGGCCACCCGCCTGGACAGCGGGGCGGATGTGTTCCTGCGCAGCGTCGCGGCGCCTGTCGTCGTCGATAGCCAGGCGGTGGGGGCGGTGAGCGTGACCACCGACCTGAGCGAACGCCTTCACCTGCAGCAGCAGGGTCATGAGCTCTCCCGCGTGTCCAACGTGCTGCGCGAGCGCGATGAGGAATTGCGCGCGCTCGTGCACGGCGTGCGCAACTACGCCATCTTCACGGTCGGCGTGGACGGGCTGATCTCCTCCTGGCATGTCGGGGCCAGGTTGATGAAGGGCTACTCGGCCGAAGAGGCCATCGGCATGCCCTTCGAAAACCTCTTCACTGCGCAGGAGCGAGCGGACGGCCTGCCACAGAAGGAACTCGAGATTGCGGCCCGGACGGGCGAATACAAGGGCGAGGGCACGCGCGTGCGACGCGATGGCTCACGGTTCGAGGCCGCGGTGGTCCTGACGGCGCTGCGCGGACCGCAGGGCGAGCTGCTGGGCTACCTCAAGCTCACGCAGGACATCAGCGAGCGCAAGCACCTCGAGCGTGACCGGCAAACGATGCTGCACGAGGCCAGGGCCGCCCGCGCCGAGGCCGAGCGGGCCCATCACGCGATGAGCGACTTCCTGGCGACGATCTCGCACGAGTTGCGCACTCCGTTGAGCGCGATCCTGGGCTGGGCCCGCGTGCTCGAGAAGGGCCCCCCCGACGCAAACCGTCTGGGCCAGGGCGTGGCAGCGATTTCCCGCAATGCGCAGGCCCAGGTCCAGCTGATCGAGGACCTGCTCGACATGAATCGCATCGAATGCGGTCAACTGCGTCTGAACATGCAGGCCGTCGAACTCGGCGGTGTGGTGGCCGCCGCGGTCGAGACGGCGTTGCCCAAGGCTGCAGCCAATGGCATCGAGCTGCGAACGCACTCGCAACAGCCCGCGGTCTTCGTCTCGGGCGATCCGGACCGGCTGCAACAGATCGTCGACAACCTGCTCGACAACGCGGTGAAGTTCACGCCCAGTGGCGGCACGGTCACGGTCTCGCTGTGCATGGTGGGGCAAGCGGCGGAGATGCGCGTCGCCGACACCGGGCAGGGGATTCACCCAGCCTTTCTGGGCCGCGTCTTCGAGCGCTTTCAGCAGCAGGATTCGACCCTCACCCGGCGTCACGGCGGCTTGGGCATCGGGCTGGCCGTCGTCCGCGAGCTGGTGCGCCTGCACGGTGGCAGCGAGCGCGCCGAAAGCGAAGGCGCGGGCAGGGGCGCGACCTTCACCGTGACACTGCCGCTGCTGTCCGACTCTTCGGGCGTCGAGCGAAGGCAGCCCGCCAATGACGCCGTGCGCGTCGACGGCATCACGGTGCTCCTGGTCGATGACGAGCCCGACGTGCGTGCGACCGCCGCGCACCTGTTGCGCGATGCCGGTGCGAACGTGCTGTCGGCCAGCAACGCCGTCGATGGGCTTCGCATACTGCAGGAACAGCGCCCACAGGTGGTGCTGAGTGACATCGGGATGCCTGGAAACGATGGTTACGAACTGATGCGCTGGGTGCGCGCGCTGCCAGATGCGCAGATGCGGCGCACCCCCGCTGCGGCGTTCACCGCCTACGCCGCTGCGGAGGATCGGCAGCGTGCATTGATGGCGGGCTACCAACTGCACCTGGTCAAGCCGGTCCATCCGAATGACCTGGTGGCTGCGGTCGCCGAACTGGCTCAGTGCAGACGTTGACTGGGCCTGTCGGTCACGTCCGACACCCCGACGGGCCACGGACTTATTGGGGTCGCGCTGCCGAGCGCCTATCTTTTGGACTCAGCGGCCGGCGGCCGCCTTCTCAAAGGAGTCACCATGCAAGGCAAGCCCTCTTCATTCACGATCATCGGCATAGCTGCCATTTCGGCCGCGGCCATGCTGTCGGCCTGCGAGCGCCGCGACACCACTGGCACGGCGCGTCAGGGAGACACCGTGGTGGCGCAGTCCGAACGCGGGACCGGGAACGTCGTCGACAACGCGAGCAACAAGGTCAAGGACATGGCCATCACGACGGAGTTGAAGGCCAAGCTGGCGCGCGACGATCGCCTCAAGGCGACCGACATCAACGTTGACACGAGCGCAGGCCAGGTCACCTTGCGCGGCTCGGCCCCTGACGCAGCGGCACGTGACCACGCGACCGATCTGGCACAGGGCGTGTCGGGCGTGGTGCGCGTGGACAACCAGTTGACGCTGAAGTGAGCCCCGTCGCCGCCCGCCCGCTCACCGCGTAGCTTGGCGGGCGGCGCGAACTTCGTCGACGACCCGGCGCAGGTCGGCAGCCTCGAAGGGCTTGAGCAGGGCCCTCACATGGGGGCCGAGTTCGGTCAGGCTGTCGACGAATGGATACCCGGTCGAAAAAAGGATCCAGGTACGCGGGCGGAGCTCGAGCGCGCGCCGGGCCAGGTCGATCCCCGACATCCGAGGCAGGCTGACATCGGTCACTAGCACATCGAAGTCGCTCTTGGCGAGTTCGAGTTCGGCTGACTCACCGGTGGTGCAGGTCACGAGGTCGAGACCCTCCTGCTCCAGCATCCACCCGATCTGTTCCTGCAAGTCGAGGTTGTCCTCGACGAAGAGTGCGCGCAGGCGGATCGGTTCCAGCGACGGCACGGAGGGTGATCGCGCGGCTTGTGCAAGGTCGAACACGACTCGCGCCAGGGTGGCGGGAGGCAGCGGTCGTTGTAGGAAAGCCTGGTAGCCGCCGTCGAGCGCGCGTTGGCGATCGACGTCCCGGACGTAGCCCGTGACGGCCGCGGCGGGCAGGGACTGCGCACTCAGGCCGAGGCTCGATCGCACGCTCTCGATGAAGGTATAGCCGTCCGTGCCGGGCATGCCGAGATCGCTCAGCAGCACGTCGAAACGGCCGCTGCGCAAGTGTTGCAGGGCGGCCGCGGCCGAACTCGCGACCGTCGCGATGGCGCCGTAGGCACTCAACAGGCGACGCTGCCCTTCGAGCAGGTCCGCATCGTCGTCGACTAGCAGCACCGACAGGCCGGTCAGATCGACAGGCGCGTCCTCCTCTTGCGAGGCCGAGGCGGAAGCGTCGGCGGGTCGATCGCCCATTGCACGCTCGGTGTCATCCACCATCAGGGGCAGGCGCACCTCGAACGACGCGCCTTGTCCCGCGCCCGCGCTGCTCGCCGTCACCTCGCCGTCGTGAAGCTCGGTGAGGTGCTTGACAATCGACAGGCCCAGCCCCAGGCCGCCGTGGACGCGCGCGCCGGCGCTGTCGGCCTGGCTGAAGCGATCGAAGAGGTAGGGCAGGAAGTCGGGTGCGATGCCTTCGCCGTTGTCGCTGACCGTCAACACGGCACTCGCCCCTTCGCGGGCGGTCGAAAGCGAGACGGTTCCGCCGGACGGCGTGAACTTGACCGCATTCGTCACCAGGTTCGAAGCCACCTGCTGCAGGCGCATCGCGTCGCCCCAGGTCTCGGCGGGCCGCCCCTCGCCTTGCACGCAGATCGTCACGCCCTTCAGCTGCGCGGCGGGTCGTGCCGTTTCAGCGGCAGCCGCGGCGATGGCCCCCAGATCGACCCGCTCCATGTCCAGACGAAGCTTGCCGGAGATGATGCGGCTCATGTCGAGCAAGTCGTTGACCAGATTCGACTGCGCGCGCGCATTGCGCGCGATGGCGTCGATGCCCCGACCGAGCGTGGCCGGGTCGAGGTTCGGCTGCTGCAGGGCCTTGCTCCAGCCCAGGATGGCGGCCAACGGTGTGCGAAGTTCGTGGCTCAGCGACATGAGGAACTCGTCCTTGGCGCGCGCGATCCGCTCCCCCTCTGCACGCGCAGCCTGTTCGGCCGCCAGGAGTTGCTCGCGTCGCTTTTCGACCTCGCGCCGATCGGTGATGTCATGACAGTAGACCGACAGCCCTTCGTCCGACGGATAACAATGGCACTCGAGCCAGACGCTCAGCGGCGCCGGGAAGTACTCCTCGAAGGCCACCGTTTCACGTCCGTCAATGGCGCTCTGGAAGCTGCCGAAGTACTTGGTCGTCCGGAGCTGAGGGAAGAGGTCCCAGATGCAATGCCCGACCAGCTGCTCCGGGCGCATGCCGAGCATGCGGGCGCCCTGGGCATTGCAGTAGGTGAGGCGTGCGCTCCTGTCGAGCATCAGCAGTCCGTCCGTGATGCTGTCCATCACGCCCTGCAGCTTTTCATTTGCGCGCCGCAGGTCGTCGGTGCGTGCGGCGACGCGCTTCTCCAGGCCCTCCGTCAACTCGTGCAGACTCTCGTTGGCCTGGGTGATCGCGCGGTTCTTGCGGTGCAGATCGGCGAACACTGCCACCTTGGAGCGCAAGACCGTCGGATTCACCGGCTTGTTCAGAAAGTCGACGGCACCGGAGCCGTAGCCCTGGACTTCGTGCTGCTCCTTGTCGTAGTAGGCGGTGAGGAAGATGATCGGCACGTGGGCCGTGCGCTTGCGCTGCTTGATCAACTGAGCCAGCTCGAAGCCGGTCATGCCCGGCATGCGGATGTCCAGGATCAGCAGCGCGAACTCTTCTTCCACCAGCGCCAGCAGCGCCTGCTCGGGCGACTGGGCGCGGACCAGTCGGTAACCGGGGTCGTCCAGCACCGTCTCCAGCACGATCAGGTTGCCCGGCTCGTCGTCGACGATCAGGATGTTGATCGGGCTCTCGTCGTGCGTCGGAGCGGCGGGCTCCTCCCGGCCGCCGACGTGCAGCGCGAGGGCAGGTGTCCTGCCGCGCGCCGAAATCAGGGTGCTGATCTTGGTCATCGGAACAGCCAGACGCGCATCAGCGAGAGAAGCTGGTCGGTATTGACCGGCTTGGCGATGTAGTCGCTCGCACCGGCATCGAGACACTTCTCACGGTCGCCCTTCATGGCCTTGGCCGTCAGCGCCAGGATGGGCAAGGTGCGGAACTCGGCTTCCTGACGGATGCGGCGCATCGTCTCGTAGCCGTCCATGTCCGGCATCATGATGTCCATCAGCACCAGGCTCACGTCCGGCGTGTCGCGCAACAGCTCGATGGCCGTGCGTCCGTTGGTCGAACTGATGACATCCATCTGCTGGTTCTCGAGCAGCGACGTCAGCGCAAAGATGTTGCGGGCGTCGTCGTCGACCACCAGGACCTTGCGCCCCTGCAGCACTTCGTTGGAGCTGTGCAGGTGGGCCAGCATCTCCTGCTTGTCATGCGGCAGGTCGGTGACCACGCGGTGCAGGAAGAGGGCGGTTTCGTCCAGCAGGCGTTCGGGCGACTGAACGTCCTTCAGCACGATGCTCTTGGCCATGGCCTTGAGCCGGCCCTGTTCCTGGGCGCTCAGGTCCTTGCCCGTGAACACCACCACGGGGATGTCTGCCAGGCCAGGGTGGGCGTGGACGCGCTCCAGCAATTCGAAGCCGCTCATGTCGGGCAGGCGCAGATCGAGCACCACGCAGTCGAAGCTCTGCTCGAGCATGGCCTGCATGGCCGCGGCGCCGGTGGCCACCGCCACGGTCTCGATGTCCTTGTAGCCGAGCAGCTCGACGATGGCCTGTCGCTCGATGTCGTTGTCCTCGACCACCAGCAACCGTTTCGTGCGCGGAGCTGTGAAGTCCTTGATGCGATCGAGTGCCGCCTCCACGCCGGCACTGGTGGCCGACTTGACCAGGTAGGCGAAGGCACCATGCGCCAGGCCGTGATGGCGATCCTCGTCTGCCACGCTGAGCACCTGCACCGGGATGTGTCGCGTGACCGGGTCGAGCTTGAGCTGGTTGAGGACCGTCCAGCCGAGCATGTCGGGCAGGAAGATGTCGATCGAGATGGCCGAGGGCCGCAGTTGTCTCGCCAGGGCCAATCCCTGCGCCCCCTTCAAGGCCACGACACCCTTGAATCCCCGGTCACGGGCCAGACCCAGCAGGATGCGTGCGTAGTGCGGATCGTCCTCGATGATCAGCAGGACGGGATCGCCCTCGGCGATGGCCTCCCGATCGTCGGCGACGCTTTGCTCGCGTGCGATCGGCAGGACGTTGAATTCGTGTGTCGTCATGGCCACGCTGGCCATGGCGCTCTCACCGGACACCGCGCGCAGATTGTCCGGGCCGGCATAGTTGAGCGGCAGATAGAGCGTGAACGTGCTGCCCTGTCCATGCACGCTGGACAACCTGATTTCGCCTCCCAGCAGGACGGCCAGCTCCCTGCTGATCGCCAGGCCCAGCCCGGTACCGCCGTACTTGCGCGATGTGCCCGCGTCGGCCTGCTGGAAGGCCTCGAAGATCAGGCGCTGCTTGTCGGGCGCCACGCCGATGCCCGTGTCCTCGACAGCAAAGGCAAGGACCGCCGGCGCCTGTTTCAACACGTGGTGGTCCAGGCTCCAGCCTTGCGTGGCCAGGCCGACACGGATCTCCACATGGCCGTGGCTCGTGAACTTGACGGCGTTGGACAGCAGGTTCTTCAGGATCTGCTGCAGGCGCTTGCCATCGCTGTGCATGCTGCGTGGCAGGTCGTCGGCAAACTGAACCCGGAAAGGCAGGTTCTTCGCCTCGGCCACGTGGCTGAAGTTGCGCTCGATGGTCTCGCGCAGGCCGGCGAACGGGATCTCCTCGATCTCGACTGTGACCGTGCCGGACTCGATTTTCGACAGGTCGAGGATGTCGTTGATCAGGTGCAGCAGGTCCGAGCCGGACGAGTTGATGTTGCGCGAGAACTCGACTTGCTTGGTCGTCAAGTTGCCTGCACTGTTGCCGGCCAGTTGCTGGCTCAGGATCAGGATCGAGTTGAGCGGCGTGCGCAACTCGTGCGACATGTTCGCCAGGAATTCGGACTTGTACTTCGAGGTCAGGGCCAACTCGGCGGCCTTTTCCTCCAGCGCATGCCGTGCCTGTTCGACCTCGGCGTTCTTGCGTTCGACCTCGGCGTTCTGCTCGGCCAGCAGGCGTGCCTTGGTCCCGAGCTGTTCGTTCGTCTGCTGCAGTTCCGATTGCCGCGCCTGCAACTCGACCGTCAGCTGCTGCGACTGCGACAGCAGGCCCTCGGTGCGCATCGTGGCCTCGATGGTGTTGAAGACCGCGCCGATGCTCTGCGTCAGCAGGTCCAGGAAGGCGAGCGAGCCGCTGCTGAACTCCTGCAGCGTGGCCAGCTCGATGACCGCCTTGGTCTGGCCCTCGAAGAGCACCGGCAGGACGACGATGCTGAGACGGCGTGCTTCACCGAGGCTCGATGCCACGGTGATGAAGTTCGGCGCCACATCGGTGAGGAGGATGCGCTTCTTCTCCAGCGCACACTGACCGACCAGGCCTTCGCCCAGGCTAATGGTGTCGGCGGGTGCGATGCCGCCCGCCTGTGCATAGCTGGACAGCAGCTTCAGCTTACCCGGCCTGCCGTCGGCCGAACTGGTGCCGGTGCCGCCGAGGTGGTAGATCGTGCCCTGCTGGGCATGCAGCAGCGGCGCCATCTCGCTGAGCAGCATCTGGCTCACCGTCTGCAGCTCGCGCTGCCCCTGCAGCATGCCGGTGAACTTGGCCACATTGGTCTTCAGCCAATCCTGCTCACGGTTGCTCTCCGTGGTCTCGCGCAGGTTCGAGATCATCGTGTTGATGTTGTCCTTGAGCTCGGACACCTCGCCTTTGGCGTCGACCTGGATCGCGCGGGTCAGGTCGCCCTTGGTGACGGCGGTGGCCACTTCGGCGATCGCACGCACCTGAGTCGTCAGGTTGGCTGCGAGCAGGTTGACGTTACCGGTCAGGTCCTTCCAAGTTCCTGCCGCACCCGGCACGTTGGCCTGGCCGCCCAGGCGGCCGTCGACGCCGACCTCGCGCGCCACGTTGGTCACCTGGTCCGCAAACGTGGCCAGCGTGACGGTCATGTTGTTGATGGTGTCGGCGAGGGCCGCGACCTCGCCCTTGGCCTGCACCGTCAGACGCTGGTTCAGGTTGCCGTCGGCGACGGCGGTGACGACCTTGACGATGCCGCGCACCTGCTCGGTCAGGTTCGAGGCCATGAAGTTGACGTTGTCTGTCAGGTCCTTCCAGGTCCCGCCGACACCGGCCACCTGGGCCTGGCCGCCCAGCTTGCCTTCGGTGCCGACCTCGCGCGCGACGCGCGTCACCTCGCCGGCAAACGAATTGAGCTGGTCGACCATCGTGTTGATGGTGTTCTTCAGCTCGAGGATCTCGCCCTTCACGTCGACCGTGATCTTGCGGTTCAGGTCGCCGCGCGCGACAGCCGTCGTCACCTCGGCGATGTTGCGCACCTGAGCGGTCAGGTTGGCGCCCATCGTGTTCACCGAGTCGGTCAGGTCCTTCCAGGTGCCGGCCACGCCGGGCACCACCGCCTGGACGCCGAGCCGCCCTTCGGTGCCGACCTCGCGCGCGACCCGCGTCACTTCCGAGGCGAAGGAGCGCAACTGTTCGACCATCGTGTTGATGGTCTCCTTCAACTGCAGGATCTCGCCACGCACGTCGACCGTGATCTTTTTCGACAGGTCGCCATTGGCCACGGCGATCGTCACGTCGGCGATGTTGCGCACCTGGCCGGTCAGGTTCGAGGCCATCGAGTTGACGTTGTCGGTCAGGTCCTTCCATGTGCCGGCGACGCCGGGCACCTGGGCCTGGCCGCCGAGCTTGCCTTCGGTGCCGACCTCGCGCGCCACGCGCGAAACCTCCGAGGCGAAGGCGCCGAGCTGCTCGACCATCGTGTTCATGGTCTCCTTGAGCTGCAGGATTTCGCCCTTCACGTCGACGGTGATCTTGCGGCTGAGGTCGCCCTTGGCGATGGCAGTGGCCACGTCGGCGATGTTGCGTACCTGTCCGGTCAGGTTCGAGGCCATCGAGTTGACGTTGTCGGTCAGGTCCTTCCATGTGCCGGCGACGCCGGGCACCTGGGCCTGGCCGCCGAGCTTGCCGTCGGTGCCGACCTCGCGAGCGACCCGCGTCACTTCCGAGGCGAAGGAGCGCAACTGTTCGACCATCGTGTTGATGGTCTCCTTCAACTGCAGGATCTCGCCACGCACGTCGACCGTGATCTTTTTCGACAGGTCGCCATTGGCCACGGCGATCGTCACGTCGGCGATGTTGCGCACCTGGCCGGTCAGGTTCGAGGCCATCGAGTTGACGTTGTCGGTCAGGTCCTTCCAGGTGCCAGCCACCCCGCGCACGTCGGCCTGGCCGCCGAGCTTGCCTTCGGTGCCGACCTCGCGCGCCACGCGGCTCACCTCGCCGGCGAAGGCGTTGAGCTGGTCCACCATCGTGTTGATGGTGTCCTTCAGCTCCAGGATCTCGCCGCGCACGGTCACCGTGATCTTCTTCGACAGGTCGCCGTTGGCCACCGCCGTGGTGACCTCGGCGATGTTGCGCACCTGGCCCGTGAGGTTGGTGGCCATCGCGTTGACCGAGTCGGTCAGGTCTTTCCAGGTCCCAGCCACGCCCGGCACTTCGGCCTGGCCACCGAGCTTGCCCTCGGTGCCGACCTCGCGCGCGACGCGTGTCACTTCGGAGGCGAAGCCGTTCAGCTGGTCCACCATCGTGTTGAGGGTGTTCTTCAGGGTGAGGATCTCGCCCTTGACCTCGACCGTGATCTTCGACGAGAGGTCGCCCTTTGCAATGGCGGTCGCCACGTCGGCGATGTTGCGCACCTGACCTGTCAGGTTCGAGGCCATGAAGTTGACGTTGTCGGTCAGGTCCTTCCAGGTCCCTGCAACGCCCGGCACCTGGGCCTGGCCGCCGAGCTTACCGTCGGTGCCGACCTCGCGTGCGACACGGCTCACCTCGGAGGCAAAGCCGTTGAGCTGGTCCACCATCGTGTTGAGCGTGTTCTTCAGCTCAAGGATCTCGCCCTTCACGTCGACGGTGATCTTCTTCGACAGGTCCCCGTTGGCGACGGCGGTCGCGACGTCGGCGATGTTGCGCACCTGGCCGGTCAGGTTCGAGGCCATCGAGTTGACGTTGTCGGTCAGGTCCTTCCATGTGCCGGCGACGCCGGGCACTTGGGCCTGGCCGCCGAGCTTGCCCTCGGTGCCGACCTCGCGCGCCACGCGGCTGACCTCGCCGGCGAAGCCGTTGAGCTGGTCGACCATCGTGTTGATGGTGTCTTTCAGCTCGAGGATCTCGCCACGCACGGTCACCGTGATCTTCTTCGACAGGTCGCCGTTGGCCACCGCCGTTGTCACCTCGGCGATGTTGCGCACCTGGCTGGTCAGGTTGGTCGCCATCGCGTTGACCGAGTCGGTCAGGTCCTTCCAGATGCCGGCAACACCGCGGCCTTCGGCCTGGCCGCCGAGCTCGCCCTCGGTGCCGACCTCGCGCGCCACCCGTGTCACTTCGGAGGCGAACCCGCCAAGCTGGTCGACCATCGTGTTGATGGTGTTCTTCAGCTCGAGGATCTCGCCGCGCACGTCGACGGTGATCTTCTTGGACAGGTCGCCATTCGCTACCGCGGTGGTCACCTCGGCGATGTTGCGCACCTGCCCCGTCAGATTCGAGGCCATGAAGTTGACGTTGTCGGTCAGGTCCTTCCAAGTCCCGGCGACGCCGGGCACCTGGGCCTGGCCGCCGAGCTTGCCTTCGGTGCCGACTTCGCGCGCGACGCGGCTGACTTCGCCGGCGAAGCCGTTGAGCTGGTCGACCATGGTGTTCATGGTGTTCTTCAGGGCCAGGATCTCGCCCTTCACCTCGACCGTGATCTTCGAAGAGAGGTCGCCTTTGGCGATGGCCGTCGCGACGCCGGCGATGTTGCGCACCTGGCCCGTGAGGTTCGAGGCCATCGAGTTGACCGAGTCGGTCAGGTCTTTCCAGGTGCCGGCGATTCCGGGGACGACGGCCTGGCCGCCGAGCTTGCCCTCGGTGCCGACCTCGCGCGCCACGCGCGTCACTTCGGATGAGAAGCCGTTGAGCTGATCGACCATCGTGTTGATGGTTTCCTTCAGCTCCAGGATCTCGCCCTTCACGTCGACGGTGATCTTGCGTGACAGGTCGCCACGCGCGACCGCGGTCGTCACCGTGGCGATGTTGCGCACCTGAGCCGTGAGGTTGGTGGCCATCGCATTGACCGAGTCGGTCAGGTCCTTCCAGGTGCCCGCCACGCCCGGCACCACCGCCTGGCCCCCCAGGCGCCCGTCAGTACCGACCTCGCGCGCCACCCGCGTCACCTCGGAGGCGAAGGAGCGCAGCTGGTCGACCATCGTGTTGGTCGCTTCCTTCAGCTGCAGGATCTCGCCGCGCACGTCGACCGTGATCTTCTTCGACAGGTCGCCGTTGGCGACGCCGATCGTCACCTCGGCGATGTTGCGCACCTGGGCCGTCAAGTTGCCCGCCATCTGGTTGACCGAGTCGGTGAGCTCCTTCCACACCCCGGACACGCCCTTGACCTGGGCCTGGCCGCCGAGCTTGCCTTCGATGCCCACCTCGCGCGCGACGCGAGTCACTTCGGAGGTGAAGACTGAGAGCTGCTCGATCATCGTGTTGACCAGCTTGGCCGAGCGCAGGAACTCGCCCTTCAGCGCGCGGCCGTCCACCTCGAGCTCCATCGCCTGGCCGAGGTCGCCCTTGGCCACGGCACCGATGGTGCGGGCGATCTCGGCGGTCGGCCGGACGAGGTCATCCATTAGCGCATTGATCGCGTCGATCTTGGTCGCCCAGTCGCCCATCGTGCCGGGCACGGACATGCGCTGCTTGAGTCGACCTTCCTTGCCGACGCTCGCACTCAGGCGCGCCACTTCGGCGGCAATGCGGGCCTCCTGCGCGATGGTCTGGTTGAAGGCCGCTGCAATCAGGCCGTCGGTGTCCTTCCAGTGTGTCGGCAGGCGCAGCGAAAAGTCGCCGTCGCGGAACGCCACCATCGCCACCAGAATCTGGCGCGAGCGGACCTCGGCTGAATCGGGTTCGATGGCCTGCGCTGTCGGCGGCGCGATGGCGCCGTTGGAGCGTGCGGCGGTCTTGCGCAATGCGCGAGAGCTCGTAGTCAAACCCATCATCCACCCCACTGGTCGAACCACCGTCCGATAAGGACGAAATCAAGGGCGTCGCAGAACTCAGGTGCGTGCACGGCGACGGTCTCGTAACACGAACGCTATCCGGGCGGGGATCTCGAACCTCGCGCCCGAAGCTTCACCGTCGAAGAGAGCCTGTCGTCAATGGATCGTTGGGCCAGCAAGGAAGTGTTCAATGCATGTGAGAGCAGGAACAATTTGCTCACAATCTGCCTTGCATGTAAGTTTTGCCGCAAGAAACAGCCGCGTGGCTTCACTGCCAGCCAAGCCCGGCTGGGAAGCACGTCTTATGCAATCCGCGCGCCAGCGCAGGCCAAGTCAAGCTCGGTGTTTTCCTTTGAGGTCAGCGGCGGCTCTTGCCGTCACGCCGAGACGCGCGGAGCGCGCGTGGTGGCCCATGCACCGGCAGCCTTGCGGTAGTAGAGATCCGCAGCAACTTCCGGATCCAGGGTGGCGGACCTGTCGTAATGGGCGACGGCTCGGCGAATAGCGCAGGGCGGACTCGCATTCGGGTTCAGCTGCAGCAAGCGCGCAGCGAACCTGCCGAGCCACCAGTGGGAAGTGCGTGCCGCTTCCATGCGTAATGTTCGCGCAACGCAAGGATGACGTTTGTAGGACTTCGCCGCCTCTTGATGTCGGAGACTGGGCAGATGCGGCCTGGAGCCGGCCGCATCTGCCACTGCTTGGGCGCCCGGTTCGGCGCCGCTCCGGCCTTACTTCCCGTCGCGATCCGAGTCGCCCGGCGTGGCGCGCTCGACGGTATCGC
>JAZKIW010000016.1:0-25258 GCA_040384625.1 Pseudomonadota bacterium | reverse complement strand
GATGCGTGAGCCGGTCCAGCAACGCCGTCGTCATCTTCGCGTCGCCGAACACGCTCGACCACTCGGCGAAGTCCAGGTTCGTCGTGATCATCACGCTGGTGTGCTCGTACAGCTTCGAGAGCAGGTGGAACAGCAGCGCTCCGCCGGCCTGGCTGAAGGGCAGGTAGCCCAACTCGTCGAGGATGACGAGGTCCATGCGCAGCAAGCTCGCCGCAATGCGCCCGGCCTTGCCCTGCGCCTTCTCCTGCTCCAGCGCATTGACCAGATCCACCGTCGAGTAGAACCGCACGCGCCGGCCATGCCGGGTGATGCCGGCCACGCCGATGGCCGTGGCCAGATGCGTCTTGCCCGTGCCCGGCCCGCCCACCAGCACCGCGTTGTGCGCAGCATCGGTGAACGTCATCTCGGCCAGCGTGTGGATCAACTTGCGGTCCACCGGCGACACATCGAAGTCGAAGCCCGCCAGGTCGCGGTGCACCGGGAACTTGGCCGTGTGCATCTGGTGGCTCACCGAGCGCATGGCGCGGTCCGTGGTCTCGGCTTGCAGCAGGTGTTCGAGCAACCAGCGCGAGCTCTCGATCGCCGCGCTGCCACCTTGCTCGACCAGATCGGCCCAGGCGCCGGCCATGCCGTGCATGCGCAGTTGTTTGAGTTCGACGGCAAGCTCACGCATGGTCGGCCTCCTCGGTGCTGACAGCGCGCAGGCTGTCATAGCGCTCGGTGTTGGCCAGCGGTGGCGTCAATACCTGCAGCGCCGTGGCGGCACTCTCCGGCGCCGGCCCGGCGTTCAACCGGCCCAGTACGTTCAGGACGTGCTCGACGCTCACTCGCCCGCGTCGCGTGCCCTCCAGCGCCAGTTCCACCGCCACCAGCACCGCGTCAAGGCCTGCCGTCGGCACGATGGCCAGCACCTGTGCCATCACGCGGTCCCCACCGGGGTCACGCAGCAAGGCCCGGCGCAACTGCTGCAGCGGCTCGGGCATGTCGGCGAAGGGCGCGCCATTGCGCAAGGCGCCGGGCTTCCGCTGGATCAACGGGATGTAGTGCTGCCAGTCGTACTTGGTCTGGCCGCGGTCACTCAGCCGCTCGTGGCTGGCCACCACCGCATCGTCGGCCACGATGACGATCTTGCCCGGGTACAGGTGCGTGCTGACGGTCTGTCCGGCCAGCTCGCACGGCACCGAGTAGCGGTTGCGCGCCACCACGACCAGGCAGGTGCTGCTCACCCGGGCCGGGTTCTCCACGTAGCCGTCGAAGGGCTCGGGCATGGGCATGAGGTGTGGCCGCTCGTTGTCGAGCATCTCGGCCACGCTGAACTGGTCGTGCTCGGGGTGGCGCACCTCGTCCCACAGTGCACGACAGCGGTCGCCCAGCCAGGCGTTGAGTTCGGTGAAGCTGCCGAACTTCACCTTGTTCGCCTCGATCCAGATCCGCCGACGGCTGTCCTGCACGTTCTTCTCGACCACCCCCTTCTCCCAGCCGCTGGCGACGTTGCAGAAGTCGGCGTCGAACAGGTAGTGCGCGCACATCACGGCGAAGCGCTTGTTGACGGTGCGGCCCTTGCCCTTCTTGACCTTGTCCACCGCCGTCTTCATGTTGTCGTAGATGCCGCGCCGGGCGATGCCGCCCATCGCCGCGAACGAGCGGGTGTGGGCGTCGAAGAGCATCTCGTGCCCTTGACTCGGGTAGGCCACGAGCCAGAAGGCCCGCGAGGCGCACAGCTTCAGGTGCGAGACCTGCATGCGGTAGTAGATGCCGCCGACCACCAGGCCCTCTTCACTCCAGTCGAACTGGAACGCCTCGCCCAGCTCGAAGGCCAGCGGCACGAAGGCCGTGGCGGAGATGGACTGGCCTTCACCGTGGCGCCACGCCCGCACGAAGTCGGTCACGCGGCTGTAGCCGCCGGCGTAGCCCTCCGCCTTGATCTGCGCGTGCAGCGCGCGCGCCGTGCGCCGCTCATGGCGCGGGCGGCGCGCGTCGACCTTGAGCGCTTGCTTGATCGCGTCGTGGAACGGGGTGAGCTTGCCCGGTGCTTCACCTCGCCGATACCTCGGCTCCTCCACCACCGGCGTCTTCAGCCACTTGCGCACCGTGTTGCGCGACAAACTCGTCAGCCGCACGATCTCCCGAACAGACCTCTTCTCGCGGAAATGCATCCGCTTGACCTTGCCAATCATGGCCATGGTGATCACTCCTTCTCCCCTGCTCAAGAAAGAGGCAGGGTAGGTTGAACACCCGGGTCAAATTTGGATCGGCACTATCGCTCTAAGTGGGTCATTTTTCGGTCGGCGCCAACAGGCCAAAGGGCGACAAATCAGCGTTGCGGTGCTTACGGGCTACGGCGAGCAAAGGTCGAAGCTGCAGACGGCCATCCAGACCAAGCGGCACGCCTGGACCAGCTACTCCGACATCTACGTGAACGTCGTCGATGCCTTCCAAGGCAGGGAGGCCGACATGGTGCTGTTCTCCGTCACTCGGTCCGAGGTCCAGGGGCTGGGCTTCCTGCGCGAGTTGGAGCGCATCAACGTTGCCCTCTCACGCGGCAAGGAACTGCTGGCCATCGTGGGTGACCACTACTACTGCCAAACCGTCGCGGGGGCAGTCAATCCGTTGAAGGAGGTCATTGACTACATCAGGCGGCATCCCGATGCCTGTGCCCTTGAGGAGTTGGCGCAATGAGTCTCGAACAAATTCTCGAACAGGCGTCAACGGCTCGGCCTGGGTACGAACTGGCCGCGTTCCGCGAGGCTGGCTTGCCGGTGTACGTGCTGACACTGCGTGTCCTCACCCTTGAGCAGAAGCCTCTGGGCCCAATCGACGAAGGCGTGCTGCGCGCCGTTCAGGCCGGCCTGTCGGCACCCGAGCAACTGGTGAGCTTCTTGGGCTTGTCCGCAAATGTTCTGAATCCGGTGCTTGCCGGACTCACGACGACCGAGCAGGTGAACTATTCGCGCGCTGTAGGTGAGTCGGCGGCGAAGGTGACTCTCACGACCAAGGGAAGAACAACGCTCGTTGAGCTGTCCACGACCCGACCCCAGGAGCGCACGGTTCGGGTCTGCTTCGATGCCTTGACGAAGCAGCTCCTGTTCATTTCACCGGAACAGCTCTTCAAACCGCGCGAAGTGAAGGAGATGGGCTTCGTTGAAGTGCCCGTCGGGCAAGCGAAGCGGCCGGAGGTCGAGGACATCTCCTTGCAAGAGTTCGACCGATTCCTGCAACTTCAGCGAGCTGGCCTCGAAGAGAAGCGCGAGCTTCTGGCCATTCGTCGGGTGGAGCGACGCGAGCTCCACTTCCTCGGTTGCGTGATGGCCTTCTATCGGAGCCAGGCGAACCGGAACGAAGTCGACGTCGCCTTCTGGCGCGAGGATGGTCCGGCGCTTGAGCATGAGAATCACTTCCGCGCACTCGGAGGGCCTGAGCTTGTCGGCGCCAAGTTGCTGACCGCTGAAAGCATGCTGCCGGCTGGCACTCTTCAGCCTGAGCAGGCTATCGAGAACCGCAGCCAAGCGTCTTCGCCGGGAGTGCCCCCCATCGACGCGATTGCGCGGCAACCCAGTCCTGCTGTCGAAGGCGATGACCCGCTAACTGTTCAGTCCGTGCTGTGTCATGAGCATCCGGCCCTGTTGCGTCGTGCACTTCTGAAATCGCGTAGGCGGTTGCTCATCATCTCCCCATGGATTCGGCATCAGGTAGTGAATTGGGAGTTCATCGCTTCCCTTGAAGCATTGCTGCGCGCGAACGTCAGCGTGCACATCGGGTACGGGCTTGATGAAGGGGAAGGTGCTCGGAACGGTGCGCCGGGGCAGTCGAAGATTCCCATCACTGAGCGGGCCGAGAAGGACCTTCGTGGCCTCCAAGGCAAATACAAGAACTTCCATCTCGTTTACGTTGGCAACACCCACCGCAAACTTTTGGTCTCGGATGACGAGTTCGCAGTCACCACGAGCTTCAACTGGTTGTCCTTCCGTGGCGACCCGAAGGACAGGCCCCGTGATGAATATGGCGAGGTGTTCCGTAAGGCATCACAGGTTGAAAAGCGGTATCAAGCAGGGATGGCGCTGCTTGAGGAGGGTTATCGCGGCGCGGCTGGAGCAGCGACCACGCGACAGTTCGGCGCAGAGAGGAAAGCTGAATGAGTGAAACCCTCTTCAAGGAAGTCCACTATCCCTTGGGCGCCCTCATCAACGACATCGGCCTCGGGCGCATCGGCCTGCCCGACATCGAACGGCCCTTTGTCAGAGCCAACGCCAAGGTCCGCGACCTGTTCGACTCGATGTACCGCGGCTACGCGAAGCTGGCAGCATCGGCGAGCCAATGAGCCCTCTCGAACGTCTCCGCGTCGAGAAGGCAGCGTCGGACTGTGGGTTCGAGATGACGCCGCTGGAGCGCGAAGACGGGCTCGAGCTGCGGTCTGCCCACTTTCCCGAGGCGGTCGTGGTTCGGTCGGTCGGGGAACTACTCTTTGAAGTCGAGTCGCCTGCCGGGCTCTCCCTCAACGCGGCGGATGCGAACCTTCCCGTCAACGCTCACGGATATGAGGAGCTCTACGAGCTCCTTCGCACGGCAGCATCACGCGGCCGAACCTTGCCGAATCGCGTCGCCGACGCGTTTCGGCAGGCGACCGCCGACATGCCTCGTGCCACCGAGGCAGACAGGGTCGTTGTGGCGAGAGTGGGGCAGACCATGTTTCGCGCGGCCCTGCTGGACTACTGGCAAGGCCGGTGCTGTGTCACCGGGCTGGAAGTGCCGGAACTACTCCGCGCCTCGCACATCAAACCATGGGCGAGTTGCGAGCAAGATGACGAGCGCCTCGATGTGTTCAACGGGTTGCTCCTGGCACCGCACCTGGATGCGATGTTCGATGCGGGCTGGATGACGGTGGCGCTCGACGGCACCATCGAAGTCTCTGCAGCCCTATCGACACGAGCCCGCGAGACGCTTGGGGTGGGGCAGCCACTCAAGGTCCATCGAATCCGACCCGAGCACTCGCCGTATCTCGCTTTTCACCATCGACACGTCTACCGACGAGGCCCGTGACTTGGTCGGCAGGGCATCCATCAGCGAACGGGCTCCACGCTGTAGTGACGGTCCCAGCTCACATCGTCAAACTGGATTGCTCCCTCCAGGTCCAGCACCAGCTGCATCTTGTCAACAGACGGCAGGCCGCCGTGACGACAGGATGCTTCGAGTCTCGCCTGCAGTTCCGGATGGTCGAGGAGGACCTTTGTGGCTTCCGCGCGCCGTGCCACCCTGAAGTCGCTCCATGACGGCGCGGGCGTTGAGTGACCTGCATCATTCCAGGCCCTGGAGACATAGCGCCTGGCAGATTGGCGAGACAGCCCCGGCTTCGTCGAGTCGGACAGCAGATGAACAGCCTTCGCCGCCCAGCGCTCGGCGATGAAATCGAGAAGTCCGCACTGGATGAGCACACGGTGGACAGGGTGAAGCTGTCCCCTTCCCCACTTTGACGGCGGCTGACGGACGAGATGGCCCGAACAGCTCGCCCAGGCAAAGTCGGAAGGTCTCAAGCTCGCCAGCCCCGTCGCCCTCATGTTGGTGAACAAGGTAAGCAGCACCATCCAGTAAGCGGCACGCTGTCCAGCGACGCTGGACTCCTTCAGCGCAACGAAGCCGCGGTCGTTGAGCAGGTTCCAGACCCTTCCGAGCCTCTGCCCCGTTTCCGCGCCGCGGGTCGCGACCGCGGTTGTTGAGGTGGGCAGCGGCACGCCGGTTAGGGGCGCATCGGCTTCGTGGTCTGCAAGCCCCGTCGGCGGATTGGGGGAGGCAGGAAGGCCGGCGGTCGAGCGGCTGTAAAGGGCTTGCGCACCAGCGACGCCCGGCTGCGGGCGGAAATCGTTCAACATCATGGTTCCTTTGCGGTTTCAGTTCAGTTCAGGTGATGCGCATCACGAGACAGACTGTGCCGGTCGCAACCGCGGGGCTCAACCGCTAAGTGAGCCGCGTTGTGGCTGCGTTCACAACCGCCACCCACAATCGACAGGAAAGTGTGAGCCGGCTCACATCCGAGAGCACGCCGACTTGTGGCGAGTCGCCGCAACGGGGTGGCGCGTGGCCCGCGTGCAGGGTCGCGACCACCAGGGGTGACGCTCGGCCTTCGCGGCGTAGACCGGTGCAGCGGGTGCAGCGAGCGAGGAGAGGCGCGGCCGTGCCGCGCGTGCTGGTGCCACCTGTCAGGGGCCGGTCACGCCGGAGCTCTCGCGTAGAGTCGGGGTCGCTACACTACGGCCAGCTCAGCGAAATCTGTTCCAAATCTGTTCCACTGACGCCGGTTAGAAGGGGTCGGAAAGCGATGGAAACGGACGGAAGCCGAGCGCTAAGTTGTTGATTCTTCTAGGACCCACCCCCGCGAGGTGAGGCTCTTGGAGCGACAGGTGATGCTTCGGGACGTAGAGGCCGGAGGTTCGAATCCTCTCACCCCGACCAGTTGTCTTCATGCAGTCGATCCGAGTGTGGCTTACGCACGGCAGCCGGGGTTCATCGCCGCGTGACGCCGGGTCGACTCGTTTACAGCGTTCGGCGGATCGGCGATCATGAAAAGGTCGTCGTGCCGTACTAATTGACCGACCCGTGGATACCCTTGCCGATGCGCCGCAGAGTTCGCTGTCCGGGGTGGCCCGCGTGCTCGTGCACGCCGGCAAGCTCAGCGTCAAGACGGCCGAGGATCTGGTCCGCAGCGCCAAGGAGCAAAAGCGCAGCTTCATAGCGGCCGTGCTGGGCGCCGGGGCGGTCAACCCGTCGGATCTGGCGCACACCCTGTCGAGCGTGCTGGCCATGCCGCTGCTCGATCTGGCGGCGATCGACCCGCAGCGGCTGCCGCGTAACGTGATCGACGCCAAGCTCGCCACCCAGTACCAGGTGCTGGTGCTCGGCAAGCGCGGCAACCGACTGTTCATCGCCGGGGCCGACCCGACCGATCAGGAAGCCGTCGAACGCATCAAGTTCGCGACCCAGCTCACGCCCGAGTGGGTCATCGTCGAGCACGACAAGCTGCTGCGGCTCGTCGATGCCGCGAGCGCGAGCGCCAGCGAGGCGCTCGAGTCGCTGGTGGCCGGCGACTTCGAGTTCGACGTCACCGAGGAAGAGGCCGGCGCCGAGACGCAGGAGGTCGCGTCCGACGTCGAGGACGCGCCGGTCGTGCGCTTCCTGCAGAAGATGCTGATCGATGCGATCAACGCGCGCGCCTCGGACTTGCACTTCGAGCCCTACGAATACAACTACCGGGTGCGCTTCCGCGTCGACGGCGAGTTGCGGGAAATCACGCAGCCGCCGATCGCGATCAAGGACAAGCTGGCGTCGCGCATCAAGGTCATTTCGCGTCTGGACATCGCCGAGAAGCGCGTGCCGCAGGACGGCCGCATGAAGCTGAAGTTCGGCAACAAGGCGATCGACTTCCGGGTCAGCACGCTGCCGACGCTGTTCGGCGAAAAGATCGTCATCCGCATCCTCGACCCGTCGAGCGCCAAGCTCGGCATCGAGGCGCTGGGCTACGAGAAGGTCGAGCGGGACCGGTTGCTTGGCGCGATCAAGCGGCCCTACGGCATGGTGCTCGTCACCGGGCCGACCGGCTCCGGCAAGACGGTGTCGCTCTACACCTGTCTGAACATCCTCAATCAGCCCGGCGTCAACATCGCCACCGTCGAAGACCCGGCCGAAATCAACCTGCCGGGCGTCAACCAAGTCAACGTGAACGACAAGGCGGGACTGAACTTCGCGGTCGCGCTGAAGGCCTTCCTGCGGCAGGATCCGGACATCATCATGGTCGGCGAAATCCGCGACCTCGAAACCGCCGACATCGCCCTCAAGGCAGCGCAAACCGGCCACATGGTGATGAGCACGCTGCACACCAACGACGCGCCGACGACGCTCACGCGGCTGATGAACATGGGCGTGGCGCCTTTCAATATCGCGTCGAGCGTGATCATGATCACGGCGCAGCGCTTGGCGAGAAAGCTGTGCGAGAACTGCAAGGCGCCGGCCGATTACCCTAGAGAGGCCCTGCTGAAGGCCGGCTTCAAGGAAGCGGATTTCGACGGGAGCTGGAAGTTGTACCGGGCCGTCGGTTGCTCGAGCTGCAGCAACGGCTACCGCGGGCGCGTCGGCATCTACCAGGTGATGCCGATCAGTGACGAGATCCAACGCATCATCCTCAGCGAAGGCAATGCGATGGACATCGCCGCTCAGGCGGAACGCGAAGGGGTGCGCGATCTGCGCCAGTCCGGCCTGGTCAAGGTCAGGGCCGGCCTGACCACCCTGGAAGAAGTGATCTCGGTCACCAACGAATAAGCGCAGTCCTCGCAAGGGAGTCGACGACACCATGGCCACCGCAGCCGCCTCGGCGAAAGACCTCAAAGAGCTCGTCTTCGAGTGGGAAGGCAAGGACAAGAACGGCAAGCTCGTGCGCGGCGAGATGCGCGCCGGCGGCCAGAGCGTGGTGAGCGCGACGCTGCGCCGCCAGGGCATCCTGGTCAACAAGGTCAAGAAGCGCCGCATGCGTGGCGGCAGTTCGGTCAAGCCGAAGGACATCGCGATCTTCACGCGCCAAATCGCGACCATGATGCGCGCCGGCGTGCCGCTGCTGCAGTCCTTCGACATCGTCGCGCGCGGCAGCACCAACCCGCGGGTCACGAAGTTGCTGACCGACATCCGCGCGGATATCGAGACCGGCACCAACCTGTCGTCAGCCTTCCGCAGGCACCCGCTCTACTTCGACGCGCTGTACTGCAATCTCGTCGAAGCCGGCGAGGCGGCGGGTATCCTGGAGACGCTGCTGGAGCGGCTGGCCACCTACCAGGAGAAGACCCTCGAGATCAAGCGCAAGATCAAGGGCGCCCTGACCTATCCGGTCGCCGTGCTGGTAGTCGCTTTCATCGTGGTCGCGATCATCATGATCTTCGTGATCCCGGTGTTCAAGGAGGTCTTCACGTCTTTCGGCGCCGAACTGCCGGCGCCGACCTTGGCCGTGATGGCCGTGTCCGAGATCTTCGTGCAGTACTGGTGGCTGATCTTCGGCGTGATCGGCGGCGCGACGTATTTCTTCTTCCAATCGTGGAAGCGGTCCGAGAAGATGCAGAAGTCGATGGACCGTCTGTTGCTCAAGGTGCCCGTCTTCGGTGACCTCGTCTACAAGACCTCCGTCGCACGCTGGACGCGCACCCTGGCCACTATGTTCGCGGCGGGCGTACCCCTTGTCGAGGCGCTCGACTCCGTCGGCGGTGCTTCGGGCAACGCCGTCTTCGCCGAAGCGACCGAGCAGATCCAGAAAGACGTGTCCACCGGTACCGCCCTGACGACGGCAATGCAGTCCACCGGGATTTTTCCGGTGATGGTGCTGCAGATGGCCGCCATCGGCGAAGAGTCGGGTTCGCTCGACCACATGCTGTCCAAGGCGGCGGAGTTCTTCGAGCAGGAGGTCGACGAAGCCGTGAAGGCCCTGCAAAGCCTGCTCGAGCCGATCATCATCGTCATCCTGGGCACGATCATCGGCGGCATCGTCGTGTCGATGTACCTGCCGATCTTCAAGCTCGGCGCGGTGGTCTGAAGCGCCGCAGCGTCGATGCCGCTCTCCGCTGAGTTGCAGGGCACGCTGCTGTCGCCCTGGGTGCTGGGCCTGCTCGGCCTGTGCATCGGTAGCTTCCTCAACGTCGTGATCCATCGTCTGCCGCAGATGATGGAGCGTGGCTGGAAGCTCGAGGCCGCGGAACTGCTCGACGTCCCGACGCCGGAGTTCGCACCGATCGGGCTGTCGCAGCCGCCGTCGCGCTGCCCGCAGTGCGGTCACCAGATCCGCTGGACCGAGAACATTCCGCTCGTCAGCTGGCTGCTGCTGCGAGCGCGCTGCTCGGCCTGCAGCGCGCCGATCCCGGCGCGCTACCCACTCGTCGAGCTGGGCACCGGCTTGCTGTTCGCGCTGCTCGCCTGGCGTTTCGGGCCGCAGCCGGTGGTGCTGGTGTGGTGCGGCTTCGTCGCGGCGCTGGTCGCGATGGCCGGCATCGACTGGGACACCACACTGCTGCCCGACAGCCTGACGCTGCCGCTGCTGTGGGCCGGGCTGATCGCAGCGGCGCTGGGCTGGACCTTGCCCTTATCGACCGCGCTGTGGGGCGCGGTATTTGGCTATCTGGCTCTGTGGTCGGTGTACTGGCTGTTCAAGCTCACGACCGGCAAGGAAGGCATGGGCGCGGGTGACTTCAAGCTGCTGGCCGCGCTCGGCGCCTGGCTCGGCTGGCAGATGCTGCTGCCGATCGTGCTCGCCGCGTCGCTGATCGGCGCGCTGGTCGGCATCGGCATGAAGTTCAGCGGCGGGCTGCGCGACGGCCGCTACGTGCCCTTCGGGCCCTTCCTCGCCGGCGCCGGGCTGGTGGTGCTGTTCGCCGGCGCGCCGCGCGTGAGCGGCTGGCTGGGCTGGACCTGAGGCCAGGCGAACCGACCGTGGGCGCGACCGCGCTGCGACTGGGCCTGACCGGCGGCATCGGCAGCGGCAAGAGCACGGTGGCCGCGCGGCTCGTCGCGCTGGGCGCCAGTTGCATCGACACCGACGCGATCGCGCGCACGCTGAGCGCCACCGGCGGCGCGGCGATTCCCGCGCTGCGCGCGCGCTTCGGCGACGATAGCATCGATGCCGCCGGCGCACTGGACCGCGCCTGGATGCGCGAGCGCGCGTTCGCCGACGCCGGCCTGCGCAGGGCGCTCGAGGCGATCCTGCACCCCCTGATCGGCGCCGAAACGGAGCGGCTCGCAGCCCAGGCCGGCACCGCGGCCTGTGTCGTGTTCGACGTGCCGCTGCTGGTCGAGTCGGGCCGCTGGCGCGGCCGCGTCGACCGCGTGCTGCTGGTCGACTGCCCGCCCGCGCGGCAGATCGAGCGCGTCGTGCGCCGCTCGCAGTGGACGCCCGAGGCCGTGCAGCGCGTCATCGACCAGCAGGCGCCGCGCGCGCTGCGCCGTGCCGCGGCCGACGCCGTGATCGACAACCCCGGCGAGGACCTGGCCGCGCTGCACGACGCGGTCGACCGGCTCTGGCAGCACTGGATCGGCGGCCACTGATCGGACCCGGCGTCGCCTGCGGCGGCCCTGTGGAACAATCGGCCGGGTTGCACGCGGCGGGACGTCTGGCCTTGATCCTCTACGAATATCCGTTCAACGAGAGCATCCGCACGATGCTGCGGCTCGAACACCTGTTCGATCGCCTGGCGCAGCTGGTCGAGCGCGAGACCGCGATGGACCACCACTTCGCGCTGGTGACGATCTTCGAGATCGTCGACGTGGCGTCGCGCGCCGACCTGAAGAGCGACCTGCTCAAGGAACTCGAGCGCCACAAGAGCCAGCTCGCGCAGTACCGCGGCAACCCGTCGATCTCGGAGGCCGCGCTCGACCAGGTCATCGGCCGCATCGACCACGCCTACACGGCGCTCAACCAGCTGCCCGGCAAGGCCGGCCATGTGCTGTCCACCAACGAGTGGCTGATGAGCATCCGCAGCCGCATCAGCATCCCCGGCGGCACCTGCGAGTTCGACCTGCCGGCCTATTACGCCTGGCAGCACGAGAGCGTGGCCCGGCGGCGGACGGACCTGGAACGCTGGATCGACACGCTGTTGCCGCTCGCCGGCGCGCTGAAGGTGCTGCTCGCGCTGCTGCGCGAGTCGGGCCACCCGCACATGGTGGTCGCGCAGGGCGGGCAGTACCAGCAGAGCCTGCAGGCGGGCCGCAGTTTCAGCCTGATCCGCGTGCGGCTCGGCGACGGCACCGCGCTGGTGCCCGAGATCAGCGGGCACCGGTTGATGGTGTCGATCCGCCTGATGCGCCAGGACGGCGACGGTCGGCTGCGCCCGGGCGGCGAGGACGCGAGCTTCGAGCTGACGCTGTGCGCCTGAGGTCCGCGATGGACAGCGTGCGCCCCCCGTCGCCCCGGCTCGTGCCCTGCCCGCGCTGCGGGGCGCCGAGCGAATTCGCACCGAGCAACCGCTTCCGGCCGTTCTGCAGCGAGCGCTGCCGCAGCGCCGACCTGGGTGCCTGGGCCAGCGAGCAGTACCGCGTCGCGGCACCCGCGACGCCCGAGCCAGACGACGACGCGCCGCCGTCGTCGTCGCACTGACGCCGGGGGCCGATGGCCGGTCAGCCCATCAGGTGCGTCGCACCCTCGTGTCCGCGCTCCTGCGCCAGCCAGCGAAGCACCGGCAGCGTACCGGGCAGCACCGGCCCCACTTGCACCGGCAGACGCTGCCAGCTGGCGGATTGCCGCTCGCGCATCTCGAGCGCGCCCTCCCAGCGGTAGACCTTGCAGAAGTGCAGCCGCACGCGGGCGTGCGGGTAGTCGACCAGCTCGACCTTCCACGGCTCGACCGCTGAAATGTTCAGGCCGAGTTCCTCGTGCAGTTCGCGCGCGAGCGCCTGCTCCACGGTTTCGCCGGCCTCCAGCTTGCCGCCCGGGAACTCCCAGTAGCCGGCGTAGACCTTGCCGGCCGGCCGCGAGGTCAGCAGGAAGCGGCCGTCCGCGTCGAGCAGCACCCCGACCGCGACATCGACCGGCGCGCGCGCGGCCACCGCGCCGCCGGCGCCGCCATCGACCTGCAGCGCCTCGTCAGCCACCGTGCCGCCCGGCATAGTCGCGCGCGAACTGCCAGGCGACGCGCCCCGAGCGCGAGCCGCGCTCCAGCGCCCACACCAGCGCGTCGGGCCGCGCGGCGGCGATCGCGTCCGCATCCACGCCGAAGGAACGCAGCCACTGCGCGACGATGGCCAGGTACTCGTCCTGGCTGAAGGGATAGAAGCTGATCCACAGCCCGAAGCGCTCGGACAGCGATATCTTCTCCTCGATGCCCTCGCCCGGATGCACCTCGCCGTCCTCGGTGTGGCGGTAGCTCAGGTTCTCCTGCATGTACTCGGGCAGCAGGTGGCGCCGGTTCGAGGTCGCGACGACCAGGACGTTGTCGCTGGCCTGGGCCACCGAGCCGTCGAGGATGGACTTCAGCGCCTTGTAGCCCGGCTCGCCTTCGTCGAAGCTGAGGTCGTCGCAGAACACCAGGAAGCGCTCGGGCCGCTCGGCCACCAGGTCGACGATGTCGTGCAGGTCCACCAGGTCGGCCTTGTCGACCTCGATCAGGCGCAGCCCCTGCGGCGCGAACTCGTTCAGGCAGGCCTTGACCAGCGAGGACTTGCCGGTGCCGCGCGCGCCGGTCAGCAGCACGTTGTTAGCCGGCCGCCCGGCGACGAACTGCGCGGTGTTGCGCAGCAGCTTTTCCTTCTGCGGCTCGACCTCCTGCAGGTCGGCCAGCCGGATCGTCGCGACATGGCGCACCGGCTCCAGCCAGCCGCCGCCGAGCAGCGACGCGCCGCGCCGGCGATAGCGGAATGCGGTCGACGCGGCCCAGTCGGGCGCGTGCACCGGCCGGGCGCCGGGTCCGGGCAGCAGCGCATCGAGCCGCGACAGCAGCGCGTCGGCCTGCCGCAGCAGGCGCTGGAAGTCTTCGTTCATGGCGGCGAAGTGTAGGGGCGCGCCGCCGCGGCGCTCAGCGCAGCTCGGCGACGCGGCCCTCGGCGATCGCGAACACCCGGTCGCCCGGATGGCGATCGATCGGGTGCATGCCGGTGAATCCGCCGAACGCCGGCAGCACACCGACCGGGCGCGTGCTTTCGCTGCCGAACCAGTAGCAGGGCAGACGCAGCCGGTCGTGGGCGCGGCCACCGAGGCTGACGCAAGGGTGCCAATGACCGGCCAGCGCGTAGGCGCCGGGCACCGTCTGCGGGTGGTGGCACAGCGCCAAGCCGCCGCAGCGCCACGGCTCGTCGACCACCTGCATGCCCAGCGCCGGCGGCGGATCGCCGGCACGCAGGTCGTGGTTGCCGCGCACGAGCACCAGTTCAAGCTCCGGACGGCGGCCGCGCCAGCGCGCCAGCGCACCCAGCGTGGCGGGCGCCCGGGCCTGGGGCGCGTGCAGGAAGTCACCGAGGAAGACGATGCGCGTGGCGGCGGTCGCCGCCAGCAGCGCGTCCAGCCGGCGCAGGGTGTCGCTGGTGCTGCCGCGCGGCACCGGCACGCCGAGCTGCCGAAAGGCCTGCGCCTTGCCAACGTGCGCATCCGCCACCAGCAGGCTGGCGTGCGCGGGCAGGTGGACCACGCCTTCGGGCAACAGCCGCAGGCATTCGCCGGCCAGCGCCAGCTCGGGCGCCGCGCTCACCGCGCCTCAGCCGACCAGTTGCTGCAGCGATGCGTCCAGGTGCTCGCTCGGCAGGCGCTTGAAGCCGGAGCGCGCATAGCGCTGCAGCCGCCCGACCGCGAAGCTGGTCAGCACCGAGGCCTGGGCCTGGGCGTCGACCGTCGGCGTCTGGGAGCCGGCCGCGTCGGCGCGCGCGCGCAGGCTCTGGCGCAGCTGCGACTCGAAGCGCTCGAAGAACTGGTTCATCCGCGACGTGAGGCGTTCGTTCTCGAACACCAGCGCATCGCCCGCCATCACGCGCGTCATTCCCGGATTCTTCTCGCCGAACTGCAGCAGCACAGTGAGCATCTTGTGGACCTGGAGCCGCGCATCGGTGTCGCGTTCGACGATCTGGTTGATCAGCGTGAACACGCTGGTCTCGATGAACTCGATCAGGCCCTCGAACATCTGCGCCTTGCTCGCGAAGTGGCGGTACAGCGCCGCTTCGCTGACATCGAGCTTGGCGGCCAGCGCCGCGGTGGTGATGCGCTCGGCGCCCGGCTGTTCCAGCATCCCCGCCAGCGTCTGCAGGATCTGGATGCGGCGCTCGCCCGGCTTGGGCCGCTTGCGTGCCGGCGCCTCGCCGGCCACCACGACAGCGGCATCGGCCAGGGCTTCCGGCGGTTCGGGATGGGGCAGTTCAGGCATGCGCGCTCGAGGCCGGTGCGGGGAAAAGGGCTCGTAACTCCTGTAGCGAATGGATTCTTGCATATACATAAGCGGGCTTTCGACGCAAGCGCGCACCTACTTCGGGTCCATGTGCATTGCGCCACAGATAGCCCTGCATCCACACCGTGCGCAGGCCCACGGCGCGCGCCGCACGCTGGTGGGCCAGCGTGTCCTCGACCAGCACACAGCGCGCGGCTTGCAGCCCCAGCCGCGCCAGCACGACGCGCAACATGCGCGCGTCGGGCTTGGGGCGCAGCCGCCCGAAGATGCGCATGCGTTCGATGCTGACGACGCCCTCGAAGCAGTCGGACAGGCCGAGCGCCGTCAGCACCCGCTTCGCGTAGCTCGCCGGCGCGTTGGTCAGCACGAACTTGCGACCGGGCAGCGCCTGCAGCGCGGCGCGGTCGCGTGCATCGACGCGCAGCCGCGCCTCCAACCCCGGCAGCCGGTGCGTGTGCTCCAGGAAGTGCGCCGCGCGGATGCCGTGGTGGCGTTCCAGCCCGAGCAGCGTGGCGCCGTGGCGGCGCCAGTAGTCGATACGCAGCGCGTCGGCCGCATCCGCTTCGAGCCGCAGTTCGCGCGCGATGTAGTCGTTCATCGCCACGTCGAGCAGCCCGAAGGCCGCGTGCGACGCGTCGTGCAGCGTGTTGTCGAGATCGAACAACCACGTCACGGAGCCCCCACGCTTGCCGCTCCGCGGCTGCGCTGCCCCCCGCGGGGGCGCGGCCCGCCTTGGGGCGGCCCGGCGGCGAGCCGGGCGCGGCCGACGCACCCCGCTCAATGCGAGCGGATCATCGTGCCGTAGGCCTGATCGCTCAGGATCTCCAGCAGCATCGCATGCGGCACCCGCCCGTCGATGATGTGCACCGCGTTGACGCCGCTCTTCGCGGCATCCAGCGCGCCGGCGATCTTGGGCAGCATGCCACCGCTGATCGTGCCGTCGGCGAACAGCTCGTCGATCTCGCGCGCGCTCAGGTTGGTCAGCAGCTTGCCGGCCTTGTCTAGCACGCCCGGCGTGTTGGTCAGCAGCATCAGCTTCTCGGCGCGCAGCACCGTCGCGAGCTTGCTGGCCACCATGTCGGCGTTGATGTTGTAGCTCTCGTTGTGCTCGCCGAAGCCGATCGGGCTGACGACCGGGATGAACTGGTCGTCCTGCAGCGCTTTCACCACCGCCGGGTCGATCGAGGTGATCTCGCCGACCTGGCCCACGTCGTGCTCGATGCTCGGATCGTCCTTGTCGGTCATCTTCAGCTTGCGCGCGCGGATCATGCCGCCGTCGCGGCCCGTGAGGCCCACGGCCTTGCCGCCCACCGCGTTGATCAGCCCGACGATGTCCTGCTGCACCTGGCCGCCCAGCACCCACTCGACGACCTCCATCGTCTCCTCGTCGGTCACGCGCATGCCCTGCACGAAGGTGCCCTTCTTGCCCAGGCGCGACAGCGCCTCGTCGATCTGCGGTCCGCCGCCATGCACGACCACCGGGTTCATGCCGACCAGCTTGAGCAGCACGATGTCCTCGGCGAAGTCCTGCTGCAGCGCCGGGTCGGTCATGGCGTTGCCGCCGTACTTGATGACCAGCGTCTTGCCGTGGAACTTGCGGATGTAGGGCAGCGCCTCGGCCAGGATCTCGGCCTTGTCGCGCGGCGTGATCGCGGTCACGTCGGTCGTTGCGGCGGGTGGGCTGGCCATGACGGTTCTCCGGCTTAGGGTCGGGCGATGGATCGTTCGCGTCGCATTCTAGGGTTGTCCCTGATCCGACGGCACCGCGGGCCACACCGACGCGGAACTTGTCGGGCCGGCGGGGTTCCGAGTTGAGTTCTACACTTCGAATACCGATGCGCCGCGCCACCTGGATCCTCTGGCTGATGCTTGCCCTGCTGCCCCTGCGCGGCTGGGCAGTCGCCGCCATGGGCGTTCCGACCGCCGCGCAGTCGGCCGCGGCGGCGGTGCAGGTCGAAGACGCCTCGAGCACGCAACACGGCGCGGCGCTGCCGCCGTGCCACGCCGACAGCAGCGACGACGGCACGGCGACCACCACCTGCCAGGCTTGCGACTGGTGCCACGCGGCGCTCGGCATCGCGGCCGACGTCGCGCTGGTCGAGACCGTGCTGCCGGACGACCCGCCGGCGCCGGCCCGCGTGGCCGACACCGGCCGCCGCGCACCGGGCGGGCTCGATCGCCCGCCCCGAACGCTGCGCTCCTAGAGGCCGCGACGGCGGCCGGGATCGGCGTCGCGCCGGTCGCGGCCGCGTACCGCGCAGGCCTGCCGCGGTCGCATCGCTTTCCGGCGCTGCGACCGGTCGCCCACCGCGGGCGCTTGAGCGAGCAATGCCATGTCATCCCTACTTCTCCCGCGCGCATCCGCTGCACACCGCGGCGGCGCCTTCGCCATCGCCGCTGTGCTGTGCCTCGCGCCGGCCTTCGGTGGCCCCCTGTCGGCCGGCAACGACCCGACCCAGCCCGGCGCGGTCGTGCCGCCGCTGCACTACACGTCTCCGCTGCGCAGCAGTCCGGCCGCGTCGCCCGCGAGCGACACCGCCTGGCGCGACGCGAACGACTTGAGCGGGCGCATCGGCGGCTGGCGCGCCTACCTGCGCGAAGCGCAAGGCACCGGCGCCGCCGCGGCCGCGCCGGCGGCGGCCTCGGCGCCGCCGTCCCGCCCGCATCGGCACTGAGATCCGACATGCGCATCGACGCCCTCCTCCCTCCCACCGCCCGTGCGGCCCGCACGCTGGCGCTGACCGCGGTCGCCGCGCTGCTCGCCGGCTGCGCCACCTTCAGCCCCGACGGCGGCTTCGGCCCCGTCGAACGCAGCGCGCAACAGCGCCTCGGCAAGGACCTGCAGTGGGCGCGCACGCCCGAGCAGCGCGCCGCGCTCGACGCGCGCGTCGCCGAGCTGCTGGCGCAGCCGCTGTCGGCCGACGCCGCGGTGCAGCTCGCGCTGCTGAACCACCGCGGCCTGCAGGCCGGCTTCTACGAGCTCGGCGTCGGCGAGGCAGAGCTGGTACAGGCCGGCCGGCTGCCGAACCCGGGCTTCAGCTTCGGCCGCTTCTCGCGCGGCGACGAGCGCGAGATCGAGCGCAGTCTGCACCTGAACCTGGCGCGCCTGCTCGCGCTGCCGCTGGCCGCGCCGATGGAGCGCGCGCGCTTCGAGCGCGTGCAGCGGCGGGTCACCGAGCAGGTGCTCGGCGTCGCCGCCGACGCGCGCAAGGCCTGGATCGCCGCGGTCGCCGCCGACGAGGCGCTGCGCTACCGGCTGCAGGTGCAGACCGCCGCCGAGGCCGGCGCCGAACTGGCGCGCCGCATGGGCGCGGCCGGCAACTGGAACGTGCTGAACCAGGCGCGCGAACAGGGCTTCCTGGCCGACGCGACGCTCGGCGTCGCGCGCGCGCAGCGCGCGCAACTGGCCGCACGCGAACGCCTCACGCGGCTGCTGGGCTTGTGGGGCGCGCAGACCGCGTTCCGGCTGCCCGAACGCCTGCCCGACCTGCCCGCCGCCGCGCTCGACGCACCCGACATCGAACGTGAGGCGATGGCCTCGCGGCTCGATGTGCAGGCCGCCAAGCTCGAGTCCGAAGCGATGGCGCGCCAGCTCGGCCTGAACCGCGTCACGCGCTTTGTCAACGTGCTCGACCTCGGCCTCGAACACAACAGCTCGAACGAGGCGCCGACCCAGCGCGGCTACGAGATCGGCATCGAGCTGCCGCTGTTCGACTGGGGCGGTGCGCGCGTCGCCAAGGCCGAGGCGCTCTACATGCAGAGCGTGCACCGCGCCGCGCAGACCGCGATCGACGCGCGCTCCGAGGTGCGCGAGGCCTACCTCGGCTACCGCGGCGCGCACGACATCGCGCGCCACTACCGCGACGAGGTGGTGCCGCTGGCGAAGCAGGTCTCCGACCAGAACCTGCTGCGCTACAACGGCATGCTGATCGGCGTGTTCGACCTGCTCGCCGACGCACGCGCGCAGATCGGCGCGGTCGGCGCCAGCATCGACGCGCTGCGCGACTTCTGGCTCGCCGACGCCGACCTGCAGCAGGCGCTGATCGGCCGGCCCGCGATGGCCGCGCCCACCGGCCCGGCCCCGAGCGCTCCCGCCGCCGCGGACGCGGCCGCCCACTGACGAGGACTTTCGATGATCTCCCGACGTCACTTCTTCCGCGGCAGCGGTGCCGCGGCCGCCACGCTGGCCGCCGCGAGCGTCGGCCGGCACGCGCTGGCCGCGCTGCCCGAGCCGGTGCTGCAGACCTCGCCGGACACCATGCCGCCCTTGCCGCCGGACAGCGGCCGCCCCTACCGCCCGGTCGTCACCCTCAACGGCTGGACCCTGCCGTGGCGCATGAACGCCGGCGTCAAGGAATTCCACCTGGTCGCCGAGCCGGTGGTGCGCGAGATGGCGCCCGGCTTCAAGGCCCACCTGTGGGGCTACAACGGCCAGAGCCCGGGGCCGACGATCGAGGTCGTCGAAGGCGACCGCGTGCGCCTGTTCGTCACCAACAGGCTGCCCGAACACACCACCATCCACTGGCACGGCCAGCGCCTGCCCAACGGCATGGACGGCGTGGGCGGCCTGAACCAGCCGACCATCCAGCCCGGCAAGACCTTCGTCTACGAGTTCGTCGCGCGCCGGCCCGGGACCTTCATGTACCACCCGCATGCCGACGAGATGGTGCAGATGGCGATGGGCATGATGGGCTTCTGGGTCACGCACCCGAAGCACAAGCATCCGCTGATCGACCCGGTCGACCGCGATTACGTGTTCCTGCTCAACGCCTACGACGTCGACCCCGGCAGCTACACGCCGAAGGTCATGACCATGCTCGACTTCAACCTGTGGAGCTGGAACAGCCGCGTCTTCCCAGGCATCGCGCCGCTGGTCGCGCGGCGCGGCGACCGCGTGCGCATCCGCATCGGCAACCTGACGATGACCAACCACCCGATCCACCTGCACGGCCACGAGTTCACGGTCACCGGCACCGACGGCGGCCCGACGCCCAAGGGCGCGCGCTGGCCCGAGGTCACGACCGACGTGGCGGTTGGACAGATGCGCCAGATCGAGTTCGTCGCCGACGAGGAGGGCGACTGGGCGCTGCACTGCCACAAGAGCCACCACACGATGAACGCGATGGGTCACGACGTGCCGACGCTGATCGGCGTCGACCACCGCGAGGTGGTCAAGAAGATCACCGGCCTGGTGCCCGACTACATGGTGATGGGCGAGCGCGGCATGGCCGACATGGCCGAGATGCAGATGCCGCTGCCCGACAATACCGTGCCGATGATGGGCGGCGACGGCCCCCACGGCTCGATGGAGATGGGTGGCATGTTCTCGGTGCTGAAGGTGCGCCGCGACCAGCCGCGCGGCGATTACAGCGACCCGGGCTGGTTCCGGGCCCCGGCCGGCAGCGTGGCCCACGAATGGACCGGCGCGCTGGCCGAACCGGCGCGGCCCAGGACCGAGGCCGCGCCGCCCGCCACCGAGGTGCGCGTGCGCAAGCCCAGCGGCCATGCGGGCCACTGAGCGCCCGGACAGGACGGACCCCATGATGCAAGCACAGCCCCCCCGCTCACTCGCCCTGGCCCTCACGCTGGCGCTCGGCCTCGCCGCCGGCGGCGCCGCGTTCGCGCATGGCGGCGACCCGCATGCGCGGCGCGCCGGCGCAGCCGTGAAGGAGCAGAAGCCCTGGGGCATCGCCGGCGACGCGAAGGCGGTCGCGCGCACGGTCCTGATCCGCATGTCGGACGACATGCGCTTCACGCCCGACCGTATCGACGTGCGCGAGGGCGAAACGCTGCGCCTGAAGCTCGTGAACAGCGGCCGGATGCTGCACGAGCTGGTGATCGGCAGCCAAGCCGAACTCGACGCGCATGCCGCGCTGATGCTCAAGTTCCCGGCCATGGAACACGACGAGCCCTACATGGCGCATGTGGCCGCCGGCGGGCGCGGTGCAATCGTCTGGACCTTCAACCGCGCCGGCGCGTTCGACTTCGCCTGCCTGATCCCCGGCCACTACCAGGCCGGCATGGTCGGCAAGATTCTCGTCTCACCCCGGACCGAGCGGCAGCCCTGACATGATCTCGGCCGTGATCCGCCCGGACCCGTCCCAACCCTCTTCACTCCACGGGAGCTACCAATGAAATCCACACTCACCGCGCTGCTGCTGGCCGCCGCCGGCGCCATGGCCCTCGCGCAGGGCCTGACCGACGGCGAGGTGCGCAAGGTCGACAGCGCGCAGAAGAAGATCACGCTCAAGCACGGCGAGATCAAGAACCTCGACATGCCACCGATGAGCATGGTGTTCCAGGTCAAGGACCCGGCGATGGTCGACAAGGTCAAGGCCGGCGACAAGGTGCGCTTCAGCGCCGACAAGGTCGGCAGCGCTTACGTCATCACCGCGATCGAGGTCGTGAAGTGAGGCGGCACGTGGTCGCGGCGCTGAGCCTGGGCCTGGCCGCCGCGGCGCAGGCCGAGCTGGTGCCCGTGCAGTGGGACGCCCAGGGCCGCTGGGAGGTCGCGCTCGCGATCGCGCCGAAGAAGTTCGCCGAGGCCTGCACCGCGCTGAAGCAGGGCGAGCGCATCCGCTGGCGCTGGCAGGCCGCGCAAGCGCTGAAGTTCAACATCCACTATCACGAGGGCAAGGCCGTGCGCACGCCGGTGCAGACCGAGGCGCCGTCCGGCGAAGGCACGCTCGAGGTCGCGCTGACCCAGGACTACTGCTGGATGTGGAGCGGCGCGGCCGGTACGGACCGCATCGCCGTCACGCTGGAGCGTCTGCCGTGACCATGCGCCGCACTCTCGCCGCGCTGCTGCTGGCCGCGGCCGGCGCGGCGCAGGCCGCGCCGATGGGCTTCAGGGACAGCCAGATGGCGATGGGCGACTTCGGCCCGCGCTGGCGCGAGGCCTGGGTCAACCACGCCTTCACCGCCCGCGACGCGGTCGGCATCGGTGGCCTTTACATGCGCTCCGACGACGACCGCCTGACGCGCGAGGTGGCCGAACTGACCTACACGCGCTTGCTCGCGCGACTCAACCTGCCGCACGCCCAGGCGAATGCCTGGCTGGTGCTCGGGGCCGGCGGCATCCGCGGCAACGACTTCTCCGGCACCCGCACGCTGCTGGCCCCCGGCGTGCAGCTCGACTACGAGACCACGCGCGTCTACGTCGCGGCGTTCGCGCGGCTCTACCGCGCCGAGGGCCTGAACCACGATTACGCGGCGGTGCGCGCCGGCTTCTCGTTCTACGAGGTCGACTACGAGGACACCCAGCCCTGGTTCGTGCTCGAGGCGCGGCGCATGCGCGGCCTGTCGGAGCAGATCGAGCTCACGCCGATGCTCAGGCTCATCAACAAGGGCTGGTTCGTCGAGGCGGGCGTGAACCAGGACCGCGATGCCCGCTTCAATTTCATGTACATCTTCTGAACCACGAAAGGACACGCCATGAAGCACCCCCTCCTCCTCCTCGTCGCCGCCACCCTGCTGAGCCTGTCGGCCCAGGCCGCGACCACCACCAAGCTCACCGTCAACGGCATGGTCTGCGCGTTCTGCGCCCAGGGCATCGAGAAGAAGCTCAAGGCCATGCCGCAGACCGCCGCGGTCTACGTCAACCTGGCCGACAAGATCGTCGCGGTGCAGGCCAAGGACGGCCAGACGCTCGACGTCGACAAGGTCCGCGCCGAGGTCAAGGACGCCGGCTACGACGTCGTCAATGTCGAGACCGTGAGCGACAGCGTCGAGGCGCTGCGCGCCGCCGCGAAGCGCAAGCCGTGAGGTCGGCGCCACTCGACGACGGCCGGGCGCCGCAGCGTGCGAGCGCGTGGAGCGCCTGCGCTGCGCTGCTGACCAGTGGCGGCACGCTGGTGTGCTGCGCGCTGCCGGCGCTGCTGGTGACGCTCGGCGCCGGCGCGGCGCTGTCGTCGCTGGTCGCGGTGCTGCCGCAGATCGTCTGGCTGAGCGAGCACAAGCTCGCGGTGTTCGGTGGGGCCGCCGTGATGCTGGCGCTGGCCGGCGCGATGCAGTGGCGCGCCCGCAGCGCGCCCTGCCCGCTCGACCCGGCCCTGCGCGACGCCTGCCTGCGCACCCGCGCGCTGTCGCGCCGCGTGTGGCTCGTGTCGGTGGCGCTGTTCCTGGTCGGCGGCTGGTTCGCCTTCGTGCAGCCGCTGCTCTCGGCGTAAGCTCGTGGCGTGCACGCGCACGACCTGAGCCCCTGGCAGCACCGCCACGACTACGCGGCCGACCGCAGCGCCGCGGAGCGGCGCACGCGCTGGGTGATCGCGATCACGCTGGCGATGATGGTGGCCGAGATTGGCGCCGGCTGGTGGTGGCAGTCGATCGCGCTGCTGGCCGACGGCTGGCACATGGGCACGCACGCGGCGGCGATCGGCGTCGCGGCGCTGAGCTATGCGCTGGCGCGGCGCTGGGCCGGCGACGCGCGCTTCTCGCTCGGGCCCTGGAAGGTCGAGGTGCTGGGCGCCTACACCAGCGCGGTGCTGCTGGGCGTGGTGGCGATCGGCATCGCGGTCGAGTCGGGCCTGCGGCTGTGGACGCCGCGCGCGGTCGGCTACGACGAGTCGCTGGCGGTCGCGGCGATCGGGCTGATCGTCAACGTGGTGTGCGCGAAGCTGCTGCACGGCGGGCACGCGCATCCCCCTCACGACGGGCATGCGGCGCACGACCACGGCCATGCCCACCACGACCACGCGCACGATCACTTGCATGCCCCAGCGGGCGGCGACGACCTGAACCTGAAGGCCGCCTACCTGCACGTGCTTGCCGATGCGGCCACCTCGGTGCTCGCGATCGCAGCGCTGCTGGCCGGCAAGCTGGCCGGCTGGGGCTGGATGGACCCGGCGGTCGGCCTGCTCGGCGCCGCGATGATCGCCTGGTGGTCGGCGGGCCTGCTGCGCCAGACCTCGACGATCCTGCTCGACCGCGAGATGGACAACCCGCTGGCCGGCCAGGTGCGCAAGCGCCTCGAGTCCGACGGCGACGCGCGCGTCGCCGACATGCACCTGTGGCGCGTCGGCGATGCGCGCTTTGCCTGCCAGGTCACGCTGGTGGCCGATCGCCCGCTGGACGCCGACTTGTACCGCGAGCGGCTGCACGACCTGCAGGCGCTCGCGCACGTCTCGATCGAGATCAACCGCTGCCGCGGCGAAGCCGCGACCCGTCAGAAGTGAATACCGCGCATCATCTGCGCCATCGCGATCGCCTCCGGTGACAGCGTCGGCTTGGCCAGCTTCTCGCCCTTGGCCGCCGCGCTGTCGGGGAACATCCGGAAGGTCGTGTTCATCAGGATCTGCGTGATGCGCGGCACCGCGGCGTGCAGCAGCTCGACCGAGATGCCCAGGCGCGTGGCCACGCGCACCGGCTTGTCGACGCACGCCTGCACGATCAGGTCGGACGCCTCGTCGGTCGAGAGCAGCGGCATGTTGTCGTAGATCTTGGTCGGCGCGGTCATCGGCGTGCGCACCAGCGGCATGTTGACCGTCGTGAACGTGATGCCCTGGTCGGCGAACTCGCTGGCGGCGCAGCTGGTCCACGCATCGAGCGCAGCCTTGCTCGCCACATACGCCGAGAAGCGCGGCGCGTTGACCAGCACGCTGATCGAGCTGATGTTGACGACGTGGCCGCGCTTCTTCGCGACCATGCCGGGCAGCAGCCCGGTGGTGATGCGCAGCGAGCCGAAGTAGTTCAGCTGCATCGTGCGCTCGTAGTCGTGGAAGCGGTCGTAGCTGGCCTCGATCGCGCGGCGGATCGAGCGGCCGGCGTTGTTGATCAGGTAGTCGACGCCGCCATGCTCGGCGTTCAGTTGCTCCACGAAGGCCTTGCAGCTCGCCTCGTTGGCGATGTCGGCCGAGTAGGTCACGACCTTGGCGTCCTTGCCGGCCGCCTCGAGGATCTCCTTCTTCGCCTCGGCCAGCTTGTCCGGGTCGCGGGCGCAGATGATGGTGGTCGCGCCGGCCTGCGCGAACTTGGCCGCGGCGGCCAGGCCGATGCCCGACGAGCCGCCGGTCACCAGCACCACCTTGCCGTTGACGGTGCCGCGCAGCGTGTGGTCGATCAGCAGCGCCGGGTCGAGGTGGCGTTCCCAGTAGTCCCACAGCCGCCAGGCGTAGTCGGGCAGCTTCGGGCACTCGATGCCGCTGCCCTTCAGCGCCGCGGTGGTGTCGCGGCAGTCGTAGCGGGTCGGGAAGTTGATGAAGGTGAACATGTCGTCGGGCAGGCCGAGGTCCTTCATCACCGCCGCGCGCACGCGGCGCACCGGGGCCAGCGCCATCATCCCCTTCTTGACGCTCTTGGGGATGAAGCCCAGCAGCGCGGCGTTGATGAACAGGTTCATCTTCGGCGCGTGCGCGGCCTTGCTGAAGATGTCCAGCACGTCG
>JAZKIW010000015.1:0-89719 GCA_040384625.1 Pseudomonadota bacterium | reverse complement strand
GCTTGGGAAGCTGCCGTTCTACCATTGAACTACACCCGCAGGTCGGCTCGCAGTTTAGCGCGCGGCGCGAGTCCGCGCCTTGCCCTGATCAGGTGCCGGCCAGTGCGACCACCCGCTCAGAGCGGGTCCTGCTCCCGTCGACGAAGCGCTCGAAGCCGTCGGGCGGCTGGGGTCGGCTGATCAGGTAGCCCTGCAGCACACTGCAGCCGATGCCCTGCAGGAACTCGCGCTGAGCCGCGCTCTCGACGCCCTCGGCCACGACGCGGATCCCGAGCGTGCCTGCCAACTGCACGATGGCCTGCACGATCACCCGGTCGTCCTCGTTGCCGGGCAGGTCGCGCACGAAGCTGCGATCGATCTTGATCTTGGACGGGCGCAGGTGCTTCAGGTAGGCCAGCGACGAATAACCAGTGCCGAAATCGTCCACGGCCAGGGGCAGCCCGAGGGCATGCAAGCGGGCCACGATCAGGCGGGTGGTGTCGGTGTCGGTCATCAGCACGCTCTCGGTGAGCTCGATCTCAAGCTCGTGCGGATGGACGCCGTAGTGCGCCATCGCATCGGTCAGGGTGTCGACCAGCCGATGATTGCGGAACTCAAGGGCTGAGATGTTGACCGCGACACTGCCGAAATGGACCCCCGAGCGTTTCCAGCGCGCAATCTGCGCGCAGGCCGCCCGGATCGTCCAAGTCCCGACGTCACCGATCAGGCCGCACTGTTCGGCCGCACCGATGAAGTCCAGCGGCGGCACCATGCCGCGTCGCGGGTGCATCCAGCGAATCAGCGCCTCGCAGCCCAGCAGTTCGCCGCTCTCGGCGTCCACCTGAGGCTGATAGTGGAGGACGAACTCGTCGCGCAGCAATGCTTGCCGCAGCTCCTGCTCGAGTTGCAGGGAGGCCATGATGTGGACATTGAACTCACTGCGGAAGAAGCTCACACGCGCACGGCCAAGGTTCTTGGCCGCGTACATGGCGGTGTCGGCGTGCCGCACCAGGGTCTCATGGTCGGCGGCGTCGTCGGGGTACAGCGCCACGCCGATGCTGGCCGAGACGCCGACCTCGGCCGAACCGAGGGCCACGGGCTTCTCGATCTCCTTGAGCAGGCGCTCGGCGGTCGCGGCCACCTCGCCCCACTGGCTGGCATCGCGCAACAGGACGGTGAACTCGTCGCCGCTGTGGCGACACACCACGTCGGCGGCGCGCAAGGTGTTGCGCAGGCGCTCCGACAGAGCCACCAGCAAGGCGTCGCCGGCCGCATGGCCGCACGTGTCGTTGACCGCCTTGAATCGGTCGAGATCGATGAACAGCAGCGCCAGGCGCCCCCCATCGCGCTGGGCGGCGGCCACTGCACTGCGCGTCAATTCGCGGAACAAGGCCCGATTGGGCAGGCCGGTCAGGGTGTCGTGCAGGGCCACCTTCTCCAGCTCGGCCTTTTGCGCCTCGAGCTGGCCGAACAGCACATCGATGTGTGCGTGCACCTCGTTCAGGTGCTCGCCGAGCTGGCCCAGCTCATCGCGCCGGTTCCATTGCACCGGCGCGACATCGTCGCGCGAAGCGATTTCGCTGGCCTGCTGCTTGAGGCGCTTGATCGGTGCCAGCAGACGGCGGTAAAGCACGGCCATCAGCACGGCGACGCTGAGCAGCACTTGCAGTGCGGCCAGCTCGATGGTGGCGGTGCGGCGATCGGCCAGCATGCGCTCAATCTGGGCCGGATCGAACCAGATCTCCAGATCCCCTAGCAGTTCGCCCTCGCGCGAAATCGGCGTCTTCAGGGCCACGCCTTGCCCGACCTTGGCGCCCACTTTGGCCAGCACGGTCGCTTGCGCCAGCGGCTTGGTCTCGGTGAGGCGCAGGCTCAGCACCGATGGCTCGTCCAACGCTCGCTGCGCCGCGACGCGGGTCCCCTTGTCGTCGAGGGTCCACAGCGGTTCGACCAGCGCGGCGGCCGTCATGACCAGGACGGCCTGCCGGGTCTGCGCGATCAGAGGCTCCTGTGCCGCGCGCGTCAGGCCCTGTTCGACGTGCCACAGAGCCAGGGTCGGGGCCAACACGGCGATGCCGATGCCGAGCACCACGGTGCTGCGGATGGACAGGGTGGGCCAAGGCATGAAGCTGCGGTCCAGCGCTCAACGCGCGACGCCGAGCCGGGGCGATCGGCGCGCTCGGCGTCTTCGGAATCCTGTATCGGAAGCGGCGGCGGATGGCATGGCGAAAGACGTTGGAGCGGGCCGACAACACGCCGGGCCTTGCGCTCTGAGCAGTATCGGCACCCGCCATTGGCATCCACAGGCTCGCAGCGGTCGAGCCCCCTCGTTTCGTGATCCATCACCGCTTTGGGGCCGCGTCAGCGCGCTTGAGACAATCGGCCGCAATGCAAGACAGCCCTCCAGAGGACCTCGCCGGCACGCTGCCCCCCGTCGAGCGCCGCGCGATCCGCAGCTACGTGCTGCGCGCCGGCCGCATGGGCAGCGGCCAGCAGCGCGCCTTGGCCGAGCTGGGGCCTCGCTTTGTGCTGCCGTTCCAGGCCACCGTGCTCGATCCGGTTGCGACGTTCGGCCGACAGGCGCCTGTGGTGGTCGAGATCGGGTTCGGGATGGGCCAGGCCACCGCCGAGATCGCGGCCCTTCAGGTGGACACCGACTTCATCGGCATCGAGGTCCACGCCCCCGGGGTCGGCGCCCTGCTGCAGCGCATCGACCAGGCCGGGCTCGGCAACCTGCGGCTGGTGCAGCACGACGCGGTCGCAGTGCTCGAGCGGATGATCAGGCCCGGCTCGCTGGCCGGCGCGCATGTGTTCTTCCCTGACCCCTGGCATAAGAAGAAGCACCACAAGCGGCGCCTGATCCAGCCCGCCTTCGTGGCGCTGCTCACGTCGCGTCTGGCACCCGGTGGCCGCCTGCACTGCGCTACCGACTGGCAACCGTATGCCGAGCAGATGCTGGCCGTACTGTCAGCCGAACCACTGCTGGCCAACACCAGCGCCGCTTTTGCGCCGCGGCCCGAGTACCGGCCCTTGACCAAGTTCGAGCAACGCGGCCTGAACCTCGGCCACGGCGTGTGGGACCTGGTGTTCACAAGGCGTTGAAGCGCCCGGCGGGCGTCAGCGCGAGCGCCGATAAGGTTCGTCTTCGACGATGAAGTCCTGCTCGGCCAGCGCGTCGGCGGCCCAGGCGCTGACACCCGGCGAGGCCCAGACCCGCTCGGCGTAGGCGCGCGCTGCCGCCGACAGTGGCAGCGCATAGCTGCGCGTACGGGCAACGACCGGCGCGTAGTAGGCATCGATGATGCCGAAGTCGCCAAACAGGAAGGGGCCGCCGCTCACCTCGAGTTGCTGGCTCCACAGCGTGTCGATGCGCTCCAGGTCCTGCCGCGCCGCCGCCTCGGCCGCTAGCACGCGAGGGCCGACATCGTGAAGCCTGGCCTCGATGTTCATCGGGAAGTGATTGCGCAGCGCCGAGAAACCAGCGTGCATCTCCGCACACAGACTGCGCGCGCGGGCGCGTTGGAGGGCGGCGCGCGGCCACAAGGGCAGGTCGGGGCGCAGGTCGGCCAGCGCCTCGGCAATCGCCAGAGTGTCCCAGACCGCAAAGCCGTCGATCAACAGCACCGGCACTCGTCCCGCAGGCGTGTAACGCGCGAGTTCGCGGTGAAAGGCCGAGCCGGGCGTGAGCTCCAGACGCAGCTTGATCTCGTCGAAGCCGATACCGAGCTGGCGCATCAGCACCCAGGGCCGCATCGACCAGGACGAGTAGTTCTTGTTGCCGATCACCAGTTGCAGCATGGATGCTCTCCTTTGCGAATGCCGGCCATGCTAGCGGCACGTGCGGCGGCGGCGGATGCAAGTTGCTGATCGCAGCTATGCGCGCCACTCGACCCAGCCAGTGCCGGCCGTGAGCAACACCAGCCCACCGAAGACAATGCGGTACCAGGCGAAGGCGCTGAAATCGTGCGTCGAGACGTAGCGGATCAGCCAACGGATGCATAGCCAGGCGCTAAAGAAGGCGAACACGGTGCCGACCGCGAACATCGGCAGATCGGCCGGCGACAACACCGCTCTTTCCTTCCAGACGGAGTAGGCCCCCGCGCCGATCAAGGTCGGTATCGCGAGGTAGAAACTGAACTCGGTGGCGGCCTTGCGCGAGAAGCCGAAGACCATCGCGCCGATGATCGTGGCGCCGGAGCGGCTGGTGCCCGGGATGAGGGCGAGGCACTGCACCAGGCCGACCTTGAGTGCGTCCAGCGCCGACATGTCATCGACGCTCTCAACTCGCGCCAGACGCGTGCCCTGCAGATCGAGCGCGCCGTAGGCGTCGCGGTGGCGCTTCTCGACCCACAGGATGATCACGCCGCCGATCACGAATGCCAGCGCGACCGGCACCGGATGGAACAGGTGGGCCTTGATCGCGCTGCCCAAGGCCAGGCCGAAGACCACGGCCGGGATGAAAGCGATCAGCACGTTGCGCGCAAAGCGCTGCGCCTGGGCCTCGGTTGCCAGGCCGGCGACGGTGCGCAGCAGGCGTTCGCGGTACTCCCAGATCACCGCCAGCATCGCCCCGGTCTGGATTGCGACCTCGAAGACCTTCACGCTGGCGCCACGGAAGTCGAGCAACGAGGCGGTGAGGATCAGATGCCCCGTCGACGAGATCGGGAGGAACTCGGTCAGCCCCTCGACGACGCCCATCACCGCCGCCTTGGCCAGCACGATCCACTCCACGGCAACTCCTGTTGTGTTGGCTCGCAGCCGGTCGAGCGCCAAGGCGGCTGATGATAGCGGGCGGGTTCTGCGGGCTAGCCAGGCTCGGCGAAGCGGACTTCGATGCCGCGCCCGGTCACCGCGATCTCGGCTCCCGTGACGCCGGCGCGCTGTAACAGGCGCAGCCGTTCGGCGTCGGCGCGGTACAGGACGAAGTCGTCGAGCAGACGCTCGGCCAGCAAGGCGCCGATGCGGGCGCGCGAGGGCGAGAGCGGACCGCCGCCTAGCTCCAGGCGCACGTCCTGGACCTGGACGTGCGCCAGCCGGATGCTGGCATCGCTCGCCTCGTAGCGCAGGGCGTAGTCCAGCGCCAGGCTGCCGCGCACGCTGCGCCCGCCCAGGCGCTCGGTGGCCACCAGATCGAGTTCGGTGGCGACGCGGTTGAGCTCGGGCAGCAGGCGCACCAGTGGGCGCGCGACCTGGATCTCGAAAACCTCGAACAGGCGACGCTGGAGCGGAAACTGGCGCTCGATCGATCTTTGCAGATCGGCCTGCGACAGGGTCAGGGTGCGCGGCCCACCGACGAGGGCACAGCCGGCAAGCCCACCCGGTCCGAGCACGGTTGCAGCGACGGTCAACACGGCCAAACGGCGGTCCATGCGCCCGATTCTAGGAGTCGGCCCGGATTGACCGGCGGATGGCGCTGGCTTACATTACTGACCAGTCAGTCATTAATTCAGATGTCACCCGCCCCTCCCCCCGCATCCAACGTCGAGCAACGTCCGACGCCACGACAACGGCGCAAGGACGCCCGTCCGCACGAACTGCTCGAGGCGGCCCTGAGCCTGTTCGTCGAAAAGGGCTTCGCTGCGACCCGCATCGATGAGGTGGCGCAACGCGCCGGCGTGTCGAAGGGCACGCTGTATCTCTACTACCCGAGCAAGGAAGAGCTCCTCAAGGCGGTGATCGGCCACTACCTGTCGGCACGCATCGCGGCCACGGCCGAAGAGGTGCGCCGCATCGACGGCCCGATGGCGCCAGTGTTGCGCGAGATGCTCGTGGCCTGGTGGCAGCAGACCTATGCCAGTCCGGCCTCTGGCACCTTCAAGCTGATCATCTCGGAGGTGCGCAACTTCCCCGACATCGCCGAGTTCTATGTGCGCGAGGTCATCGAGCCGGGGCACCAGTTAGTCGGCACCATCCTGCAGCGCGGCATCGCCAACGGGGAGTTTCGCGCCGTCAACGTTGAGAGCGCGGTTCACTCGCTGCTGCTGCCGATGATCATGCTGTGCACGCACAAGCATGCGTTGGGCGCCTGCACCCAGCATTCGATCGACGCCCAGAAATTCATCGCCGATCACGTCGAACTGGTGCTCAGCGGTCTGCTGCGGAAGCCGGACCGGACGGCGCGGCCCAGGCGCCCCATAAAATCGGCCTGAAACCCTCCGCCGGACCATGAACTTCGAACACGCCCGCTTCAACATGATCGAGCAGCAGATCCGCCCCTGGGAGGTGCTCGACCCAGGCGTGCTCTCGCTGCTGGCGATCGTCAGGCGCGAAGACTTCGTCCCGCCGGCCTGCCGCGGGCTGGCCTTCTTCGATACCGAGGTGCCGCTCCCCGATGGCCAGGCCATGCTGGCGCCCAAGGTTGAAGCGCGCCTGCTGCAGGCGCTGCGCGTGGCGCGCCACGAGCGCGTGCTCGAAGTCGGCACGGGCTCGGGCTTCATGGCGGCCCTGTTGGCGCACAGGGCGCAGCATGTGATCACGCTCGAAGTGCGGCCGTCGCTGGCGGCGATGGCCGCGGCCAACCTGCGCCATGCCGGCATTACCAACGCCAGCGTGCGCGAGGCCGACGGCGCGCGCGGCCTGCCGGACGAAGCACCGTTCGACCTCATCGTGCTGTCGGGCTCGGTGGCGGCGGTGCCGCCGGCCCTGCTCGACCAGCTGAAGCCCGGCGGTCGCCTGGTGGCGATCGTCGGCGAAGAGCCGGTGATGCGCGCCACCCTGATCACGCGCATGGCGCCGGCGCAGTTCAAGTCCGAAGAGCTGTTCGACACAGTAGCGCCACGCCTGCAAGGGTTTCCCGAGCCGGCGCCGTTTCGCTTCTGACCTTGCCGATGCACTTGGCGCCCGCTTTCCGACCACTCATCGCATGCCTGCTGCCGGCGCCGGCGCCAACGGCTACAAAGCGCGCTGCAATTTCCTGCCCCGAACACACCTGCGAGGACCCTCAATGCCCCGTTTGCGACACCTGGTGCTGGCCACCATCGCCCTGGCCGCCGCTGCCGGCAGCTGGGCCCAAAGCCTGCAGGAGGTCTATGAGGCCGCCCGCGCCTACGACGCCGCTTACCTCGCCGCGCGCGCGCAGGCCGATTCGGCGCAGTACCGCACCGCCCAGAGCTACGCCTTGCGCCGGCCCAATGTCAGCGGTGCGGGCAGCCTGACGCGTGCAGAGACCGATCCGCCGCCGACGGTGACCAACCCCGGCGGCAGCAGCTTCGGTGCGACCACCACGGCCTTCTCGATCACCGGCCGCCAGCCGCTCTTCAACCGCGCCAACGACGCCACGATCGGCCAGGCGGAGCGCGCGCTCGAGTCCTCGCTCGCCGACCTGCAGATCGCCGAGCACGAGTTGCTGGTGCGCGTGGCCCAGACCTACTTCGACGTCCTGGTGTCACAGGACTCGCTGGCCGCGGCCCAGGCCAGCAAGAAGGCGACCGGCGAGCAACTCGCATCGGCCAAGCGAAACTTCGAGGTCGGCACGGCCACCATCACCGACGCCCGCGAGGCGCAGGCCCGCTTCGACCTCGGCACGGCCACCGAGATCGCGGCCGAGAACGACCTGCGCACCAAGCGCATCGCACTCGACCAACTCGTCGGCCGCAGCAATGTCACGCCGCGGGCCCTGGCCGTGCCGGTGGCCCTGCCTGCACTGGCGCCGAGTGGCGTCGACGACTGGGTCGTCGTGGCGCAGGGCAACCACCCCAGCGTGAGAAAGGCCGACCTGGCCCTGGCAATCGCCCGCCTCGAAACCGACAAGGCGCGCGCCGGGCATCTACCGACAGTCGACGCCTTGGCCAGCGTCGGCGCCAACCGCATCAACGGCGGTGGCGCTACCGGAACCACCTCGAGCGCCAGCCTGGGCGTGCTCTTGAATGTGCCGATCTTTTCCGGCTACTCGGTACAAAACCGCATCAAGGAGACGCTGTCGCTGGAAGAGCGCTCGCGCAACGACCTCGACGCCGCGCGCCGCAGCGTGGGCCAGGCCACGCGCGTCGCCTTCTTCGGCTACCAGTCGGGCCAGGCGCAGGTCAAGGCGCTGGAAGCGGCGGAGTCGTCGAGCAAGCTCGCGCTCGAGGCGACCCAGCTCGGCTACCGGGTCGGTGTGCGCGTCAACCTGGATGTGCTGAACGCGCAGACCCAGCTCTTCACGACCCAGCGTGACCTGTCCAAGGCGCGCTACGACGTGCTGCTGGGCGGTCTGCGCCTACGCCAGGCGTCGGGCACCCTGACCCCGACCGACGTCAATGCCGTAGAGGCTTTGCTGCTGAAGTAAAGCTCGGTAAACGGGACGGGCTTGGAAAGACACCGAGCTCCGCGCCCGCTAGTCTTCGGGCCTGTAAAGCAGGAGCCTCGAAATGGGTCCCTCCCCAGCGACACAGGCCGCGCTCGCGGCCCACCGCTTTGGCCTCGGCGAAGCCGATCTCGACGGCAGCGTGCGCGGCGACCCGCGCGCCTGGCTGGCTGGCCAGATCGGTGCGGCCGACCCGCAACGCAGCAGCACGCTCGAGACCCTGCCCACCGCCGCGGAGGGCCTGCGCCGCCATGCCGAATACGTCCAGTTGCGACGTCAGCAGCGGCAGACGGCCGGACCCCTGAGCATGAGCGAGGGCGATGCGCGCTCGTCCGAGCAGCAATTCGGCGAGCACTTCCGCCACCTGGTGCAGGCCGACACGCGCGCCCGCCTCGCCACGGCCGCCCTCACCGAGCGGCCCTTCGCCGAGCGCCTGGCCCTGTTCTGGGCCAATCACTTCACCGTCTCGATGGCCAAGGCGAGCGCGCGTGGCCTGGTCGGCGCGTTTGAGCGCGAGGCGATACGCCCGCACATCGCTGGCCGCTTCGAAGACCTGCTGCGCGCCGCGGTCACCCACCCCGCGATGCTGCGCTACCTGGACAACGAGCAGTCCGCCGGGCCGCATTCGCGACTGGTCGAGCGCCTGGCGCGGCGGGCGGCCGACGGCGAGGCGCCGCGCATCACCGGCCTGAACGAGAACCTGGCGCGCGAGGTGCTCGAACTCCACACGCTCGGCGCGGCGGCGGCGCGCGCCGGCGTCTACACCCAGGCCGACGTGACCGCCTTCGCGGCCGTGCTCACGGGCTGGCGCGTGCCGGCCTCGGCCTACATGACTGCTTCGGCAGGAGAGGCAAGCCCGACGCGCTTCGAGCCCGTCTGGCATGAACCGGGCGACAAGGCCGTGCTCGGCAAGTCCTACCGTGAAGGCGGCGAGTCGCTCGGTCAGGTGCTGCGCGATCTGGCCCGCCACCCGGCCACCGCGCGGTTCATCGCCAACAAGCTGGCCATGCACTTTGTCGCTGACGAGCCCCCGCCGGCTCTGGTGGAACGGCTCACGCAGAGCTACCTGCGCAGCGACGGCGACCTGCCCAGCGTCTACCGCAGCCTGCTCGAAGCACCCGAACCTTGGCAGCCCGCGCCAGTCAAGCTGAAGAGCCCAGAGGAGTGGGTGCTGAGCTGCTTGCGCGTGCTGCGCCAGGGACACGTCGCCTTCCAGCGCCAGGCCGACGCCGGCATTGCCGTTCTTGGCCAGCGCGTGCAGGCGGCACCCTCGCCCGCCGGCTGGCCCGACCAGGCGCAGGAATGGCTCGGGCCCGACGCGGTGTGGAAACGCGTCGAGTGGGCCACGCGCATGGCCGATCGGGTCAGCGGCCAGGTCGATGCGCGCGCGCTGGCACAGGCCAGTCTGGGTCCGCTGCTGACACCCGGCAGCGCGCGCCAGATCGACCGGGCTGCCGACGCGCCGCAGGCACTGGCGCTGCTGCTGCTGTCGCCCGAACTCCAACGACGATGAGGCACGAAACGACACCCCTGTCTCGCCGCCACTGGTTGCTCGGCGCGGCCGCATTGGCCTCACCGATCTGTCTGGCCCTGGCCGCCCCTGCGGCCGGCGCGCGCCCCGACGATCCGCGCTTCGTCTTCGTGTTGCTGCGCGGCGGCCTGGACGGGTTGAGCGCGGTGCCCGCCGTCGGCGATCCGGACTTCGCTGCCGCGCGTGGCCCCCTGGCCCAGTTCGGTGCGCCGCCGCTGCAGCTCGATGGGACGCCCTTCGCGCTGCACCCGTCGCTGCCGGCACTGCACGGCCTGTACCGCAGCGGCGAACTGGTCGTTGTGCATGCCACTGGACTGGCCTACCGGGAACGTTCGCACTTCGACGCGCAGCAGGTGCTCGAGTCGGGCGGCAACCAGCCGCACGAACTGGCCACCGGCTGGCTCGGGCGCGCGCTCGCCGCCCAGGGCCGCGCCGGTCTGGCATTGACGACCGCGGTGCCGCTGTTGCTGCGCGGCACCGAACGCATCGACACCTGGGCCCCCTCGGCACTGCCCGAACCCTCGGCCGACCTGCTGGCGCGGCTCGAGTTCCTCTATGCCGGCGACGCCGCCCTGGCCCAGGCCCTGGCTCGCGCCAAGGCGCTGCGTCAGCAGCCGGGCATGAACGAAGGCCCGGTGCAGGGCGGCGGCCGCGCGGCAACGACCGCGCTGGCGTGCAAGGCCGGCGAGCTGATCGGTGCTGCCCAGGGCCCGCGCGTCGCGGTGCTCGAAATGGGCGGTTGGGACACCCACGCCAACCAGGCCGCGCCGGCCGGTGCCCTGGTCAACAACCTGCGCACGCTCGACATGGCTCTGGCCGCCTTGCGCGATGCGCTCGGCAACGCCTGGTCTCGCAGCGTCGTCGTCGTCGCCACTGAGTTCGGCCGCGAGGTCGCCGTCAACGGCACCCAGGGCACCGACCACGGCAGCGGCGGGGCCGCCTTCGTGCTCGGTGGCGCGGTCCAAGGCGGCCGCGTGCTGGCCGACTGGCCCGGGCTGGCGCGCGCGCAGCGCTTCGAAGGGCGTGACCTGCGCGTGACCACCGATCTGCGCAGCGTGCTCAAAGGGGTGCTCGGCGATCACCTGCGCATCCCCGGCGCGCTGATCGAGCAGGCGGTGTTCCCCGACTCGGCCGCGGTGCGCGCTCTGTCCTTGCTGCGCGCCTGAGACCCGGCCTCAGTCGGGCTGGATGTTGTGCGCGCGGATGAACGCGCCCCAGTTCTGCTGCTCTTCCTTTAGCGAGGCCGAAAACTGGTCCGGTGTGTCGAACACCGGCAACAGGGCCTGTTGTTCGAGTTTGGCCGCCAGGGCCGGGCTCTTCATCGCCTTGGCGATTTCGTCCGCCATGCGCTTGACGATGGCCGGTGCCACCTTGGCTGGCACCAGGACCGAGAACGCCGTGAAGGCCTTGATGCCGGGCACGCCCGCCTCGGCCAGGGTCGGCACACCGGGCAGGAGTTGGGTCTTGTCGGTCACCGCCAGGGCGAGCAACTTGCCGGTGTCGATGTACTGGCGCACGCTGGCCAGATCGGTGAGCATGAACTGCAGGCGACCGCCGAGCAGATCGGTGTAGGCCGGCCCGACACCCTTGTAGGGCACGTGCGTGAAGCGCGCGCCGCTGGCCTCTTCGATCATGCGCACGCCGATGTAGAGCGGGCTGCCCACGCCGGCCGTGCCGTAGAACAGCGCAGCAGGTTCCTTCCTGCCGCGCTCCATCAGGGCGGCCAGTGTCTTCGCCTTGGCATCCGGATGGGCCACGACAACCATCGGCGCGATCACGCCGCGCGTCACCGGCGCGAAATCGCGCGCCACGTCGTACTGCAGGCTCTTGTACAGCACCGGGTTGATGCCGAGCGACGAGTTCGACGCCACCAGCATGGTGTAGCCGTCGGGCTCGGCCTTGGCCACCGCAGTGGCACCAATGGCGCCGCTCGCACCGGGCTTGTTGTCGACGACGAAGCTCTGCTTCAGCTGCTCGGTGAGGGCCTGCGCCAGCAGGCGGCCATAGGTGTCTGTTCCACCACCAGGTGAGGACGGCACGACGACGGTGACCGTCTTCGCCGGCCAGTCCGTCTGCGCATGCGCCACACTGAGGGCTGCCAGCCACAGCATCGCGGCACCGATCGGCTTGATTTTCATGGCCTGCCTCCTGAACTTCGAAAGCGCGAGCCTAGCGGTGCTGCGACCCGCCCCACAACTCGGAATACCCTGGACTGCATGAACACCGCAACGCCCCGCGCACAGCTGATCGACGACCTGGTCGACGCCAACCACATCCTGTTCCACCAGGGCATCGTCGACGCCTTCGGCCATGTCAGCGCGCGCCTGGGCGAACGCAGCGACCGGTTCCTGCTGGCGCGCAACTTGGCGCCTGGCCTGGTGGGCGCGGCCGACATGCTCGAGTACGACGTGGCCGACGGTGAGCCCGTCAGCATCGATCCCCCACGCCAGTACCTCGAGCGTTACATCCACAGCGAGATCTACCGGGTTCGGCCCGACGTGATGGCCGTGGTGCACAACCACTCGCCCGCCGTACTGCCCTTCGGCCTGGTCAAGGGTGCGACGCTGCAACCGGTGTGCCACATGTGCGGCTTCCTGGGCAGCGGGGCCGCGCAATTCGAAATCCGCGACAGCGCCGGCGACGGCAGCGACCTGCTGATCCGCAACCGCGGGCTCGGCACGGCGCTCGCGCAATCGCTCGGCGGGCAGCAGGTGGTGTTGATGCGCGGCCACGGCTGCACCGTGGTGGGCGAGTCGCTGCGCATCGCGGTCTACCGGGCCGTGTACACCGAAGTCAACGCCAAGCTGCTGCTGCAATCGCTGCCGCTCGGCGAAGTGCAATACCTCACGCCCGCGGAAGCCGACGCGGCCCGCATCTCCACCGAAGGGCAAGCCGAGCGGCCGTGGAACCTATGGAAGCAGTTGGCGCGCGAGGCTGCGGCAAGTCGAGCCTGAGTGTGGCCCTCCGGCTTCCATCGCTGGGGTCTGTCGGCGCTCAGTGGGAGCTCAGTGGGAGCCCCCGCCGGGCACCGCCTGCGCGACCCGCGCACGGCTTGCGGTCGTGTCGGTCAGGCCGAATCAAGGCCCGTCAAGAGCATCGCGATGCGCTGCGCCATGCGTTCGGTGGCGCCGCGATGGCCCCCGGCAAAGGACAGTGCAGCATCAACCCAGTCCTTGCGCCGCGGGTCATTGGCCAGAGCTACGGCGCGGCGCACGGCGTGGTGCAGGTCCTTCATGCGCACGGCCGCGCCGGCTTCGATGGCCAGGTGGGCGGCATCCTCGAAGTTGAAGGTGTGCGGGCCCAGCACCAGCGGGCAGCCGCACGCCGCGGCTTCGATGAGGTTCTGGCCACCGAGCGGCGCGAAGCTGCCGCCGAGCAGGGCCACGTCGGCCAGCGCGTAGTACAGGGGCATCTCGCCCATCGTGTCGCCGAGCCAGACGTCGGCGCCCGCAGCTTCGGGTGAGGGCGTGTCGGCCCAGTTGCTGCGCCGCTGAAGCGAGAAGCCGTTGCGCTCGATCAGGGCCGCAATCTCGTCGAAGCGCTGCGGATGGCGTGGCACGACCACCAGCAGTGGTCGCGGCTCCGGCAGCGCGCGCCAGGCGTCCAGCAGGGGCTGGTCTTCGCCCTCGCGGCTGACGGCCATCAGCACCACGGCGCGCGGCAATGCCCGGCGCCACTGCTGCCCGCGGGCCAGCAGCTTGGGCGGTGGCGTGATGTCGAACTTGGTGTTGCCGCAAACCTCCACCGGCTTGGCGCCCGACTCCCGCAGGCGTTGCGCATCGCGCGGTGTCTGCGCCAGCACGCGGTTGAACGAGGCCAGGGCCGGGCGCAGCAACATGTCGAAGCGCCGTCCCTTGCGCTGGCTCCTGGCCGACAGGCGCGCATTGGCCAGCACCATCGGCACGTGCGAGGCGCGCGCCTTGTGCATCACATTGGGCCAGATCTCCGTTTCCATGATCACGCCAACAGCCGGGCGGTAGCGCTTGAGGAAACGCCGCACCGCACCCGGGGTGTCGTAGGGAAACCAGGCCTGATCGTCTTCAGGGTGCAGCAGGTCGTTCCCGGCGGCAACGCCGGTCGCCGTGCTGCAGGTCAGCAGCAGACGCATCTGCGGCAGCTCCGCACGCAAGGCCTGCACCAGCGGCGCTGCGGCGCGCGTTTCCCCGAACGACACCGCGTGCACCCAGACGACCCCACCCTGCCCGCGCCGCGGCGGCAAGGCGTAGCGGCCCAGGCGCTCGCCGAGCCGCTTGCGGTAGGCCGGCTCGGCCCGGCCGCGCCACCACAGCCGCGCCAGGTAGACCGGCGTCAACAGCCAGAGTGCGAACGAATAGAGCCAGCGGACGAGCAGCGCGAGCATCAGTGCGCGGCCGCCGTGATGCTCGCATCGGGCTTGACGCTCTTCAGCACGCCCATCATCAACTGCTCGATGCGCTGCAGTGCGGCGCCGGTATGGCCCTCAAAACGCAGCACCAGCACCGGCGTGGTGTTGGAGGCGCGGATCAGGCCGAAGCCGTCGCGCCAGTCGACTCGCAGGCCGTCGATGACGTTGACCTCGGCGCCGGCAAAGCTCAGGCGACCGTCGGCGACTCGGGCCTGCAGGTCGGCCACGATGCGGTGGTGCTCGCCTTCGGCACAGGGCACGTTCAGCTCGGGGGTGTTGAAGCTGGTCGGCAGCGCGTTGAGCACTGCACTCGGGTTTTCGCTGCGCGACAGGATCTCGAGCAGGCGCGCTGCGGTGTAGGTGGCATCGTCGAAGCCGTACCAGCGCTCGCCGAAGAAGATGTGGCCGCTCATCTCGCCGGCGATCGGTGCCTTGATCTCGGCCATCTTGGCCTTGATCAGCGAGTGCCCGGTCTTGTAGATCATCGGCACGCCGCCGGCAGCGCGGATGGCCGTCGCCAGGCGCTGCGAACTCTTGACGTCGAAGATCACGGTGGCGCCCTTGTTGCGCGAAAGCACGTCGGTGGCCAGCAGCATCAGCTGCCGATCGGGGTAGATGATCTGGCCGTCCTTGGTGACGACGCCCAGGCGATCGCCATCGCCGTCGAAGGCCAGGCCAAGTTCGGCATCGGTGTTCTTCACGCGCCGGATCAGATCGGCCAGGTTCTCCGGCTTGCTCGGATCTGGATGATGGTTCGGGAAATCACCGTCGACCTCGGAGTACATCTCGTCGACCTGGCAGCCCAGCGCACGCAGGATGCCCGGGGCCGACGCGCCCGGAATGCCATTGCCCGAGTCGACGACGATCTTCATCTTGCGCGCCAGCCTGGCGTCGCCGACGATGCGCGCGCGGTACTCGGCCCCGATGTTCATCTTGGCGATGCGCCCTTTGCCTACCGTGTAGCGCTCGGCCTCGATGCGCTGGCGCAGGCCCTGGATGTCATCGCCGTAGATGGCGCGCCCGGCCAGCACCATCTTGAAACCGTTGTAGTCCTTTGGGTTGTGGCTGCCGGTGACCTGGATGCCCGAGCGGCAGCCGTGCGCACCGCGCGTGGCGGCGACGTAGTACAGCATCGGGGTCGTCACCGGACCGAGGTCGACGACGTCCAGCCCGGTCATGGCCAGGCCGCGCATCAGCGCCGCCGACAGCCCCGGCCCCGAGAGCCGACCATCGCGTCCGACCGCGATCGCCTTCTCGCCCGCGGCCACCGCCTCCGAACCGAACGCGCGCCCGAGCTGTTCGGCGAAAGCCTCGTCGATAGTCCTGCCTACCACGCCACGGATGTCGTAGGCCTTGAAGATCGATGCGTCGACTTGCATGGGCGTGTCTCCTGATGCCGGCGGCGATTGTAGGCAGCGCCGGCGCAGGCCATGCGATTCATCGCGCCGACTGTCCCCGATCAGCGCTTGTGCTCGTGCGAGTGCGCCGTGATGCCGTGGTGCCCGCAGGCCTCGCAGACGTAAGGTGAGCCGGTCGCGCTGGATTCGATGATCGCAGCGATGACGATGGCCGTGGGCAGCGCAAACACGCCGATGCCGAACACCGAGACCAGGCCGGCGAACAGGCGCCCGAGTGACGTCAGGGGCACCATGTCGCCGTAGCCGATGGTGTTGAAGGTCACGGTGGCCCACCAGAAGGTTGTGGGCACACTGGAGAAGACGTCGGGCTGGCGCGCATGCTCGATCTGGTACAGCAGGGACGCCGCGAGGTAGACGAACACGGCCATCAGCACAACCGAAACGAGCAGCAGCTCCTTGCGCCGCGACAGCGACACCGAGAGCCGGTCCAGCGCGGCCTCGAATTCGTAGAGGTGGAAGATCTTCAACAGGCGCACCAGGCGCACCACGCGCAGGAAGCGCAGATCCCAAGGCGTCCAGTAGGTGGCGATGGCGATCAAGTCGAGCAGAGAGAGCGGCTGGCGCATGAAGCGCAGGCGTCCGGCCACCGGACTTGCCAGGCGATGTTGCTCGACGCAGGTCCAGACCCGGGCGATGTACTCGACTATGAAGATGCCGGTCGAGACCCCTTCGAACCAGCGCAGCATCTGGATCACCGATGGGCTGACACCGGGCATGGTCTCCAGCGTGATCGAGGTCGCATTGGCGATGATGAGTGCGGCCAGGAAGTAGTTGAGCCAACGCGCAGCCGCGTTGCCGGCATCCGGTGCGTGCAGGACGGCGAAGAGCTGGGCCCGAAAGCGCCGCAGGCTGCCGTGCTTGGCAGGCACAGACTCGAGGTGCGGTTCAGCAGCTTCGTTGGGCATGGTGTCTCGATGCAACGGGGGGCATTCTGCCCTTTCAGGCACAGGTCCGAAAACGGCGAAGGCGGCGCGGCGTGCCGCCTATCATGGCCGCATGGATGTTGGACCGAACAGCCCCTCGCACATCGATGGCGACAGCGCCTACCGCGCCATCGTCGCGCATGATGCGCGCTTCGACGGACGCCTGTTCGTCGGCGTCACATCGACCGGCGTGTACTGCCGGCCGGTGTGTCGCGTGCGCACGCCGATGCAGCGCAACTGCCGCTTCTACGCCAACGCGCCGAGCGCCGAGGCCGCCGGCTTCCGGCCCTGCCTGCGCTGCCGGCCCGAGCTGGCGCCCGGCCTGGCCCTGGTCGACTCGCCCCAGGTGCTGGCCCAGCACGCGGCGCGCATGCTCGACGCCGCGGCGCGCGAGGGCGACGACGTGGCGCTGCCGGCCGTGGCCGCCCGGCTCGGCGTCACCGACCGGCACCTGCGCCGCATCTTCGCTGCCGCACATGGCGTGACACCGATCGACTACCTGACGACACAACGCCTACTGCTGGCCAAGCAGCTGCTGACCGACACCGAACTGGCGATGGGCGACGTGGCCCTGGCCGCCGGCTTCGGCAGCCAGCGCCGCTTCAACGCTGCTTTCATTGAGCGTTATCGCCTGGCGCCGAGCGCCTTGCGCAAGGCACGCATCCAGACGGTCGCGCTCCGCACGCAGGGCCGCACGAATGGCCGCGCGAAGTCCGAGGTCGGTGCCGAGGTGCCAGGCCCGATCTTGCGCCTGGCCTATCGGCCGCCCTATGACGTGGACGGCGTGCTCCGCTTCTTCGCCGCGCGTCGGGTCACCGGCGTGGAGGCGGTCGATCCCGAGACGCTGACGCTGCGCCGCACGCTCGCCTGGCAGCACCAAGGGCGACGCCTCGCGGGCTGGCTGGCGGCGCGCTTCGTGCCGGCACGCTGCGAGGTCGAACTGGCCGTCGCGCCGGGCCTGGTGCCGGCGCTCGGCGCGTTGGTCCAGCGGCTGCGCCAGGCACTCGACCTGGATGCCGATCCGGCCCAGATCGACGCCGCACTCGCGGCGCTGCCCGGCGTGCCGGGCATGCGCGTGCCGAACGGCCTGTGCGGCTGGGAGATCGCGGTGCGCGTGATCCTCGGCCAGCAGGTCACGGTGGCCGCGGCGCGCACGCTCACGGCGCGCCTGGTAGCCCGCTTCGGCGAAGAGATCAGCACCCCTTTCGCCGACCTGACACGGCTCTTCCCCTCGGCGCGCCAGTTGGCCCATGCGAGTGCCGAAGACATCGGCACCTTGGGCATCGTGCGCCAGCGCGTCGGCGCGTTGCAGGCCCTGGCGCGCGAGGTGCAGGCCGGGCGCATCGGATTGCACCGCGGGGCGCCACTGGACAGCACGCTCGACGCCCTGCGCGCACTGCCCGGAGTCGGCGAGTGGACGGTGCAGCTGATCGCGATGCGCGCGCTGGCCTGGCCCGATGCCTTCCCAGCCAGTGACATCGGCGTCATGAACGCCCTTGGCACGCGCGACCTGAAAGTCGTCGCGGCGCAGGCCGAAGCCTGGCGCCCCTGGCGCTCGTACGCAGTGATGCGGCTGTGGCAATCCCTGGAGACCGGAACATGATGATGACAACGACGATGACAACAGCACCGACCAAGAGCTCGATGACCACGATCCGCCAGGCCTTCGGCGGGGTGCCGCTGCTGGCACAGGGAGTGATCGACTCGCCCATCGGCCCGCTCACCGCCCTGGCCACGGCGCGGGGCATCGCCGGGCTGTGGTTCGACGACCAGACCCATCACCCGGGCGCACTGGATGCGCCGGTGAATGCGCGCCAGCCGCACATCCTGGCCATGCAGCGCTGGCTCGACGCCTACTGGGCCGGCCGCGAGCCCGCGCCGCAGGGCGTCACGCTCGATCTGCACGGTAGCCCGTTCCAGCGCGCGGTGTGGCAGGCCTTGCTGACGATCCCCTTCGGTCGCACGCGCACCTACGGCGAGGTGGCCGTCCAGGCCGGGTCCGACGCGGTGTCGCGCGACAACCATGGCGGCGTGGCCGCACGCGCGACGGGTAGCGCGGTGGGGCGCAACCCGGTGTCGATCTTGGTGCCCTGCCACCGCGTCATCGGCGCCAACGGTTCGCTGACCGGCTATGCCGGTGGCCTGCCGCGCAAGGAGCACCTGCTGCGGCACGAAGGCGTGCTGCTGGCATGAAGGCGCGGGACGGCAGCGAGCTGCTCGCGCTGGGCGCGCTGTGGGGCGCGTCCTTCCTGTTCATGCGCCTGGGTGCAGCCGAGTTCGGGCCGGTCACCCTGTCGGCGCTGCGCGTAGGGCTGGCGTCGGCGCTGCTGTTGCCGCTGCTGCTGTGGCGTGGCCAGGCCGCGGCCCTGCGTGCCCACTGGCGCACGATCGCCTTCGTCGGCGTGATCAATTCCGCCTTGCCCTTCGTGCTGTTCAGCATCGCCGCGCTGGCCATCAATACCGGACTGTCGGCGATCCTCAATGCCACCGCCCCGCTGTGGGGCGCCCTGATCGCCTGGGTCTGGCTCGGCGAACGGCTGAGCCGCGCCCGCACGCTTGGCCTGGCGATCGGCTTTGCCGGCGTGCTCTGGCTGGCCTGGGACAAGGCGAGCCTCAAGCCCGGTGAACAAGGCGTCAGTGCCGGCGTCGCGATCGCGGCCTGCCTGCTCGCGACCCTGTGCTACGGCTTCGCGGCGCACTACGTCAAGCGCCACCTGCAGGGCGTGGCGCCGATGGCGGTGGCCGCGGGCAGCCAGCTCGCGGCCACGGTCGCGCTGGCCCTGCCGGCCTGGTGGCTGTGGCCCGCCACGCCGCCCAGCGCGCTGGCCTGGGCCAGCGCTGTCGGACTGGCGGTGTTGTGCACCGCGCTGGCCTACCTGCTCTACTTCCGACTGATCGCCAACCTGGGCGCGGCCGGCGCGGTCTCGGTCACCTACCTGATCCCGGCATTCGGCCTGCTCTGGGGTGCGTTGTTCCTGGGCGAGTCCCTGACGCCGACGATGCTCGTCGGCTGTGTGGTGATCCTGCTCGGCACCGCGCTGGCCACCGGCGCACTGAAGGGACTTGTGCGACGAGCGACCTGAGGCGCGCGCATCCTGGGGGACACTGGCCTCATGGAGTTCGCCGCCGACCCGGAGCGACGCCAGCGCCAGGCCCTGTGGGCGGCGCTGGTGCTGATCGTGGTCTGGGGTGCCAACTTCAGCGTGCAGAAGGCCGTCTTCGTTGCGCTGCAGCCGGGTGGCTTCCTGTTCCTGCGCTACCTGCTGCTGCCCGCCGCCGCCGCCCTGCTGCTGTGCTGGCACCACGGCCTGCATTGGCCGCGCGTGACGAGGAGCGATCTGTGGGCCCTGCTCAAACTGGGCATCGCCGGGCACCTGCTGCACGTCACGATGGTCACCTACGGCATCCACTGGTCGACCGCGTTCTCCAGTTCGCTGATCCTGGCCTGCGGGCCGATCTTCACCCTGCTGATCCTGCGTTGGCACGGCCTGGAGACGCTGGCCCGCTCGCAGGTCATCGGCGTGGCCGTGGCGATGTGCGGGGTGCTCGTGTTCCTCTCCGACAAACTGCTCGGCGGCCAGTGGCGCGCCAGCGGCGGGGACCTGACGTTGCTGGTCGCCTCCGGCTTCTTCGCCTACTACACCGTCGCGGCCAAGCCGCTGATCCAGCGCCATGGCGGCGTGCTGGTGATGGCCTATGCGACCCTGCTCGGCAGCGCTCCGGTGGTGGCCATCAGCCTGCCTGCGGGCCTGGCCGTGGACTGGTCTCAGGTCGGCCTCTGGATCTGGGTCGGCGCCTTGTGGGCTTCGCTAGTCTCGGCCTTCCTCGGCTGGATGGTATGGGGCTGGGTCAATGCCGTTCGCGGCGTCGCGCGCAGCGCGCCGCTGATGTACCTGATGCCGCCGGTGGCCGGCCTGGTGGCCTGGGGCCTGACCGGTGAACGCTACGGCGCGGTCAAGCTCGGTGGCGCGGCACTGACCCTCGCCGGCGTCGCGCTGGCGCAGTTCGGCTCGCCGGCGCGCGACCCAGTGCGCGAGGCACCGGCACCGGTCGATTGAGGGTTTGTCAGGGGTTGCGACGGCCGACAGCTCGGCAGAATGCAGGTTGTATACATTTCAGAGCCACGGGCTCCGCAATGACGACCTTCCCCCTCAACGCCTGGTACGCCGCGGCCTACGACGTCGAGGTCCGGCACGAGCTGCTGGCGCGCACCATCTGCAACCTGGCTCTCGTTCTGTACCGGCAGTCGGATGGGCGCGTCGCGGTGCTCGAGGACGCCTGCTGGCACCGCCTGCTGCCGCTCTCGATGGGGCGGCTCGAGGGCGACGAGCTGGTCTGCGGCTACCACGGCATTGTGTACAACGCCGACGGCCTGTGCACCCACATGCCGTCGCAGGAGACCGTGCCGCCCTCGGCCTGCGTGCGCGCCTACCCGGTGCTGGAGAAGCACCGCTTCGTCTGGGTCTGGCCCGGCGACGCGGCGCTGGCGGACCCGGCCCTGGTGCCCGACCTGTCGTGGAACGACGATGCGGCCTGGGCCGGCGACGGCAAGCGCATCACCGTGAAGTGCGACTACCGCCTGGTGATCGACAACCTGATGGACCTGACGCACGAGACCTTCGTGCACGGCAGCTCGATCGGCAGCCGCGAAGTCGCCGAGGCGCCCTTCGTCGCCACCCATGGCGACCGCACCGCGACCGTCACGCGCTGGATGGAAGGCATCACCCCGCCGCCGTTCTGGGCCGGGCAGATCCAGCATGCGCGCGGCTACAGCGGGCCGGTCGACCGCTGGCAGATCATCCGTTTCGAGGCGCCCTGCACGGTGGCCATCGACGTCGGCGTGGCCGAGGCCGGCAGCGGCGCCAAGGCCGGAGACCGCAGCCGCGGCGTCAACGGCTATGTGCTCAACACCATCACGCCCGAGACCGACGGCAGCTGCCACTATTTCTGGGCCTTCGCGCGCAACTACGACCTGCACGAACAGCGCCTGACGCACGAGCTGCGCGAAGGCGTGGCGCGCATCTTCCGCGAAGACGAACTGGTGCTCGAGGCGCAGCAGCGGGCCATCGACGCCCGCCCCGGCCAGCCCTTCCACAACCTGAACATCGACGCCGGCTCGCTGTGGGCGCGGCGCCTGATCGATGGCCTGATCGCCGCCGAGGCCGCGGGCAAGCCGCCGGGCCGGCCGGTGATCCCGCTGCGGCCTGTGCCGGCCCAGGTGCAAGGCTGATGCTGCGCAGCGTCAACGCGGCGGGCCACGACGGCGACAGTGCCGGCGCGTCGCAATCCGTACGCGCGCAGCTGATGCTGCGCGAGCTGATCGTCGGCGGCGAACTGAAGGCCGGCGAGCGCATCGCCGAGTTGGCGATGGTCGAGCGCCTGGCGATGTCGCGCACGCCGATCCGCATGGCCCTGGTGCGGCTGCAGGAGGAAGGCCTTCTCGAAGCCCTCCCTTCTGGCGGTTTCGTGGTGCGCGACTTCTCCGAAGCCGACATCCGCGACGCGATCGAGCTGCGCGGCACGCTCGAGGGCCTGGCCGCACGCCTGGCTGCCGAGCGCGGCGTTGCGCCGGGCATGCTGGCCGACATGCGCGACTGCCTGGCGCGCATCGACGACCTGCTCGCCGCACCGAAGCTCACGGAGGCCTCGTTCTCGCGCTACGTGACGCAGAACGCACGCTTCCATGCGCTGCTGGCCGAGATGTCGGGCAGCGCCCTGGTGCAGCGCCAGATAGAACGCGTGGTGACCCTGCCCTTCGCCTCGCCGAACGGCTTCGTCATGGTCCACAGCAGCGGGCCGCAGGCGCGCGACCGCCTGGTCATCGCGCACGACCAGCACCACGCGGTGGTCGAGGCCATCGGGCAGCGCGAAGGCGCGCGCGCCCAGGCCCTCATGCAGGAACATGCGCGCAACGCGCAGCAGAACCTGGCCGCGGTGCTGCAGAACCAGCGGGCGCTGCAGCGCCTGCCGGGGGCGAGCCTGATCCGGCGTCGCGGAGTCGTGCGGTGATCGCGGCCGACCGCGCCTGGCTCCGCGCACAGGTCGTCGCGCTGCGCGAGCTGAGCCCGACGGTCCGCGAGATCACGCTGCACGCCGACGGCCCACCGCTGGCCTGGACCGTGGGCAGCCACCTGCGCGTGCAGGTCATGCACGCCGACGGCCGCCCCGACGAACGCCGCTACTCGCTGGTCGGCCTTCCCTCCGCTACCGACTGGCGCATCGCCGTCAAGCGCGCCGAACCGAGTCGCGGCGGCTCGGCCTTTATGTGGCGCCTGCAGGTCGGCGATGCGCTGCCGGTGCTGGCCCCCGACAACCACTTCGAGCTGCCCACCAGCGCCGTGCCGACCCTGCTGCTGGCCGGCGGCATCGGCATCACGCCGATCGTCGGCATGGCGCTGGCCCTGGCACGGCGCCGCGTTGACGTTCGCATGGTGTATGCCGCGCGCAGCGATGACGAACTGGTCTTCCGCGACGAACTGCAGGCTTTACTCGGCGATCGGCTGCGCTGCTTCGTCGACGCGCGCGGCGAGCGGATCGACCTCGCGGTTGAGATCACCGCGCTGCCGCGCAACGGCCAGATGCTGGTCTGCGGGCCGGTGCCGCTCTTGCACGCGGTGCAGGCGGCCTGGGCCGCGGCCGGCCGCCTGCCGCAAAGCCTGCGCTTCGAAACCTTCGGCAACACCGGCAGCGCGCCGGCCGAACCCTTTCGCGTCGAACTGCCACGCCACGGCCTGGCCTTCGAGGTGCCGGCCGATCGCTCGCTGCTCGAGATGCTAGAGGCTCATGGAGTGCAGTGCCTGAGCGACTGCCTGCGCGGCGAGTGCGGTCTGTGCGCGGTCGACGTGATCGAGCTGCGCGGCCGCATCGACCACCGCGACGTCTTCTTCAGCGCCGCCGAGAAGGCCGAGAACAAGCGCCTGTGTGCCTGCGTGTCGCGGGTCGTCGATCCGAATCACGGCGCCGGCATCGTCATCGACTCGGCCTGGCGCCCCGACAACCTGCCCACCCTGGAGACCGCATGAGCCTGAACCCCCCCTTTCGCGCCGACCACGTCGGCAGTTTCCTGCGCCCGAAGTTCCTGCTCGATGCACGCGAGCAGAAAGCGCGCGGCGAGATCACGGCCGCGCAGTTGCGCGAGGCCGAGGACAAGGCCATCGCCGAGGTCGTCAAGATGCAGCAGGACGTGGGCCTGCAGTCGATCACCGACGGCGAGTTCCGCCGCACCTATTTCCACATCGACTTCCTCGAGCAGATCGGCGGCGTCAAGACCGACCTGCCGACCCTGATCCGCAAGCCCGACGGCAGCGAGGAGCTCGCGCCGCCGGTGATGCGCGTGATCGACAAGGTGCGGCATGTGAAGAACATCCAGCGCGCCGACTTCGAGTACCTGAAGTCGCAGGTCGCGGCCGGCATGACGCCCAAGGTCACGATCCCGAGCCCGACCATGCTGCACTTCCGCGGCGGCCGCGCCGGTATCAGCAAGGAACACTACCCCGAGCTCGACCCGCTGTTCTACGACGACGTGGCGCAGGCTTACGCCGACGAATTGCAGTCGCTCTTTGACGCCGGTTGCCGCTACGTGCAGATGGACGACACCAACATGGCCTACCTCTGCGACGAGCGCATGCGCGAGGCCGCGCGCACGCGCGGCGACGACCCGAACGAGCTGCCGCACCGCTACGCCGGCTTCATCAACAAGGTGGTGGCGAAGAAGCCCGCCGGCATGACCCTGGCGATGCACCTGTGCCGCGGCAACTTCAAGAGCTCGCACGCCGCGGCCGGCAACTACGAGCCCGTCGCCGAGGCCCTGCTGTCGGAGATGCAGCTCGACGCCTATTTCATGGAATACGACGACGAGCGCTCGGGCGACTTCCGCCCGCTGCGCTACCTCAAGCCCGGCAAGACCGTCGTGCTCGGCCTGGTGACGACCAAGTTCGGTGCGATGGAAAGCAAGGATGCGCTGAAGCGGCGCATCGACGAAGCGGCGAAATACGCGCCGCTCGAACAGCTGGCGCTGAGCCCGCAGTGCGGGTTTTCATCTACGGTGCATGGCAATAACATCGCGTTAGAGGCGCAGCGCGCCAAACTGCGGCTGGTCGTCGAAACCGCCGCCGAAGTCTGGCAGTGAAGTTCCGCTTTCCGTCCACACACAGGAGACACCCATGAAGGCCCCGATCCGCACCCTGATTGCCGCCCTGGCCGCTGCCGCAGCCGTACCTGCGCTGGCGCAGGAAGTGACCTTGAAGTTCCACCACATCTGGAACCCGCAGGCGATGGCCTCGGTGCAGGTGATCGTGCCCTGGTGCAACAAGATCGCCGCCGAGTCGGCCAACAAGCTGAAGTGCCAGATCCTTCCGGCAATGAGCGGCGGTGGCACCCCCCCGCAGTTGGTCGACCGCGTCAAGGACGGCGTCGACGACATCGTCATTACCCTGCCCGGCTACACCGCCGGGCGCTTCCCGACGACCGAGGTCTTCGAGCTGCCCTTCATGACCAACTCGGCCGAGGTCGGTGCACGCGCCACCTGGGACTACATGAACAAGTACTCGACCAAGGAGTTCGTCGGCACCAAGCTGCTGGCCACCTGGGTCCACGACGAGGGCTACGTGCACACCAACGGACATGCGGTGAAGACGCTGGCCGACTTCAAGGGCCTGAAGATGCGCGCGCCGACGCGCCAGACCAACAAGCTGCTGGCTGCGCTGGGCGCCTCGCCGGTAGGCATGCCACTGCCGGCGATTCCCGATGCGGTAAGCAAGGGCACCATCGACGGCTTCCTGCTGCCCTGGGAGGTGATGCCTTCGCTGAAGCTGCAGGAGATGGTCAAGTTCCACAGCGAGACCGACCCGTCGCGCGCGGCGCTGTACAGCGCCGTGTTCGTGTTCGCGATGAACCAGGCCAAGTACGACAGCCTGCCGGCCGACCTGAAGAAGGTGATCGACAACAACTCCGGCGCCGCGCTGAGCCAGCAGATCGGCAAGATCTGGGACGGCAGCCAGGCTGCCGGCCGCAAGGCCGCACAGGACCGCGGCAACGCCTTCTACATGATCCCGGCGAGCGAACTCGACAACTGGGTCAAGGCCTCGGCGCCGCTCTATGACGAGTGGATCACCGACATGGACAAGCGCGGCAACAATGGCAAGGCGATGCTGGCCGAAGCGCGCGAACTGCTGGTGAAGTACAAGAAGTGAGCTGAAGCCACGACGAAGAGCGCGGCGCCCGCCCCCAGCCGGCGCCGCTTGTTTTGAGGGAGACCTGCCGATGCTTGCCCTGCTGCGCCGCATGGCCGCCACATTCGCCATGGCCGGCTCGGCCATCGCGTTCGGCGCGGCCTTGCTGGTGGTGACGAGCATCAGCCTGCGCAGCCTGACCACCCGCCCGATCCAGGGCGACGTCGAACTGACCCAGTTTGCCGTGGCACTGGCGATTTCGCTGGCCCTGCCCTGGTGCCAGCTGCGCGGCGCCAACATCATCGTCGACTTCTTCACCCAAAAGCTGGACCAACGGCCGCTGCGCTGGCTCGACGGCGCGGGCGCGCTGCTGATCGCTGCGATGTGCGCCTTGCTGGCCTGGCGCACCAGCGTCGGTGCCTTCGCGGTGTACGAAGCCGGTGAAACCTCGATGATCCGCGGCCTGCCGATGTGGTGGGTTTACGTGTCGTTGGCGCCCGGCCTGGCCCTGGCAACCGTGGTGGCCCTGGTGCAGGCGGGGCTGCACTTCCGCGGCATACCGATGAGCCTGCTGCTGGGCGACACGCCGCCGGCAGAGAGCGCATGACGCCCACCGGCGTCGGCCTGTCGATGTTCGGCGGCATGCTGCTGCTGATGGCCGTGCGGGTGCCGATTGCCGCGGCAATGTTCATCCCCGGTGCGCTCGGCTACTGGGCCATGAGCAGCGAGCCGGCCCTGCTGAACCTGCTCAAGGGCAGCGCGGTGGCGCGGCTCACGGTGTACGACTTGAGCGTGATCCCGCTCTTCCTGCTGATGGGGCAATTCGCGACCCAAGGCGGCTTGTCGCGCGCGCTGTTCCAGGCCGCGGCCGCCTTCGTCGGCCACATCCGAGGCGGGCTGGCGATGGCCTCGGTGCTGGCGGCTGGCGCCTTCGGCGCGGTCTGCGGCTCCTCGGTCGCAACGTCCGCCACCATCACCCAGGTGGCCTATCCGCAGATGAAGCGCCACGGCTACAGCGGGCGCCTTTCCACCGCCACACTCGCTGCCAGCGGCACGCTCGGGATCCTGATACCACCGTCGGTGCCCCTGGTGGTGTACGGCATCCTGACCGAGCAGAACATCGCCAAGCTGTTTGCCGCAGCGATGGTGCCGGGCCTGATCGCGATGTTCGGCTACATCGCCGTGGTCGGCTTCATCGCCCGCCGCCACCCCGAGCAAGCGCCCCCGTCGGAGCCGGTACCGATGCCCGAGCGCTGGCGCGCCCTGCTGGGCATCTGGCCGATCGTGGTGATCTTCGTGCTGGTCTTCGGCGGCATCTACGCCGGCCTGTTCTCGCCCACCGAAGGCGCGGCCGTGGGCGCCGTCGGCACCTTCGTCGCAGCCCTCGGCCAGCGCGAGCTGACCTGGGCGGGCCTGCGCCGCAGCTTCATCGGCACCGCCGAGACCAGTGCCATGGTGTTCATGATCTTCCTGGGCGCCGACATGATCAATGCGGCCCTGGCCCTGACCGCGATGCCGGCCGCGGTAGCCGACTGGGTCGGCCACCTGCCGGTGGCGCCGTTGCTGATCGTCGGTGCCGTGCTGGTGCTCTACATCTTCCTCGGCGGCGTGATGGACGAGCTGTCGATGATGCTGTTGACCATCCCCGTCATCTTCCCGGCCATCATGCAACTGCCGCTGATGGGCCTGGCGCCCGAAAGCAAGGCCATCTGGTTCGGTATCCTGGTGCTGATGACGGTGAGCTTCGGCCTCATCGCGCCGCCCGTGGGCCTGAACGTCTACGTCGTCAACGGCATCGCGAAAGACGTGCCGATGAACGAGACCTACAAGGGCGTGATGCCCTTCCTGGCCTGGGACCTCGTGCGCATGGTGCTGCTGCTGGTTTTTCCGGGCTTGAGCCTGGGCTTGGTGCAGCTGCTCTACAAGTAGGGCGCGATGTTCTTCATTGCCCTGGCAACATACTCATCCTTCTCCCCCACCGGCGCAACGTAGTGCAGTGCGGCCCGTGCGGCGTCATCACCCTCGGATCGAGCAATGATCCATGCCGCCAGATACTGCGACGCGAAGCAACCTCCCGCGGTGGCGACGTTCCCGGCCGCGAAGAAGGGCTGATTCAGCACCTCGACGCCCGCCTCCTGGACCCAGGGCTTCGTCGTGAGATCGGTGCAGGCCGGGACGCTACCGAGCATCCCGAGCTTCGCAAGCACGAGCGTGCCAGAGCACTGAGCGCCGATGAGCTGTCGTGCCGGATCAAGGCGCAGCGCCGCCATGAGCTCGCGATCCTGGACGATCTCCCGCGTCTTGATGCCGCTGCCGACGATGACCGCATCGGCGGAACTCGCCTCCGCAATGCTTGACTGGGCATGCACGATCACGCCGTTCATCGACGTGACCGAGGGCTCCGGGCAGCACAGTGTCACTTGCCAGCCGGGCCTCTTGATGCGGTTGAGAACCCCAAGTGCAACGAACGAATCGAGCTCGTTGAAGCCCTGAAACGTGAGGATGGCGACGTGCATGCGCCGATTGTGCAGGACGAAGCGTCAAGCAGCGGGCATAGCGATCAAGGCCTGCAGCTTGAGAACGGTTGCCCAGTTCCTTGTCGTGACCAACTTGCCTGCTTTGCCCAGCAATGCTTCACCTGCCTTGCTCTCCAGAATGCCGGCCGCGCAATGCAGGTACGCCGCACCTGTCCCGACCAGGAACTGCTCGGGCGGCACGACCAAGCTGCCGACAGCTTCGAGCCCAAGCAGTCCCGTGCTGTCCTGTGCGAAGACGACCAGGAGTCGCGAGTGATCGCTTGCCCGCTCGGCCAACCGATTCTCGCGAACGATGAGCGACAGCTCGTTCTCTGACTTGACGATGACCGGGACTTCAACTTTCAGGACTTCCGAGATCGCAGCCGCGATGGCTCGGGCGTGCATGGCCGATGTTCCCTTGCTTGATCGGAACACGGCATTGCCGCTGTTCAGGAGAGTGGCGACGTCGGTGTAGCCGATCCCAGCCAGCAAGGTCCGCAGATCGGCCATGGGAACTCGCTTGGCCTTGCCGACATTGACGCCACGCAAGAGGGCTAAGAACTTCGGCACACCCGTCCCGACACTGAGCCCGTCAGCCGGCCCGCAGTGACAGCCCCTTCTCATCGAAGGCATGGCACGCCACCGGCGGAAACTGCAGGTGCACCGTGTCGCCCCGGCGGATGACGCTCTGACCGACCGCCTGAACGACGACTGGCTGTTGTGCGCTCAGCGTGCCGTAGAGCACCGTATTGCCGCCGAGCTGCTCGATCAGGCCGACAGTCATCGGCAGGCCGCCATCGACCAGCAGCACGTGCTCGGGGCGAATGCCGAGCGTGAAGGAATCACCCACCGACCCCTTGTCCGCGTCCGTCGCGACCGAGAGCGACTCGCCACCCGGCAACGCCGCGGTGAGACCCGCGCCGTCGCGTCCAGTCACCCTCGCCTCCAGGAAGTTCATCTTCGGGCTGCCGATGAATCCCGCCACGAAGCGGTTGGCCGGCCGGTTGTACAGATCGAGCGGCGTGCCGCTCTGCTCGATGAGGCCGTCGCGCAGCACGACGATGCGATCGGCCATCGTCATCGCCTCGACCTGGTCATGCGTGACGTAGATCATCGTCGTGCCGAGTTCGGCGTGCAGCTTGGACAGCTCCACGCGCATCTGCACACGCAGTTCGGCGTCGAGGTTCGACAGCGGTTCGTCGAACAGGAACAGTTTGGGGTTGCGCACGATCGCGCGGCCGATCGCCACGCGCTGGCGCTGACCGCCCGACAGGGCCTTGGGCTTGCGCTGCAGGTACGGCTCGATCTTCAGCATCGCCGCGGCGAGCTGCACGCGCTGGTCGATCACACTCTTCTTCTCGCCCGCGGTCTGCAGGCCGAAGGCCAGGTTGTCGTAGACCGTCATGTGCGGATAGAGCGCGTAGGACTGGAACACCATCGCGATCTGGCGCTGCGCCGGCGGCACCTCGTTGACGCGTACGCCGTCGATGCAGAACTCGCCGCCGCTGATGGCCTCCAGCCCCGCGATCATGCGCAGCAGGGTGGACTTGCCGCAGCCCGATGGCCCGACGAAGACGACGAATTCGCCCGAGGGCACATCGAGGTCGACACCGTGGATGACCTCGACCGCGCCGTAACGCTTGGTGATGCCACGCAGGCTGAGGCTCGTCATGACGCCAGCGCCTTCGGGAAGCCACGCGCAGCGGGCACCCAGCTCGCATAGCGCGGGTGCTCGGGGTCGATCGGCAGGGTCTGCGGCGTAGCGCTTTCGGCCGAGTAATAGATGGCGGTAATGAGTTCGAGCGAAGCGCGCGCATCGTCCAACGCGACCGGCGTCGTCGCGCCCTGCGTGATGCAGGCATGGATGCGCGCGAACTGCCCAGCGAAGGATTCGAGCATGGGCTGAAAATCGGCAAGGGCGGCCGCGATGGCGGCGTCAACCTGCGCCGTCTTGCCGACAAAGCGCCAGGGCTCCTTGCCGGGGCGGTAGGGCTCGGGGCTGTCGCTCTCGACCGTCATGTCACCGAACACGAAGCGCAAGCGCGAGGTCTCCACCGCCGCGCCGAGCGTGGCCGACAGCACAGCGAGCGAGCCGTTCGCCAGCTCGACGGTGATGGCCGCGCAGTCCTCACCCTCGATGTCGTTCACGCGCGTCGCGAGCTTGGCGTACACGGTCTTCACCGGGCCGTGCACGTAAGACAGGATGTCGTGCGCGTGGCAGGCCTGCGTGAGGCACACGCCACCCATCTCGGTGGCCCATTTGCCGCGCCACGCGATCCGGTAGTAGTCGCTGTCGCGCCGCCAATGGGTCTCCATCGTCGTGATCAGCGCGTGGCGCGCCAGCCCCTTGGCCTGCAGGTGCTTGAGCCGCTGCAGGCCGTTGCCGAAGCGGTACTGGAAGATCGGGAACAACTGCCCCCGCGCACCGCGCAGCGCCGCCGCCACGACATCGGCCTCGCGCAAGGAGCCGACCAGGGGTTTTTCACAGACCACATGCTTGCCAGCGGCCAGGGCCTGCTCGATCAGGCTGAGGTGCGTGTTCGGCGGGGTGCAGATGTCGATGACATCGATGTCATCGCTGGCGAGCAGCTCGGCAAGCGACGCGGTGTGCCAGGCCACACCGAACTCGGCGGCCGTGGCGCGCGCCTTGTCGGCATCCAGGTCGCACACCGCCTTCAGCTCGAAGAGGTCGGGGATCTCGGCGTAGGCCTGGATGTGGCCTTTGCCCACGCCCAGCCCGATCACGGCCACACGCAGCGTCAGCGGGTGCGGGCTCATGGCGTCAGGTCCAGGCGCGTCGCCATCGCCTCGGCTTTCAGGGCCAGCTCGGTGGCGAGGAAGCAGTGTTCCTGGCGCATGGCAGTGTCGGTGCGGTTCAGCACATCGGCGATCAGGCGGGGGCCGTAAGGCAGCGGCTCGGCGCTGCAGTCGATGTGCTGGGTGCCCTTGCCGTCGACGAGGAAGAGGTGGTCGCCGCCGGGTCGGCCGGCCACATCGACATACTTGCGCAGCTCGATGTAGCCCTCGGTGCCGAGGATCGTCAAGCGCCCGTCGCCCCATACACCCAGGCCCTTGGGCGTGAACCAGTCGACGCGGATGTAGCCGCTGCCGCCGTTGCCGCGCAGCAGCACTTCACCGAAGTCTTCAAGCTCCGGCGTCTCAGGGTTGCCGTGGTTGGCGATATGCGAGGCCACGACCTCGGCGCGCGTGGAGCCGGTGAAGTGCAGGAACTGGTCGCACTGATGCGCGGCGATGTCGCACAGGATGCCGCCATAGCGCTTGCGCTGAAAGAACCAGTCCGGCCGCGGGTTGTTGCGCAGCGCGTGCGGGCCCAGACCGACGGTTTGCACGACGCGGCCGATCGCGCCCTCGGCGACCAGCCGGCTGGCCTTCTCGGTGGCCCGGTTCTCGAAGCGCTCAGAGAAGCAGACCGAGAAGATGCGCCCGGTCTCGGCCTGCACGCGCTTCACCTGGGCGAGTTCGTCGAGGCTGATGACGCCAGGCTTGTCGACCATCACGTCCTTGCCGTGGCGCATCACGTCGATGGCGGTGGCAGCGCGCGTGTCGGGGATCGTCGCGCTGACGATCATCTGGATGCTCGTGTCGTCGAGGATCGCGCGCCGGTCGGCGACGCGCCGGGCCTGGGGGAAGCGCTTCATGTACGCCGCAGCGAGGTCGTCCTCCTGGGCGTGCACAGCGACCAGTTCGGCGCCGGCGTCGAGCAGGGCGACCGTCTGGCCATAAATGTGGTTGTGGTTCAGGCCGATGGCGGCGAATCGCAGGGAGGGTTTGGAGGTCATCGTTTCATGCCCGAGTGAGCCACGCCTTCAATGATCAGGCGCTGGAAGAAGAGGAAGAACAGGAAGATCGGCAGCACCGCCAGCACCGACATCGCGAACAGCTGGCCCCAGGCGGACTGCCCGGTCGAGTCCACGAAGGAGCGCAGGGCCAGCGGTACGGTGTAGTGCGCGGCTTCGTTCAGGTAGACGAGCGGGCCGAGGAAGTCGTTCCAGGTCCAGAGGAACGAGAAAATCGCGGTGGTGGCCAGCACCGGGAGCGAGAGCGGCAGCATGATCTTCCAGTAGATGCGCCAAGGACTGCAGCCGTCCATCACAGCGGCCTCGTCCAGCTCGCGCGGGATGCCGCGGAAGAACTGCACCATCAGGAAGATGAAGAAGGCGTCGGCGGCCAGGAACTTGGGCACGATCAGCGGCAGGAAGGTGTCGATCCAACCGAGCTTCAGGAAGAGCACGTACTGCGGGATCAGGGTCACGTGGTAGGGCAGCATCAGCGTGCCGAGCATCACGACGAACCAGAATTTGCGGCCGCGGAATTCGAGCCGCGCGAAGGCGTAGGCGGTGATCGAGCACGACACCGTGTTACCGATGACGACCAGGATCGCGACCAGGAAGGAATTCCTGAAGAAGACCGAGAAGCTTTCCTGCAGTGCCGTCCAGCCCTGGCGATAGTTGTCGAAAGCGAACGACGGCGGCCAGATCGACAGGTCCGTGAAGATGATGTTCTCGGGCTTGAACGACGAGGCGAGCATCCACAGCAGCGGGTAGAGCATCACGAAGGTGAGTGCGATCAGCAGCGCATGGCGCAGCACGCTCACGGCGACCGAGCGCGGCGTCAGCGGCGTGGGGTCAGCGCGGGTCATCTTCGTAGTACACCCAGTATTTGGACGTGAGGAAGCTGATGCCCGTGAACAGGCCGATCACTAATAGCAGCACCCAGGCCAGGGCCGAGGCATAGCCCATGCGGAAATACGAGAACGCTTCCTGGTACAGGTAGAGCGTGTAGAACAGGGTCGAGTCGATCGGCCCGCCGGTGCCGCCGGAGATCACGTAGGCCGGGGTGAAGGCCTTGAAGCCCTCGATGATCTGCAGCACCATGTTGAAGAAGATCACTGGCGCCAGCATCGGCAGCGTGATCTTGCGGAACTGGCGCCAGGCGCCGGCGCCGTCCATCGAGGCGGCTTCGTACAGGTCTTGCGGCACCTGGCGCAGGCCGGCCAGGAAGATGATCATCGGCGAGCCGAACTGCCACACCGCCAGCAGCACCAGGGTGTAGAGCGCCGTGTCGGGCGTCGAGATCCAGCTCGGCCCTTGGTAGCCGAACAGCCACAGCAGCACCTGGTTCAAGGTGCCGTTGCCCTCGAAGATCTGGCGCCACAGCACGGCGATCGCGACCGAGCCGCCGAGCAGCGACGGGATGTAGAACAGGGCCCGGTATAGCGCGCCGGCGCGCACCGCCTTGTCCAGGGCTACGGCGACGGCGAGTGCGAAGGCGAGCTTCAGCGGAACCTCCATCACCATGTAGCTGAAGGTCACCTTCAGGGCCTGCCAGAAGCGCGGGTCGGCGCTGAACATCCGCACGTAGTTCTCGCTGCCGATCCATACCGCCGGGCGCAGCAGGTCGAACTTGGTGAACGACAGGTACAGCGAGGCAAGCACCGGCCCGAGCGAAAAGCACAGGAAGCCGATCATCCACGGCGCCAGGAAGGCGTAGCCGATCAGGTCGCGCCGCCATGCGGCGGAGCGGCCATCCACGTGGACCACCTGGTTCAGGCGCGGGCGAGGATGGCGACCGCTTCGGTGTGGAACTGCTGCGCGCCGTCCTTCACGCTCGCCTTGCCGAAGGCCACCGAGTCCGCCACGCGCTTCAGCAGGTTCTCGATCTCGCCAGCACCCTTGGGCGGCGGCGGTGGCAGCGGCACGGCGACCTTGGTCAGCGCGGCAACGTAGTCGATCTGCATCTTGCCCAGGGCGTCGACTTCCGGGGCCAGCACGGCGCGCGCCGCGGCCGAGCAAGGCACGCCGCGTTCGATGCCGAGGAACTTCACCCCCTCCGGGTCGGTGACCATGTAGTTGATGAGCTTGGCCGCATCCTCCGGCGCCTTGCTCTTGGACGACACACTCATCATCTGCGAAGGCTTGATGTAGTGGCCTGAGGAGCCGCCCTTGTCACGCGGGAAGGGACTGATCGCGAGCTTGCTCTTGCTCAGGCCCTGGAACGCGACGACCTGGTTGGAATTGACGAAGCTCATCGCCGCCAGTCCACGCGTGAGTTCGTATTCCTCGATCTTGCCGTTGTTGGTGGCGCCGACGTCGGCCGGCGGGATCACGCCGGCCTTGCGGAACTTGTCCCACAGCGCGAACCAGCCTGCCACGTCGTCCGCGGTGAACCCGGCCTTGCCATCGGCCGAGTAGAGCGACTTGCCGCGCTGGTTGAGCCACTGCTCGAAGCCCTGCTCCCAACGGCTGTTGTCGCTCGAGCCCCAGTACTTGCCGGGATTGACCTTCGAGACCTCGCCGCCGATGCGGGCGAAGTCGTCCCAGGTCCACGCCATGTCGAGCGTTTTGGCGCCGACCTTGGCCAGCATGTCCACGTCGTAGACCATGGCCTTGGAATTGCTCCCGAGGTTGACGCCGTAGAGCTTTCCGTCGACCTTGCCGCCGTTGCGATCGCCCGCGCTGAAATCGGGCAGCGGCAACAGGGCGTCGAGCGGTAGCAGGGTGTCGCGGCGCGCGTACTCGAACAGGTAGCGGTAGTCCATCTGGATCAGGTCGGGCGCGTTGCCGCCGGCCACTTGAGTGCCGAGCTTGGTCCAGTAGTCGCCCCAGCCGAGCGACTCGGCTGCGATGCTCATGCCCGTCTTCTTGGCATACGCGTCGAGCAGAGCCCGGGTGCGCTTGTCACGGTCGGGGTTGCCCCACCAGAAGCAGCGCAGTCTCGTGCCCGCCTGAGCGAAGGAGGCTGGCGCCCAGCCGACGGTGGCCGCGGCACCGGCAGAAGCGACGAATTGGCGGCGGTTGAGTGTGCTCATGAACAGGGTGCTCCACGGGGTTCGGGTTGCGCTGAGGGCGCTCGCGCCCTGCGGGAACTGTGAACGCAAGCTGCGATGCGGCAGACTAGAACATACCCTCAAGGCGAAACGGAGTGAGAACGATGACAACCCAGCGCAAGAAGCGGCATGCCTTCGTCGGCACCGGCGGTCGCGCCTTCAGCTTCGTCGAGCCGCTGGTCACAACCTATGGCCGGACCAACGAGCTGGTCGCGCTGTGCGACCTGAGCAGCGTGCGCATGGCCTACTACAACCAGCGCCTCGCTCGCTTGGGCCATGCCGCGGTGCCGGCCTACACGGCGGAACGCTTCGAAGAGCTGCTGCGCGCCGAGCGGCCCGACGAGGTCTTCGTCTGCACCCAGGATTCGGCCCACCACGACTACATCGTGCGTGCGCTGCGCGCAGGTTGCGACGTGATCACCGAGAAGCCGATGACGACCGACGCCGCCAAGTGCCGAGCCGTGCTCGACGCCGTGGCGGCAAGCGGCAAGCGCCTGCGTGTCGCATTCAACTACCGCTGGGCGCCGTTCCGCAGCAAGGTGAAGGAGTTGATCCTGGCCGGCACGATCGGCCGCGTTCGCTCGGTCAATCTTGAATACCTGCTCGACACGCACCATGGCGCCGACTATTTCCGCCGCTGGCACGCGCAGATCGAGAACTCCGGCAGCCTGCTGGTGCACAAGGCCACGCACCACTTCGACCTGGTGAACTGGTGGCTCGACGCGATCCCGCAGCAGGTCTTCGGCTACGGTGACCGCGTGTTCTACGGCCGCGACAACGCCGTCGCCCGCGGCGACGAGCAGCTCACCCGCTACCCGCGCTACACCGGCGAGCCGCTGGCCGTCGGCGATCCGTTCCGCCTCGACCTCAGCGAGAGCGAGTCCTTCCGCGAGCTGTACTTGAAGGCCGAGACCGAAACCGGCTATCTGCGCGACCGCAACGTGTTCCGCGACGGCATCGACATCCCGGATCAGATGTCGCTCAACGTGCGCTACCGGACCGGCGAGCTGCTGACCTACTCGCTCGTGTGCTTCAGCCCGCGCGAGGGCATGCGCGTGACCTTCAACGGCGACCGCGGGCGCATCGAGTACCACGAGTTCATCGGCACCCACATGAACCGCGCCGTGGCGCCCGGCGAGTGGCAGGTTGAAGACAGGCCCGGGGCCGAGGCCGAAGGGGAGTGGATCCGCGTGTTCCCACATTTCGCCGGCAGCAGCCTGGTGCCGATGCCAGAGATCCGTGCTGCGCACGGCGGCGCAGACGAGATCCTCAACGCGCACTTCTACGGCCCGCCGCAGCCGCCCGATGCCCTCGGCCGCACGGCAGGGCACGAGCAGGGTGCGGCATCGATCGCGGTCGGCATCGCCGGCATGGACTCAATCCGCAGCAACCGGCCGGTCGACATCGCCGACATCGTTACGCTCAATCCCCAAGCGCGGCGTCTGTCGGAACTGAGCTAGCTATTGGCGCGTCAGCCTGACCGGTTCACCGGTGGCCGTGCGCCCTTCCAGCACCTTCGGGCTGACGGGCCGGACGGTCAGGCTGATGTCCGGGCACGCCGGCGAAACCGACGAGCCCCAGGCCATGAACTCGAGTTGCGTGGCCTGGCTCACCTGCACCGTCACGGGGAACTTCTTGCCCCTGCAGACCTTTGCCCGGGCGGCCGCGCGCGCACCAAGGTCTTGCCAGGTGCCGTCGAAGTCCGTCAGGACGAGTTTCGCCGCATGGGGCCGACTCGTGCCGCTTTGAATGCTCACGTTCCAACGCCCATTGAACTCGTTGGTGTCGGCAAACGACTGGGCTGACACGGGCGGCCCGAACAGGGCGCCCAGCGACAGGGCGAGGAACAGGGCCCTTCTCAACGCGGCAATCCGATCACGGTGCCCTCGCGCCGAGCGTCTGCGGCGCCGTACTGCTTGCCGGTCTTCAGGTCGACCAGCACCGCTTGCACCGAGCCGATATCGGCCGGGCTGCCGACGCTGTAGCCGAGGGCGCGCAGGCCGTCGAGGCTGGCCGCCGAGAAGCCGTTCTCGATCGCCAGCGACGAGGCCGTGCTGGTGACCGACAGGCGCGGCGCATTGATCGCGTCCTGCAGGGTCATTTTGTGGTCGATCAGGTTCAGCGTGACGTTGAGCACCGAGTTGATGATCGTGGCACCGCCCGGCGAGCCGTACGCGATCAGCGGTTGCCCGTCGGGTGGGAAGATCATCGCCGGCGTCATGCTGCTGCGCGGGCGCTTCCCGGGCTGCACGTCGTTGTATCCGGCGCTGCCCGTGAACGGATTGGTGGTCGGCGCTGTGTTGAAGTCGGTGAGTTCGTTGTTGAGCAGGAAGCCGTGGCTCTTGAACGAACCGTCCGGGTTTTTGTAGCCGGCGAACACGCCGATGCCGTGCGAGGACTCGATGGTGTTGGTGTACGAAACCATGTTGCCCCACTTGTCGACAACCGAGAAGTGCGTCGTCGTCTCGCCCGGGCCGGTCACTGGGTCGGCCACGGCCAGGCGTGTGGCGGGTTCGAGGCCGGCCGTTTCGAAGGGTCGCGGGTCGGCGGCCACCGGATTCGGGTTGATGCGCGCGCCCGGCACGATGGCGGCACCGCGCAGCCCGACATAGGCCGGGTTCAGCAAGCCCTTCATCGGCACCGAGACGAAGTCGACGTCGCCCATCCACACACCACGGTCGGCAAAGGCGACGCGCATCGCATCGGCCATCACGTTGAGCGTCTTGGTGCTGCCGAAGCCATAGCCCTGGCTCGCATCACCGAGCGGAAAGCGCTCCAGCATCTTCAACATCTGGATCATGGTCAGGCCACCTGACGAGGGCGGTGACATGGCCTTGATCTGGTAGCCGCGGTAGCTGCCTTCGGTGGGTGTGCGCTCGATGGCACGGTAGTTCGCCAGGTCGTCGAGCGTCATGCTGCCGCCCTTGCCGTTCGGTGCCTGCGGGCGGTTGAACTTCTGGCCCTCGACGATGCCCTTGGCGATGTCGCAGCCCTTGTCGGGCATGTAGAGGTAGAAGCAGTCCGCGCCGTGGGCGGCGATCAGGCGGAAGGTTTCCGCCAGCGGCTTGTTCTGCACCAGCGAACCGAGCACCGGCCCGTTGTTGCCGCCACCGGGGCAGAAGAAGGCGGCCGATTCGGGCGAGTTCTGCGAACGGCTGTTGCAGCTGACCGCAGCGTATCGCGCCGTGGCGGCGAAGCCTTCGTCGGCGAGCTTGATGGCCGGCTGGATCACCGTAGCCAGGCGCAGATTGCCGTAATGTTCAAGCGCGTGCGCGGTACCGCGCACCATGCCGGGCACGCCGACCGCAACGCCCTGCAGCGACGAGTTCGGCACGCCGACGAACATTCCGGGCGTGGCCCCGGCCGGCGCCTTCTCGCGCGTGTCGATGGCGAAGGTGCGGCCGCCCTTGGCCAGGTGAATCATCATGAAGCCGCCGCCGCCCACCCCAGCCGACTGAGGCTCGACGACGTTGAGGGCGTAAACGATCGCCACTGCGGCATCGATGGCGTTGCCACCGGCTTCGAGCATCTGGGCCCCGGCCTCCGCGCCGTATGGGTTGGCCACCGAGACCACGCCTTGACGGTAGGCCTGGCCGGCCCAGGTCGGGGGCTTGCCCTTGGCCTGTGGCGGCAGCTTGACCGACAAAGCAACACCGAGCGTCTGGTCGCCGTCGCCATCGTCGGCATGTACGGCGCCGGCCAGACCGCAAGCGATCAGAGCGGCAACGGCAACGTGCGTTGGTTGCGACAGGGCGAGTCGGGAGGGGGTCATGGTCTGTCTCCTTGGGGATGCTGGGGGGAGTATCGCTTTGTACCCAGATGCTGGCGCCACGCCGCCGCCGGCGCAACCCGGGTCGTTACGAGGTGTGCGCTGGGCAGCATTGGTTAGCATGGGCTGCACACATCAAGGAGAGTTGGGGATGGGTTTGCGCGAACGTTTCGGCCGGCCCCTGCGGCTGGCAGTCATTGGAGGTGGACCCGAGTCCTGGATCGGTCAGATGCACCGCGGTGCGGCGGAGTTCGACGGCTGGTTTCGCGTCACTGCGGGGGTGTTCTCGAGTGACGCGGCGCGCTCGCGCGCGGCCGGCGTCACGCTGGGCCTCGACGCGGCGCGCAGCTACGGCGATGTGGCCGAGATGCTGCGCGCCGAAGCGCAGCGCAGCGATCGCATCGACGCGGTGGCGATCATGACGCCCAACGACACCCATTACCGCTATGCCGCCGCTGCGCTCGACGCGGGCCTCGACGTGGTGTGCGACAAACCCCTCAGCGAAACGCATGCCGAGGCGCTTGACCTGATCGCGCGGGCGCAAGCCCGCCAGCGCCTGTTCGCGATCGCGCACGCCTATTCGGCATACCCGATGACGCGCCATGCGCGCCAGTTGGTGCACGACGGCGCGATCGGCCCGGTGCGCCTGGTGCAGGTGGAATACATCCAGAGTGGCTTGGCGACGCGGCTCGAGGACGGCCCGCTCACCAACCGTCTGCGCTGGGTGCTCGACCCGGAGCGCAGCGGTCGTGCCCTGGTGATGAGCGCCATCGGCTGCCATGCGCAGCAACTGGCCTGCTTCGTCGCCGGCCAGACCGTCGCACGCGTCGCGGCGGACGTCGGCACGCTGATGCCCGGGCGCAAGGTGATCGACCATGTCTCGGCCCTGCTCGAGTTCGCCAACGGCGCGCGCGGTACGTTCACGGTTACCCAGGCCGCCGCCGGCGGCGAGAACGACATCCGCCTGCGCGTCTACGGCGAGAAGGGCATGCTCGACTGGTGGCACCGCGACCCCAGCTACCTGAACCTGGCGCTGCAGGGCGAGCCGGTGCGCCGCATTGGCCGCGGCGATGCCTACCTGCCGCCCGAGATCATTGCTGGTGGGCGCACGCCGCGGGGTCATCCAGAAGGCTTGCGCGAGGCCTTCGCCAACCTCTACGCCGAGCTGGCGCAGGAGCGCATGGCGCGCGAGCTGGGCGAATCGCTGGCCGAGCGGCCCTACCCGCGCCTCGAGGACGGCGCGCACACGATGGCCTTCATCGAGGCCTGCATCGCGTCGCAGGAGCGCGGAACCTGGGTCGAAGTCGCCGGCAACAATTGAAACCCGCGCGCCGCGGCGCGAAACGGCGTTGATACGGCGGCCTCCGACACTGCTTGGCATGCCGGCCCACCCGGCACCAACCCGGAGCCGATCACCATGCCGAACCTCTCGCATCCCCTGCTGTGGGCCATGGCCAGCGCCTTCCTCGCCGAGCCGCTGCCGGCCCTGGCCCAGGCGCCGTCGGCGCCCGTTGCCGCCGTCGCGGCCGACCTGCGCATGGCGCAGGACGCCGAGCCCTTCCGCCGCGCGGCCGACGCCTTCATCGCCACCGCGATGGCCGGCGACGCCGCCCAGGCCCACGCGATGCTGAGCCCGACCTTGGTGGCGCGCAGCGGTGACGCCGCGATCAAGCGCGCGCTGGACCAGCAGATCCTGCCCTTCTTCGCGCGCGGCCACGCCCCCGGGCGCAGCGTCACCGTGACGCGCACGACCGACGCTGCCGGCCAGCAGGGCTTCGCCTTCTACATGTGGCTGCAGCCCGCCGGCACGGCGCCGCAGCGGCCCTTCACGGTCTACGTGGTCGAGGAGCAGGGCCGCCCGATGGTGGCCAATGTGGTGCCCGACCGCCTGGTCGAGGGCCGGCATCGCTGACCCGGCCGAACAAGGCGCCAGACCATGATTGAAAGCCTCGCTCTGCACACCGACGCGCCGCGCATGGCCCCGCTGGGCCGCGTGCCGGTGCTCGGTGTGGCCCTGCTGACGGCGATGGGGGGTCTGGCCTGGGCCTGGCTGGTGATCGCCGGCGCTGATCGAGGGCCTTTCGACGTAGCCGTGTGTGCCGCGCCCGCCCTGCTCGCGCTGGCCCTGGCCTTCACGTCGCAGGACGATCGGCAGCAGTACGTGGCGCGCCTGCTGGCCTGCGCTGCCATGCTGCCGATCCTGTTGATGATGTGGGCCGGCTCGCAGGAAGCCGTGGGCATGCCGGCCCTCGCCGCGCTTGCACAACGGCCCTGGATCTTCTTCAGCGTCTTCGCCTTGTTGCATGCCGCGCTGTTTGTCGCGGCCGTCCTGTGGCTCGCCAGGTCGGTGACCCGCATCGAAGCGATGCGAGGTGCCGCGGCGGTACCGGCCAACGTGCTGGTGCAACGTCTGCAGGCGCTGGCCAAGGCCGGCGTTCCCTTCGATCTGGTGCGCGGTGAAGCTGAGGGCGTGTGGGTCGCCCAGCTGCACCTGCGGGCGAACGAAGACCGCTCGCACCGCGTGATCTTCGATATCGATGAGACCGCGATGACCGTGCATGTGCGCGAGCGCCTCGGCGCGAGCGGCGCAGCCCCGGTTGACGCCGGCGAAGCCAGCCTGCGCAGCATCGGCGACCCCGCCTTCGAACCGGCACGGCCCGATGCCCAGCGCGTGTGGTCGTTCCACGCGCAGACGACGATGATCGTGCCGGCGCAGCTCGCCGCCACGCGCCTCACGCTGCGCGATGCCCTGGCAGAGCCGGGGCCCGACGCCGTCGTCGCGACGACCGCCGACGCCGACGCCCTGGTCACCCTGCTGTGTGCCCTGGTGACGCGCTCGGGCTACGCCTGGCAGCCACTCATGGGCATCGGGCGCTCGCGGTGAAGCGCGCGGCCCGGCGGCTGCTGGCGGGCCTGGTCTGCGCACTGGTGCTGCCGGCGTGCGCAAGTGACCCCGCCGGCCCGGCGTTCGTCGAGCGCTTTCGTGCTGCTGCGGCGCAGGCCGATGCCGGCGCGCTGGCCGACCTGACTGCCCTGCCCTTTCTCTACGAAGGCCGCAGGCTCGAACGCACAGCCTTCGTGCGCGAGGCGGCGCCCAAGCTCTTCACCGCCGGCGTGCGCCGCTGCCTGCAGCGAGCCGCGGCGCAGCCCGAAGGAGAGCGCCTGGTGCTCTGGTGCAAGCCCTACGGCTTCCACCTCGGCCCTGTGCGCGGGCAATGGCGCCTGATCGAATTCGTCGCCGACGTCGACTGAGCGCGCCTCGCCGCGTTCACCCCAGATCGAACAGGCTGGTGGCTTCGAGGTCGAGCACTTCGATGGCGGCCTGGTTGAACAGCTGCCAGCGCCAGCGCAGCAAGCCCAGGTTCGGCTGTGTGCGAGAGCGGCGCGTGTCGAGCACCGTGGCGCGCAGCGTCAGGGCATCGCCGGGCCGAACCGGGTGCGTCCACTTCACGTAGGCCAGGCCCGGCGAGGCGAAGGACTCGGAACCCTCGAGCGCGGCATCGGTGGCCAGGCGCATGGCGATGCCGCAGGTGTGCCAGCCGCTGGCGATCAAGCCGCCGAAGCGCCCCTGGCCCGCTGCCGCGGCATCGGTGTGGAACCACTGTGGGTCGTAGGCCCGAGCGAACTGCAGCAGTTCGGATTCGCTCAGCGTGTAAGGGCCGGCCTCGATCACCCGGCCGGCGTGAAACTCGGCGAACTTCACGCCAGGCGGCCCTGGCGCCGCAGCCACGGACTGGCGCGATAGCGCTCTCCCCGGTAGTGGGCGTCGAGCGCGTCGAGCATGGCGATCACGTCCAGAGCACGCCAGCTCTCCAGCCACTCGAAGGGGCCTGCGGGATAGTTGACGCCGAGCTTCATCGCCGCGTCGGCACCATCGGGCGTGCAGACGCCCTGCTGCACAGCGTCGGCGGCTTCGTTGATCAGCATCGCCACGGTGCGCGCGACCACCAGGCCGGGGCTGTCGGCGACGCGCAGCGGCGCAAAGCCGAGCGCGGCCAGCCAGGCCGCGGCCTGCGTGCTCCAGGCCGGGCTGGCCCTCGGCGCCACCGCGAACGCCAACGCGCCGCCGCCATTGGTCGGCATCGCCAGGAGGCGGTCGAAGACGGCGACGTCGGCGCTGCCCAGCTCGACGCTGAGATCGGCGGCACAGCGCCCGTCGGTCAGCACGAGGCGTGCGCCGTCGACGGCCAGACCGGTCCAGCCGCTGTCGTGCACACGCGCTGGCCCCCAGCCCTGGCTGGCCAGGGTGCGCGTCGCGGCGTAGTCAAGGAAGTCGGCGATCATCCCCATGCCATGCACGGTGACCTCGCCGGCCGTCGTCGGCGCTTCGTGCACCGCGACCGGCAGCGGCGGCACGCCCGAACCCTCGCCCTGATAGCGGTAGAAGCCGCGCCCGCTCTTGCGCCCGAGCAGGCCACCGTCGACCATCTCGCGCTGCACCAACGAAGGGCTGTAGCGCTTGTCGAAGAAGTTGGCCTGGTAGACCGACTGCGTGACCGCGAAATTGGTGTCGTGGCCGATCAGGTCCATCAACTCGCACGGACCCATGCGGAAGCCCGCCGCGCGCAGGCAAGCGTCGAGCACCTGCGGCGTGGCCGCCTGTTCGAGCAGCAGGCCCAGGGCTTCGGCGTAGTACGGGCGGGCGATGCGATTGACGATGAAGCCGGGCGTCGACCGTGCGTGCACCGGCGTCTTGCCCCATTGGCGGCTCAGGTCGAAGATCGCCGCTGCCACGGCCGCGTCGGTGTGCAGGCCCGAAACGACCTCGACCAGCTTCATCAACGGCACCGGGTTGAAGAAGTGCATGCCGACCAGGCGCCCGGGGTGTTCGAGCCCATTGGCGATCGCGGTGACCGAGATCGACGAGGTGTTGGTGGCCAGGATGCAGTCGGAGCCGAGCATGGACTCGAGTTGCTGGAACAGGGCGCGCTTGGCATCGAGCTCCTCGACGATGGCCTCGATGACCAGCCGGGTCTTGTCCATCTCTTCGAGTGCCCCGAGCGGCTCGATGCGGCTCAGCGTCGACTCGGCCTCGTCGGCGCCGAGCTTGCCCTTGGCCACCAAGGCGTCGAGCGTCGAGCCGAGCTTGCGTGCCGCCTGCTGAGCAGCACCGTCGCGCGCGTCGAACAGCTGCACCCGATGACCGGCCTGCGCCGCGATCTGGGCGATGCCCACGCCCATGATGCCGGCACCGACCACCAACACCGAGGCATCCTTGAGCGTGCGTGGCGTCATCGTGGGATCCAGGCTGCCGGCCGCTTGCCAAGGAAGGCGGCGAAGCCCTCGCGTGCTTCGTCGCCGCCGCGCACACGGCTGATGGTCTGCGCGCTCAGTTCACGCACCTCCGGCGTGATCGGGCCGACCTGGAGCCGGGCGAACAGCTGCTTGATCTCGCTCTGGGCCTGCGGTCCGCCGGCCAGCAGGTCGGTGAGCACCGCGTCGACGGCTGCATCGAGCGCATCGAGCGGCACCACGGCCTGCACCAGACCGAGGACGCGCGCCTCGGCGGCGCCGATGCGCGTCGCCGTCAGGGCCAGCCGACGTGCCTGGCGCTTGCCGACGGCGTTCACCACGTAGGGTCCGATCACCGCCGGGAGGATGCCGAAGCGCGCTTCACTGACCGCGAAGCTGGCGTTGTCCGCGCCAATGGCGATGTCGCAGGCACAGGCCAGGCCGACGCCACCGCCGAGCGCCGCCCCTTGTATGCGCGCCACGGTCGGCTTCGGCGTCGCATCGATGCGCGCCAGCATCGCGGCGAAGCGACATGCATCTTCGAGATTCCACTCCTGCGACGCGTTGCTCGCGCGCTGCATCCATTGCAGGTCGGCACCGGCGCTGAAATGCTTGCCCTCGCCGGCCAGGACGATCACTCGCACGCTGTCGTCGGCGCCGAGCCGCTCGAAGGCGGCATCGAGCTCGCCGATCATCGCCTCGTCGAAGGCATTGAAGACCGCCGGGCGCGACATCGTCACCTGGGTCACACCGGGCTGGCGCTGTGTGATGGACAACGAAGGCATCAGTAGGTCTCCAGATGGAGGCGGCCTTCGCGCTTCAAGATGGCGCCGACGCTGTCCCATGCCAAGTTTGCCTTCTGCGCCACGTCACGCAAGGCCATGACGACGCCCTCCTCCATGCTCTTCAGTCCGCAGACGTAGAAGAAGGTGCTTGGGTCGGCCAGGAGCACGCCGAGATCGGCGGCGCGTTCGCGCATCAGGTCCTGCACATAGCGCTTGGGCTGGCCAGGCGTGCGGCTGAAGGCGAAGTTGATGTCGATGAAGTCCTTGGGCAGGCCCTGCAGCGGGCCGAAGTAAGGCAACTCTTCCTTGGTGCGCGCGCCGAAGAAGAGCATCAACTTGCCGCCTTCGAACTTGCCGCTCGCGCGCAGGCGCCGTCGCCACTCGGTCATCGCGCGCATCGGTGCACTGCCGGTGCCGGTGCAGATCATCACGATGTGGCTTTTCGGGTGGTTGGGCATCAGGAAGCTGGTGCCGAAAGGTCCGATCACCTGCACCTCTTCGCCGACCTTCAGGTCGCACAGGTAGTTGCTGGCCACGCCCCGCACGGGCTGGCCCTGGTGATCCTCGAGCACTCGCTTGATGGTCAGCGACAGGTTGTTGTAGCCCGGCCGCTCGCCATTGCGCGGGCTGGCGATCGAGTACTGGCGCGCATGGTGCGGCCGGCCGTCGGCGTCGCTGCCCGGCGGCACGATGCCGATCGACTGGCCTTCGAGCACCGGGAAGGGCATCGTGCCGAAATCGAGCACCAGGTGGTGGGTGTCGTATTCCTTGCCGACCTCGGTGACGCGCACATTGCCGACCACCGTAGCCGTGGTCGGGCCGTTCTTGGGACCGTACAGGTTGGTGTAGGCATGCGCCGCCGACCACGGCGGCAGGCTTGCGCCCCAGGCCGACGCGACGAAGGCCTGCTCGCCGGCTTCGAGCTGGGTGGCCGGCACCGGCACGGGCTTCGCAGCCGGCGCTGCGACATCGACGGGTCCAGCGCCTTCGAGCAGCGGCTGCTCGGCAGGCAGATTGTCCCAGCCGAACTGTGCTTCGACCGAATAGGCACTGATCTTCAGCACCGTTCGCCAGTTGTCGATCGAGCCGGTCGGGCACGGCGAGATGCACGCCATGCAGAAATTGCACTTCTCGACATCGACGACGTAGTTGCGATCGTCGTGCGTGATCGCGCCGACCGGACAGGTGGCCTCGCAGGTATTGCAGCGGATGCAGATCTCAGGGTCGATCAGGTGCTGCTTGATGACAGCCGCTTCGGCGGGCGCGTTCATTCGTGGAACTTCAATTGAATCGGACGTACTCGAAGTCGACGGGTTGGCGGTTGATACCCATCACGGGCGGGGCGATCCAGTTCGCGAACTTACCTGGTTCGACGACACGGCCCATCAGCGATGCGACGAAGGCCCGATCCTCGCCCGAGGGCAGCCATTTGTCCACATTCGCCTGCCATTCGGCGGCACCGAGGACGCGCCCGTCGGGCGAGACCTTGACCCCCGACAGCGCGCCGATGTTGCGGTGGAAGGCCTTGTGCGGCACGGTCAGCCGATGCGGCAGGCCGGCCTTTTCGAGCACCTTGTTCCAGCGCCCGACACCGGCCACCGAATCCTTGATGAAGTCGTCGCGCAGCACTTCGTTGAGCGCATTGAGCAGCGGTACTTCCTTCTCGACCAACTGGCCGCCGACGGCCTCGAGTACCTTGTAGGTCTGCCCCTTCAGCACGTGGTCGTCGTCGCGTTTGCCTTCCTCGAAGCGGCCCTTCAGGCCCGTCGAGTAGAAGGTCGCGGCATTGCTCGACTGGTCGGCACCGAACAGGTCGATCGTCACGCTGTAATGGAAATTGAGGTAGCGCTGGATCGTCGGCAGGTCGATCACGCCGGCTGCGCGCAGCTTGCCCACCTCGTCGGTCTTCAGCTCGTTCATTGCCGCCGCGGTGCGCGCGATCACGCGCGAGACGCCGCTCTCGCCGACGAACATGTGGTGCGCCTCCTCGGTCAGCATGAACTTGGTCGTGCGCGCCAGCGGGTCGAAGGCGCTTTCGGCCAGCGCGCAGAGCTGGAACTTGCCGTCGCGATCGGTGAAATAGGTGAACATGAAGAAGGCCAGCCAGTCCGGCGTGGCTTCGTTGAAGGCCCCCAGGATTCGCGGGTTGTTCTCGTCGCCGCTGCGCCGTTCGAGCAGAGCCTCGGCCTCCTCGCGCCCGTCGCGGCCGAAGTGTCGGTGCAGCAGGTAGACCATGGCCCACAGGTGGCGCCCTTCTTCCACATTGATCTGGAACAGGTTGCGCAGGTCGTACATGCTCGGCGCGGTGAGGCCGAGGTGGCGCTGCTGTTCGACCGAAGCCGGCTCGGTGTCGCCCTGGGTGACGATGATGCGTCGCAGGTTGGCGCGGTGCTCGCCCGGGACGTCGCTCCAGGCCTTCTCGCCCTTGTGATCACCGAAGTGGATCTGGCGGTTCGCATCACCTGGGTTCAGGAAGATGCCCCAGCGGTAGTCGCGCATCTTCGTGTAGCCGAACTGCGCCCAACCCTGCGGATCGACGCTGACTGCGGTGCGCAGGTACACGTCGTAGTCGGTCGAGCCCTCGGGCCCGACGTCGCCCCACCAGTTGAGGAAGTTCGGCTGCCATTGCTCGAGCGCGCGCTGCAGCGTGCGGTCTTCGCCGAGGTTGACGTTGTTGGGGATCTTCTCGCTGTAGTTGATGCTGCTCATGATGTGTTCCTAAACCCGATTCCAGTCGAACGCGGCCTTCTCGCCCTTGCCATAGACCTTCAACGCCCCCTTCTCACCCACGGCGTTGGGGCGCTGGAAGATCCAGTTCTGCCAGGCGGTGAGGCGGCCGAAGACGCGCGTGAACATGTTCTCGGGGCCGTTGAAGCGCAAGTTGGCTTCCATGCCCGTCAGCGCATCGGGCGACATCGAGACGCGCTCCTCGATCGCGATGCGCACTTCGTCGGCCCAGTCGATGTCGTCGGGGTTGGCAGTCACCAAGCCGAGCGCGAAGGCTGCATCAGCGTCGAGGGCCTGGCCCTCTTGCAGCCGCAACGCATCGATGGCTGTCTCTTCGTCGTAGAAGCGGCGCGCGAGCCGGCTCTGGTTGGTGACCATCGGATAGAGCGTGAAGTTGGCCTCGACGACGCTGATCTTGGGCGCGCGCGCCGGATCGTCGGGCAGCGCGAGCATGTAGCTGCGGTCGCAGGCCAACGCCAACTCAAGGAAGGTGCCGGCGAAGCACGAACCCGGCTCGATCAGCGCGAACAGGCTGCGTGATGACACGTCCAACCGGCTGAACGTGCGGCGCAGCAGGCCAATCGTTTCGCGCACCAGCCAGTGCTTCTTGTGCCGTTGCAGGGTCTCGTCCATCGCCAGCACGTCGGCCGTGTCGCCCTCGGTCTTGATGAGCCACAGGCCGATGTCGAGTTCGTTGGTGCGCATCGACAGGATCGCGTCTTCGAGTTCGCGCGCCATCGCGAGCGGGTACCAGGCGGCACCGGCCATTTCGATGTCGGCGATGTCGCGCGGCTGCGCCCCGGTCGGCGCCTTGACCGTCCAGGTCGCGGTGCGCTTGCTGCGGTCGATCTCGACCGTGACGTTCGGGTAGCGCAGCGCGTTGTCTTCGATCGAGCAAGCGATGGGCGTCAGCGCCACCCCTCTGGCGCTCGCGGGCCGGTCGCTCTTTTCGGCGAGCTGCAACGCGCGCTCCTGGACCTTCTGCGCAAAGCCCTGCGGCTTGGCGATGTCGTCGACCAGGCGCCAGTCCTTGGCCTTCTGCCCACGCACGCCTTCGACGCTGGTGCAGAACAGGTCGGCCAGGTCATGACGTACGTGCCGCTTGTCGGTGACGCGGGTCAGGCCGCCGGTGCCGGGCAGCACCCCGAGCAGCGGCACTTCAGGCAGGCTCACCGCGCTGGAGCGGTCGTCGACCAGGATGATCTCGTCGCAGGCCAGGGCTACCTCGTAGCCTCCTCCGGCACAGGCACCGTTGACGGCGGCCAGGAACTTCAGGCCGCTGTGCTTCGACGAATCCTCGAGTCCGTTGCGCGTCTCGTTGGTGAACTTGCAGAAGTTGACTTTCCAGGCATGGCTCGAGACGCCGAGCATGAAGATGTTGGCGCCCGAGCAGAACACCTTATCCTTGGCGCTGGTCAGCACCACCGTGCGCACCTCGGGGTGCTCGAAGCGGATGCGGTTGACCGCGTCGTTCAGTTCGATGTCGACGCCGAGGTCGTAGCTGTTGAGCTTGAGCTTGTAGCCGGGGCGCAGGCCGGCGTTCTCGTCGAAGTCGGCGGCCAGCGTCGCCACGGGGCCTTCGAACTTGAGCTTCCAGTGCTTGTAATGCGAGGGATGGGTCTGATAGTCGACACGGGCTGGGCTCATAGGTGCTCCTCTGGGCAATAAATGCATCATACTGCATATTCCGCTCGAATAAAAGCACTTTACTGCACTTTCTGATCCGTCAGGGGAAGGCTCAAGCTGCGCCTCACGAGGGTCCGCAGGGCCTGGAAGGTGGGCTCCAGCGTGGCCGCGCTGGTGTCCAGGCGCAGGTCGGCCTTCGAGTAGAAGGCTGCACGGCCGGCCAGGATGCCCTTCAGGTCTTCCATCGCCTCCTTGCTCGCCCCCATCGGCCTTAGATCGCCTTGGGCAATGACGCGCCGCATGTGATCTTCGGGTTGCGCCTGCAACCAGACCGTGCTGCAGTGCGCCAGCAAGAGGTTGAAGGTGGCGGCATCGGACACGATGCCGCCGGGGGTGGCGATCACCGCCTCCGGGTAGATCTGGATCGCCTCCTCGAGCGCCCGTCGTTCGTAGCGACGGTAGGCGTTGACGCCGTACAGGGCCTGGATCTCGGCCACGCTGCAGCCGGCGAACTTCTCAATCTCTCGGCTCAGCTCGACGAAAGGGAAACCGAGGTCGTCGGCCAGGCGCTGGCCAAGGGTGGATTTGCCCGCACCGCGCAGACCGATCAAGGCGACACGGGGGCTGCGCGCGGCACGCCCTTCGCCGTTCGCACCTCCGGTGCCGAGCATCTCGCCGATCACCACGCGCACGCGCCGCAGCGTGGCGTCGTCGCGGTGCTCGAGCAACTCCCGAATCAGCAGCCACTCGGGCGTCGATGTGGTCACGTCGCCGAGCAGTTCGGCCAGCGAACATTGCAGTGCCGCTGCGACGTTCAAGAGCACGAGGGTGGAGGCATTGCCGACGCCGTATTCGAGGTTCGCCAGATGCCTTTCCGACACGTCGGCCGCCAGCGCCACCGCCTTGCGGGTCATGCCGCGACGGGATCGCAAGGCCCTCACCCGCTCACCCAGTGAGACCAGGAACGGGTGCTTGCCCTCGACGTCGGCGTCGCGTTCGGCGTCGACCTCGGGACTGTCGGGCGAAAGCGTAGAATGCAATATAGTGCTTGACACAGTGTCTCACCAGTTTTATCGTTCAAGTGAGCACAATAATTCATACGCCGTCCTTGCGCAAGCCAGTTGCACGGTGCCCGCTGGAGACTCGAATGACCTCGACAACGGACCTTGCGCCACCCCCGGCGCGCTTCAACTTCGCGCAGCACCTGCTCGAGCGCAATGTCGGGCGCCCGACGAAGGCCGCGTTCATCGACGACCTGGGCATCCTGAGCTATGGCGAGTTGGATCTGCAGGTGCGCTGCATGGCCGCCGCGCTGCGCGCGCTCGGCTTGCGTCGTGAGGAGCGCGTGCTGCTGCTGATGCAGGACAGCAATCCCTGGCCGGTGGGTTTTCTCGGCGCGCTGTTCGCTGGTCTGGTGCCGGTGGCCGTCAACACCCTGCTGACCGCCGACGACTATGCCTACATGCTGGAGCACTCGCGCGCGCAGGCCGTGCTGGTGAGTGGCGCCCTGCTGCCGGCCTTGACGACGGCGCTGACCAAGGCCGATCACGAGGTGCGCCAGGTCGTCGTCTCGCGCCCCGTCGCGCCGCTGGGCCCGGCCGAGGTCGAGTTCGAAGCCTTCGTCGGCGCTCACGAAGCACTGGCCACAGCTGCCGCGACCCAGGCCGACGACCCGGCGTTCTGGCTCTATTCATCAGGCTCGACCGGCCGCCCCAAGGGCACCGTGCACTCGCACGCCAACGCCTACTGGACGGCCGAGCTGTACGGCACCCGCGTGCTGGGCTTGCGCGCAGACGATGTCTGCTTCTCGGCCGCGAAGCTGTTCTTCGCTTATGGCCTGGGCAATGCGTTGAGCTTCCCTCTCAGCGTCGGCGCCACGGTGCTGCTGATGGCAGAGCGGCCGACCCCCGAGGCGAGCTTTCGCCGCCTGCGCGGTGAAGTCGGCGGCGTCAAGCCGACGGCCTTCTTCGGCGCGCCGACGGGCTTCGCCGGCATGCTCGCCCACCCCGCCCTGCCGGCGCGTGCCGAGGTGGCCTTGCGCCTGGTCTCGTCCGCGGGCGAGGCCCTGCCTGCCGACGTCGGCAGGCGCTTCACAGCGCACTTCGGCGTCGACATCGTCGACGGCATCGGCTCGACCGAGATGCTGCACATCTTCCTGTCCAACCGTCCCGGTGAGGTGCGCTATGGCACCACTGGCTGGCCTGTGCCCGGCTACGAAATAGAGCTGCGAGGTGACGACGGCCGGCCGGTTGCGGACGGCGAGACGGGCGACCTCTACATCCACGGCCCGTCCGCCGCGCTGATGTACTGGGGCAACCGCGAAAAGTCGCGCGACACTTTCCAGGGCGGCTGGACGAAGAGCGGCGACAAATACGTCAAGAACGCCGACGGCACCTACACCTACAGCGGGCGCAGCGACGACATGCTCAAGGTCAGCGGGATCTATGTCTCGCCGTTCGAGGTCGAGGCCACCCTGGTTCAGCACCCGGCCGTGCTGGAGGCCGCGGTGATCGGCGTGCCCGATGCCGAGGGCCTGACCAAGACCAAGGCCTTCGTCGTCCTGACACCGGGCGGGCAGGCCAGCGAGGCCGAGTTGAAGGCCTTCGTCAAGGACAAGCTCGCGCCCTACAAGTACCCGCGCCTGATCGAGTTCGTCAGCGACCTGCCGAAGACGGCGACAGGGAAGATCCAGCGTTTCAAGTTGCGCGAACGTGAGGCACAGTCAGGCTGATTCCTTAAACGCTGCAACATTGACGAGGCCCCACCCGATGAAGCTCCTGATCCGTTCGCTCTCGATTGCGCTGCTCTGCGGCAGCGTGCCAGCCGCGTGGTCCCAACAGACCAGCAACATCCGTGGCGCCGTCACTGCCTTCGACGGCAAGACCATCGCCGTCGCGACACGGGAAGGCAGGGCGGTCGAGGTGGCGCTGCCCGAGAACGTCAACGTCTCGGGCACCAAGGCATTCACGCTGGCCGATGCCAAGCCGGGCACCGTGCTCGGCGTCACCACCGTGAAGCGCGACGGCCAGCTGGTCGCCATCGACGTGCGACCGATCCCGCCGACGGCGCGCCTGGGCCTGTCGGTTTTCGACCTGCAGCCGGAATCGACGATGACCAATGCCGCGCTCGAAGGCCAGATGGTGTCGACCAATGGCACCGAGTTGATGCTCAACCACGGCGACGGCAACGTGAAGGTGCTGGTGCCGGCCGGCACACCGATGTCGCAGGCGGTTCCAGGCACGCGCGCCGACATCAAGCCCGGCGAAACCATCTTCATCGCCGCCCGACGGGATGCCGAGGGCAAGCTGACCGCTGCACGCGTGCAGGTCAGCACCAACGGAGTGAAGCCGACGCAATGACGCCGACGGCAGAACAGCGCGCCACGCACGTCGAGTTGCAGTGGTGCGACCGGCCCGTGCGCATCGAGCACCGCTGGGTCGGTCCACCCGACCCGAACTTGCCGTTGATGGTGTTCCTGCACGAAGGCCTGGGCTCGCTCTCGCTGTGGAAGGACTTTCCGGACCAGCTGTGCGCGGCGGTGGGCTGCCGTGGCCTGGTGTATTCGCGCCCCGGCTATGGCCGCTCGACGCCGCGCGATGGCGAGGAAGCCTGGGGCGTGGATTTTCTGCATCGCCAGGCCCACGAAGTGTTGCCTGCTTTGCTGGCGGCGCTCGGCGTCGATCGCGCCGATCAGCCGCTCTGGCTGTTCGGCCACAGTGACGGGGCCTCGATCGCCCTGCTCTACGCCGCCGCCTGGCCCGCGCGCGTCGCGGGCGCCGTCCTGCTGGCCCCGCACATCATGGTCGAGGACATCGCCGTGTCGAGCATCGCGCAGGCGCGCGATGCCTATCTGGAAGGCGACCTGCGCGAGCGCCTGTCCAAGCACCACGATGACCCCGATTCAGCCTTCTGGGGCTGGAACGACATCTGGTTGCACCCGCCTTTCAAGGCTTGGTCGATCGAACACGAGCTCGAGACCATCCGCTGCCCCCTGCTGGCGGTGCAGGGCCTGGACGACGAGTACGGCACACTCGAACAGATCCACGGCATCGCGCGGCGCCTGCCTCAGACACGGCTGCTCGAGCTGCCCGATTGCCGGCACTCGCCGCACCGTGACCAGCCGGACGCATTGATCGAGGCCGTCGCCGAGTTCGTCCAACAACAAGATCGCCGATGACCCTCGCCACCTTCCTGATCCAGTGCCTGAACGCGCTGCAGTACGGTCTGCTGCTGTTCCTGGTCGCTTCGGGCCTGACCCTGATCTTCGGCATCATGGGTGTCATCAATCTGGCGCACGGCAGCTTCTACATGATCGGCGCCTACATGGCCTATGCGCTGGCGCCCTTCGTCGCCGCAACCTTCGGCGGCGGCTTCTTCTCGACGCTCCTGGTGGGCTTGGTTCTCGCGGTCCTGCTCGGCTACTTGCTGGAGTGGGCTTTCTTCAGCTTCCTCTACGAGCGCGAGCACCTGCAGCAGGTGCTGATGACCTACGGCCTGATCCTGGTCTTCGAGGAACTGCGCAGCCTGATCGTGGGTGACGACGTGCACGGCGTCGCGCCACCCCCGCTGCTGGCCGGCACGCTGCCGCTCGGCGACATGATGACCTACCCGGTCTACCGCCTCTTCATCTCGGGCGTGTGTCTGGCGCTCGCGCTCGGCATGTACTTCGTTTTCACGCGCACCCGGCTGGGGATGATGATCCGCGCCGGCAGCACGAACCGCGAGATGGTGCAGTCGCTCGGCGTCGACATCAAGTTCCTGTACCGCGTGGTGTTCGCGGCCGGCGTCGCGATCGCCGTGCTCGCCGGGATGGTCGCCGCACCGGTGTCCTCGGTCTACCCGGGCATGGGCAGCACGGTCCTGATCATCTGCTTCGTCGTCGTCGTCATCGGCGGCATCGGCTCGATTCGTGGCGCGCTGCTGGCCTCGATCCTGATCGGCATCGTCGACACCTTCGGCAAGGTCTTCCTGCCGCAGGCCGCCGGCGTTCTGGTCTACGTGCTGATGGCGCTGATCCTGCTGTGGAGACCGGACGGTCTCTTCAAGGCAGGATGAGTATGACCAACTTTGAAGCGGCTGAGCTGCTCCCCCTGGCGCCTGGAAGTCGCCTTCTGCGCCTTGGGGCAACGCCAGCGGCCCGGCGGAGCCGGTTGCGCGGCGTTTGCTTGGAAGGGCGCTCATGAGCGGCGACAAGAGCAAGCTCGTCTTCGTCATCCTGGCCTTTGCTGCGTTGGCGCTGTACCCGTTTATCGCCGGCAAGTTCGGCGTCGACCTGGTGACCAAGATCATGGTCTACGCGGTGTTCGCGCTCAGCCTCGAACTGCTGGTTGGCAGCACCGGCCTGGTGTGCTTCGGCCAGGCGGCGTTCTTCGGCATTGGCGCCTATGCCACCGTGCTGCTGTCGCCGCAGAGTGAGTCGGCGTCTCTCGCCTGGTTGCTGCCCGTGTGCGTGATGGCGGCGGCCGCTTATGCGCTGGTCGTCGGCGCGCTGTCGCTGCGCACCAAGGGGGTCTACTTCATCATGGTCACGCTGGCCTTCGCACAGATGGCCTACTACGTGGTGCACGACACGCCGCTGGGGGGCGGCACCGACGGCATCTACCTGAACGCCAAGCCGGTGCTCGGCGCCCTGATCGAGCTCGACAAGCCGCTCGTGCTCTACGCCTTCACCCTCGCCTGCCTGGCCCTGGTGTTCGGCTTCCTCGCCGTGTTGCTGCGCTCGCGCTTTGGCCGTGCACTGGCCGGCATCAAGGCCAACGAGCAGCGCATGCGCGCGACGGGCTTCTCGACCTACCCCTACAAGCTCGCTGCATTCACGATCTCGGGCGGCATCGCCGGCCTGGCAGGCTTCCTGTTCGCGGTCAAGGACGGGGCCGTGAATCCGGAGCTGCTCGGCTGGCACCTGTCGGGCGCCGTGCTGATCATGATCATCCTCGGTGGCCTGGGCCATCTGCGCGGCGCGCTGATCGGTGCCTTCGCCTTCGCCTTGCTGCAGGAATTCTTCCAGAGCGAAGCGATCTTCGGCAACTTCGCCAAGCACTGGCACCTCGGGCTCGGGCTGACGATCATCGCCAGCGTGGCCCTGCTGCCGTGGGGGCTGGTCGGCGTGAGCGCTCAGCTGCGCGAACGCCTGTTCGGTGCCAGGCTCGCCAAGGAGCCCGGCGATGCGTGACGAACAGATCCTGCTGCGCGGGCGCGACATCACGCGCCGTTGGGGTGGCCTGGTGGCCGTGGACGGGGTGTCGATCGATCTCGGACGCGGCGAGGTGCACGCGGTGATCGGAACCAATGGCGCCGGCAAGTCGACCCTGATCAACATTCTGTCGGGCGAAATCGATCCCTCGTCTGGCACGGTCGAGTTGCTCGGCCACGATGTCACCGCCTGGACCCAGCCTCGCCGCGCGCGCAGCGGCCTGGGGCGCAGCTACCAGCGCAACACGATCTTCCCGAGCTTCACGGTCTTCGAGAACTGCCGCCTCGCCGCTCAGGCCCACGCGCAGAAGCCATGGCGCTGGTGGAGCGCTGCAGACCGTTGCCCCGACAGCGTGCCGGCTGCACATGCCGCCGCCGAACGTGCCGGCCTGAGTGCTCTCTTGTCGCGCAGCGCAGGGCTGTTGTCGCACGGCCAGAAGCGCCAGCTCGAGATCGCGATGTGCCTGGCCACCGCGCCGCAGGTGCTCCTGCTCGACGAGCCGCTGGCCGGCATGGGCGCCGAGGAGACCGACCGCATGCTGGCCCTGCTGGCCGAGTTGAAGGCCAGCCACGCGATCCTGCTCGTTGAGCACGACATGGACGCCGTGTTCCGCATCGCCGACCGCATCACGGTGATGGTCAACGGCAGCGTGATCGCCTGTGATGCGCCGGAGGCGGTGCGCTCGAGTCCGGCCGTCCAGGCGGCCTACCTCGGTGGACATTGACATGGCGGCAGCAACGGAATCGATCCTCGACGCCCGCGGCATCCACGCCTGGTACGGCTCGAGCCATGTGCTGCACGGTGTCGACCTGCAGATCGGCCGCGGCGAGACGGTCGGCCTGCTCGGGCGCAACGGCATGGGCAAGAGCACCTTGATCCGCACCCTGCTCGGTCATGTGGCACAGCGTGACGGACAGATCAGGCTGTTCGGCAAGGACATGTCGAAAGCGCGGCCGCATGCGGTGTCGCGCGCCGGCGTGGCCTATGTGCCCGAAGGTCGCGGCATCTTCCCCAACCTCTCGGTGCGCGAGAACCTGGTGATGGCCGCGCGCCCCGGCCGCGACGGACGCAACGACTGGTCGCGCGAACGCGTGCTGGCGACGTTCCCGCGCCTGGCCGAGCGCCTCGACCACCTCGGTGCACAACTCTCGGGCGGCGAGCAGCAGATGCTGTCGATCGGCCGTGCGCTGATGACCCACCCGTCGCTGGTGATCCTGGACGAAGCCACCGAAGGCCTGGCGCCGTTGATCGTGGCGGAAATCTGGCGCGTCATCGACCAGATTCGTGCCAGCGGCATCGCGACCCTGATCGTCGACCGCGACTACCGCAAGGTCCTGGCGCAGAGCGATCGCGCGCTGGTGCTGCAAAAGGGCAGCGTCGTACTATCCGGCGCCTCAGCCACTCTGCGCCAGAGCGCCGAACTCGCCGCCTACCTGGGCGTGTGAGTGCGGCCGGCGCCAGCGCCATGAGCGCCATGCTCAGTCATCAACTCGAAGCCTTCGGAAAGCCCCTGGCGCAGGTACTGCACGAGACACCGCAACCGCAGGGCAGCGAGCTGCTGTTGCGCGTCGATGCCTGCGGTGTCTGCCACAGCGACCTGCACCTGCAGGACGGTTACTTCGACCTCGGCGGCGACACCCGCCTGGACCTGACACGCTCGATGCAATTACCGCGCACGCTCGGCCACGAGATCGCCGGCACGGTGGTGGCCGTGGGACCCGACGCGGGTGATACCGCGGTCGGCGCACGCCGCGTCGTCTACCCCTGGATTGGTTGCGGCGCGTGCTCGCTCTGCGCCACCGGCAACGAACACCTGTGCGCGGCACCGCGTGCCCTTGGTGCGCACCGTGACGGTGGTTTTGCCGACCACGTGCTGGTGCCACACCCGAAGTACCTGCTGGCCTTCGACCCGCTGTCCGAGGCGCAAGCCTGCACCTATGCCTGCGCCGGTCTCACTGCGTTCGGCGCCTTGAAAAAAGTCGCACCGCTCGGCGCCAACGACGTGCTGCTGATCATCGGCGCCGGCGGCGTCGGCCTGTCGGGCATCCGGCTGGCGCGCGAAGTGGTGCCGGCGGCGAGACTGGTTGTCGCCGAGGTCGACCACGGCAAGTGGGATCTGGCGCGCGAGGCCGGCGCCAGCGAGGTCATTGACCCGAATGCCGACGGTGCCGCCCGCGCGCTGGTCAAGGCCAGCACCGGTGGCGTGGCCGCCGCCATCGACTTCGTCGGCGCCGCAGCCAGCTTCGCCTTCGGCTTCGGCGTGCTGCGCAAGGGGGGTCGCCTGGTCTGCGTCGGCCTCTACGGCGGCGCCACGCCGATCATGCCGGCGATGGTGTCGATGAAGGCCGTCAGCGTGCTCGGCTCCTACGTCGGCAGCCTGGCCGAAATGCAGGCACTGATGGCCATTGCGCGGCAGGGACACCTGCCGGACCTCCCGCTGACGACGCGCACCCTGGCGCAGGCGTCCCTGGCGCTCGACGAGCTTCGCGCCGGACGTGTGCGCGGGCGCACGGTGCTGCGGCCCTGACGGGGCGCGGCGCCCAGACAGCGCCTCAGGGGGTGATCTCTGTCGCAGGAGTCGCCGTCGATTGGCGACGCCGCCAGGCCGCCGGTGGTGCACCGAACTCGCGCCGGAACGCCCGGCTGAAGGCCGCATCCGTCTGGTAGCCGACATCTTCGGCTATGCCAGGGCGGCGGCTATGCGATCCCGGGCGAGTTCGTCGTCGTCGCCGCGTCGGTGCCCACGTTGCCTACTTGAAGACGACCGTCTTGTGGCCGTTGAGCAGCACGCGTCGCTGGGCGTGCCAGGTCACGGCGCGCGCCAGAACCGCGCTCTCGACATCGCGGCCGATGGCGGTCAGTTCACCCGGGTCGTTCGAGTGGTCCACCCGCGCGATGTCCTGCTCGATGATCGGGCCCTCGTCGAGTTCGGCGGTCACGTAATGCGCCGTGGCACCGATGATCTTGACCCCGCGTTCATGCGCCTGCCAGTACGGCCGCGCCCCCTTGAAGCTGGGCAGGAAGGAGTGGTGGATGTTGATCGCCCGGCCTTCGAGCGCACGGCACAGCTCGTTGCTCAGCACCTGCATGTAGCGCGCCAGGACCACCAGCTCGGCGCCTTCCTGTTCGACGATCTGCAGCAGCCTGGCTTCGGCCTGGGCCTTGGTGTCGGCCGTGACAGGGATGTGGTGGAAGGGAATGTCGTACGAGGCCGCGAGCTGGTAGTAGTCGCGGTGGTTCGAGACGATCGCACGGATGTCCAGCGGCAGCAGCTGGCTGCGGTAGCGGAACAGCAGGTCGTTCAGGCAGTGGCCCAGCTTGGAGACCATGATGACCGTCGGCATGCGCTCGTGCGCGGCGTGCAATTGCCACTTCATGGCCATCGACGTGGCCAGGTCAGCCAGCGCCGGTGACAGCTGACCCACCGTGGCTCCGGGCGCCGCAAAGCGCACTCGCATGAAGAACAGGCCGGTGGCCTGATCGTTGAATTGCGCGGCTTCGCTGATGTTGCCGCCGTGGGCAGCGAGCACGCCAGTCACGGCATGGACGATGCCGGCGCGGTCGGGACAGGACAGGGTGAGGATGAAGGAGTCGGCCACGCGAGGTTTTTTGCTTGCGCCGCGATCGCATCGAGCGGCAGGGCGGGCATCCTATCGCGGGTGACAATCGGCGCATGCAATGGCCCTTCATGCGCTGGCTGCCCGAATGGCGCCAGCCCGGCACGGTGCGCGCAGACCTGCTGGCCGGCCTGACGGGCGCAGTGGTCGTGCTGCCGCAGGCCATGGCCTTCGCCACCCTGGCCGGCCTGCCGCCGCAGTACGGCCTGTACGCCGCGATGCTGCCCTGCATGGTCGCGGCGCTGTTCGGTTCGAGCCGCCTGATGGTCACCGGCCCGGCGAATGCCATTTCGCTGACGACGATGGCCCTGATCGCGCCGCTGGCCCTGGTCGGCTCGCCCGCCTACGTGAGCCTGGTCCTGACGCTGAGCTTTCTGGTCGGCGCGATGCAATTGCTGCTCGGCCTGGCGCGCGTCGGCGCGGTCATCGACAAGGTGCCGCACTCGGTGATCGTCGGCTTCACGGCCGGGGCTGCGATCCTGGTCGTGAACAGCCAGCTCGGCGCGTTGCTGGGACTGGACCTGGCGCGCGGCACATCGGTGTTGACGAACCTGCGGGCTGCCATCGCGCAGCACGACGCCATTCAGTGGCCGGCCCTGATCGCCGCCGCGGTGACAGTGATCGTCGCCCTGCTGTGGCGGCCGCTCAATCGCTTCGTGCCGGCCATGCTGATGGCGGTGATCGCCGGCACGCTGACCGCGCAGGCCACGGCCGCCTGGATGCCTCAGTGGCCAGTGCTCGCAACCGTGCAGGCCCTGCCCGGCGCCCTGCCGCCCCTGTCGCTGCCCGATCTGTCGATCGACACGGTGCGCAGCCTGTTCGGCGCCACTCTGGTGATGACTCTGTTGGCCCTGACCGAAGCGGTGGCGGTGGCCAAGGCCGTCGCGCGGCGCTATGGCGACACCATCGACGGCAGTCGCGAGTTTGTCGGCCAAGGCTTGGCCAATCTCGTCGGTTCTTTCTTCTCGGCGCTGCCAGCCAGTGGCTCGTTCAATCGCTCGGGGGTGAACGTCGAGGCCGGCGCACGCACGCCCCTCGCGGCCGCGAGCGCGGCGCTGTTCCTGGTCTTGATACTGGTCTTCGTGTCGCCGTGGGCGCGCTTGTTGCCGCTGGCCGTGATCGCCGGCCTGCTGCTGGTAGTCGCGTGGGGCCTGATCGACGGGCGAGAGACGGCTCGCCTGTGGCGCGCCGAACCGGTCGAACGCCTGCCGCTCGCGGTCACCCTGCTCGGCACGGTCACCCTGTCGCTGGAGTGGGCCCTCCTGCTCGGGATCACCAGCGCCCTGGTCGCACGCCGCGTGCTGCGGCCCGACTAGCGCCCGCGATAGACCTCCATCTTCGCCAGATCGAGTGCATAACCGCTGACACCGACGCCCGAGTCGCGCCGCGATGCCTTCAGGGTCCCGGTCACCCATACCGCGGTGATCGGATCGAAGTCCTTCCATGCCTTGCTCGACTTCACGTGCACGATCTGATTGGCCGGTGGTGGCGGGGTGTGAATGCAGGCGCCGTAGTACGGCACCAGCAGAAATTCCGTCAGCCCGTCCTTCGTCTGCTCGAGCGGAACGATGTAGCCGGGGAGCTTGACCACGGCGCCGTCGAGATGGGTCACGGTGGGTGCGGCATCGAGCACCGCGCGCATCTCGCGAAGGACCTGCTGCGCCTTCGGGTCGTTGTCGTCCAGCTCCTCGAGCCTGCGGTCGCCCAGGCGCGCACGTGGGTTCCAGTCCTTGGGCATGAGCATCAACCAGGTGATCTCGCGCAGGTCGACGGCCTGGACAGGAACAGCCATGGCCAGGCCCACGCCCACCAAGATTCGAAGTGCTGTTCTCCTGTCCATGATCAGATCCTCGGCGTCAGCCCATCCATCAGCGAGAGTCGATATGCGCGCCACCCCGGCAGCAGGCTGGCGATCAAGCCGCACGCCAGCACTCCCCCGATGAGAAGCCACTGCGCCGGGCCGGGCAGCAGCAGGTTCAAGGTCAAGCCGAAATGCGCGCGCGTCAACTCGGCGACGCTGGCCACAGCCAGCCAATGCAGACCCGCGCCCACGACTACACCGGCTGCAGTGACAGCCAGACCTTCGGTCGCGAGCAGCACCAAGACGCCGCGCGGCCCCGCCCCCAGGGCGCGCAGGATGGCGAGCTCGCGCCGCCGCTGCTCCAGGCCGGACAGCACCGCCGCCACCAGCCCGGCGAAACTGACGACGCAGACCAGGATGGTCATGCCCAGCAGCGCGCGCTCGCCCACGCCGACCAGCGCCCACAACTCGTTGAGGGCGACGCCCGGCAGCACGGCCGACAGCGGCTCGCCGCGAAATGCACCAACCCACTGCTGCACCGAGAAGACGGCCGCGCGCTGCTTGAGTCCGACCAGCACGGCGCTCACGCTCCTTGGCGTCAGGTCCGGGGTGGCGGAGTCCGTCGCGCTGACCTGGGCCGGCAGGCGCACGCCCATGGACCAGTCCAAGTGCACCGCCTCGAGCCCTTCCAGGCCCACGTGCACAGTGCGGTCGACGGGCGTGCCAGTGCGCTCGAAGATACCCACGACTTCGAAGGGCTTGTCGTCGTGCTCGTGCTCGTCCAGCTTGCCGTCACCATGGCTCAGGGTGATGCGGTCACCCACCTTGTATCCGAGCTGTCGTGCCACGTCGGCGCCGAGCACGGCCTCGAGCGCCGCGGCAAAGGGCCGGCCGGCGCCCAGGCGCAGCGCCTGCCGGTCGCCGTAACGGAAGTGCTCGAAGTAGCCCGTGGTGGTGCCCAACACCGAGAAACCACGGTGGCTGTCGCCGACCGACAAAGGCACCGACCAGGCCACCGCGGGCAGCCCGGCCAACGCCTGCGCGCTGCTCCAGCGCATGCTCTGCAGCGGTGCGCCGATGCGAAACACGGAGGACAGGAGCAACTGCAGCGAGCCGCTGCGCGGACCGACGATGAGGTCGGTGCCCGACACCGACTGAATGAAGGTCTCGCGCACGTCTTGGCGCAGGCGTTCGAGCCCTAGCAACAGGAACGTGGACAGGGCCACGGTCGCGACGAGCAAGGACAGCACGAAGCGCCGGCTCCACGCACTCTGCAGCGCCAGCGCTAGCATCGCCTTCACGCTATGGCCTCCTGCGCGGCAGCGGGCGCAGCATTCAGTGCGGGCAGTTCGAGGCTGATGTCGAAGCGTCGTGCCAGCGCGGTGTCGTGGCTGACAAAGACGAGGGTGCTGCCTGCGCCATGGCAGGCCGTGATCAGCAGGTCCATGAATTCGTCGCGTCGTGTCGCATCCAGCGCCGACGTCGGCTCGTCGGCGATCACGAGCGCCGGGTCGCCGATGAGCGCCCTGGCGGCGGCCACCCGCTGTTGCTGACCGACGGACAGCGCCGCCGCGCGCTGGCCCCACTCCCGGGCCCCCAGCCCCATCGCCGACAGCAAGGCCTGCCCGCGCGACAACGCGGTGCCGCTACGCTCCGCCTTTGTCCGACGCAGCGCGGACAGGCGGGTTGGCAACATGACGTTGTCGATCGCACTCAGGTAGGGCAGCAGATTGAACTGCTGGAATAGATAGCCGATGGTATCGGCCCGAAGTCGATCACGGCCCGGCGCGCTCATGCGCCCGAGGTCGTGGCCCAGCACACGCAACTCGCCCTGGGTCGGCGACAGCACGCCGGCCAGCAGGGACAGCAGGGTGCTCTTGCCGCAGCCGCTCGGCCCGTACACGAACACGCATGCACCGCGCTCGACCTTCAGCGAGGTGATCGACAGGCAATCGGCGGCAGCACCGGGCCAGCGGAAGCGTAGGCCCGATGCGTCGATGGCATTCAGCCCCCTGTCAACGACCAGTCGGCCCATCGCGGCCCTCAGAACGACAACTTGGCCGAGGCACCGACGTAGCCGGCGCGGGTGGGTGCAGGTTCGAAGTAGCGCTGATTGGCTTCGTTGACGATGACCGAGCCGACGTACTTCTCGTCGAACAGGTTGTCGATGCGCACGAAGACGCTCCACTCCCAGTTGTCCGTGCGCCGCTCGATCCCGCCGCGCCAGTTCACCGCGTTGTATGACCCGGCGAACGCGCTGTTCGCGTCGTTGACGGCCACCTTGCTTGCAGAGCGCAGCTCGACGGCACTCGACAAGCCGGTCGCAGGGTCGCGCCAGCGCAACTCGGCGAACAGACTGTGTCGCGGCACGCCGGGAATGCGCCGGCCCGACAGGTCGATCCCCGCCGCGGTGACGAATCGCTCGAACTCCGCAGCCGTCAAGGTGTACGAGAGGAGCGCATCCCAGTGCGCGCCGCCAGCGGCGTCCAGGGACAGCTCGAGGCCCTTGCGCTGCGTCCTGTCGGCATTGCTGAAGCTGTTGCGGCCGCCGGAGGAAGTCGCCGAAACCACCTCGTTGCGCGTGTTGGCGCGGAACAGGGTCGCACTGGCCTGCAGCCGGTCGGCGAACACGGTGCGCACGCCCAACTCGGCGTTGCGGCTGGTCGCGGCCTTCAGGTCGAAGTTCAGGCCCGGCTGGCCGCCCGGGCGGTACGCCAGCTCGGCGAAGGTCGGGGTCTCGAAGCCCCGACCTATGGACGCGAAGAGATTGGCCTGCGGGCTCAGTTGAAGCAGGGCCCCGATCACCGGGCTGGTGCTGCTGTAGCGGGCCGCGCCGCTGTCATCGGGGTTGGTGCCGACGATGAAGCGGTCGCGCGAATCGAAGCGCACTTCGCTGTGGCGCACGCCGCCGGAGAGTTTGAGACGCTCGCTGAACTGCCAGTTGCCGATCAGGTACTGGTCGGCGCCGCGCACGGTGTCGGTCTCGTCGCGGCGCAGGGCCCCCTGCACGCCGGCATTGTTGACATAGCCGCGGCGTTCCTCGGCCATGCGGTCACCGCTGAGACCGAGGGTGAACGAGTAGGCACGGCCATCGAGCGAGCCGCGACGGCGCCACTCGAGGTGCAGGCCGCTGAAGTCGCGGTCGAGATCGACCACGCCGCCCGACGAGGTGATGCCCTGCGCGGCCACCGGAATGGCCAGAGTCTGCACGACGGCGCGCTGGCCGCCGTAGCCCATCAGCTCGACCGTGTCGTCGGCGCTCAAGCGCTGCTGCAGCACCAGGCCACCCTGCCGGTGCCGGATGCTCTTGCGTGTATTGAAGGCATCGGCATTGGCGCCGGCCTGGCGCCGGTCGGCATCGAACTGGGCTTGGGTCAGGCCGAGCGGGTCCTGCGTGTCAGGCTGCTCCAGCGCATTGCCGATCAGCGTCAGGGTGGTCGATTCGCCGAGCTTCCACCGCAGCTTGAGGTTGGCCGTGTCACGCTCGGCCGCGCTGTGCTCGCGGTAGCCCTCGGTCTGGAAGCGCGCGACGTTGCCGCTGTAGTTCATCGCGCCGCTCTCGCCGCCGAACTTCAGGCCGGCACGCCAGGCCCCGAACGAGCCGCCGAAGGCGCTGGCCTCGACGCTGGGCACCTTCGGGCCGTCGGCGCTGAAGACGTGGATCACGCCGCCCGAGGCGTTGCCATACAGGGCAGCGAAAGGGCCGCGCAGGACCTCGACGCGGCGCGCGCCATCGAGATCGAACAGGGCGGTTTGCCCCTGGCCGTCTGGCATCGTGATCGGGATGCCGTCCTGGAGCAGGCGCACGCCACGAACGCCGAAGGTGGCGCGGGCCCCGAAGCCGCGTGACGAGACCTGCAGGTCCTGCGCATAGTTCTGGCGGTTCTGAATCACCAGGCCGGGCACGCGTTGCAGGGCCTCGGACAGGTTAACGCGCAACTGCTGGTCGCGCAGGGTTTCGCCGTCGACGACGTCGACCGCGGCAGCGACATCGAAGCGGCGCTCCTCGGTGCGGGTGCCGATGACGACGATGGACTCGACGCCCCCCGCAGTTGTGTTTGCGGTCTGGGCCTGGACCGCGACACCTGGCACGACGACCAGCCACAGCGCACCGGCGAGCCTTGTCGCAGGGCCGCACGGCGGGCGTCGGCGAACGTGCCGGACGCACGTTGTCAATTGCCCTCCTGGACTTCGGTCTCGTTCGCCTGTGGCGGCGGAGAGGCTGGCGGCGGCGCAAGGTGGAACAACGTCTGCGGCGGTGGCGCCGACAAGGTCAGCACCTGTCGCGTCATCAGCGGGTGGTACAGCAGCACGATTTGCTGCCCATCGATCCTTTCCACCTCGTACTGGGCATCGAGCATCCCTGGCCCGTGCACGGCCACATAGCGACCTTGGTGCAACAGCACGACGACTTGGCGTCCGCCCTCGATGCGCTTGCCGACATAGCTGAACGGCGAGGCCGGCGGTGCCCCGGACGCGGCGGCGGCTGCCGGATCGCGCGCTGGTGTCTGCTGAAAGGTGCTGAAAGGGTTGGCCATCAGCACCGACGTCCCGGACTCGACCGTGCTGCCGCCCTTGCCGGCACCGCCCGGGCCGGACAAGGCGGCGTTTGACGCGGTCGCGGCAGCGCCCGACCGTTCGCCATCGTCGTCACCGATCCAGCTGTAGACCAAGGCCGCGGCGGCGATGAGCAGGGCCGAACCGACTCCGAGTTGAAGCGGTGTCAGGGGCACGGAGGCGTCAGGCTCGGCTCGCGCTGGGCCGTCAGGCAAGCGACGCATGGTGAACCTTCTTGCCCGGCGAGTAGATGTCCATGATGTTCCAGTGGCCTGCGGTGGGCACCGGCTCGTTCATCATCGCCACGTCGATCACGCAGGCCTTGCCCGATGCCACGGCCTTCTCGAGCGCCGGCTTGAACCCGGCCGCCGACGTGATCTGCACGCCATCCAGCCCATAAGCGCGCGCGATGGCCGCGAAGTCGACGTGGTAGGGCTCGCCGCGGCGACGGAAGACGCAGCCGAAGGCCGTGCCGTAGTGCGCCATCTCCAGGCCGGCGATGGTGCCGTAGGCGTTGTTGTTCATGACGATCCAGATCACTGGGACGTCCTGTTCGGCGGCGGTGGCCAGCATCGCCGGGTTCTGGCCAAAGCCGCCGTCACCCACCAGGGCGACGACCACGCGGTCGGGACATGCGAGTTTGGCGCCGATGGCCGCGGGGGCACCGAAACCCATGGTCGCGAAGCCGCCGGGTGTAAGGATGCTGCCCGGCGTGTAGATCGGGAACTGCTGGCCCACCCCGTTCTTGTTCCAGCCGACGTCGGTGGTGATGATCGCGTCGCGCGGCAACACCTCGCGCACCGCGGCCAGGATGCGCTCGGGCCGCATCGGGAAGGCGTCGTTGCGCTCATGCGCGACACGGGTCGCGGCAAAGTCGCGGCGGTAGCGCGCGATCTCGTCGGCCAGTGCCGGCTGCGGACGGCCGTTCGGGAACAGCCGCGCGGCGACCCGGTTCAGCACGACCAGCGCCTGCTTGAGGTCGGTCACGACACCGATCTCGACCGGGAAGTTGCGGCCGATCTCGTTCGGATCGATGTCGATGTGGATCAGCTTGGTCGGCGGGAAACTGAAGGTGTACTCGGCTTCCCAAGAGCTGCAGTCGGCCTCGGCAAAGCGGGTCCCGACACCGAACACCCAGTCCGCATTGCGGCACTTGTCGTTGACGAACTGCGTGCCCCAGAAGCCGGTCATGCCCAGCGTCAGAGGGTGGTCGTCCGGCATCACGCCCTTGCCCATCAGACTGTGTGCCACCGGGATGCCCATGCGGTCGACGAACTCGCGCAACGCTTCGGCAGCATCGGCCAGGATCACGCCGCCGCCAGCCTGGATCACGGGGCACCGGGCTTCGGCCAGCGTGCGCACGATCTTCTCGGCGGTCGGCTCGTCGATCGAAGGCTTGTGCAAGACCTTGGTGTGGTGGGCCAGGCGTTCGAACAGGGCGGTGTCGACCTCCATCGAGAAGATGTCCATCGGCACCGACACCAGCACCGGCCCGGGACGGCCGCTCTCGGCCAACTGGAAGGCCTTGTCGACGATCTCCGGGAACAGGTCGGGCCGCTCGACGCGCCACACGCGCTTGACGAAGGGCCGGTAGATCTCCGATTGCGCCGCATCCGAATGCAGGTTGACTTCCTGATGCGGGTGCTTGCCGTAGTAGTGGCTCGGCACATCGCCGGCGATCACCACCATTGGAATCGAATCCAGCGCCGCGTTGGCCACACCGGTCGACGCATTGGTCAGCCCGGGGCCGAGGTGGGACAGCACCACCGCCGTGGTCCGCTTCGCGCGCGCATAGCCGTCGGCGATGTGCGCGGCGACCTGCTCGTGGCGCGTGTTGACGAAGTTGATCTTGCTTTCCGACAAGGCGGCGAGCACTGCGATGTTGGTGTGGCCGCACAGGCCGAACACATGTTCCACGCCGCGACCTTCGAGATAGCGCACGAGTTGCTTGGAGATCAGCTCTTTCATCATGGAACTCCTGTTGTCTGTTCGGATTGCCGCGAACGCGCGGCCTCAAGTCTCGTTTTTGGGTGGCATGCGCTCGAAGCGCCGCGGCGCCGGGCCGCTGTACTGGTAGCGCAGGCTCGGTGGCATCGGCCCCTTGATGCGCGCGCCTTGCTGGCTCTGCTCCCAAGCGTGCGCCAGGATGCCCACCGAGCGCGAAAGGATGAACAGGCCGCGGCCGAGTGGCGGCGCAAAGCCGAGCTCGCAGTAGATGACGGCGGTGGCGGCGTCGATGTTCATCGGGATCGGCGTGCCCTTGCGCTGCGTCAGCAGCTGCTCGATGAGCGGCCCAATCGCGGCATAGCGGCCACTGACGACGCCATCGCGTCGTGCCAGTTCGACCAGGTGCAACAGGCGCACCGCGCGCGGGTCGACACCGTGGAAGCGATGGCCGTAGCCCGGAATGATCTTGCCGTGTTGTGCCGTGAAACGATCGATCGCGGTTGCGACCCGTTCGGCGTCCGTCACGCCCTCACGTGTGTCGGCCACGATCTCTTCAAGCAGAACCATGCACTGCTGCCCGGCACCGCCATGGATGTCGTCGAGGGCGTTGATCGCCGAAGCCATGGCGCCGTTGAGCGGCAGGCCGCAACTCACCGCCATGCGCGAAATGGCGATCGACGGTGCCTGCGGGCCATGGTCGACCGCGGCGACCAGGGCTGCCTCCAGCAGGCGAGCCTGCTTCGATGAGGGGACCTCGCCGCGCAGCATCAACCAGACCATCTCGGGGTAGCTCAGCTCGCCGATCAGCTGCTCGATCGGGTAGCCGCGCACCGCGATGCGGCCCGGCTCGATGTCGATGATCTTCGTCGACCACCAGCGCTCGGCCTCGCCGAGCAACTGCTCGGCCGTCTTGTCGCTCACAACGCCCCCGCCTTGTGCAGCGCTTCGATCTCTTCGCGCGAGTAGCCCAGGCCGCTCAGGACTTCGTCGGTGTGCTCGCCCAATCTGGGCGGGGGCGTCGTGGCCGCCGGCTGCCCGCCTGAGAGCTTGAAGCCGGCGCGAACGACGGTCACCGGCTTGTCGACGCCGGGCACCTGAGCGAAGGTCTGCAGCAGGTCGCGCTCGGCCAGTTGCGGCGAGCTCAGCGCCTCGGGGATGGTGACGACGCAGCCGGCGGGCACGCCGATCTCATTGAACAGCGCCTCCCACTCCCGCGCTGGCTTCGCGCTCAGCGCAGTCTCCAGAACGTCCGTCAGCGCCGCGCGATTCGCCTTTCGACTCTCGCGCCGGGCAAATCGCGCATCCGAGATCAGGTCCTCCCGGCCGACGGCCTTGGCGAGCGCCTCGAACTGCTCCTGCTTGTTGGCGGCGATGTTGAGCAGGCCCTCGCGCGTACGAAAGGCACCCGATGGCGCGGCCGTGAAGTTGCTGTTGCCGTGGGGCTCCGGAACCGTGCCGGCGATCAGGTAGTTCGAGATCACCCATCCCATCGTGACCAGGGCCGAGTCCAGCATCGAGACGTCGATGAAGGCCCCCTCACCTGTGCCGTGCCGTCGCACCAGGGCGCTCGAGATGGCGAAGGCCGCGGTGATGCCACTGATCGTGTCAGCCACCGGATAGCCGGCGCGCAGGGGCGCCGAACGCACGTCACCGGTCACGCTCATCATGCCGGACAGGCCCTGGATGATCTGGTCGTAGGCCGGCGCATCACGCAGGGGACCGTCCTGCCCGAAGCCGGTGATCGCGCAGTACACGAGGGACGGATTGCACTCGCGCAGATCCTCGTATCCGAGCCCCAGCCGTGCCATCACGCCGGGGCGGAAGTTCTCGACCAGCACATCCGCCGACTTGACCAGGCGGCGCAGCACCGACTTGCCCTCGGGTGACTTGAGGTTCACGGTGACCGACTTCTTGCCGCCGTTCTGCGCCAGGAACGAGGCCCCCATGAATTGCGCGTTCAGGGCGGCGTCGCTGCCGAGCTGGCGTGCCAGATCACCGTTGCCCGGCACTTCGACCTTGATCACGTCCGCACCCAGGAGCGCCAGCTGATAGGCACACAGCGGACCCGCCAACACATTGGTCAGGTCCAGCACCCTGATCCCGCCGAGGGCTTTGCTCATTCTTGTACCTCCGGTGGACCGGTCAGCCTCAGCGACGCACGAACGGGTTGGGCACGTCGAGGTCGCTGGAGACCCAGACGCACTTGGTGTGAAGATACTCCTTGACCGCTTCGAGGCCCGACTCACGGCCGATGCCCGATTCCTTGTAGCCGCCGAACGGCGATGTGAAGCTCGTCGCTCGGTAATTGTTGACCCACACGGTCCCGGCCTTGAGCTTTTCGGTGAGCAGCATGGCGCGCCGCAAATCGCGGGTCCAGACCGCGGCGGCCAGACCGAAGGGGATGTCGTTGCCGATGCGGATGGCTTCCTGCTCGTCGGCGAACGGAATCACGCACAGCACCGGACCGAACACTTCCTCCTGGGCGATGCGCATGTCGTTGCGCACTCCCGTGAAGATGGTCGGCTCGATGAATTGGCCGGCGCCGAGATCCGGCCGGCTGCGCCCGCCGAGCACGCAAGTCGCGCCCTCGTCCTTCGCGATCTGGATGTACGAGAGGATCTTGTCGAATTGTGGCCGGGTGGCGATGGGCCCGATCTGCGTCTCGGGCAGCGAAGGGTCGCCCAGGCGGGCCTCGCTAACAAAGGCCACCAGCTTCTCGACAAAGCGATCATGGATCGAGGCCTGGAGCAGCAGGCGCGAGCCCGCTTGGCAGCTTTGTCCTGACGCTGCGAAGATCCCTGAAACAACGCCCTTCACGGCCTGGTCGAGATCGGCGTCGTCGAACACGATGTTGGGCGACTTGCCACCCAACTCGAGCGTCACGGTCTTCAGGCCGCGCGCGGCCAACTCGTATATCTTGCGCCCCGCCGCAGTGCCACCGGTGAAGCCGATATGGGCCACCAGGGGATGGGTGACGAGCGCTTCACCGACCTCCGGACCCAGGCCCGTGACGACGTTGACGACGCCCTCGGGGAACCCGGCCTCGCCGAACAGTTTCGCAAACTCGACCATCGACGCCGATGTGAACTCCGAGGGCTTCACGACCGCGGTGCATCCGGCCGCCAGCGCCGGTGCGAGCTTCCAGCTGGTCAGGGTCAGCGGCGAATTCCACGGCGTGATGATCGCAACCACCCCCTTTGCCTCGTACCGGGTGTAGGCCAGCACGCCCTTCTTGTCGGTTGGGATGACCGCGCTCTGCACCTTGTCGGCCAGGCCGGCGTAATACTTGAAGTACTCGCCCATGTAGCGCACCTGGGCTGTCACCTCGGTTGCCAGCTTGCCGTTGTCGCGCTGCTCGATGGCCGCCAGCCGCGCAGCGTGCATGGACACGAGGTCACCCAACTTCCAGAGCAGCCGACCCCGCTCCGAGGGCGTCAGCGCCGGCCAGGCACCGGCCTCGAAGGCCTGGTGGGCGGACTTCACGGCCGCATCGGCGTCGGCGGCATCGCCGCGCGCCACCATGGCCCACACTTCGCCGGTGTAGGGGTTGTCAGTGGGCAAGTAGGCGCCGCTCGACGGCGGACTCGAAGCGCCACCGATCCAGTGATCGAAGTGGGGAAGCTGCTGCGAGTTCATTGGCTTGATTCCAGTCGCACCAGGTGGCATCATTGTTCCGTACAGCATAACTCAGTTCTATTAAAAGGCCGCCTCGGGGAAGCACTGAGGCCCCCATGATTGGGGGCAAGGAATTACCGCCCGGGTGCCCATGTAGACTTTGGCAACAGAACACTTCGAACATCAGGTGAAACGATGAGTGACGAAGGTGGTGTGGCGGCGGTCGAGAGGGCACTGGCGATCGTCGACGCGCTGACCGACGAGAAGACCAGCCTGGCCGAGCTGTCCAAGCGCACCGGCCTGTACAAGAGCACCGTCCTGCGGCTGGTCAAGTCGCTCGAGCGCTTCGGCTACATCATCCGCTCCGAAGATGGCAGTTACCGCCTGGGGTCGAAAGTCCTGCTGCTCGGGTCGCTCTACCAGCGCCACTTCAAGACCTCGGAGATCGTGCCGCCGGTGCTGCGCAGCCTGGTCGACGAGTTGCACGAGGGTGCCACTTTCTACATCATGGACGGTGACCGACGCGTCGTCCTCCATCGGGTCGACGCTTCGAGGGCGGTACGGGATTCGGTGCACGAGGGCGACCGCTTTCCTCTCACCAACGGGGCTGCGGGACATGTCCTGCGCGCATTCAGTGGTGCACGCGGCGAGCGCTTCGATCTGATCCGCGAAACCATGTATGCCGCTTCCTACGGCGAGCGCGACGCCGAGACCGCAGCGGTCGCCTGCCCGGTCTTCGGCCACGACCTGCGCCTGATCGGCGCGTTGAGCGTCTCCGGCCCGCGTTACCGCATCGAGGCGATGGGCGAGGACAAGGTCGTGCCCGCGCTGTTCAAGCATGCGCATGCGCTGACGCGGACCTTCGGCGGCGATGCCGCCGCACCAGCCTTCTCCGGCTGGCTGAAGACCCCCGCGCCCGTGCGCAAGAAGGCCGCAGCCGCGCAGCCCAGAGTGGCCACCTCGCCCCGCACGCGGGCCGCCTAGCGCCTCTGCGCGCGCCTTGCGACGCCCGGGTCGGGCGTTTCATCTATCAGAACTGTGTTTTTCTTTTTCCGACACGGTGGGCGCCGCCGTTCGTCGAAGACCCTGATGCGGGGCGTTGGCGAATGTCCAGCGCAGACTCCTCGGCATTTACCCTCAATTGACATGCCGGGAGTGCTCGACCTACTATTTCGCAACGGTGTTCTATCTAACAGAACTCCTAAGAATTCAAGTTCCGACCCATCGACGGACGGAACGATCGCATGGTGGCCGCGAGGCCAACAACCCAGGAGACTCCATGAAATTCAATCCCATCGTGTCATCGCTGATCGCCTTCGCGGCAATGACGGCACCCAGCGTGATGTTCGGCGCTGCGGTCGATCTGAACACGTGCTGCGCGCCGGGCGACAAGGACATGCCCAAGAGCGGCGGCAATCTGGGCAACCAGAGCTACTCGTCGCTGAACCAGGTGACGAAGGACAACGTCAAGGGCCTGGGCCCGGTCTGGAAGACCGCTGTCGGGATCGCTCCGGCGACGACGCCGGTCGCAGGGCCCGGATCCACTGGCACCGGCCAGCAGACGACCCCGATCATCGTCGACGGCGTCATCTACCTAGATACCGAGAATGGTGGCGTTGCCGCCGTCGACGGTGCGACGGGCGCGGTCAAGTGGAAGTGGCAACCGACGACGGCCAACAGCGGTTTCAATCCGAGCGGAACACGCCGCGGCGTTTCGGTGGGTGATGGCAAGGTCTACACGCTGTCGGGCGGCAACCGCGTCGTCGCGCTGAACAAGGACACCGGTGCGTTGGTGTGGGCGACGCAGCCGACCGGCCCGGGCGGAGCCAGCCTAGGCAACATCGCCAAGGTCGGCACCATCTATTACGACGGCATGGTCTACGTAGGGACGAACGACGCTAGTCGAAACGCGGCGTTTGCGGTCAAAGCCAGCGACGGGAGCATCGTCTGGTCGTTCTACGGCGGCGCCGCACCGGGCACCGTGGTCACCGACGTCAACGGCGTGACGACCGACGCCGGCGCCACCTGGGGGCCGCTGCAGGCCAACGGCCAGAGCTGCGCGATGACCTCCGGCACGTCGCCGTGGCTGCACGGCGCGATCGACCCCGAGTTGGGCATGTTCTACGCCACGTTCGGCAACGTGCGCAGTTGCGGCTCGTCGCAGGATGGACAAGAGCGACCGGGCGACAACCTGTTCGGCAACTCAATCGTGGCCCTGGACCTGAAGACCGGCGCTTACAAGTGGCACTTCCAGTCGGTCCGCCACGACATTTTCGACATGGACAACGTGCACTCGCCAGTGCTTGCCGATGTGCAGATCGGTGGGCAACCGCGCAAGGCGATCTACTACGGCAGCAAGGCGCACTACACGTTCATACTGGACCGCACCAACGGCAAGCCGCTCACCGGCGCGGTGGACTACAAGCCGAGGGTGGTGGACACGCGGCAGAAGAATGCGCCGACCCAGCCGTTCCCGGCGCATGGGTCATGGGTCGACCAGTGCATCACCTGGGAGAAGCTCGGCACCGACAACATCCCGGGCAACCCGTGGCGCGGCGTGCCCAACTACAACGGCTATCAGCCCGACGCCCAAGGCAACCTCGTCTACACCGAGCCCAACTACCTGGACGTCGACAAGCCGTTCCTGGTCTACCCATCGGAGTACGGCGCGAACCACCGCCGCGGCTGCCTGTGGGACCCGCACTTCGACCTGCCCGTCCTCTCGATGGCCAGCCAGAACGGCGGTGCCGACCTGTCGAACCACGGCTACAGCCCACGGACGAATCTCTACTACGTGCCGTACGGCGTCGCCCCGGTCGCGCACTATCGCTCGGCCGGCAGCAACGGCCTGCGTGCGCTCGGCGAATACCAGACCGGCGGCGTCTTCGCGCTCGACGCGTCGACCGGCAAGGTGGTCTGGCAGAACCATCTGGGTCTGGACGCGGCGCACGGCCAGGGCGTCTTGGCCACCGCCGGCGACCTGCTGTTCGTGGGCCAACCCGACGGCATGCTCTATGGCTTGGACGCGGCCAATGGCAAGACGCTGTGGAAGTTCCAGACCGACAACGACATCGAGGGTGCCGTCACGACCTATTCGATCAATGGCGAGCAGTACGTCCTGGCCATCTCGGAAGGCGACAAGCTGTGGGCCTTCAAGCTCGGCGGCAGCCTGAAACAGGCTTCGGGCAGCAGCGAGATGCCGACTCCTGCGCCATTCGTGGTCCGTCGACCGGTGGGCGGCAATGCGGTCGAAGGCAGCACCGTCAACAACACGGTGTACCTGGCACGTGCCAGCCGAATCACGGACACGGCGGCCTCGGCCGACAGCATCGCAACCGGCGGCATGAACCCGACCCACATGCGCGTGCCGGTCGGTACCACGGTGACCTTCCTGAACCCGGGCTCGGCCCAGTTCCCGCTCTTCCCGAACACCAAGATGCACTGCGCGACCCAGTTCTTCGAGGGGCTCTTCAATCCGAAGCTGAACCCGGGTCAGACCTTCCAGTACACGTTCGCGAAGGAAGGTGAGTACTTCTACAACGACTGCACCGACCCGCGTCCGACCGGCAAGGTGGTGGCCTATCACGTTCCGCAGGACGTGCCGGGTGCGCTGGCGATCACCCCTCGCACGGTCGACATGCGGCCGGATGACGGCGTGTTCACCAGCGTGAATGGTCATATCACGGCGCATTTCGCTGTGCCGGCCGGGTACACGCTCGACGGCAACGTGCAACTGAAGACGCCGCTGTCGACAGCCCTGTTCCCAGCCGCCACGGCCAAGATGACCGGCAACGGCAGGACGCTGATCGCCACATGGGACAAGGCGCTGATCGACAACAACGTACCGTCGGGCGAAGCGGTGCCGCTCGTCGTGACCGCGAACTTCATGAACGGCGGCGTGCAGAAGCAGCTGTCGTCCACCGCTACCGCGCGGATCCTGAAGTGACGCCTCGGCGCCCAAGGCGCTGAGCCCACGGCCCCGGAACCGGCAACGGATCCGGGGCTTTTTCAAATGCCTCTCGCGGCTCGACGTTGCAGTCTCTGCTTACCTCATTTGAAGCGCTCCAATCCCATGGCAAACCAACGTCTCAGCGCACTCGGAGGCCCAAGAACGGCCTGGCGCACGGCCGCTCGCCGCACGCTCGGCTTGGCGCTTCTCGGATCGGCACTCAGTGCCGCGACAACGGACGCCCAGCCCCTCGCGGGGAGCGGCAGCATGCCGACGCTGAGCGCTGAATTGATGAAGCCCGGGCTGTTCCGCATCAACGGAGGCGGCGGAGACACGCTGCTCCGCCTGGGAACGAACGGCGTGATCGTCGTCGATTCGAATCGTGCCGGTCTGTACGGTCCGTTGATGGCTGAGATCCAGGGCATTGCGAAGGGCGTGCCGGTCGGCGCCTTGGTGTTGACCGCAAGCGGTCCAGCGCAATCCGGCAACGTTGCTCAGTTCGTCGCCGCGGGGATCCCGGTCATCGTCCAGCAGCGGGCGCAGCCACGGATCGCCGGCATTGCAGCGTCAAGTGCCAGCATGTCGACAAAGCCGTTCATCGCCTATGACACCGACTACGTGCTTCGCGTGGGCAATGTCGAGGCCGAGGTCGAGCATGTCGGGAGCGGAAGGACCGGGGTCGACAGCGTCGTCCTCTTTCGAGACCTGCGCGTCCTGGCTGTCGGCGAGCTGTTCACCTCCGCTACGCCGGAACCCGACTGCGCGTCGGGGGGCAGTTTCGCTGGTTGGGCAGCAGCCATCGCCCACTTGTTGTGGCTCGACTTCGACGTTGCCCTACCCAGTCGTGGTGCGCCGGTGGGCAAACCCGAACTGGCGGCTTTCAAGCTGACGCTCGAAGCACTCGCAAAACGTACGAGCTCGGCGCCGTCGAGTTCACCCGGCTGTCTGCCGCAGCGATGATTCGCCAGAGCGGCGAGAACGGCGCAGCCACTCTCACCCGCAAAAAGTAGATCGGGACCCGCCAGGGTCCCGAAGTGCTTCATGCGCGCCACGCCATGGCGCGCAACATCAAGCGATCACTGGCAGAACGGCTTGTTGCCCATCGCCGACAGGATGCCGTTCACGACCAGGCTCTTGAACTGCGCCTGACCTGGGAAGGTCGACCCGTCGACAAAAGCCTGCCCGTCGTGACCCAGCGTCGTGACCCACGAACGTCCGCCATCGTAGTACTGGCACCAGGTGGTCGGATGGAACGAGCCGTGGCCCGGATGGGTCGTGCGCCGCGTCGCCAGCGTACTCTCGTCGACCGTGGCAAGGAACTTCACGCGGGTCGGGAACGGCACCAAGTTGTACCACTCGTCCTTGTAGCCCCAACGCGTTGGAAGGCCTTCGGTCGAAGAGTCCTTGTTGACGATCACGGACACACCGTCCTGATTGGCACCGTGATCGTAGTAGTTGGCATTGCCCAGCAGGCCCTCGTACCACGGCCAGTTGTATTCCGTCCCAAAGGCGTTGTGGATGCCGACGAACCCACCACCCGCCCGAATGTACTGGCGCAGTGCGGTCTTGCCGGCGTCGAGGTGTGCATTGGTCGTGGTATTGACCGCGGAGGTGACCGAGACGGCGGTGCCGTGCTTCTGCATCGTGTCCCGAGTCGGACTCATGAAGATCACAGCCTTGTACTGGTTCAGGCCGCTCAACCGAGTGACGTCCTCGGTCCAGTCGGCCGCGACGCCCTGCTCGGCCATCCACGCGATGAGTGCCTTCTGGGCCACGTTGTTCGCGCCCAGTGGGGGGTTCAGGCCTGCGGCCAGCGCAGAACCGAGGTTGGCGTGGCGTGGCCCGGCGGTGCGCGAATAGATCAGCACCTTGTTCTGCCGGTTGTCGACCCAGGGGTTGTAGCAACGGGGGTCGGTGCCACGGCAGACGTTGTAGACCGGATCGAAGTTGTCCTTCGCGCCAGGGAAGACGTTACCGTTGGTCGGCTCCGCCACGGTCGGCTCGGCCGCCGCCGCATGTGCCGCGCCGCCGAGCGCCGCCATCGAGAGAGCGCCGGCTGCAAGGCTCGCGCGCAAGACTGTTGTTGTCATCCTCATACTCCTCACGTTTGGTCCTTGCGGACAAGATGTGGAACTGCTTGTGATCGCCCGGCGCATCTTTCGAAGGCCTTCGGGGGGGTGTTCTACCAGACAGAACAGCGTTTTGTTTCTGTCAAGGCGAGTATTGGAGAACGCTCGCCGGAAGTCAATCGAAACGGCCCCGGGGAAACCCCGCGATCGACGGTCGGTGAAACCCGTGCACAGCACGCCGTGGCGCAGCCGCACTGCGATCGAAGATAAGCGGCAGGGGGCCATGGGTTTCGCCTTGAATGCACGCCAGGCGTCGCCATCTGGACCCGATGAGCGCAGGCTGGCTGTTGCCGTTGATACATGTCTATATTGGCTGGCGCATCGCCCCGCATCTGCCTGGATTGGCCGCCACGTCAGCCTTTGTGGCGTTGCTGATGGCCTCCGCGCTTCTGATTCCCATGGCCTTCTTCGGCCGTCGCATGCCTGAACGCGCAGCGGCCGACCGCTGGACCTGGATCGGCATGCTGGCGTTGGGCCAGTTCTCGATGCTGCTCGTGCTCACCTTGCTGCGTGACCTGTTGCTGTTGCTCTTGTTCGCCACCCCGTTTTCCGTGCCGGCGATCGCCGAGGCCAGTGCCGCGGCGGTGCCGCTCTTGGCCCTGGCGGCCACGCTCGTCGGCCTGATCGAAGCGCGCCGCACCGCCAGCGTTCGCGATGTGGATGTACCGATCGCCGGGCTGCCGACGGCGTTGCAAGGGTTCACGATCGTGCAGATTTCCGACCTTCACGTCGGCCCGACCGTCAAGGCCCCGTACGTGCGCGCGATCGTCGACCGCGTCAACCGACTCGGTGCCGATGCGATCGCCATCACCGGGGATCTGGTGGACGGCCGAGTGCAGGACCTGGCAGCGGACGTCGCGCCGCTTGCCTCATTGCGCTCGCGGCACGGCACCTACTTCGTCACCGGCAATCACGAGTACTACAGCGGCGCACCCGAGTGGATCGCCCAGTTGCGCACGATCGGCCTGCGTGTACTGCTCGACGAGCATGTGGTGATCGAACACGAGGGCTCCCGATTGGTGCTGGCCGGCGTCGCCGACTTCAACGCACGCCACTTCGTCTCCAGCCACCGCAGCGACCCGCGCGCTGCCATCGCCGGCGCCCCAGGCGATGCAGGACTGCGAGTGCTGCTGGCGCACCAGCCTCGCAGCGCGAGTGCCGCGGCCGAAGCGGGATTCGATGTGCAGTTGTCCGGCCATACGCACGGCGGCCAGTTCTGGCCATGGAACCTGCTGGTGAAACTGCAACAGCCCTTCGTCGCCGGCCTCGAGCGGCTGGGCTCCCTGTGGGTCTACACCAGCCGCGGCACTGGCTACTGGGGGCCGCCGCTTCGCCTGGGCGCGCCTTCGGAGATCACCCGTCTGCGCTTCGTCGCGTCACGGGGACCGTGACGGCCCGCCATGCCAGAGATGGCCGCGAGCACCCCATGAACGCGATGCCTATTTCGGCCCAGGTTCGGCTCGACGCCTGTGGGGACGCGGCACTGACGGCACCACGGGCCCTGCGGCGCCAACCACCCCGTGCAAGCCCGCCAGTGCGGGCCGCAGCCCGTCTGCACTCACGTTGGCCGAGTGCACGGCGTAGGCCGGGTAGGAGAACTCGGGGGCGCCCTTGACGAAGTGCAAGCGACCGGCCTTCAAGTGGTCGCGCACGACGGCCATCCGGAAGTAGCCTGCGCCGCCCGCCGCCAGCACGTAGCCCAGCCCGAGCGGACCGAGGCTGGCGGAGACGGCGGCACTGGACAACTCCGGATAGGCCAGGCTGTGCTGCGCGGCGAACTCGGGCCCCCAGTCGACGTGCACATAGGTGTCGGGCGTCGGCGTCCTGCCCTGGCGCGATGTGGTCACGAAGACCAGCTTCTCTTCGAGCAGCAGTTCGATCTGCACGCCGGGCCGTTGCTGCGGGGCGTACAGCACCGCGATGTCCAGCGTTCCGTTGGCCACGCGGCCCAGCAGATCCGCCGGCAGGCCGACTTCGGTTCGCAGCGCCAGGTGGGTGGCGCGGGTTCGCATCCACAACAGCCAGTTGAGCATCAGGGGGTCCCACAGGCTTGCTTCGCAGCCGATGGTGAGCATCGCCGAACGACCCGGTGGCACGGCCACCTGCTGGCGCGCGTGCTCCCATGCTTGGATCAGCGCCGAGGCGTGGCGCACGAACTGGTCGCCTGCCGCCGTCAGAGTGGCGCCCGACTTGTTGCGCACGAAGAGCTGGCGGCCGAGCATCGACTCGAGCGACTTCACGCGCGCGCTGACGGCTGTCTGGGTCACGTGCAGGCGCTCGGAGGCGCGGAAGAAGCTGCCACTGGCGACGATTTCGAGGAAGGTGCGTTCGAGAGTGATGTCCATGACGTCGGTCGATTTAAACGCAAGTATTTTGCTCTTATCAATCAATCAATGTCGCTTTACTTGATATATGGATCGCCCGAAGATGAAGGCATGACACCCAAGAAGGGACCCCGATCATGAAATCGACCACCCTGGCCGCTCGCACTGGCTTCTCGTTTGCGCAACCCCTGCGGTCCGCCGCCGCGTCCAACATGCGAGGCGCGCCCGTCGACACGGACGAGGCGATCCGCAAGACCCTGTTGGTGCGCCTCGAAAACGCGCCCTGGTGGGACGCGCGGACTTCGAACGTCTTCGTCGACCGCGGCAAGGTTGTCTACCAGGGCCTCCTCAAGCACGAGAGTGACCGGCCCGCAGCACGCCAGGCCGCCCTCGAACTGCTCGGGGTTCACGACGTGTGGGACGCGCGCCTGCCGCGGCGCGAGTGGCAGGCGCTGGCGTGATGCGGCGCCACGCGACTGGCTGCTACAAGAGACGCCACGTGGACGTGAGCGTCGACCCACTGTACGGCGGCAGCTACATCGCCGTCGTGGTGCACGATCCGAGCGCACGCGACGCCGACCAACTGGCCGAGTACATCATCGATGAGACCCGGCCCGGCCACGCGATCGACACAGGCATCGAGATAGCCCATGCCCTCATCGACGGCGAGTTGCACTGAGCCCCTGCAGACAGCCGAGCTGCAGCACTGGCGCGCTGCTGGTCGCGCCGCACTGGTGCAGCGCCGCGTCGCGATGCCGCTCGCGCAGCGGCGCGAACGGCAGTACACGATCACGCGACTGCTGACCGAAACCTTCGCCGGCCTGCGCGGGATGACCGTTGCCGGCTACTGGCCCTTCCGAGGCGAATTCGATCCGCGCCCGGCGATGCGCTGCTTCAGGCAGCGCGGCGCGCGCCTGGCGCTACCGATGGTCGTGCGCAAGGCTGCGCCCCTGCAGTTCGGCGAGTGGTGGCCCGGCGCCACCCTGTGCCGAGGGACACTGGGCTTGCCGGTGCCTGATGGCACGGCGCGGGTCGTGCCCCAAGTCCTGCTGATCCCGCTCGTCGGCTTCGACGCCAAGGGCTATCGACTCGGGCTGGGTGGCGGCTACTTCGACAGGACACTGGCCGCGATGCAGCCGCAGCCGCTGAAGATCGGGGTCGGCTTCGAACTCTCCCGCTTGACCACGATCCACCCGCAATCGCACGATGTGCCGATGGACTTCATCGTCACCGAAGCCGGTGTGCGTTCGGTCGGCGCGGACGGACTCCGGCCCGTCGCCCATGCCGAGGCGGTCACGCCCTGGCCCGACGATCAGCGCTCGTACTCCTCACCGGTCTGTTATGGATCGGAGTTCGAGGCGTTCTTCGGTCATTGAGCCGAGGGATCATGGCGTACGGCCCTCGACAAGGGCCTTCACCGTATCGCGGATCAAATGTCCAGAAATGCTGAACCGCGGCGGGATCGTCGGAAGCGCATCCAGCGCGTACCAGCGGGCATCCTCGATCTCGCCGGCCTGCGGCACGATCTCGCCGCCAGTCCAGCGCGCGGTGAACGCCACCATCAGGCTGTGCGGGAACGGCCAGCTCTGGCTGCCGTAATAGCGCAAGTCGGTGATTCGCACGCCGACCTCTTCCGCCGTCTCGCGCTCGACGCACTGTTCGATCGTCTCGCCCGCTTCCACGAAACCGGCCAGAGCGCTGTACATGCCCTTCGCGAAGTGCGGCGCGCGCGCCAGCAACACCTCGCCGGGGCGCCACACCAGGGCCATCATGGCCGGCGTCACGCGTGGGTAGGCGACATGTGCACACGACGGGCAGCGCCGCGCGCGCTCATGCGCGACATGCTCGGTCGGCGTGCCGCAGACACCGCAGAAACGGTGGGCGCGGTCCCACTCGATCACCTGCGACGCGCGCGCGGCCACCCCCATCTGCGCCGCCGGCATGGCCATCATCGCGGCACGCAACGGCACGCGACGCCAGCCGGGCGGCGCGCTGTCCAGCCGCAGCGCCCACGCATCGAACCCACCGAGACGGCCCAGGTAGTGGCGCACTTCGGCTTCGATCAAAGGGCCTGGGGTCAAGAACTCTTCGCCTTCGCGCAGCAGGAGCTGGCCCTCGGCGAACGCGAACGACCAGGCAGCTGAACTGGGCGCCAGGGCGAGGGAATGGGCCGGTTCGAAGTCCATGGTGAGTCCTCAGGCGCGTCGGACTTCCATCACGCCGTGCTCGGTGGCCTGTTCGTAGATCGATGGCACACGGGTGGACAGGTGCAGCAGGATGCGCGGCGCCTGGCTCTTGACGGACCGTCGCAAGAGCAGTCCCGCGGCCACCAGCAATCCGCCCGTCCATGGGTACCCCACCAGGGCCACGGCGATGCCCGGGCCGATGATCGCCAGCGCCAGTTGGGTCGCGTGCGTCCGGTAGGCCACGAAGGGCACTGCCAGCGAGGGATTGACGATGATGCGGAAGTGCCCGTGCGGCAGCCCGCGGCGAAACTCGTCGAACGGGATGAACTCGGAGGCCTCCTGGGTATCGTTGTGCTGGCTCATGCCCGCATTCTGTCGCCAAGCGCGCAGAGCGGTATCGGCCGCTATGCTTGCCGCGCCGATCGACCTGACGCTGTTGCCGGGAGCTGCGACTATGCTGAATCACAATACCCTTCAGGCGCTGAACGCCGCGGTCCTCTCCGACACGCTCGACAGCCTCGGGCTGATGCAGCAGGCGATGAAGCCCTTCATGCGCCCGCTGGACGACACGCTCCAACTCATCGGGCGCGCGCGCACCGGCCTGTACATGCCCGTCTACGCAGCTCCGGCCTCGGGAGAGAACCCCTACGAGGTGGAGATCGCGCTGGTCGACGACCTCGCACCCGGTGAGGTCGCCGTGCTGGCGTGCGACGGCCCGACCGAACGCATCGCCCCCTGGGGCGAACTGCTGTCCACCGCGAGCCTGGCGCGTGGCGCGGCCGGCTGCGTGACCGACGGTCTGGTGCGCGATGTGAAGCAGATCCGCGAGATGCATTTCCCGGTGTTCTGCGGCGGCATCGGGCCGCTCGACACCAAGGGCCGCGCACGCATGGTCGAGCGCGACGTGCCGGTGATGTGCGCCGGGGTCAGCGTGCGCCGGGGCGACCTGGTGTTCGGTGATGTCGACGGTGTGGTCGTGATCCCGCAGGAGATGGAGCAGGAGGTCGTGCGCCGCGCACTCGAGAAGGTCTCGGGCGAGAACCAGTCGCGCGCTGCGCTGCAACGGGGGGAAAAGCTGGCCGATGTGTTCCGGCGACTGGGCATCCTGTAGCGGTCGATCAGCGCCGCAGCCGGTTCAGGACTTGGACGGCTGGCCTGTCGAATCGACAGCCACATAGCGCAACACCACATCGGCGACGAAGTTGCGCACATGGGAGGCGTCCGATGCGTTGCGCCCGAAGATCGCCCCAAAGGTGTGCCGGTTGGAGACATTGAAGAAGCCCAGCGACACGATGACCTGGTAAAGGTCCACGACCTCAATGTCCTTGCGGAACACCCCGATCGCCTGCCCCTGCGCCAGCACGGCCGCCGTGTGTTCCAGCGACGGTGCCGCCGAGGACGTCACCGATCGCGAGCGCTTCAGGTGTTGCGCGCCGTGCTGGTTCTCGATCGAGACCAGGGCCACGAACGTGGGGTTGTCGATGTAGTAGTTGACTCGAAATTCGACCAGCTTGCGCAGGGCGTTCTCCGGCGCCAGGGCCTTCACGCCGATGGCGTGTTCGGCCTGCCAGATCGCGCGATAGGCGTCCTCGAGCACCGCGACGTAGAGCCCTTCACGCCCACCGAAGTAGTAATAGATCATGGCGCGCGTGATACCCGCCTCCGCCGCGATGGCCTCGAGCCGCGCGCCGGCGAATCCGCGGGTCGCGAACTCCTGCGCCGCCACCGCAAGCAGCAGCGCTCGAATGGCCTCGGAGTCTCGTCCGTTCGCCGTCGCGGTCTGCGCACGCGGACTTCTCTTGGCGGTGTTCGTTGTCATTGACAACGAGGGTAGCAGTGATCCGGGAGCCGGCCTTTTCGCTGCAGGCGACGGCAAGACTCCCCAAGGACCCAGTTAGGGATTCTCCGGACTGCCGCTCCTGGGGCTGGCCGTGGTTTTGGTCCACACTGCCCCCTGCAAACCCCAACCCGCTCGAGAAGGAGCCAGGACATGAGCAAGCTGTTTCGTGCTGCGTTGCGCGTGCTGTTGCCGACGCTGGCCCTGCTGGGATTCGGTTCACCGGCAGCCGCCAACACGTTGACCCAGAACGTGTCCTGGACCATCGACCGGGCCGGCACCACGACCAAGTACCGGCTGGTGGCCTACGGCGACTCGATCTACGCCGGATACAACGGCTCGGCGCTCAACGCAGCCAAGTACGCGGCGCCCACCGTGGACGCGGAGTACCTCTCTGCCCTCTGGAACGCCGACATCGAAAGCGTGCGGCGCGCCAAGTCTGGCGCGGTCGCCTCGGACATCTACAACAACAAGATCGTCGCCGAGCGCTCGTACATGCAGGCTGCATCCACTCGCGTAGTCACCTTCGAGATGTGTGGCAACGACGGTCTGCAAGCACGTTCGAGCTTCAAGAGCCAGACCGGCACCTGCAATGAGGCCGGCATGAATACGGCCTTGAACAATTGCAAATTCTATGTCGCGGCCGCGATGGACTACATCAACGCCAATGCCTATGCCGGCACCAAGCTGAAGATCATCTCGAACCTGCACTACCCGGGTTATGCCGCCGACAACGTGCAGAGTTCGTGCACGAACGCGAGCGGTGCCAAGGTCAACCTGCAGGCCACCTTCCTTCCCTATCTCGCCAAGATGAACTACTGGATGTGCGAGCACGCGCGGCAAAAGGGCTTCCAGTGCGCCGACAACTTCGCCCAGTACATGGGCGCAGACTACGACAGCAACGGCGACGGGCAGGTCGACTCCGACGCGCTGCGCTTCATCGGTGGCGAGAGTGAGACGGCCTACGTCGCCCGCATGACGTCAACGCTGCGCTCGACGCTCCGGGACGCCAATGCGCACTTCGTGTCCGCGGGCAGCAGCTACGACTACATCCAGTCCGACGACACCCATCCCACCTACACGGGCGGCACCGTCACGGCCGGGCTGTTCGGCGGCACGACGGGCTCGGGCGCGGCACGCTACACCTCGTTCAGCGGCGGCAAGAGCCCCCTCTGGAATCGCTACGGCCACGAACGCATGGGCTGGGCGGTGTCGACCTCCAACCCCGCGGCGCCCTGAGCCTGAGCGACCATCCCCATGGACGGGCCGCGTCGTTCTGGCCCGACGCCGAACAGGCCCGACGGCACTCCGGCGTGGCGGCCGTCTCCGGGCTACATCGTTGTCGCGCTGGTGCTCGTGGTGGGCGGGCTCGCGTATGCGTGGGTGGCCTCGGCACCCCCCGCGCCGGTCACCGGTGCGATGCCAGCGAGCTCGCAGTTGGCGGCGAGCGCCGCAACGCCAGTCGAGTCCGCTGCGCGCGCCGAGTCGAACCTCCCCGTACCCAGCTCAACGGTGCAAGCAGCGTCGTCGAGCACTCCCGCAGCCGCCGGGGCGCAACGCATCCCACGCATGCGCGATCCGAACGGTGACCTGACGCCTGACATCGCCGACTTCGTGAATGCAGGCGAGAAGCCGACGATGCGCGAGGTGATCGAGCGCCTGCACCAGGCCGGGGTCTACGGCGGTCTCGGCGCGTTCTCACCACCCGGTACTCGGCCGCCCCTGGTCGGGCTCGGGGTGCCCGAGGACTTCGTGCTCCCTGTGGGCTACGTCCGCCACTACCAGGCCACCGACGACGGCCAGCGCATCGAACCGATCCTGATGTTCTCGCCCGACCATCAGTTCCTCGACGCTGCGGGCCAACCGATCGCGATCCCTAAGGACCGTGTCGTGCCGCCAGAACTCGCCCCGCCCGGGCTGCCAATCCGGCGCATCGTGATCCCCGTACCGATCGAGCCGGGGAGACCCGGCAGCTGACCCCCGCCGCTCCATCGTCGCCGCTCGGCGCCGGCCATTGGGCCGGCATCCTCGCCAGTGCGATCCTGTGTGGCCTGTACGCCCGCGGCGGCGCCGGCTGGTTGCTCGGCTTCGTGGCTCTGGTGCCTTGGTTGCGCAGCCTCGACGCCAGGCGCTCAATCACGGCCGTGCTGTTCAGCGCCTACGCGATGTCGGTGGCCTTCACGGTGGCCGCATTCGCCTGGTTCGGTGTGGCGATCGGCAGCTACACGCAGCTCGGCACGGCCGCAGGCCTGGCGCTGCTGCTCCTCGCTGCGCCCCTGTTCCAGCCGCAGTTCCTGGCCTTCGCGCTGGTACGCCACGTCAGCCGCCGCCACGGCACCGTGCTGTGCGCGCTCGCTGGCGCTGCAGCCTGGGTCGCGACCGAGACGTTCGTGCCCAGACTGCTCGGCGACACGCTCGGCTACGGGCTATATCCGTCGCCGCTGCTGCGCCAGGCCGCGGATGTCGGCGGCGCGGCGGGCCTCACCGTCCTGCTGCTGCTGGCGAACGAAAGCGTCGCTGCCGCGTTCGCGCGCCGGACCGAGGGCGTGCGCGCCGTGGCGAAACCACTGGCGATGGCCGCGCTGGTGCCGCTGCTGCTCGCGACCTACGGCCTGGCCACGCTCTCGGCCATGCCGCCCTCCGGGGCCGTCGCCGGCAAGCCGCTGCGCATCGCGCTGGTGCAGTCGAACATCACGGACTACGAGCGCCTGCGCCGAGAAAAGGGCGCAGGCGCGGTCGTTCGCGACGTGCTCGACACGCACTACGCGATGAGCCACGACGCCATCGAGCGGCAGCGCGCGCAGGCCGTGCTGTGGTCGGAGACCGTGTACCCCACGACCTTCGGCCATCCGAAGAGCGAGGCCGGCGCCGAACTCGACCGCGAGATCCTCGCCATCGTCGATGCCGCGGGGGCGCCGTTCGTGTTCGGAACCTACGAGCGCGACGCGGCCGGCGAGTACAACGCGGCCGCGTTCGTCGCGCCCGGCGCAGGACTGCTGGGCTTCTATCGCAAGACACGTGTCTTCCCGCTTACCGAGCACGTGCCGGCGTGGCTCGACGGGCCGACCTTTAGGCATTGGTTGCCCTGGGCCGGCAATTGGCTTCCGGGCACGGGAGCGCGCGTGTTCCCGCTGCGCCTCGCCGACGGCCGCGAGATCCCCGTGCTGCCACTGATCTGCCTCGACGACATGGACCCTGGCCTGGCGATCGACGGTGCTCGCCTCGGCGCGCAGGCCATCCTGACGATGTCGAACGACGCCTGGTTCACCGACCAGCCGCAGGGCGCTGAGCTGCACCAGGCCGCGGCAGCGTTCCGCAGCATCGAGACTCGCCTGCCCCAGTTCCGCGTCACCACCAACGGATACAGCGCCGCGATCGACGCGACCGGCAGTGTGATTGCCTCCGCGCGCATGGCCGAGCGCACGCTGGTGGTCGCCGACGTGCCGGTTCGAGATCCACCGCGCACGCTGATGGTGGTCTGGGGTGACTGGGTCGGGCGCGCTGCTGCGGCCTTCCTCGTGCTGCTGGTTGCCATCGCGGCGTTGCGCCGGGTGCGCGCCTGGCGCATCCGAAGCGCGCCACCAGGATCCGCAGCCGCCTTTGCGCCTGCCCTCCCCGCCGAGGTTGCCGTGCTGCCACCGGCGGCCCGCCTCGTCGCAGGCCTGCTGCGCGCCTTCGCGCGGGGCAGCCTGCTCTGGATGGCCGCCACAGTGCTGCTGGGCGACGGCGCCTTGCAATCGAGCCTGCTCGTCCTGATGCGCACCTTCGCCGCTCTCTTTCTCGTCCCCGAAGCCGCGGCGTGGTGCGTGCTGCGCGCCTTCGCGGCGCATGCTTCGATCGAAGGCGGCGCGCTCGTGCTGGCGCGCGGCGCGCGGCGCGTCGAGCTCGCGCTGCAGGACATCGCGACTGTCGAACCGTGGCGCGTGCCCATTCCAGGGCCAGGCGCCGCGCTGCGATTGGCCTCAGGCGAACGCTGGCGCTACGGACTCACTCACTCCGACCCCGTCGCTCTGGCCCGGGCGCTTGGCGTCGGCGAGGCCGGCCGAAAGAGCACACCGTCGCGGGTCACGGCGTACCCGCAGGCCAGCCTGGCCACCCGGCGTGGGCGTCTGGATCGGCCGCTGGTGAAGTTCGCGCTGTTCCCACTCGTGCTGGCGATCCCGGCGTTCCGCCTGCACCAGCACATCGCGCACGGCAGCGCATTCGGCGAGTACTTCAGCTTCGGCTTGACGGCCTATCTCACCAGCTTTGCGCTCTGGTGGGCCGCCTGGGTGATCGGCGTCGTGCTGTGTGCTGCAGTGTTGCGCGCGGCGATCGAAGCCGGCACCGTGGTCACCCTGCTCCTGAGCCCCCGACATGCCGTCGACATCCGGCGCTGGCTCGAGCCGTTCGGCCTTGCGGCGCTTTACCTCGGCCTGCCCGCATGGCTGTTACTTCGGATCGCGGCGACCTGAAGGCGGATCGGGTTCGCCGTTCGGGTATGCACTAGCGGGCTCAATTAACAACATTGTTAGTATGGGTCGGACTATGGCCCAGGAATACTCTCTGGCACACCTGACCGTCCTGGGCTGCGCGCCGCCGGAGATGACCTACATCGCGGCACGCGCCGGCTATGACTACGTCAGCATCCGCCCGATCTACATGGGCCTGCCGGGCGAGCCGAACTACGCGCTCGCCGAGAACCGCGAGATGTTCAAACAGACCCAGCGGGCGCTCGCCTGCACCGGCCTGCGCGTGCACGACATCGAGCTGGCGCGCATCTTCGAAGGCGTCGACTTGAAGAGCTACCTGCCGGCGATGGAGGTCGGGGCGGAACTGGGCGCGCGTGCGGTGCTGTCGTCGATCTGGAGTGGCGAGCGCGACTACTACATCGAGAAGTTTGGCGAGCTCTGCGACCTCGCCAAGCCGCTGGGGTTGACGGTGGACCTGGAATACGTGCCGATTGCCGCGGTGCGCAACCTCGCGCAGGCCGTGGACGTGCTGACGACAAGCCGGCGCAGCAATGCCGGTCTGATGATCGACACCCACCACATCCATCGCGCGGGTGATGACCCCGTCAGGTTGCGCGGCTTGCCGCCCGGCTGGTTCCACTTCGCACAACTGTGCGACGCCCCCGAGGCCATTCCGACCGAGCCGCAGGAGATGGTCCGGATCATGCGCGAAGCGCGCCTCTACGCGGGCCAAGGCGGTATCGACGTTGCGGGCATCCTCGACAACCTGCCGCCCTGCGTGTATTCGATCGAGTTGCCCAACAGGGCTGGCCACGAGGAGCTGGGCTACGCCGAGCACGCGACGCGCTGCCTCGAGACGCTGAAGACCTACCTCGCCGCGCACCCCAGAGCCTCGACCACTTGAGCGAGGCGCCGGAAGTCAGGTCGAACGCGCTCGTCTGCGCGGCTTGTGAAAGTCTCGCCACGCGCGCGCAGCGCAGGCTGTCGCAGACATCGCGATGACGCCCACCGCCAGCCATGCCAGCCAGGGCCCGATCGTCGCGCAACTCCGCTCGGGGTCCGCGGGGGGTGTGACATGGCAGACAAGGTCATCGATGGGCTCGAGCAAGAGCAGCAGCACGATGGCATATACGGCGTACTGAAGCGCCCACAGACAACGCCACGGGTTCGAACGTTTGGGATGGCGTGCTTCGGTCATCAGTTCAGCAGTACACGAGCATGGCGTGCAATGTAGGGAGCTTTGGCCCGCACTCACCAGCCCGTGAATGAAGGGTTGGCGGTGCGAGCTGGGGCGGACTGGATCGGTCAGTTCAGCCGGACAGCCACGTCGAAGTGCCAGGTGCGCCGGACTTCGATCACATCGAACTCGCGGGCCAAGCCGGGCGGGAACGACTGGTAGGGTGCATGGCTCTGCACGATGCGCCGTATCGCTTCGTCGACCTCTGCGACGCCGCTGGAAACAACGAAGTTCACAGATTCGATCGATCCGTCGCGCCGGATGGCCACCGTCACGAGCGGGTTGACGTGCGGTCGCTTGGCCGCTTCGCGGACCAGGTCGTGCGGCGTGTTGAGCTGGATCTTGCGGGCCCAGGCCTCCGCGTACAGGACGAGCTCGGCATGCGGGTCGACGCGCCCGAAGAGCCGCCCTCGTCGTGCGCCGCTGAACGAGTACGGAAGCGTGCCGGGCGGCCGCGCTGCAGCGGACGCCGCCTCACGCCGGTCGGCCTCCTCGTCCAGCTGCCGCCCGTACGCTCGACGCGCAGCTTCTCGTCGTTCGTTGGCCTCTTGTGCCGCCTGGTTCCTCGCGGCCTCCTGTGCCGCCTGGTTCCTCGCGGCCTCCTGTGCCGCCTGGTTCCTCGCGGCCTCTTGTGCCGCCTGGTTCCTCGCGGCCTCTTGTGCCGCCTGGTTCCTCGCGGCCTCTT
>JAZKIW010000014.1:0-20132 GCA_040384625.1 Pseudomonadota bacterium | reverse complement strand
CCTCGATGTAGGGCAGCAGGTGGGCCACGGCCTGCTTCATCACGCGCGCGCTCTTCACCACCTGGGGCAGGAACATCTTTCCGGCGCCGAACAGGTCGCCGACGGTGTTCATGCCGGCCATCAGCGGGCCCTCGATCACGTGGAGCGGACGCCCGCCCTTGGCCTGGATCGCCTGCCAGGCCTCTTCGGTGTCGGTGGTGATGAACTCGGTGATGCCGTGCACCAGCGCATGCGCGAGGCGCGTGTCGACATCGCCGACGCGCCAGGCCAGGCGCGCGCTGTCGTCCAGCGCGCGGCCCTTGGCGCGATCCGCAATCTCGACCAGCCGCTCGCCGGCGGACTGCGACGGCTCGCCGGGCCGCAGGGCCGGCTGCCTGTTCAGCACCACGTCCTCGACGCGCTCGCGCAACTCGGCATCGAGGTCGTCGTAGACGCCCACCATGCCGGCGTTGACGATGCCCATGTCCATGCCGGCCTTGATCGCGTGGTACAGGAAGACGGTGTGGATCGCTTCGCGCACCGGGTCGTTGCCGCGGAAGCTGAACGACACGTTGGACACCCCGCCACTGACCTTCGCGCCCGGCAGGTTCGCCTTGATCCAGCGCGTCGCCTCGATGAAGTCGACCGCATAGTTGTCGTGCTCCTCGATGCCGGTGGCGATCGCGAAGATGTTCGGGTCGAAGATGATGTCCTCGGCCGGGAAACCGACCTCGTCGACCAGGATGCGGTAGGCGCGCGCGCAGATCTCGGTCTTGCGCGCGAAGGTGTCGGCCTGGCCTTGCTCGTCGAACGCCATCACGACGGCGGCCGCGCCGTAGCGCCGTACCAGCGTGGCCTGGCGGCGGAACTCGGCCTGTCCTTCCTTCATCGAGATCGAATTGACGATGCCCTTGCCCTGGATGCACTGCAGGCCGGCCTCGATCACGCTCCACTTCGAGCTGTCGATCATCACCGGCACGCGCGCGATCTCCGGCTCTCCTGCCATCAGCTGCAGGAAGCGCACCATGGCCGCGCGGCTGTCGAGCATCGCCTCGTCCATGTTGATGTCGATGATCTGGGCCCCGTTCTCGACCTGCTGCCGCGCGACGGCGAGGGCCTCCTCGAACTGGCCGGCCAGGATCAGGCGGGCGAAGGCCTTCGAGCCGGTGACATTGGTGCGCTCGCCGATGTTGACGAAGAGCGACTCCGCGGCAATGGCGACCGGCTCCAGGCCGGACAGGCGAAGTGGGGGCTGGGTGGGGGCGGAGGTCATCGTCGCGGCATCCTGGGTGCATCGCGAGCGCGGTTGAGCCTGAAGCCTCTCCGAGCCTGGCGGTGTCGGGCACCGTCGCAACGCTCCTCGGAGTGGGCCGATTTTATGGCCTTTGAACGCGCCAGGCGGGCAGTCGCCAGCCGGTCCATAGCGCGGCGGCGCGCGCCAGGGTCGCGGTGGCCGCCGCCGCGGCGAGTGAAAGCCCCTGCGGCAGGTCCAGCGCGTGGGCCACGACCAGCACCCAGCCGCCCGCGAACGAGCAGATCGCATACGGGCGGTGGTCGCGGAAAGCGCTCGGAATCTGGTTGCAGACGATGTCGCGCAACACGCCGCCGAACACCGCAGTGACCACACCCATCAGCACGGCGACGATCGCTGGCATGCCTGCGTCGAGCGCGATCTGCGTGCCGCTGGCGGTGAACAGCCCGAGGCCGAGCGCGTCGGGCCACTGCATCGCGCGCTCGGTGGGTTCGAGGTGGCGCGCGCGCATGAACAGCATCGCCCCGATCGCCAGCGCCATCAGCGCCCACAGCCAGAGCGCATGCTGGACCCAGAAAAAGGGACGGCGGTCGAGCAGGATGTCGCGTAGCGTGCCGCCACCGAACGCGGCCAGGCCGGCCACCACGCACACGCCCACCGCGTCGAGGCGCTTGCGTGCGGCCTCGATCAGCCCGGACAGCGCGAACGCCAGTGTCGCGACCGCCTCGATCGCGACATGGGCATGCGACAGGGTCCACAAGGTCGGTCCGGCCATGGCGCAATTGTCCTTCGCGCCGACCTTGAAGGCGCCTGCCTTGTCCGCATATGGCGGCCACGGGTAGCATGCGCCACCCGATCCAAGGAGGAAGCCTCATGACCCGCGCTCTGACCGCCACCATCGCCCTGACTGCCGCCCTGGCGCTGAGCGGTTGCGGCTACAACGACTTCCAGCGCCTGGACGAGCAGGTCAAGGCCGGCTGGAGCGAGGTGCTGAACCAGTACCAGCGCCGCGCCGATCTGATCCCCAACATCGTCGCGACGGTCAAGGGCGAGGCCAACTTCGAGCAAGAGACCCTGACCAAGGTGATCGAGGCGCGCGCCAAGGCGACCTCGATCCAGGTCACGCCCGAGACGCTGAACAACCCGGAGGCCTTCGCCAAGTTCCAAGCCGCACAAGGCGAGCTGGGCAGCGCGCTCGCGCGCCTGATGGCCGTCAGCGAGGCGTACCCCAACCTGAAGGCGAACCAGGGCTTCCAGGATCTGCGCGTGCAACTCGAAGGCACCGAAAACCGCATCACAGTCGCTCGCAACCGCTACATCAAGACGGTGGCCGACTACAACGTGCTGGCGCGCAGCTTCCCGACCAACCTGACGGCGATGATCTTCGGCTACCCGGTCAAGCCCAGCTTCACGGTCGCCAATGAAGCGCAGATCTCGGCCCCGCCGACGGTCAGCTTCGACAAGGCCGCGGCGCCCGCTCCGGCCGCTGCGGCTTCGAAATAAGGCCGCCTTTCATGCGCGCTCTGCGGCGGCAGCCCTGGCTGCTGCTGTCACTGCTGCTGGCGCTCTGGGCGTGCCCCTGGGTGCAAGCCCAGGAATTGCTGCCGGTGCCGCCACTCAGCGGCCGCGTGATCGACCAGACCGCGACGCTGAGCACGGCACAAAGCGAGGCACTGAGCACCAAGCTCGCCGCCTTCGAAGCGCAGGCCGGCCCGCAGATCGTGGTTTTGCTGGTGCCCAGCACGCTGCCGGAGGACATCGCCGCCTACGCGCAGCGCGTCGGCGAGGCCTGGAAGATCGGCCGCCGCGATGTCGGCGACGGCCTGTTGATCGTCGTCGCCAAGAATGACCGACGCATCAACATCCAGACCGCCAAGGCGCTCGAAGGCGCCGTGCCCGACCTGGCGGCGCGGCAGATCATCGACAGCGCCATCCGGCCGGCGTTCCGAGCCAACGACTACGCCGGCGGGCTGAATGCCGCGGTCGACCAGCTGATCGCGCGCCTCAAGGGCGAAGCCTTGCCACAGCCGCAGCAACGCCCGCGCTCGCCATCACCGGGGCCGTTCGGCGGCATGCAGCCGCTGGAGCTCCTGATCTTCGCCTTCGTCGCCTTGCCCCTTGTGGCGGGCGTGACGCGACGCATCTTCGGCCGCGGCCTCGGCTCGCTGGCCAGCGGCGGCGCCACCGGCCTGGTGGCCTGGCTGGTCACCAGCAGCCTGCTGGTGGCCGGTGTCGGTTTGCTGGTCGGCTTGCTGTTCGGCCTCTTTGCCGGTGCGTCCAACCTGCTGCGCAACAGCGGCCGCCAGGGCGGCGGCTTCGGAGGAGGCTTCGGTGGCGGCGGCTTTGGTGATGGGGGCTGGAGCGGTGGGGGCGGCGGCGGGGGCGGTTTCTCGTCGGGCGGCGGCGGTGACTTCGGCGGCGGCGGCGCCTCGGGCGACTGGTAGGCACCATGAACAAGCTGCAACGCATCCTCAAGCACCGCTGGCTCGACGACCGCGACACCGCGCGTGCGCTGCCGCCGGAAGCCCTGGCACGCATCGAAGCGCGGGTGGCGGCCAGCGAGCAGGCCCACAGCGGCGAGATCCGAGTCTGCGCCGAGGCCGGCCTGCCGCTGTCCTACCTGTGGAAGAACCTGAGCGCGCGCGATCGCGCGATCACGATGTTCGGCAAGCTGCGGGTCTGGGACACCGAAGCCAACAACGGCGTGCTGATCTACCTGCTGCTGGCCGAGCACGCGATCGAGATCGTTGCCGACCGCGGGCTGGCGCGACACGTGCCGCCAGAGCAGTGGCAGGGCATCGTCGCCGGCATGGGTGAGGCCTTCCGTGCCGGGCGCTACGAGGAGGGTCTGCAGACCGCGGTCGACGCGGTCGATGCACTGCTGCGCCTGCACTTCCCGCTGTCCGCGGGCACGATCAATCCGAACGAACTGCCGAACGCGCCCTACCTGCGTTGAGCGCGCGGCTCACACGCTCTGGATCGGCTTCAGCGGGCCGCGAAAGCTTTCCTTCAGCACCTTGCCCGCCAGCGGCAGCAGCTCGATCGACTCGGGCTCGACGCGGGTGTCGGGCAGGTGGTCGAGCAGGTGCCGGATCAATGTCAGGCGGCCGCGCCGCTGGTCGTTGAAGTCGACCAGGGCCCAGGGCGCGCGCTTGTGGTGGGTTGCGGCCAGCATGGCGTCGCGCGCGCGACCGTAGTCGGCATACTTGTCGCGCGCCTTGAGGTCGATCGGCGACAGCTTCCAGCGCTTCATCGGGTCTTCGAGGCGCTCGGCGAAGCGCGCCTCCTGCTGCGCCTGGTCCACCGTCAACCAGTACTTGAACAGCAGGACGCCGTCGTCGACCAACAGGCGTTCGAACTGCGGCGCCTGGGCCAGGAAGGCCTCGGTCTCGGCCGGCGTGCAGAAGCCCATCACTCGCTCGACGCCGGCCCGGTTGTACCAACTGCGGTCGAACAGGGCGATCTCGCCGGCGGCCGGGAGGTGCGCCACGTAGCGCTGGAAGTACCACTGCGTGCGTTCACGATCGCTCGGCTTCGGCAGGGCCACCACGTGGCACTGGCGCGGGTTCAGCGTGTCGGCGATGGCCGAGATCACGCCACCCTTGCCAGCCGTGTCTCGGCCCTCGATGAGCACCAGCAGGCGCTTGCCGCTGCTCTGCAGCCAGCGCGCCATGCGGTTCAACTCGAGTTGCAACGGCGCGAGCCGCTCCAGGTACTCGCCCTTGCCAATGCGGCCATCGCCGTCCCGCTTCTTGCCCTTGTCAGCCATCGATCGGTCCTCCTTCAGGGCTTGACGAACTTCAGCACGAACTCGTCCTTGGGCTGCGCCGGGTCGGGGGTGTTCTGGTCGCGCGGGTCGTTCGGATTGCGCAGGAACTGGCCTTCGCCGGCGAGCCGGAAACCCGCCGCCTCCACTTCGCGGCGCAAAAAGGCCTCTTCAATGCGGTGCAGGGTGCCCGACTCGGAGATACCCGTGCCGGGCCGGCCGGAGTGGTCGGCGATGACGTAGAACGCGCCTGGCTTCAGGGCACGGAAGACCGCCCGGTTCATCTCGGCCCGGTCGACGCCGAGATGACCGAGGTCGTGGTAATTGAACATCAAGGTCACCAGGTCGAGGCCGCTCTGCGCGAGCGCCGCGGGGACCGGGTCTTCGAACCTCTGCGCCACGGCCAGGAGCGGAGCCGCCGCCACGCCGGCGCCGCGCAGCCGCGCTTCGCGCTCGGCCAGCGCCATGGCCGAGGTACGAGCAGGCGCGGGCTGGCGCGGCGGGGGGCTCTGGCCATACACCTGCCCACCCGAGCCGATTGCGCGCGCCAGCAACTCGGTCGTGTAGCCGCCCCCGGCGCTCAGGTCGAGGGCGATCATGCCGGGCCGCAGGCCGATGAAGGCGAGCATCTGCGCGGGCTTTCGGCGCAGGTCGTTGCCGCGATCCGCGGCGCTGCGATCACTGGCGGCAAGCACCTGCGCGATGCGCTCAGGAGCAAGCGTCGGCGGCGCCAGCGCACAGGCGCCCAGCAAGGCTGCCAGCGCAGTGGCGAAAGCAATGCAGGCGAGGCGCTGCGATGGCGTGGCGATCATCGGATTCCTTTCGGTGGCCGGCATGCAGCACCGCGCTGCGCGGGCTGCGATGGTGCCAGAATGCCCGTGGCGCAGTGGCCGCGTTGTCCCGCGCCGCATCCCCGATGAGCCACTCCCCCCACGACACCGACAGCCCGCGCTGGAAGCACGACGGCGTGTGCGTCGTGGCGGGCGACCAGCTTGATCCCAACACCGCGCAGACCCCGGGCATGGACCGCAAGGCGGCGATCAACTTCGCGCGCGTCGGCGCGCAGAAGCTGTGGGCCGGCACCGTGCACATCCATCCGGATGCGAAGACCGGTGCGCACCACCATGGCCCGCTTGAAAGCGTGATCTACGTGCTGCGAGGCCGCGCCCGCATGCGCTGGGGCGAACGGCTGGAGTTCACGGCCGAAGCCGGGCCGGGCGACTTCATCTACGTGCCGCCCTATGTGCCGCACCAGGAGATCAACGCCAGCCGCAGCGAGACGCTGGAATGCGTGCTGGTGCGCAGCGACGGCGACGCCGTCGCGATCAACCTGGACATCGCACCGGCCGAGCCGCCCGAGACTGTGCGCTGGGTCGACCCGACGCACCCTGCCTAGGGCGTCAGGCTCAGGTCGAGCGCTCGCGCACCGTCCCGCAAGCCGGTGCGCAGACCATCTCCGAACGACCAAGCACGCGCTTGGACTGGAGCTGGGCCTGCTGCCTGTGCTTGCCGCACAGGAAACACGAGCGTGTGTTGCCGCTGCCGAGGAAGGGTGAACCAGGGGCCTTGACGCCGTAGCGCAGGCCGTCTTCGGAGAGTCGGGTGGAAATGACTTTGGCCATACCCGTATTGTCGCAGGTCGCGCGCTCCTTGACGAATCACCCGCCGCATCGCCGGCGCCGAGCCACGGCCACTGCGGATAATCGCGGCCCATGACCGGCCACCACCTCACCGCCGACCTCAGCGGCTGCCCCGCGCAGCGCCCGCCGATGAGCGACCCCGCGGCGCTGCGCGCGCTGTGCATCGCGGCCGTGCAGGAAGCGGGTCTGACGCCGGTTGGCGAGTTGTTCCACGTCTTCCCGGCGCCGGGTGGTGTGACGGGCGTGGTCCTGCTGGCCGAGTCGCATCTGGCGGTGCACACCTGGCCCGAGCGCGGCGCGGTGACCCTGGACGCCTATGTCTGCGACGTCAGCGGCGACAACTCGGCGGCCGCCTCGGCGCTGATCGACCGGCTGATCGCTGCCTTTGCGCCGCAGAAGGTGCAACGCCAGCGCTGGCGACGCGGCGAACCTCGGGTCGGCGGGGCAGCGTGAGCGGGTTCGACCAGCTCACGCTGCGCACCAAGCGCCTGCACTTGCGCCCGCTGCGCGAGGCGGACGCCGCGTCCCTGCACGCGATTTTTTCCGACCCGCGCGTGATGCGCTACTGGAGCACGCCGCCCTGGACCTCGAGCGCACAGGCGCAGGCCTTCATCGCTCGCGACCTCGAAGCCATGCGCACAGGCGACTACCTGCGCCTGGGCCTCGAGCGAGTCAACGACGGGCGGCTGATCGGCCAATGCACCCTGTTCGACTTCGTCCAGCCGAGCCGCCGCGCGGAAGTGGGCTACGCGCTGCTTGCCGACGCCTGGGGCCAGGGCTGGATGCACGAGGCCTTGTGTGCCCTGCTCGAACACGGCTTCGGCGCACTGCAACTGAAGCGCGTGGAGGCCGACATCGACCCGCGCAACGCCGCTTCAGCCCGCAGCCTGGAGCGCCTGGGCTTCATGCGCGAGGGCCTGCTGCGGGAGCGCTGGATCGTCGACGGCGAGGTCTCTGACACTGCGCTGTATGGCCTGCTGGCGCGGGACTGGCGCGGCGCGGGCCCCGACCGGGAGTGAGTGATGCTCGAGATTGCCTGGCCGCTCTTCATCGTCACCTCCCTGGTGTTGATCGTGACACCCGGGCAGGACATGATCCTGGTCATGTCGCGCTCGATCGCGCAGGGCTCGGCCGCCGGCGTGGCCACCGCGGCCGGTGTCAGCGTCGGCCTGGTCGGCCACACCCTGCTGGCGACGCTCGGCCTGGGCGCCATCCTGCGCACCTCCGAATGGCTCTTTCTGGCGCTCAAGCTGTTCGGCGCGGCCTACCTGGTCTACCTGGGTGTCCAGCTCCTGCTCAGCCGGCAGCACGCGCTCGCGGTCACGCGCGGCGGCCCGCGCTCGCTGTGGCGGCTGTTCTTCGACGGCGCGCTATCCAACGTTTCCAACCCGAAGGTCGCGGTCTTCTACTTCGCCTTCCTGCCGCAGTTCGTCGTGCCCGACGCCGCGCACCCGACGCTGGCGGTCTTCGTGCTCGGCCTGGTGTTCGCCGGCCTCACCTTCGTGGTCAAGGGGCCGGTGGGTCTGGGCGCCGGCCGCATGTCGGCCTGGCTTCGCTCGCGGCCGCAGGCGCTCGTGTGGCTCTACCGGACGAGCGGCGCGGTGCTGGTGGGCCTTGGCGTCAAGCTGGCATTCGAGCGTCAGCCATGAGAAGCCCGGGGTACCAAGAAAGCGCCGCGGATCTGGCTCTGCCAGGCCGCTGGCTCTGCTAGGCCGCTGGCGCTGCCCTTGAGGGGTAGCGGCGAAGCTGCTTCGGGGTGGTTTCATCTAAGCCTTGGCCTTGAGCGAGCGTAGCGCCGCCACGCCCGCCGCGTGGCCGAGCGTGAACGCCTCTTCGAAGATCGAATAGGCCGCCAGATCGCTGTGGGCGAAGTGCAGCCGACCTGCCGTCGGCGCCGCCAGGGCCTGCAGGGCCGCACTCCCGCGCAGGCCGGGCGCCGGGATGGCCATCGCATGGCCGTAGCGCATCAGGTCGACGCGCGCCGTCATCGCCGGCAGGTCGGGATGGGCGCGCGCGAGGTCGTCGACGACGCGGCGCGACCACAGGCTCCAGGGTTCATCGAGCAAGGTCCGACGCTGGCGGGACAAGGCGACACGATCCCCATCGCCCAGGGCCCAGTAGGCGCTGAGCACCGTCGGCCCCGGCGCCGGGCGCAGGCTCTGGTGCATGGCATCGACGTACCCGAGTGCCGCACTGTGAGTCCCGTAGAGCACGTTGTCCCAGGACGGTGGCGCGCCCGGCTTGTCGGTGAGCGGGCCGCGCAGCTGCAGGTTCGCCACCAGCCAGGGCGCGTGCGTCAGCTGCGCCGCGGCCTGGACCAGTGCGGTCGGCGGCTGCGCGACGATGCGCGAGGCCACGTGCAGCGGCAGCGCGATGATCACTTGCTGCGCCAACCAGCGTTCAGTACGGGCGCCTTGTTCAACATCGACGGCCACTTCGTGGCGCGTGACGTCGACGCGCCGCACCAGCACGCCGGTGTGCAGGCGATCGCCGAGCGGCGCGGCCAGCCTGCGTGTCAGCCAGGCATTGCCTTCGGGCCAGGTGAAGACGGCCTCGCGCTCGCCGACGCTCTCGTCGCCGGGGGCCTGGAAGCCGTGCCGACTTGCGAAGTATTGCAGCCCGGCCCAGGCGGAGACAGCGCTCGCGCTGGCCCCGTAGTCGTCGCGGCAGGCATAGTCGAGGTACCAGCGCAGGCCGACGTCGTCGAGGCCGTTGTGGTCCAGCCAGTGGGCGAAGGTGATCGCATCGAGCGTGGCGTGTCCCGCTTGCCAGTCGGCACGCCGGGTCGGGATCGTGAAGGTCAGCGCGCGCGAGCTGTCGGCGACCAGCTGCGAGAAGCGCCTGTATTGACGTTCACGCGCCGAGCCGCGCGCCGCCGGCGGCAGCAGGCCATCGATCCACTGCCCTTCGATCCACAAGCGCTCCTGCGGGCTGTGGCAGAGATGGCGATCGTCCGCCACGCTGCGCCCGGCGACGACGCGCAGCAGGCCGAGTTCGTGCAACAGCTGGGAGACCTCGTGCGCGTCGGGTCCGGGCAGCGGCAGGTAGTGCGCGCCGAGCGGGCAGGTCATGCCGCCGAGGTGATGCCCGCGCGCGTTGCCGCCGGCCTCATCCTCGAGTTCGAAGACCTGGATGTCATCGACGCCAGCCGCGCGCAGCGCACGCGCGGCGCCCAGGCCGGCCACGCCGGCACCGACGATGGCGACGGCACAGCGCCTCGTGGCCGCGGGCACGAGCGCAGCTGTCTCGCGAAGTCGGTGACCGCGTTCGTGCGCAGCACCGATCCAGCCGCCGTCAAAGGGCGCCGGCACGCCCGGTCGGCAGGCACCGAGCGTGAACGACAGGAGCGGGACCGTCAGCGCGACGCGCCGCGTGAGCCCAGGTCGACGCAGCCTCATCGCTGCACGCGGCCCCATTCCTCCTCGAAGCGCTGCACCAGCACCTGGTTCGACAGGCGGTTGACTTCGGCCGGCACGCGCGCCATGTCCGGTGGGAACTGCAGCAGCGCTGGAAGGCCAGCCAGGCTCAGGAAGCGCAGGCCTTCGGGCAGCGCGGGCGGCGTCCGCCAGGGCCGCCGGCTGGCGATGATGAAGCCCCATTCGCCGAAGCTCGGCACGTGGGCGTGGTAGGGCATGGCCGTCAGCCCCACCGCTTCGAGCGTTGTCACCACGGTCCAGAAGCTGTGCCGCGCCACCAAGGGCGAGGTGGTCTGGACCACGGCATAGCCGCTGGCGGCGAGGTGACGGTCGATCAGGGCGTAGAAGCTGGTGGTGTAGAGCTTGCCGAGCGAGAAGTTGCTCGGGTCGGGAAAGTCGATGACGATGACGTCGAAGACCTCGTCGTGGCTCTCCAGCCAGGCGAAGGCATCGCGGTTGACCACGGTCACCTTCGCTGAGTCGTAGGCCTGGGCATTGAGCTTGCGCAGCAGTGGCTCGCGGGCAAAGAGCCGGCTGATGTGTGGATCGAGTTCGACCAGGGTGACCTGCTCGACGCTCGGGTACTTCAGCACCTCGCGCAGGGCCAGGCCGTCACCGCCGCCAAGGATCGCGACGCGCCGGGGTGCGCCGTGCGCGGCCATCGCCGGATGGACCAGGGACTCGTGGTAGCGGTACTCGTCGTGCGAATCGAACTGCAGGTTGGCATTTAGGAACAGGCGCGCGCCGCCCTGGGCATCGGCGGTGACGACGACACGCTGGTAGTCGCTGCTGGCGGCGTAGACGATGCGCTCGCCGTAGAAGCGGTCTTCGGCCCAGGTGGTGAGATGGTCGGCGCCGAGCGCCGCTGCCACCAGGGCCGCGACCACCAGCGCGCAGGCCAGCGCATGCAGGCGTGCCCGGCGCAGCTCGGCGCGGAACAGCCACAACGCCCAGGCCGCGACCGCGGCATTCATCAGGCCGAAGACGACCCCGGTGCGGATCAGCCCGAGCTGGGGCAGCAGCAGCAGCGGAAAGGCGACGGCAATGGCCAGTGCGCCGAGGTAGTCGAAGGTCAGCACCTGGGACACCAGCTCACTCAGCTGCCAGCGCTCCCGGAAGTGGGACTTCAGGATCCGCATCACGAGCGGGATCTCGAGCCCCACGAGGGTGCCGACCAGCAGCACCATCGCGTACAGCAGGACCCGAAACGGCGTGGCCGAGGCGGCATCGTGCAGCAGGTTGTGGGCGACGAAGAGGGCCGCCGGCATCAAGCCGCCGATCAGACCGACCAGCAGCTCGACGCGAAGGAAGGTCGCCACCAGCTGGCGCGTGACGAAACGGCTGAGCCAGGAGCCGATTCCGAGCGCGAACAGGTAGACGCCGATGATGGTGCTGAACTGCAGCACCGAGTCGCCGAGCAGCCAGCTCGCCAGCGTGCCAGCGGCGAGTTCGTAGAGCAGGCCGCAGGCGGCGACGACGAACACCGACGCCAGCAGGGCCACCTCGGCCGGCGCGATGCGCGCGACCGCCTCGCGAGGCACGGCGTCGCTGGTCAGGCGCACTGGTTCAGCCGAGGACTGCTGCGGCGACGATCATGCCGATGGCGATGCACATCGCGCCCACGACGATCGCCAGCGCAACGTTCTTCTTCTCGACGATCTCGTTCCACAGGTCGTACGGCGTGAGCCTGTCGATGATGACGAAGCAGATCCAGAAGATGCCTACGCCCATCAGCGCGAACAACAGCGAGCCGAAGAAGACGCCGGGTTTCAGCCATTCGATGCCCATCATGGGAAGCTCCTGTGATTGGATTGGAAGTCTGGACTACTTGTGGCCGCCGCCACCGAATCCGCCGAAGGAGCCCCCGCCGGTGCGTGCACCGGTCGAGCCCGAGCGGCGACATTGCTGGTATTCGTTGCTGGCTTCGCCGAAGGTGGTGCGCAAGCGGTCGCAATCGTCGCGGCTGCAGTCCTTCAGCATCAGCACCAGGATCACCAGAATCACGACCGTGACGATCAGGGTCTTCGAGACCGTAGCGCCACCGCCGCCGCTGAGCGGTGAGGCTTCACGCTGCAGCGCGGCGCGGCGCGCCTCGGGCAGCTTGAAGGCCGCTGCGATCGCACTCGCATCCATCGCCTGTCCGGCCGACCAGGTGACTTCGCTGCCGGCCTGTTCGCGGTTCAGGCGCTTGTTGCCGCTGGCGTAGTCGGTGTTGGTGGTTCGCTCGCCGCGCTCCAGCTTCCAGTAGAACTCGCCCAGCACATAGGTGATCGCGCCGGTGTAGCTGTAGAGCTTGCGGTAGCTGTCGCCACGCCAGCGCGCCGTGTCGCCGCTCAGCTGCGGCGCGCCGGTGATCGGGATGGCATAGCTCCAGCCGTCCTGGGCGTCGACCAGGAAGGCGAATCCTTCCCCGCGGCTGTAAAGCAGGTACTCGCGCCAGAAGACCCGCTCGTCTTCGGGATCGTCGGCGATTTCGCAGCGTTCGGCATAACCCACCACCTGCCAGGGCTTGGCGGGTCCGCCGAGGGCGAGCGTTGCACCAGCGCCCAGTGGCAGCAGCGGCTCGGCGCCTTCGGCCTGCGGCGTGCCCTGCGCGTAGTGCGCCAGGTCGCCGCCGAGGCCCTGGGACACATCGACCACCGCGCGGCACTGGTGGCAGACGATGGACTTCGTGTCGGCGAGCTTGATCTCGAGGGCCGTGCCGCAACTCGGGCAGGCCAGACCGCGTGCGCCGAGGGTCTTTTCGCTGCCCTCGCGCAGGCCGCTCAGGGCCAGCTCCGACAGCGCCGCGCCGCGACCCACCGACCAGTGCACGCGCGCCGGATCGGCGAAGTCGAGCGTCGCGACCTCGTCCTGCGCATTGCGCAGATCGACGATGCTGAACTCGCGGTCCAGCACCGGCGCAAAGGGCAGCTCGCCCTGCGCCGCGGCAATCCGCGCCTGCGTGACCGATGCGACCTGCCAGCTTCGACCGTCGATCACGAAAGCCAGACCGGGGCGCAGATCGTCCAGACCCGGCAGCGGCGTTGGCGAGGGCGCGTCGAAGGCCATCACGTAGCGGCCGTTGTCCTCCGACAACCAGGCGCTCTTGCCGCTGTCGAACAGGGCATGCCACTCGTTCCAGCTGCCCTGGGCGTAGCGCATCTGGAGTCGGCCGACAAGGCTGAAGGCCGCGCCCTGCCAGCGCCCGGTCACGCCGAGCTGGAGCGGCGAGTGGTCGTCGAACAGCTCGGCCGACTGGCCGATGCGGCGCAGCGCCTCGCCGTCGCGCGCGAGGGTGCTATGGCAGAAGGAGCAGACCGCGACCGGCGACGCGGCCGAGGCGAAGTCGACCGGCGCGCCGCAGTTCGGGCACGCCGCGCGCCAGGCGCGCTGCGGGGTGTCGCCGCTGGCCACCGGTCAGGCGGTCATGCGATCAGACCAGCTTCTTCAGCAACTCGGCCTTCTTGGCGCTGAACTCCTCGTCGGTGAGGATGCCCTTGGCCTTCAGGTCGGCCAGCTTTTCGATCGTCGCCATCACTTCGTCCGGCTTGATCGTGGCTGCCGCGCCACCCCCCTGCAGCCCCTGCTGGAGGTTTTGCGCCAGCACCTGGCCCAGCGCCACACCGGCACCCAGGCCCATCGCGTCGCCGGCGATGCCGCTGCCGCCGCCGCCACCGGCCGCAGTCATGCCGGGAATCGCCTGCGCGGTCTGGTACTGCATGAACTTGCCCATGTCGTTGCCGACCATGCCCATGCCGATCTTCTGGTCGAGGATCTTCTGCAGCTCCTCGGGCAGCGAGACGCTCTGCATCGTCACGCTCTCGAGCTTCAGGCCGAGCGCGGCGAAGGCCGGCGCCGTCACGTCGAGCAGCGCCTTCGCGAACTCGACCTGGTTGGCCGCCAGATCGAGGAACGCGACGCCGCTGGAAGCCACGGCGTCGGAGATGTGCTGCAGCATCAGCCCGCGCAGCTGGCCGTCGAGATCGGCCACGGTGTAGACATCGCGCGTGCCCGAGATCTCGGTGTGGAACAGCTTCGGGTCGGCGATGCGGTAGCTGTAGTTGCCGAACGCGCGCAGCCGCACGGCGCCGAAATCCTTGTCGCGGATCGTCACCGGCTGGGTCGTGCCCCAGCGCTGGTCGACCTGCTGGCGGGTGCTGAAGAAGTAGACGTCGCTCTTGAACGGGCTCTGGAACAGCTTGTCCCAGTTCTTCAGGTAGGTCAGCACCGGCAGGGTCTGGGTCGTGAGCTTGTGCATGCCGGGGCCGAACACGTCCGCGACCTTGCCCTCGTTGACGAACACCGCCATCTGCGATTCGCGCACCGTGAGCGAGCCGCCGTACTGGATCTCGCGGTCCGCGATCGGGTAACGCCAGGCCAACACGCCATCGCCCTCCTCGACCCACTCGAGGATGTCGATGAACTGTTTCTTGATGAAGTCCATCAGGGCCATTTGTGCCTCCCTCGCCCACCACCTTGGCTGGCGCGGCGCGATGATACGGTGCGGGGCGCGCCGCGCAAGCACTGAACCCATGGCGAAGCATCGATCGAATTCTCCGCAGGCTGGCAGCATGGCCGGCGTGCCCCCGCGCATCGACGCACTGGCTTTCGACCTAGATGGCACGTTGATCGACACCGCGCCAGATATCTGCGCGGCGCTCAACGCCGCCTTGGTGGCGCAGGGTCTGGCCGCGGTAGCGCTGTCTGCCGTGCGCGGCTGGATCGGCGACGGCCCCGACCAGCTGATCGAGCGGGCGCTCGCGCAGCAGGGTATCGAAATGCAGCCAGCCTTGCACCAGGCACTGCGCGAGGGGTTCGATGGTGCGACCCTGGCAACGCCAATGCAACGCGGCGGCGTGTTCGAAGGTCTCGAGGCCCTGCTCGTCGGCTGGCAGGCGCGCTTGCCCATGGTAGTCGTGACCAACAAGCCGACGCCGCTCTCGCGCCGCGTCCTTGAAGCCGCTGGCCTGCTGCATTACTTCAGGGCAGTCTTCGGCGCCGACCGACCCGACCTGCGCAAACCCGGACCGGCCTTGCTGCAGGCTGCCGCCGCGCATCTGAAGGTCGTGCCGGCGCGTCTTCTGATGGTGGGAGACAGCGGCAACGACCTGCGTTGCGCCGACGCGGCCGGCTGTCCTGCAGTGTGGGTGGCGTGGGGCTACGGCAGGCGCGACGCACCGGCCGGCATGGAGGTCCTGTGCGCCGACTCACCGGCCGACCTGGCCACACACATAGAACTCGGTCGACACTGCCGCTGATCTTCGGCAGCGCCACGACCCTGCTGATCGGCACAAGCAGCCTCGCTTCTCTCGCGAAACAGCGCTGAGTTCCGCCCACTCGTCGGCACAGCGGGTACGCCAGCGCGCCGCCCCCACATTCATCCCCTCACGGGCGCCCTAGATGCGGCAAACTGCGTCTCTGGGTTGGCCCCCGACACCATAGGAGATTGGCAAGTGACTCGAACTCATCGCGCACCGGCAGCGCTCGCCACCCTGCTGGCAGGCGCCCTTTGGATCATTGGCGCCAGCTCCGCGCAGGCTCAGACAAGCGGCAACAAGTGGTTGGACTGCGGCACAACGACCGGCCAGCAAGTGCAATGCCCGACCGATGGTTATGCCACCAGCGTGCGCATCGGTCGCGAAGTCAGCCGCAATGTCTGCCGCCAGGGGCACAACTGGGGCCACACCGATTCGTTCATCTGGGCCAACGGCGGCTGCCATGCGTTGTTCGTCGTCTCTATCGGCGCGCCACAGCCGGCGCCGCCGAATGCGCGCGTCATCACCTGCGGCAACCCCTCAGGTGCCGAGATGCAGTGTCCGATGCGGGGTTTCGTGTCCGACGTCGAACTGCTGCGCGATCTGGGCCGATCGCGTTGCCGCGAGGGCTACAACTGGTGGCACAACGGGGCCGTGATCACGACCCAGGGCGGATGCCGAGGCGAGTTCGAGCTCGCCCACCAGAGCACGATGCCGCCACCGACGACGCGCCTCATCGAGTGCGGCAGTCCCTCCGGCGGGCAGGACGAGTGCAAGACCGACGGCGATGTGATCAGTGTGCGCGTCGAGCGCCAGCGCGGCGCGGTGCGTTGTCGCCAGGGCACGAACTGGGGCCATACCCGTTCCTTCATCTGGGCCAACAAGGGCTGCTACGCGGTGTTCGAGGCCACATATGCCGGCGCGCCGTCGAGGCCGCGCCCGCCAGCGCCGGCGCAGCGGGTGATCCAATGCGGCAACCGCAACGGTGCGGCGATGTCGTGCAATGCCTTCGGCCCGGTGGCTGAAGTGCGCGTCCTGCGCGAGTACAGCAACGGACGTTGCCGTTTTGGCCATGGATGGGGCAAGGAGCCCGGCGACGTTTGGGTGAAGAACGGCTGCTTTGCCGATTTCGAAGTCTCCTACCTGGCTCCGCAGCCGCGATAGACAGTAGTGCCTGTCCGTGATCCTCGAGGGCTTGTCGCAAGCTGCCGACGTCACTGAATGAAAAAACCCGCCGGGCTCGACGCCGGGCGGGTTCCTGTTCGAGAGGCGAAGCCTACGCTCTACTTGCGGCGCAGCTTCTGGATCGCGGCGATCTGCGCTGCCATGGCGGCGAACTCGCCTTGAGCGGCGGCAAAATCGATGTCGCTCTTCGCGTTCTTCATCGCCTCTTCAGCGAGTTGCTTGGCTTCGAGGGCCTTGGCCTCGTCGAGGTCGTGGCCGCGGATCGCGGTGTCGGCGAGCACCGTCACGGTGTTCGGCTGCACTTCGAGGATGCCACCGGCGACGAAGACGAATTCTTCCTCGTCGTTGTCAGCCCGCACGATGCGCACCGCGCCCGGCTTGATGCGCGTGATCAGCGGGGTGTGGCGCGGGTAGATGCCGAGCTCGCCCATCTCGCCCGGCAGCGCAACGAACTTCGCCTCGCCGGAGAAGATGCTGGCTTCGGCAGAGACGACGTCGACGTGGATCGTGGCCATCGTGATTCCTCGTTATTGAATCTTCTTGGCTTTTTCCATCGCCTGGTCGATCGTGCCGACCATGTAGAAGGCCTGCTCGGGCATGTGATCGCATTCGCCGTTGACGATCATCTTGAAGCCGCGGATGGTCTCCTTCAGCGGCACGTACTCGCCCTTGGTGCCGGTGAAGACTTCGGCGACGTGGAAGGGCTGCGACAGGAAGCGCTGGATCTTGCGTGCGCGCGACACGGCCAGCTTGTCTTCGGGGCTTAGTTCGTCCATGCCCAGGATGGCGATGATGTCGCGCAGCTCCTTGTAGCGCTGCAGCGTGGCCTGCACAGCGCGGGTGGTGCTGTAGTGCTCTTCGCCGACCACGTGCGGGTCGACCTGGCGGCTGTTGCTGTCGAGCGGGTCGACCGCGGGGTAGATGCCCAGCGCGGCGATGTCGCGGCTCAACACGACCGTCGCATCCAAATGGGCGAAGGTGGTCGCAGGTGACGGGTCGGTCAGGTCATCCGCCGGCACATAGACGGCCTGGATCGAGGTGATCGAGCCGACCTTGGTCGACGTGATGCGCTCCTGCAGGCGGCCCATTTCCTCGGCCAGCGTCGGCTGGTAGCCCACGGCCGAAGGCATGCGACCCAGCAGCGCCGACACCTCGGTGCCGGCCAGCGTGTAGCGGTAGATGTTGTCGACGAAGAACAGCACGTCGCGGCCCTCGTCGCGGAAGGATTCGGCGATCGTCAGGCCGGTCAGCGCGACGCGCAGGCGGTTGCCCGGGGGCTCGTTCATCTGGCCGTAGACCATCGCGACCTTCGACTCGCCGAGGTTGTCGCTGTTGACGACGCCCGACTCCATCATCTCGTGATAGAAGTCGTTGCCTTCGCGGGTGCGCTCGCCGACACCGGCGAACACCGACAGGCCGGAGTGGGCCTTGGCGATGTTGTTGATGAGTTCCATCATGTTGACTGTCTTGCCCACGCCGGCGCCGCCGAATAGGCCGACCTTGCCGCCCTTAGCGAAGGGGCAGATCAGGTCGATGACCTTGATGCCGGTTTCGAGCAGTTCCTGCGACGGCGACAGCTCGTCGTAGGCCGGCGCCTTGCGGTGGATGCTCATCGTGAGCTTCTGATCCACAGGCCCACGTTCGTCGATCGGGTTGCCGAGCACGTCCATGATGCGGCCGAGCGTCGCGGTTCCGACCGGCACGCTGATCGCCGCGCCGGTGTTGCTGACCATCAGGCCACGGCGCAGGCCGTCGGACGAGCCCAGCGCGATCGTGCGCACGACGCCGTCGCCGAGCTGCTGCTGCACCTCGAGCGTCAGCGCGGTGCCTTCGAGCTTCAGCGCGTCATAGATGCGCGGCATCGCGTTGCGCGGGAACTCGACGTCCACCACGGCGCCGATGCACTGGACGATCTTGCCTTGGGCGCCTTGGGTTTGGGTATTGGCCATGTTCATTGGTCCTTCGGTTCTTCGATTCGTTAAACAGCCGCGGCACCGCCGACGATCTCACTCAATTCCTTGGTGATCGCCGCCTGGCGCGTCTTGTTGTAGATCAGCTTGAGTTCGGCGATCAGGTTGCCGGCGTTGTCGGTGGCCGACTTCATCGCCACCATGCGCGCGCTCTGTTCGCTGGCCATGTTCTCGGCCACGGCCTGGTAGACCAGGGCCTCGATGTAGCGTGTCAGCAGCTCGTCGATCACCGCCGGCGCGTCTGGCTCGTAGATGTAGTCCCAGGCGTAGGCGCTCTTCTCGCTCTCGGTCTGTGCCAGGCGCTCACCCGACAAAGGCAACAGCGGCTCGGTCAGCGGCTCCTGCTTCATCGTGTTGATGAACTTGGTGTAGCACAGCGTGACGGCGTCGAGCTTGCCGGCGACGAACATGTCGAGCATGACCTTCACCGGGCCGATCAGCTTGTCGAGCTGGGGCGCGTCGCCGAGCTGGATCGCGTGGCTGATCACGTTGGCGCCGATGCGGTTCAGGAAGCCATTGCCCTTGTTGCCGATGGCCACCGCGACGACGGCGTTGCCGGCGTCCTTGGCCTCGCGCATCTTGGTCGTCAACGCGCGCAGCACATTGGTGTTGAGGCCGCCGCACAGGCCCTTGTCGGTCGTGACGACGATGAAGCCGACGGCCTTGGCCGTGCCTGTCGCGCGCATGTACGGCGACTTGTATTCGGGGTTCGCACGCGCCAGGTTGGCCGTGATGTTGCGCACCTTGTCGCTGTACGGGCGCGCCGCGCGCATGCGCTCCTGCGCCTTGCGCATCTTGCTGGCGGCGACCATTTCCATGGCCTTGGTGATCTTCTTGGTGTTCTCCACCGATTTGATCTTGCCGCGTATTTCCTTGCCGATGGCCATGACAGCTCCTGGTCTGGTCTTGGCTTAGGCGAAGGACTTCTTGAACGCGGCGACGGCGCCGTTCAGCTCTTCTTCGCCAGCCTTGTCGATGGCCTTGTCGGCTTCGAGCTTGGCCAGCAGCGCGGCGTGGCTGGACTTCAGGTGCTGGTGCAGGCCGTGTTCGAAGGCCAGGCACTTCTTGACGTCGATGTCGTCGAGGAAGCCCTTGTTGACCGCGAACAGCGTCGCGCCCATCAGCGAGATCGACAGCGGCGAGTACTGCTGCTGCTTCAGCAACTCTGTCACGCGCGCGCCGCGGTCGAGCTGTTTGCGCGTGGCCGCGTCAAGGTCGGAGGCGAACTGTGCGAAGGCGGCCAGTTCACGGTACTGCGCCAGGTCGGTGCGGATGCCGCCCGACAGGCCCTTGATCAGCTTGGTCTGCGCCGCGCCACCGACCCGCGACACCGAGATGCCGGCGTTGATGGCGGGGCGGATACCGGCGTTGAACAGGCTGGTTTCCAGGAAGATCTGGCCGTCGGTGATCGAGATCACGTTGGTTGGAACGAAGGCCGAGACGTCACCGGCCTGGGTCTCGATGATCGGCAGCGCGGTCAGCGAACCGGTCTTGCCCTTGACCTCGCCCTTGGTGAACTTCTCGACGTAGTCGGCGTTCACGCGCGCGGCGCGTTCGAGCAGACGCGAGTGGAGATAGAACACGTCGCCGGGGAAGGCTTCGCGGCCCGGCGGGCGGCGCAGCAGCAGCGAAACCTGGCGGTAGGCGACGGCCTGCTTGGACAGGTCGTCATAGATGATCAGCGCGT
>JAZKIW010000013.1:11882-12997 GCA_040384625.1 Pseudomonadota bacterium | reverse complement strand
ATCTGCTGGTGCGCCCGGCTGGGATCGAACCAGCAACCCCTGGCTTCGGAGGCCAGTACTCTATCCATTGAGCTACGGGCGCGAGGGAGGCGATTCTATCAGCGGGCTTCTCGGCGTCTCGCGCGACGCTCTTCCCTGGGTCGGGCCGCCGCTATAATTTCCTGCTTTTGCGTGCCCCGAGGCACGCTTTGTTTTGCGTGCCGTGCGCACGCCCTGTTTTGAGGACTCCATGAGCGACGCCCACGCCGACCACGACCTGCCCCACGAGGGCCCGATCAAGACGCCCAAGCAGCTCATCTGGGCCGTGGTTGCCGCCTTCGTGGTGCCGATCATCGCGATCATCCTGCTCGTCAACTACGTGGTCGCCGACAAGATGCCTTTGGCGGGCAGCACAGCGTTGACCGCCGAAGCGGTGGCAACACGGATCCAGCCGGTCGGCAAGGTCGTGGTCAAGGACGTCAACGACCCGGCGAGCCTGAAGACGGGTGCACAGGTCTACGCCGCGCAGTGCGTGGCGTGTCATGGCAGCGGCGCCGCAGGGGCGCCGAAACTGGGGGACGCTGCGGCTTGGGCCCCGCGCGTGAAGCACAGCTACGACGACCTGCTGACCTCGGCCCTGAAGGGCAAGGGCAGCATGGGGGCTCAGGGGGGGGGTGACTTCAGCGATGTCGAGATCGGTCGCGCAGTGGTCTACATGGCCAACCAAGGCGGCGGCAAGTTCGAAGAGCCGAAGCTGACGGCGGCCGCCGCTACGTCCACTGCTGCACCCGCGCCGACCGTGGCCGCAGCGCCCGCGACGCCGGCGGCGACTCCTGCCGCTGTCGCTGTGGCGGCGCCCATGGCGGCTGCCAAGGCCGACGCCGTGCCTGCGCTGTACACGCAGACCTGCGCTGTCTGCCACGCGGCCGGTGTGGCCAACGCGCCCAAGCTCGGCGACAAAGCCGCCTGGGCGCCCCGACTGGGCGCAGGCGTCGATGGCCTGACCGCCAGTGTGATCAAGGGCAAGGGCGCGATGCCGCCGAAGGGCGGCTCGACGGCCAGCGAAGCCGACCTCAAGACCGTAGTCGCTTACATGGTGGGCTCGGTCAAGTAGGAGCGCGTCGCTCCACGAGAAA
>JAZKIW010000013.1:1239-11782 GCA_040384625.1 Pseudomonadota bacterium | reverse complement strand
GTAGTCGCTTACATGGTGGGCTCGGTCAAGTAGGAGCGCGTCGCTCCACGAGAAAGCCGACCCTTGGGTCGGCTTTTTGCTGGCCGCGCATCCGGTACCGTCACCGCAGCGTACAGAGGTCGATGCCCCGAACCTCAGTGCTCGCCCGTCGCTGTCCAGGCCTGCTGCGGACTCGCCACAAAGCCGAAACGTTGTGGCATTGCTGCGAAGGCCAACCGTTCCGGCACCCACAGGCCTGCCTCGACCGCTCGCGCGGCTTCGTGCATGTCCTGCGTGTGTACGAGGCCCAGGCCGATCTCGGTGTCGAGGAAAAGGCGGTCGGCATCGTCGAGCCACGCACTGCGCGCGGTGGCCGCCTGGCCACTGTGGCTGCAAAGCGAGAAGTCCGGCGCCGCCACGCGCCAAATGAAGGGCGCGGCTTCGAGCTCGACGTACACCCGTTGCGGGCCATTTTGGAAGAACCAGGCACCGTCGCCGTCGTTCGCGTAGTTGCGCTCGATGAACTCACGCAGCTTGTCGTGCTGAATGCGGCTGCCCTTGACGCGCGGGAAGGGACCGGCAGCCTGAACGCGGTCGTCGCGCATGTACCAGTCGCCGCGCGCGTCCAGAGCCAGCCAGCCGCGGCAGGCTGGCACGTTCGGCCACTTCTTCAGGGCGGCTTTGACGATCTCGTCCATCAGGCGACGGAGTTTGCGTCAGGCATGCTCGCGCAGCCAGTCCAACACCGCTTGCGGCATGGTCATCACGTGCCCCGGCGGGTTGCCGGCCGGGAAGCCGACGTGGCCTCCGTGTGCAGGCTGCCACAGCGTGACGCGGTCGCCGACTTCGGCCGAGGTCGGCAGGCTCCAGGCCGGCACGAAAGGATCGTTGCGCGCGTTGAGGACCAGGGCCGGGATCCGGATCCTGTGCAAATGAGGTTTGGCCGAACCGCGCAGCCAGTAGTCGTCGGTGTCCTTGAAGCCGTGCAGCGGTGCAGTGAAGACGTTGTCGAACTCGTACAGGTCGCGTGCGGCGAGCAGGCGCGCGCGATCGAACAAGCCCGGGTGCTGGGCCAGCTTGGCCAGCGCGCGTGGTTTCATCGAAGCCAGAAACATCCGCGTGTAGATCTGCCGGTTCAGGCCACGACCGATGGCGTGGCCACCTGCGGTCAGGTCGATCGGCGAGCAGATTGCGGCCACGCTGGCGGCAATGCGCCCCGCCCCATCTCCGGCTTCCTCGGCCCAACGCAGCAGGGCGTTGCCGCCCAGCGAGACGCCGGCCGCGAACAAGGCAGAGCCGGCCCGCTCGCGCAGGCGGGAAAGGATCCAGCCGACTTCCTCGAAGTCACCCGAGTGGTAGGCGCGCGGTGCCAGGTTCAACTCGCCCGAGCAGCCGCGGAAGTGAGGAGCGGCGAAGTTGAGCCCGGCGATCCGGGCGGCCGACGCGAAGGCCTGGATGTACTGGCTGTTCGACGAACCTTCGAGGCCGTGAAAGACGACCAGCCAACGCGCGCTGTCGAGGCCGGCTTGCAGATCGACGTCGATGAAGTCCCCGTCTGGCGTGGTCCAGCGCTCGCGCACGAAGCGGGGCGCTTCGCCGGGGCCGTGGCGCCGTGAAATCAGCGCGGCCCAGATCGTCTGCGCATGGCCGCCGGCCAGCCACCAGGGCGCTCGGTAGCGCTGCATCAATGCAAGGTGGTCGGCGCTTCGACGATTTCTGGCAACTCGCGGGACGAGCCTGGACTGGCATGGTGGGCTACGAGGCGCCAACCCTGGGCGGTCTTCAGATAGACATTGGTGGCGATGACCCAGGCCGTCTGCGGACCTTCGGCGGTGGCGATGTCGACCCGCTCCAGCAGGTTGTGGACAGCGCAGCCGGCGCCTTCGACGCGCTTGCTCTTCTCCGGCCGAGCGGGGATCGGGCCATTGGCGAAGATGGCCTCGAAGGTCGCGCGGATGGCGGCGTGGCCGACGACCCGCGGACCGCCCGGATGCACGCAGACGACCTCGTCGTCGTCCGACCAGACGGCCATCAGGCGCTCGATGTCTGCGCGCTGCAGCGCTTCGTAGAACTGGGCCTCGACATCGTCAACGGACGCCATCAATGCGGCGGTCTGGGCTTTGGCTCGGGGCATGGCGGGATTGTAGGGACGCACGCGCGCCGTTAGGCTCCGGTGCCGATGGAAGATCATGAGCCTGCAGTCCCCCTTGCCTGACTGGACCGAGCGCAGCCGCGAGTTGGCCGGGCTGCTGTCGCGAACCGCGCTAGGGGATCGCGCCGCATTCGCCGAACTCTACGAACGCACCAGTGGCCACCTCTTCGCGGTGCTGCTTCGCGTGCAACGCGACCGCAGCCTGGCCGAAGACCTGTTGCAGGATGTCTATGTGAGCGTGTGGCGCGCTGCCGGAGGATTCGACGCGGCGCGCAGCCAGCCCCTCACGTGGCTGACCAGCATCGCGCGCAACCGCGCGATCGACAGCCTGCGTCGCTCGCAGACTCAGCCGCAGCTGTTGTCGACGACTCGCGATGCGGACGACGATGACGACTCGCCCGACGCCATTGAGCGAGCGCCCGACGAGTCGCCGGGTCCGCTCGACTTGCTCGACCGCGCATGCGACGAGCGGCAGCTCATGCGTTGCATGGACGGCCTGTCGGCCTCGCAACGACAGAGTGTGGCGCTGGCCTTCTACGACGGCTTGTCGCACGCCGAGGTGGCTACGCATCTGCGGCAGCCGCTCGGCACCGTGAAGTCCTGGTTGCGGCGCGCATTGCAGACGCTGCGTCAATGCCTGGACGGGGCCGCGGCACGTGACGTCGCTGCTGCAGGGAACTGATCCGATGGACTACGCCAAACCCAGCTTGGCCGAGGCACTGGCGCAGCAGTACGCCGTGGGCACCTTGCGTGGCGGTGCGCGTCGACGCTACGAGGCGCTGTTGCCCGGGCATCCGTTGCTGCGCGATGCGCTGACGCGGTGGCAGGACCGGCTGATGCCCTTGACGGCAGCCATCGCGCCGCAGACACCGCCGCCAAGAGTGTGGTTGGGCATCGAGCAGCGCCTCTGGCCGACTCCTGCCACGTCGAGCGATCGCTGGTGGCAGCGCCTGGCGCTTTGGCGCGGTGTGTCGGCGCTGGCCAGCGCGGCCACGCTCGGGCTTGCACTGTTGTTGGTGCTGCCTGGTCCGGCGCAGCCGCCGGTCGTGGTCGTGTTGCAAGGCACAGGAGGCGCGGCGCAGGGTGTCAACAGCTTCGTCGCCAGCGTCAGCGCCGACGGTCGGGCGTTGGTCACGCGGCCGCTGTTAACGGTGAGCGTCGAGGCGAACCGGGTGTTGGAGTTGTGGTCGGTGCCGCCCGAAGGCGCGCCGCGTTCGCTCGGCCTGATCGCGGCCGACGGCCCGACCGTCATCGACCGCCGCCGCCTGCCGGCGTCGCTGCTCAAGGGGGGCACGGCCGCCCTGGCTGTCAGTGTCGAGCCTCCTGGCGGCTCTCCTACCGGGGCGCCGACGGGGCCTGTGGTCTACGCCGGCAAGCTGCAACTCTAGGCTGGCGACGCTCGCTCAGTGGCCGCCGACACGCGCGCCTGCCGGCAGGCGGTAGACCGTTCCGCAGTACGGACACTTGCCCTCGCCCGTGGTGGCCACCTCGATGAAGACGCGCGGGTGGTTGCTCCACAGCGCCATCTTCGGGTTGGGGCAAAAGACGACGCCGGGGCCCTGCACATCCGCAGTGGCCACCTCGACGGCGGCGGCGCCTGGGGCGGTAGTGGACAGGGTGGCACTCATGATCGATTGTCCCTCTGACTCAGACACGCGCTAGCCACTCGGCGTACTTCGGATTGCGGCCATTGACGATATCGAAGAAGGCCGATTGGATCTTTTCGGTGATCGGACCCCGCGATCCGCTGCCGAGCTCGATGCGGTCGAGCTCGCGGATCGGCGTCACCTCGGCGGCCGTACCGGTGAAGAACGCCTCGTCGGCGATGTAGACCTCATCGCGCGTGATGCGCTTTTCCACCAATTTCAGACCCAGGTCCTGACAGATGGCGAACACGGTGTTGCGGGTGATGCCGTTCAGCGCGCCGGCCGAGAGGTCGGGGGTATAGACCACGCCGCCCTTGATGACGAACAGGTTTTCGCCGGCGCCCTCACTGACGAACCCGGATGCGTCGAGCAGCAGGGCCTCGTCGTAGCCGTCGTCGAGTGCTTCCATGTTGGCCAGGATCGAATTGGTGTAGTTCGACACCGCCTTGGCCTGGGTCATCGTGATGTTGACGTGGTGGCGCGTGTAACTCGAAGTCTTGACCCGGATGCCACGCTTCATACCCTCTTCACCCAGGTACGCGCCCCAGGCCCAGGCGGCAACCATCAGGTGAATCGTGTTGCCCCTCGGCGAGACGCCGAGTTTCTCGGAGCCAATCCAGGTCAGCGGCCGGATGTAACAGCTGTCCAGTCGGTTGGCGCGCACGACGGCCCGCTGTGCCTCCATGACCTCATCGAGGGTGAAGGGAATCTTCATGCGCAGAATCTTGGCGCTATTGAACAGTCGTTCCGTGTGCTCACGGAGCCTGAAGATAGAACCGTTGTAAGCGCGCACTCCTTCAAATGCGCCGCATCCGTAATGCAACGTATGGCTCAGGACATGAATCTTGGCATCGCGCCAAGCGACCATTTGGCCGTCCATCCAGATCTTGCCGTCGCGGTCCGACATCGACATTTCGAGTGCTCCAAGGGCTTCGCGGGGCGCCATCTTACGCGGCGCAGACTGAGGACGGGCGGATGTGAGCAAGCGGGTGCGCCGTCATCCAGAGCGAAAATCAACTACCTGCAGTCGTAGCGAATGCCGCGGTCATGCAGATGAGAAATATTGCCGCCACAATCAATTGAATCGCCTGTTTCAACCCGGGCCACCCACATTGGGGCTGGAACGGCCAGTTGTCGCCTGCTACAACGTCGGGGCTGCGTCGACTCAAGCGTGATCGGTGTTACTGAGGCGGGCTTTGGCCAAGCTTTCAATGGCCGGGCGGACTTCGCTCACAGCCCACGCACGCATGGACGCAATCCCGGAGCAATCGTGTGATCCGTATCTTCAATCACTATGTCAATGCGAACGTCGTCGTGCAGATGATCTTCGACTTCGCATTTGTCTTGCTGGCAATGATCGGCTTCGGCGCTGTCTACCTGCAGAGTCCCGTGGCCGTGTCCACCACCGCGACGCACAGCTTGTCGCTGGCCACATGGACCTTCGTGGTCGGGAGCGCGACCGGGATCTACCAGGCGTCGCCTCACCGCTCCCTGCAGCAGTCGGTTACGCGCGCCCTGGTCGCTTCGTTGCTGATGCTGCCACTGGCCTATGGCATCTTCAGCCTGATCCCGCAACACATCGCGAGTTCGGCGGTGATGGCCTATGCCGCTATGGGGACGGTCGCCGCCGTCATTGCGCACCGCGCGCTCGGCGGCCATTTCGGCAGGCTGACAGTCTTGCAGTCGCGAATTCTCGTGCTCGGAACAGGGCCGGTTGCCAAGCAGGTCAGCGAATCGCTGATGGCGTCCGATCCGCACGCGCTTGTCATCGGCTTCTTTCCGGGCCCGAACGAGCGCGACCACTCCGTACCCCAAGCCCAGATCCTGAACAGCGCGGACTCGTTGGCTGTGACCGCGGAGAAGGCAGGGGTTGACGAGGTCGTCGTCGCGCTGTCCGAGAGGCGCAGCGGCAGCATGTCCCTGCGCGATCTGCTCGAATGCAAGATCAGCGGCATTCGCGTGTCTGACATCTCCACGCATTTCGAGAAGCGGCTCGGTCAGATTCGGCTCGACTATGTCAACGCCGGCTGGCTGATTTTCGGCGACGGTTTCAACCAGGGCTTTCTGCGCACGGCCGTAAAGCGCATTTTCGATGTGATGTGCGCCACTGTGTTGTTGGTTCTCAGCGCCCCGCTGATGCTCATCACGATGCTGCTGATTGCAGCCGACAGTCGCGGCCCGATCTTCTACCGCCAGGAACGCGTTGGCCTCAACGGCAGGCCCTTCGATGTGGTGAAGTTCCGGAGCATGCGCTGTGATGCCGAGGAAGACGGCAATCCGCGCTGGGCAGCTCAGGCAGACGATCGTGTGACGCGGATCGGGCGCCTGATCCGGCGCGTGCGCATCGACGAGCTGCCGCAGCTCTACAATGTCCTCAAGGGCGAAATGAGCATGGTCGGGCCGCGTCCCGAGCGTCCTTACTTCGTTGACTCACTGACCAAGGACATTCCGTACTACGCTGTGCGGCATAGCGTCAAACCAGGCGTCACGGGATGGGCGCAGGTGCGCTACGAGTATGGTGCGACGGTTGAAGATGCGAAGCAGAAGCTCCAGTACGACCTGTACTACGTCAAGAACCACACACTGTTCCTGGACATGTTGATCATGTTCGAAACGGTGTCCGTCGTGCTCACAGGCAAGGGCGCACGTTAGCGTGCGACGCCGGTGACTCTGGCGGCATACAGCCATGCGTTGGCCGCGCTTGCCTACAGCATCTTTGCGGTTTCGCTGGTGCGCGGCTGCTTCTCTCAGAAGAACAACACCGCAGCCCAACTGACATTCACCGGGGCGATCATCGTCAGCGCCGGCTGGGCACTGACGAGTCTTGCCGCGCAGGTGACGGGCAACCTGCAGCTGGCCGTCGGCGGCGGTCTGCTGGACTTGGCGCGCTACATCTCCTGGTTCGCCTTTGCCTTTGTCCTGCTGCGCCCGTCGGGCCCGCGCCAACGTGCACGAATGGCGACATTGGTCGGCCTGGGCGGTGTGGCAGTGACTGCGATCGCGACCCTGGTGATTGCAGGCGCGCTCGGCACGGATCGCTCCGGCGGCCTGGCGCGCGTTGTGCCGCTGGCGTCCCTTGCACTGCCTGTTCTGGGCTTGGTGCTCGTCGAGCAGCTGTTCAGAAACGCGGCCGAGGCCTCACGATGGCATACCAAGCCGCTGTGCCTCGGTCTGGCCTGCATCTTCCTGTTCGACATCTACCTCCACTCCAATGTGCTGCTGTTCGGGCAGTTCGACGTCGACTCCGTGACGATTCGCAGCGCCGTGCATGCACTGCCGGTTGCACTGCTCTACGTTGCCACAAAACGGCAGGCTGGCTGGAGTGGTTCATTTCAAGTCTCACGCGACGCCGCCTTCCACACGGCGACCCTGATGCTGGTCGGGGGCTATCTGCTTGCGATCTCGGCCATCGGCTACTACGTTCGCCACGTCGGGGGCGACTGGGGTGGTGCGGTTGCGCTGGCGCTGCTATGTGTCGGCCTTGTGTTGCTCGCCCTGCTGCTGTTTTCCGGTACTTTGCGCGCCAAGGTCAGGGTCTTCGTCGGCAAGAACTTCTTTCGCTATCGCTATGACTACCGCAACGAGTGGTTGCGCTTCACGTCCAGGTTGTCCGCTGACAGTTCGCCGCGCGAAGTCGGTGGGCTCGTGGTTCAAGGACTGGCCGAGATGCTTCACAGTCCTTCGGGCGCACTCTGGTATCGGGACCCCGAGCGGGCCCAGCTGGTTCAGGCGGCACGGTGGAACGCCCCGCGGTCCAGCGCAGTGGAGCCGGTCGACTCGCAATTCGCCCGCTTCATGCACGAGCGCGAGTGGGTGGTCGATCTCGACGAGTACCGCGCCCACCCAGATCGCTACGAAGGCGCGCAACCGCCTCCCTGGCTGGCGGACGACCCGCAGCACTGGCTGGTGGTCCCGCTCATCGTCGGCGACAAGCTCACCGGCGTCGTCGTGATCGATCGTCCTCACGCGGCGTTGCAGGTGAACTGGGAAGTGCGCGACCTGCTGAAGACGGCAAGCCGCCAGGCGGCGGGCTTTCTGGCATTGATGCACGCGACTGATGCCTTGCTCGAGGCCCGGAAGTTCGACGCATTCAACAAGATGTCGGCCTTTGTTGTGCATGATTTGAAGAACATCGTGGCCCAGCTATCCCTGATGATGCAGAACGCGCGTCGACTCAAAGACAATGCCGAGTTCCAGGAAGACATGCTGACCACGGTGGAAAACTCGCTCGACAGGATGCGGCGTCTGATGCTCCAGTTGCGCAGTGGAGAAACGCCTGCCGGTGCTCCGGCGGGTGTCGTCCTGCCCGTCATCGTCGAACGGATTCGGGCGGCCGCGGCCGCGCGTGGTCGTACCGTCGATGTGCAGGTCATCGACCCGGTCGTCACGCGTGGGCACGAGGAGCGGGTCGAACGGGTGCTCGGCCACATCGTCGACAACGCGCTGGATGCCACCGAGGCAGCCGACAAGGTCGTATTAACGCTTGCGCGGGAAGGTAGCCAGGCCAAGATCCTCGTTCGCGACTCGGGCCAAGGCATGAGCCCCGAGTTCCTCAGCAGTCGCCTGTTCAAGCCCTTCAGCTCGACCAAAGTGAACGGCATGGGCATCGGTGCTTACGAGAGCCGGCAATACATCCAGGAGATCGGCGGGAGTGTCTCGGTGGAGAGCGAACTTGGTAGCGGAACTGTGGTCACTGTTCTGTTGCCACTACTGGATTCGGTTCGCAGCGCCGAGCAAGAGTTGTACGCCGCCAAGTGAACCCCAGATGAACACGGTCAAGCGCCCCCAAGTCCTGATTGTCGAAGACGATCTTGCGCTGCAAAAGCAGATCAAGTGGGCGCTCGACCGCTTTGAGACAGTGACGGCGCACGACCGGGACGGCGCCTTGGCGCAGTTCCGCCGGGCTGCGTCGCCCGTGGTCACGATGGATCTCGGGCTGCCGCCGGATGCGGACTCGGTGAGCGAAGGGTTTGCGCTGCTCGAGGCCTTGCTTGGCAGCGATCCCTCGGTCAAGGTCATCGTGCTGTCGGGCCAGAGCGACCGCGCCAATGCCTGCCGCGCGGTTGAGCTCGGGGCCTACGACTTTCTCGCCAAGCCGCTCGAGGCCGACCTGCTCAACATGACCGTCGAGCGCGCGCTGCGTGTCTATGAGTTGCAAGCCGAGAACGCGCGCTTGCGTGCGCTGGCGCCAAGCGAGGCCCTCGCGGGCTTGATCACACGCGATGAGCGGATGCTGCGTGTCTGCCGCACGATCGAGAAGGTGGCGCGCAGTAGCGCAACGGTCATGCTGCTGGGCGAAAGTGGTACTGGCAAGGAGGTGCTGGCGCAGGGCGTCCACATGGCGTCGCGGCGCAACGGCAAGTTTGTCGCCATCAACTGCGCCGCAATTCCAGAGACGCTGCTCGAAAGCGAGCTCTTCGGGTACGAAAAGGGCGCCTTCACCGGCGCCGCGAAGACAACACCGGGACGCATCGAGACGGCCGATGGCGGAACCTTGTTCCTCGACGAGATCGGCGACTTGCCTGCCCCTTTGCAGGCCAAGCTGCTGCGCTTCCTGCAGGAGCGCAAGATCGAGCGCCTTGGGGGACGTCAGGAAATTCCTATCGATGTGCGCGTGGTCTGCGCAACTCACCAGGATCTCGGCGCTCTGATCAAGGAGTCGCGTTTTCGCGAAGACCTGTACTACCGGCTGGCGGAGATCGTCGTCGACATTCCGCCCCTGCGTGAGCGCCGCGGCGACGCGGTCCTGTTGGCCCACGCCTTCCTCAAGCGCGTCGCCGACGAGCAGCGCAGCGTCCTGAAGTTCAGCGAGGACGCGCTGGGAGCGATCGAGCGCCACGACTGGCCCGGCAACGTGCGCCAATTGCTCAACGTTGTCAAGCGTGCGGCAATCATGGCTGAGGGCAATCGGGTCGGCGCCGACGATCTGGGATTGCCGCTCGACGCAGCAACGCCTGCGCCTGAGGAGTCGTTTGATCTGCGCACAGTCCGTGATGCGGCTGAGCGCAGCGCTGTGGTTCGGGCCCTGGCGCACGCGAACGGCAACATTGTCAAGGCCGCCGATCTGCTTGGCGTCAGCCGCCCCACGCTTTACGATTTGATGAACCGTCTGGCGATTCGCTCCGAACGCTGACCAAAACCTGCATGGCAACCCGATGAACACAACCTCCTTCCGATGGAGGATGGCGCTCGCCGTGACTGCAGCAGTCGGGCTGCTGTCCGCTTGCACTGGCGATGACCCGGAAAGGTTGATGGCCTCGGCCAAGGCCTATCTGTCCAAGGGCGAGGCGCGATCTGCGGTGATCGAGCTGAAGACGGTGCTTCAGAAACAGCCCGATTCGGCAGAGGCACGCTTTCTTCTCGGCAAGGCCTTGTTGATCGGCGAAGACCCAGTCGGTGCCGCGGTCGAACTGCGCAAAGCGCTTGAACTGAAGCACCCTCAGGATCTCGTGCTGCCCGAACTGGCGCGCGCCATGCTCGAACAAGGCCAGCACAAGGAAATCATCGCGCAGTTCAGCGGCACAAGCCCGGCCGACAAGGGTGCCGCAGCGAGCCTGAAGACAACGCTGGCCTTGGCTCACATGCGCATTGGCGCTGGGGCGGAGGCGATGGCTGCGTTCAAACAGGCACTTGAGGCTGTGCCTGGCTATGTACCAGCACTCACCGGGACGGCGCGCCAGCTGGCAGTCAGTGGCGACCGCGAAGGGGCCCTGAAGCTCAACAGCGAAACCACTGCATCCGGCAAGGCCGACGCCGACAGCTGGGT
>JAZKIW010000013.1:0-1139 GCA_040384625.1 Pseudomonadota bacterium | reverse complement strand
CCGCCGGACGGCGTGTCCCTGAGCATTGCGGGAGAGGCCTACATGCAGTTGGGTGACCTCGACAAGGCCAGCGCCATGTTTTCTCAGGGCGCCAAGGCTAACCCGAAGAACACCAACAACTTGACGGCGCTGGCACGCACCAAATTTCTGAAGGGTGACCCTGAAGGAGCGGTGACCGATCTGCAGCAGATCGCGACAGCCGATGCTGGCACCGTGGCTGACCTGGAACTGATCATCACCCAGCTCCGGCGGCGTGACTTCCAAGGGGCCTTGAAGGCCGTCGAGGGCCTTGAGCGAAAGCAACCCGGAAAATCGCTAGCGCCGCACTTGCGCGGGCTTGCATACATGGGGCTCAAGGATGTCGCGCAAGCGCGCGCCAGCTTCGAGAAGTCGCTATCGATCGAGCCGACATATTTCCCGGCGGCCTCCAGCTTGGCAACGTTGGACATCTCCGACAAGAAGCCGCAAGTCGCGCAGCAACGCTATGAGTCCATCCTGAAAATCCAGCCTGCGCACTTGCGTGCCCTGCTCGCGCTGGCGGACTTGCGTGTGCGCAGTGGGGCCAGCGAGAAGGAAGTTGCCGAGGTGCTGGCAACCGCAGTCCGGCTGAATCCGACGGACCCCTCGGCGCGCTTGAGTCTGGTCAACTACCTTCTCGCCAGCAAGCAGATCGAGCCGGCGTTGGTGGCGGCCCAACAGGCCGATGCGGCGCTGCCCGGACGGCCGACGATTCTTGATGCCTTGGGAAGAGCTCAGCAAGCGGGCGGGCAACCCAATCAGGCACTGGCTACCTTCAGCAAGATCATTGCATTGCAGCCGGGCGACCCCTCGGCCCACATGCGCATCGCGGCCATCAAGGTGGCCTCGAAGGACACCGATGCGGCGATCGAGAGCCTAAAGCGGGCGGTCGCGGCCAAGCCTGACGCCGTGTTGCCCTGGCAGCGATTGTTCGCCCTTGATATGCAGGCCGGTCGGTACGCCGATGCGCTCAAGCTGGCTCGCGACGTGCAGAAGCGGCAGCCCGCGCATAGCCTGGGTTATGTGTTCGAAGGGGATGTGCAGCGAGCGCAGAAGAGTGAGACGTTGGCCCTGGCTGCGTACAAGACCGCCCTTGGCAAAACGGCGCCAGCTATCGCGGC
>JAZKIW010000012.1:0-7055 GCA_040384625.1 Pseudomonadota bacterium | reverse complement strand
CCGGCCATCCGGGTCGCGGGCTTCGTCATCCTGTGCGGCATTGCGGTGCTGCAAGGCTTGCAGCGCGAGACGCTTTTTCCGCAGCCCGAACTGGTTCTGCTGCTGACCGTCAACCTGCTGTTCGCGGCCCTGAGCTGGGTCGTGCTGCGCGTCGGCTACGACGGGCAGCGCCGGGTCGACCTGGCCCTGGTCTTCTTCCACCTCGACCTGCTGGTCTGGCTGCTCAACTTGCACCAGCTCGAGCAGGGGCAACTCTTCTTCGCCTACTTTCTGCTGGTGCGGGTGGCCGACCAGGTCGGCTTCGGCTTCCGGCGCGCGGTCTACTTCAACCACGTCGTGGTGCTGACCTACCTCGCTTATGCGGCCTGGATGGCGGCCTTCGAGCCGGCCAGCGCGCAATGGGCTCAGCGCCTCGGCATCGCGGCGACGATGTACCTGCTCGGCACCTACCTGGCCGTCACCGGCCTGGTGATCGAGCGCCTGCGCAACCGCGCGCGCCAGGCCGTGCGTGCTGCGCGAGGCCTGGTCGAGACCCTCGAGCAGAAGACCGATGCCCTGCAGGCCCAGGCGCTCGAACTCGAGCGCGCACGCCAACTGGCCGAACAGGCCAGTGAGGCGAAGTCGCAGTTCCTGGCGGTGATCAGCCACGAGATCCGCACGCCGATGAACGGCATCCTGGGCACCACCGAGCTGTTGCTGGCCTCGCCGCTGGCGCCGAACGAACGCAAGTACGCCAAGACCGCGTACCGCTCCGCCACCGCGCTGCTGGCCCTGATCGACAACGTGCTCGACCTGTCGCGCATCGAGGCGCGCAAGATGTCGTTGCGCCTGACCAGCGTCGACCTGCGTGAACTGGCCGGCGAGGCCATCGAGCTGATGGCCGTCACCGCACGCGACAAGCCGATCGCGCTGAGCCTCGAGCTGCCGTCGCAGATGCCCGAGCGCGTCGAGGCCGATCCGGTGCGCCTGCGCCAGGTGCTGGTCAACCTGCTGCACAACGCCGTCAAGTACACCGAGCGTGGCCAGATCGTGCTGCAAGTGAGCCTGCTCGACGACACGGGCGAGGCGGTGCAGATGCGCTTCGCCGTTCGCGACACCGGCATCGGCATCGCCGAGGACCAGCTGGCGTCAGTCTTCGAGGCCTTCACACAAGTCGACACTTCGAGCACCCGGCGCCACGGCGGCAGCGGCCTGGGCCTGGCCATCGTGCGTGATCTGGCGGTGCTGATGGGCGGCCAGGTCGGCGTCCAAAGCCGGGTCGGGCAGGGTTCGACCTTCTGGTTCGAGCTGCGCCTTCGCAAGCTCGAAGGCCCGCCGGAGGTCGGCCCCACTGCACCGCGCGATGTCACCGGTCCGCTGGCGCGTGTGCTGGTCGTCGAGGACGACGCGGTCAACCAGTTGGTGGTCGTCAGCATGCTGGAGAAGCTGGGCTGTCAGGTCGATGTCGCCGACGACGGCGAGGCGGCCCTCGTGGCGGCCAAGCGCAAGCGCTTCGACCTGGTGCTGATGGACCTGCACATGCCGGTGATGGACGGCTACCAGGCCACCCAGCAGTTGCGCCAGGACGAAGTGCTCAGCGGCAGCTACACGCCGATCGTGGCCCTGACCGCCGACGCACTCGCGGGTGACCGCGAACGCTGCCTCGCCGCGGGCATGGACGACCATGTGACCAAGCCGGTCAGCAGCGCGATGCTGGCGGCGGTGCTGGAACGCTGGACGGGCCGCCAGACGCCGCCGCTGACGCGCTGGTAGCGGCGCGTCAGCGGCCACGCGCCCTGAGCCGCGCCCCGTTGACTGAACTCAGCCCGCGCTGTCTTGGTGGCGCAGTGCTGCAGCGCGCAAGTCCGCCGCCAGGCCGGGCATGTCGCGTTCGATGTGGCGCGCGTAAACCACAAGCTCGTCGACGCTGCGCGGCTGGCCGTCCGCCGACCATTCGCGCCACAACTGTTGCACCCAGCGCACGGCGCGCGTTGCCGCCGCAGCCGACCAGGCATCACCGTTGCCGGCCGGCACCAGCGGCTGCGCGCGGTCGAGCGCATTCACGCCATGCACCCACCACTGCGCCAGGCGCGACGAGGCTTCGGCGCTCACGATTGCACCTTGGGCCGGCGCGTGATCATCACCCGCAGAACCCATCCGACCGCAGCGGCCGCCCACAACGCGCCGCGCGGCGCGGGCACGGCCCGGGGCACAGAGACCTTGATGAACTGGCTGGACATGGCAACTCCTTCTCGCACTGGCGGTGCCGAACAGCCCCGCACGAGCAGAGATTAGGGTTTTCACCTAGACTTTGCCAATTGCGATTCCGAATCCGGCCATCACCACGGCGAATGCCCGCCGCGCTGCCTCCATGAACCGACCCTCGATCAACTTCCGCACGCTCGACCTGAACCTGTTGAAGGTCTTCGACGTGGTGATGGTCGAGCGCAACGTCACGCGCGCGGCGTCGCGCCTGGCGATGACCCAGCCGGCGGTCAGCAACGCCCTGCGCCGCCTGCGCGAGGCCACGCATGAAGAGTTGTTCCTGCCCAACCCGGGCGGCGTGACGCCGACGGCCCACGCGCAGACCCTGTGGCCGACCGTGCGAGCCTCGCTCGACAGCCTGCAGGAGGCCTTCGAGCCGCAGGGCTTCGATCCGCGTACCGATGCACGCTCGTTCACGCTGGCCATGGCCGACGCGACGGCGGCCCTGGTCGTGCCGATCCTGGTGCGCACCCTGCAGGCCGAGCAGTCGAAGGTCGACCTGCGCGTCGTTCCGCTGACCACGCGCGATCCGCGCCCACTGCTCGAGCAGGGGCAGGCCGATATCGCCCTGGGCTTCTTTCCCGATGCGCGCGCGGCAGTGGCCGCCGAGGGCGACGACAGCCTGCTGCGCCTGGAGGCGCTGTACGCCTGCGAGTACGCCTGCGTGATGCGCGCGGGCCACCCCTTGGCCCAGCCCGGCGCGCTGACGCTGGACGCCTACTGCGCTGCCGAGCACCTCCGCGTGAGCTTTGCCGGGCGCGCGCGCGGCTATGTCGACGAAGCGCTGGCGCGCCTCGGGCGCGAACGCCGCGTGATGATCACGGTCAGCAATTTCTTCACTGCCGGTGCGGTGGTGCACCAGTCCGACCTGCTGACCGTGCTGCCGCGCCTGTTCGTCCCGGCGACAGGGTTCGCACCGCAACTGGCGCTGGCCGAGCTGCCGTTTGATGTGCCCGGCATCGAGGTCGGTCTGCTGTGGCACCGCCGGCACGAGCAGGACACCGCGCAGCGCTGGTTGCGCGACACCCTGCGCCGCGCTGCGGCGCAGGTCGCCCCTCAGTAGCTCGAGCCGCCGCGCACGTAGGAGCGCAACTCGCGCGCGAGCGTCGGGTTGGTGTGCTCCCACTGCCGGGACAGGGCCAGCAGTTCGCGGTCGCTGCGGCGCTGCCCCACCTCTTCGAGCGCCAACCAGACGGCGCGCCCGGCGCGGGCCAGGTGTTGGCCGACCACCGCGCGCAAGCTGCCCGCCTGGCGCAACCTGGGCGACAGCGCGGGTGCGAGGGTCTGAGCCAGTTGATTCGACATGGTGCTTCCCCTTTGAGACTGCTGGGCCACGACAGCCCGATGCCGCAGACTAGGGTAAACACTAGGTTTTGAACAATTGCCTGTGCGAATCGCCCCATCACGGCGGCGAATGCCTTTGCCCGGCGAAGTCAGCCTCGGCGGCGCTCGCGAAGTGGCAGATCGGCCCAGATCGGCGCGGCCCGGATGACGTCGCCGACGACCAGGATGGCCGGGCTGGGCAGTTGCTCGGTTGCGATGCAGTCGGCCAGCGTGGCCAGGGTGCACAGCGCATGGCGCTGCTGCGGCGTGTGAGCGGCGCTGACCGCTGCGGCCGGCGTGTCGCCGTCCAGGCCCCCGGCCAGCAGGGCGGTCACCAGACCGTCCACGCGCGCCACACCCATGTAGATCACCAGGGTCAGGCCGCTCTGGGCCAGTGCGGTCCAGTCCGGTTCATGCTCGCTGCCGTGGCCGGTGACCAGGGCCACGCCCTGGCTGAAGCGCCGGTCGGTGACCGGGATCCCGACAGCGGCGGGCGCGGCCAGCCCGGCCGTGAGGCCGTTGATCACCTCGACATCGACGCCTGCGCTGCGCAGGGCATCGCACTCTTCGCCTCCGCGGCCGAAGACGAACGGGTCGCCGCCCTTGAGCCGGACCACCCGCTCGCCGCGCTGGGCCTGGGCAATCATCAGCTTGTGGATGAAGGCCTGCGGCGTGCTCGCGCAGCCGCCACGCTTGCCGACCCGGATCACGCGGGCCGAAGTCCGCACGTAGCGCAGCACGTCGTCGGAGACGAGGTCATCGACCAGGACCACGGTGGCGCGGCGCAGCGCGCGCACCGCCTTGATCGTCAGCAACTCGGGGTCGCCCGGACCGGCGCCGACGAGGCTCACGCAGGGCGTCACGCGGCACGCTCCAGCGAAAGGGCCAGCTGCTGGGCCAGGGCCACGAGCGTGTCCACCTGGGCCTGAACCGGCTCCGGAACGACGATCGCGCCGGCCAGGGCCTCGTTGATGAAGTTCGCCGTGCTGGACGGATCGATCGCGGTCGGCAGCTGCGGCACGCGCGCCAGCACCCCGCCTTGCGCCTCCACGCACAGGGCATCCAGGCGCTGGCCGCCGACGAAGGCCTCCATGCGCGGGGTGCGGCGGGCGTCGGCCACCGGCTCGCCTTCGGTGCCGCGCAGCAGCAGCGCGTCGGCCCCACTCTCGGCCAGGAACTGCGCCAGCGAGGTGCCGTACTCGGGATGGGTGTGGTTGACCACGCGCAGCGCCCGCTGCGCCCCTGTCAGCGTCAGCAGTTTGGCCACGGTGTGGCCAGGGTTGCGCAGGCCGATCTGCCAGCGCAGGTCGAGCAGGCGTGCCAGGGGGGGGCACAGCGCCTCGGTCGCGATGAAGACGGGCTGCCGGCGGCGCCAGGCGTGGTCGATGTCGTCAGCTTGCGCTACCGCAGCGACGATCGGCCAGCCGAGCGCCTCGAACACCGCATGGCTGCTCACGCGCAGCGCGTCGGCGGCCTGTCCGTGCACGATGACCGACAGGCCCTGCTGGGCCAGCAGGCCGGCCAGCAGCGGCGTGAGGTTGGGCAGCTTGCGCGCGCCGTTGTACGAAGGCAGCCACACCACCGGCCGCGCGCTGTGCCGAACCGCATCGGCGATCGGCGCGGGGACGTGGGCCTGAGCGGCGGCCAGGAAACCGGCCAGCTCGGCCGGGGTCTCGCCCTTGATGCGCATCGCGATCACGAAGGCGCCGAGCTGCAGCTCGCTGACGCGACCCTCGAACACCTGGCGCAGCAGGTCTTCGGCCTGCGCGGCGTCGAGCGCGCGCGCGCCATCCTTGCCGCGGCCGATCTCCTTCAGGTAGGCGGTGATGCTCACGCAACCTCCAGTCGGGGCTGGTGTTCGGCGACGAGGGCGCGCACCGCCGGCAGGCAGGAGCCGCACTGGGTGCCGCAGGACAGGCGCTGCTGCAGCTGCGCCAGCCGCGCCTCGGCGCTGCCGTGACAGGCGGCGAGCGCGTCGACGATCGCGCTCTGGCTGACGTCGAAGCAATTGCAGACCTGCGGCGCGCGTGGCTTCACCGCCGCCGGTGGGCTGGCGCGGCCGTTCAGCAGGGCCTGGCCGAAGGGGCGGGCCGGCTGACCGTCCTGCAGCAGGCCGAGCACCCAGGTGGCCGCGCCGGCGTCGCCGGCGAGCAGGAAGGCATCGAGCGTGGCGGCATCCAGCTCGGCCGCCGCATGCAGGCGCATCGCGCGCCGCTGGCCGCGCCGGGCGTCCGCATAGCGCAGCACCTGGGCGCCGGCGATACCGAGCACGCGCTCGATCTGCGTCATCAGCTCGTTGCTCGCCGGCTGCTGCGCCGCAGCGCGAAGCAGCACGCCGACCCTCGCCGGCGCATCTGCCGACACGATGTCGCTGCCTTCGCGACCGAAGGGCACGCAATGCGCGTAGTCGAATGCCGGCATCAGTGCGCGCAATTGCTGTTGCGCGACGAGGGCCTCGCCTTGCGGCAACCAGGCCGCTGCCACCAGGTGCCAGGGCAGCTCGGCCTTCAGCAGCTTGACCGCCGCGTGCTTGAGTTCGGGCTGCTTGGACTGCGGGCAATGGGCGCTGGGCATCAAGGCATTGACGCCGGCCAGCAGCGCGCCGGCCGCAGCGCGGCCCGAGGCGAACTCCTCGCCCCAGTGCATCGCAACGAAGGCCTGCGACGGCGCGACTTCATCGCTCGCGCGCAGCGGCAACAGGATCGAACCGCGGCGTGAGGTCACGTGCACCAGCGCGCCCTCGCTCCAGCCGCGGCGCGCCATTTCTTGCGGGTGGACGTCGACGCTGGGCTGCGGGGCCTGGCCGAACAGGCGCCCCAAGGTGCCGCTGCGGCTCATGCCGTGCCACTGGTCGCGCAGGCGGCCGGTGGTCAGCGAGAACGGAAAGCGCGCGTCGCGCGGCTCTGCCACCGGCCGGTAGGCGGGAGCGACGAAGCGCGCGCGGCCATCGGGCGTAGCGAAGCGGCCGTCTTCGTACAGGCGCGCCTGGCCGCTCGTTGCGCCCTCGGGGCAGGGCCATTGCTGCGGCTGTGCTTCGAGGGCGGGGTAGCTCAGGCCGGTGATGTCCAGATCGCGGCCGCGCGTGCTTTGGCGGTGTTCATTCCATACCGACTCGGCGTCGGCATAGGGGAACAGCGTCGCGCCGTCGGCGCGACGCGCGGGCAGGCGCTGCTCCAGGCGCCGCGCAAAGTCGACCGCGATCGCCCAGTCATCGCGCGCTTGGCCCGGCGCGGGCACCGCAGCGCGCACCCGGCTGATGCGGCGTTCGCTGTTGGTGACCGTGCCGTCCTTCTCGCCCCAGGTCGTCGCCGGCAACAGCAGGTCGGCGTAGGGCGCGGTGGCGGTGGTAGAGAAGGCTTCCTGCAGCACGATGAACTCGCAGCGTTCGAGCGCCCGGCGCACCATCGCCTGGTCGGGCATCGATTGCGCCGGGTTGGTGCAGGCGATCCACAGCGCCTTGATCGCCCCGTCGGCGGCGGCCTCGAACA
>JAZKIW010000011.1:0-16838 GCA_040384625.1 Pseudomonadota bacterium | reverse complement strand
CGGCAGTGCTCGCTGTTGGCCTGCGCGAACATCATCAGCTCGACGTCGCTCGGGTTGCGGCCGAGCTTGCCGAAGGCGGTGGTCAGGTAGTCGATCTCGTCGTCCGACAGTGCCAGACCCCATTCGACATTCGCCACCTCGATCGCCACACGCCCGCGCGACAGTACGTCGACCTGCTGCAGCGCCGCCCCGGCTCGCGTGTCGAACAGGTGCCGGGCCGCGTCGCGCTCGAAGGCCACGCTCTCGGTCATGCGGTCGTGCAGGCAGGCCGCGGCCGCCTGCAGTTCGTCGGCATTCAGGGGCTTGGCGCCGAGCAGGCCGCCCTTGGCCTGCAACCGAAACTCGGCAACCCGCTCGACGCGCTGAATGCTCAGGCCGCAGTTGTGCGCGATGTCGGTGGCCTTGCTGGCCCACGGCGATACGGTACCGAGGCGCGGCATCACCAGCACCAGGGCGCCTTCCTGGGGTGGCGCTGCGGCGTCGCCATAGGTCAGCAAGGCGGCCAGCTTGTCCCGCGCCGGGCCGTCCAGCGGTGCATCGCTCCAGACCCAGTGCACGTGCCGGGCACTGACACCGGCGATGCGCGGGCAGGCCTGCGTCAGGCGCGCCATCAGGGCCGAGGCCCGGAACGCGGACAGGGCGCTGCCGCCCTCGAAATGCAACAGGTGCTTGGGCGAAGCGGACATCGGGGCGTGGGGAGGGTTGAAAACCGGCAGAGCCTGCGATTTTACGGGCCGGGTGGGATAATTCCGCCCATGACGATGACCATCAAGTCCGCCGCCGACATCGAGGGCATGCGGGTGGCCGGCCGGCTGGCCTCCGAGGTGCTGGACCTGTTGACGCCGCTGGTCAAGCCGGGCGTGACCACGCTCGAGCTCGACCGCATCGCGCACGAGCACATGGTCAAGGTGCAGGACACCGTGCCCGCGACCCTGAACTACGCCCCGCCCGGCTATCCGCCGTACCCGGCGTCGCTGTGCGCGTCGATCAACCATGAGGTCTGCCACGGCATCCCGAATGCCAAGCCGCTGAAGAACGGGGACATCGTCAACATCGACGTCACGGTGATCACCAGGGAAGGCTGGCACGGCGACAACAGCCGGATGTACATCGTCGGTGAGGGCAGCATCGCGGCCAAGCGCTTGTGCAGCGTCACCTTCGAGGCGATGTGGAAGGGCATCGTCAAGGTGCGCCCCGGCGCCCGACTGGGCGACATCGGCCACGCCATCCAGACCTTCGCCGAAAACCAGGGCTTCTCGGTGGTGCGCGAATTCTGCGGCCACGGCATCGGTCAGCGCTTCCACGAAGAGCCGCAGGTGCTGCACTACGGTCGCCCGGGCACGCTCGAGGAGCTGGTGCCGGGCATGGTGTTCACGATCGAGCCGATGATCAATGCCGGCAAGCGCGACATCCGCGAAGACCGCAAAGGCGGCAGCTACGACGGCTGGACCATCGTCACGCGCGATCGCTCGCTGTCGGCCCAATGGGAGCACACGGTGCTGGTGACCGAGATGGGCTACGAGGTCCTGACACTCTCGGCCGGCAGCCCTGCGCTGCCGGCGTTCGTCGCACCGGCCCAGGCGACGAGCGCCGTCGCGGCCTGAGCCGATGTCGGCCGTCGCGAAGCCCCACGGCTCGGGCTCGGGCGTCGCCAGCCTGCGTTTGCGCCTGGCGGTCGACAAGTCCGCCCTGATCGAACACTTCGCGGCGGCGCGGCCCAGCGCCACGGCCGCCACGAGCCTGGTGCGCGGCCTGTCCCGGCTGGTCGACGCCACGCTCAGTGAACTCTGGATCGCGACCATGATGCCGGCCAGCGCAGCCCTGGTGGCCGCCGGTGGCTACGGCCGCGGCGAACTCTTCCCCTACTCCGATGTCGACGTGCTGGTGCTGCTGCCCGACAACCTGGCAGCCGAGGCGGCGCGCCCGGCGGTCGAGCGCTTCATCACCGCCTGCTGGGACATCGGCCTGGAGATCGGCTCCTCAGTGCGCAACATCGACGAGTGCGCGTCGGAGGCGGCGCGCGACGTGACGGTGCAGACCGCCCTGCTCGAGAGTCGCCTGGTGTGCGGCCCGCGGCGCCTGTTCAACGCGCTGCACAGGCGGCTGGCGACGATCCTGGACCCGCGCGCCTTCCTGCGCGCCAAGACGCTGGAGATGCAACAGCGCCACACCAAATACCAGGACACGCCCTACTCGCTCGAGCCCAACTGCAAGGAGAGCCCGGGCGGCCTGCGCGACCTGCAGGTCCTGATCTGGGTCGCCCGCGCCGCGGGTCTGGGTCGCTCCTGGGCCGAACTGGCGGCCAACGGCCTCATCACACCTTTCGAAGCCAAACAGCTGCAGCGCAACGAGGGCCAGCTGAAGCTGATCCGCGCCCGCCTGCACATGATCGCGGGCCGGCGCGAGGACAGGCTGGTGTTCGATCTGCAGACCGCCGTGGCCGAGAGCTTCGGCCTACCGGCCAAGAAGGGACAGCGCATCTCGGAACTGCTGATGAAGCGCTACTACTGGGCTGCCAAGGCGGTGGTGCAGCTCAACCAGATCGTGTTGCTGAACCTCGAGGCGCGCATTTCCGACAACGAGGCGCAGCCGATGCGGCCTCTCAACGAGCGCTTTCTCGATCGCGCCGGCATGCTCGAAGTGGCCAGTGACGACCTGTACGAACGCGAGCCGCATGCGATCCTCGAGACCTTCCTGCTCTACCAGCAGGTGGTCGGAGTGAAGGGCCTATCGGCGCGCACCTTGCGCGCGCTGTACAACGCGCGCCACCTGATGGATGCGGCCTTCCGCAACGACCCGGTGAACCGCGCCCGCTTTCTCGAGATCCTGCAGCAGCCTGGCGGCCAGACGCACGCCTTCCGTCTGATGAACCAGACCTCGGTGCTGGGCCGCTACCTGTGGGTCTTCCGCCGCATCGTCGGCCAGATGCAGCACGACCTGTTCCACGTCTACACGGTCGACCAGCACATCCTGATGGTGCTGCGCAACGCGCGCCGCTTCTTCATTCCCGAGCATGCGCACGAGTACCCGTTCTGCTCGCAACTGGCCGCGCAATTCGAGCGTCCCTTCGTGCTCTACGTCGCCGCCCTCTTTCACGACGTGGCCAAGGGGCGCGGCGGTGATCACTCGGACATCGGCGGCACCGAAGTTCGGCGCTTCTGCCGCGAGCACGCCATCGAGCGCGAAGACGCGCGCCTGATCGAGTTCCTTGTCCGGCAACACCTGACGATGAGCCACATCGCACAGAAGGAGGATCTGTCTGATCCCGACGTGATCACCGCCTTCGCAGGCCAGGTACACGACGAGCGCACGCTTACCGCGCTGTACCTGCTGACCGTGGCCGACATCCGCGGCACGAGCCCGAAAGTCTGGAACGCCTGGAAAGGCAAGTTGCTCGAGGACCTGTACCGCCTGACCCTGCGCTCGCTCGGTGGCGCGCGGCCCAACCTCGACGCCGAACTGGAAGCGCGCAAGTCCGAAGCGCGTTCCTTGCTGGCCCTGGCCTCGCAGTTGCCCGGCACCGAGAAGCCGCTGTGGGACACGCTCGAAGTGAGCTACTTCGCGCGCCACGACGCCACCGATCTGGCCTGGCACGCACGCGTTTTGTGGCGCCACGTCAAGACCACGGTGCCCGTCGTCAGTGCACGCGCTTCGCCGGTCGGCGAAGGTCTGCAGGTGCTGGTCTACGCACCCGACATACCCGACCTGTTCGCGCGCATCTGCGGCTACTTCGACAACGCCGGCTTCTCAGTACTTGACGCCAAGGTGCACACGACGCGCGCGCGCTTTGCGCTGGACACCTTCCAGCTCGTGCACCCGAACGTCGAGGCCGGCGACCCGGCGGGCTACCGCGACCTGATCTCCCTGGTCGAAATCCAGCTCGCGCAGGCCCTGGCCGCGACCGGCGCCCTGCCCGAGCCGCGGCGCGGCAGGGTGTCGCGTCGGGTCAAGAGCTTCCCGGTCACGCCTCGCGTCTCGCTGCGGCCCGACGAACGCGCGCAGCGCTGGCTGCTCAGCGTCAGCGCGAGCGACCGCTCGGGCCTGCTGTACGGCATTGCCCGTGTGCTGGCGCGGCACCACATCAACCTGCAGTTGGCGAAGATCAGCACGCTGGGCGAGCGCGTGGAGGACACCTTCCTGATCGACGGCCCCGAGCTGCAGCACAACCGTGCCCAGATCGCGATCGAGACCGAGATGCTCGACGCCTTGAGTCCGGAAGCGGCGTGAGCCTGCGCACGGCCGCGGCCGCCGACCTGATGCCGCGCCTGGCGGCTTTCGACACGATCATCGACGCCCGCTCGCCGGCCGAGTTCGCCGAAGACCACTTGCCCGGCGCCGTCAACTGGCCGGTGCTGGACAACGACGAGCGGCGCGAAGTCGGCACCGAGTACGTCCAGGTCTCGGCCTTCGACGCCAGGAAGACCGGCGCGGCGGTGGTGGCGCGGCGCATCGGCGACCTGCTGCAGACGCACGTGCAGGACAAACCGCGCGACTGGCAGCCCCTCGTCTACTGCTGGCGCGGCGGCAAGCGCAGCGGCACCCTCGCCTGGTTCCTGGATCAGATCGGTTTTCGCACCACCTTGGTCCAGGGTGGCTACAAGGCGTTTCGCGCCCAGGTGCGAGAGCAGCTGGCCACGCTGCCGCTGCGCTTCGACTATGTGGTCATTGCCGGGCGCACCGGCAGCGGCAAGACGCGCCTGCTGCAGGCCCTGGCCGATGCCAGCGCACAGGTGCTCGACCTCGAAGGCCTGGCCCGGCACCGCGGGTCGGTGCTCGGTGGCCTGCCGCACGAGCCGCAGCCGACGCAGAAGGCGTTCGAGACCCAGGTCTGGCGGACCTTGACCAGCTTCGATGCCGCGCGGCCGGTTTATGTGGAGAGCGAGAGCCGCAAGATCGGCCAGCTGCAGGTTCCCACGGCCCTGCTCGATCGCATGCGTGACGACAGCCGCGTGGTGATGCTGAGCATGCCCGATGCCGCTCGCGTGCAACTGCTGCTGGAGGACTACGGCTTCTTTGCCGAGCAGTTGGAGCGCTTCTGCGGACACCTGGAGACTCTCGTCGACCTGCGTGGCCGCGCCACGATCAAGCAGTGGCAGGCGTTGGCCCGCGCAGGCCGCTGGGCCGAGGTGTTCGGTGCCCTGATGTCGGAACACTACGACCCGCTGTACCTCAAGTCGATCCAGCGCAACTACAACGGCGCGGCGGCGGCGCACGAGGTCCATCTCCGCGACGGCCATGCAGCAGCTCTGGCCGAAGCGGTGGCCGAGGTGTTGGGAACCGAGGTCGTGTGCCGATGACTGCGCCTCGCCACAAACGTGACTCGAGTGGCGAGACGCGCCTGACCACCTTGCCTAACGGCGTGCGCGTGCTCAGCCTGCCGATGCCGCAGCTGCAGACCGCCGCGGTCAGCGTGTTCGTGCGCACCGGCAGCGCGCATGAGTCAGCGGCGCTCAATGGCATCAGCCACGTCATCGAGCACATGGCCTTCAAGGGCACGGCCGAGCGGGACGTAAGGCGCATCAACCTGGACGCCGAGCGCCTGGGCGCCGAGGTCAATGCCCATACCGACAAGGACCACACGGCCTACCAGATGCGCGGCCTGGCGACGCACGCCGGCGACTTCGTGCGCATGCTGGGCGACATCGTGTTGCGCCCGACCTTTCCCGAGGCCGAGCTCGAGTCCGAGCGCCATGTGCTGTTGCAGGAGTTTGCCGAAGACGACGACGACCCGCTGTCCACCGGCTACAAGCTGTTCGACCGCGCCTGCTATGGCCTGCACCCGGTTGCGCAGCCGGTGATCGGCAGCCGGCGCAACATCGAGCGGTTTGGTCGTGACGACCTGGTGCGCTACGTCGAGCGCCAGTACAGCGGTGCGAACCTGATCGTCGGCGCTGCCGGGGCGATCGACCCCGAGGCCATCCTGCGCGCTACCGAGGCCGCCTTCGGTGCCATGCCGGCCGGCACGCCGAACCTGGTAGCCGCGCCCGTGTACAGCGGCGCTGTGCGGGCACGGGCGCTTACCGGCAGCAGCCAGACGCATGTCGTGCTCGGCTTTCCGATCCCTTCGCTGCGCGAAGACGATGCAGCGCATCTGGTCGCGGCCGCCGTGTTCGGCGAGGGCATGAGTTCGCCCCTGTTGGCCCGCGTGCGTGAGGAGCGCGGCCTGGCCTATCACACCTCCTGCACAGCCGACCGGTTCGACATGTGTGGCCAGCTCGTCATCGAGGCCTCGACGGCACCGGCACAGTTCGACGAGTTCCTGCGCGAGGTGATGAGCCTGCTGCGCGCACAGGCGGAGTCGACCGATCCGGTCGACCTCGAGCGCGCGCGCAACCAGATTGCGGTGCGCCACCTGCTCGACGCTGAAAAGCCTTTGCGCCGACTCGAAGACGCGGCGCTCGAAGTCTTCGTGCACAACCGTCTGCGTCAACCGGACGAGGCGCTGGAACGACTGCTGTCGGTGAACGCCGATGCGGTGCGCGAGGCTTTCGCGCGCATGCTCTCTGCCGGCCCATCGGCGGCCATCGTGGGCAGCGTGCAGCGCGGGGCGGGCGCGCGCGCCCAAATCATCCTCGGGGTCGCGGTGCGTGGCACCTGACGCCATTTCAAATCTCACACCTACTCACCCGCGACGGTCTCGCGGCGCTACAGTGCGCGGCGGGTGAACTGCCCGACCTTGTAGGAACCACCATGAAGAATCTGCTCATCACTGCCCTGCTCGCTTCGGCCTGCGGCCTGGCCCTGGCGCACAACTGCCCCAACGAGATGAAGGCGATCGACGCCAAGCTCGCCACCAGCCCGAAACTGGCGGATGCAGACTTGGCCAAGGTGAAGGCCTTGCGTGCCGATGGCGAGGCCGCGCACAAGGCCGGCAAACACGACGACTCGATGAAGGCGCTGGGCGAAGCGAAGAAGCTGTTGGGGATCTGACGCGCGCGGCGGCGCTATCGACGCGCCGCCCAGTAGGTAGCGCCCGCACTGCCGTAGCGCTCGGCATGGGGCTCGTCGACTTCGAGCTCGAACCTGTCGCCCGGTTGCAGGTGGCGCACCTCGTCCCCGACCGTCAACCACAGCTCGCCCTGAACCATCTGGGCCTCGACGGCAAACGGGTGGCTATGGGTCTCCAGCACCACGTCCGGGGCCCATTGGCGTTCGAGCACCGTCGTGAAGCCGCGGGCGCGCGCATCGGCCTCGAAGGCGGCGAAGCTTGACAGGCTGCTCATGGGCGTGCTCGATTGTGAACCCGTTGCCGCCTCAGAGTTGTACGCGCGCCTCGCCGATCCCGTCGAAGTGCACCTCGATCGTGTCGCCAGCCTGGGCTTGCAGCAGGCCGCACCAGGTGCCTGTGGTGACCACCGTGCCGGCCGGAACTGTGGCGCCCTCTCGCGTGGCGTGGCGCAGCCAGGCCGGCAGCACGAAGACCGGATCGCCGAGCGAATGACTGGCGCGGAATTCATGCGCCGCGTGCCCGCCGACGACGACGCGACAGACCTGGACATTCCAGTCGCGAGCGACGAAGGGCACCCAGGTGCCGAGCACCAGGGCGCCATGCGACTGCAGGTCAGCCAGCTTGGCCAAGGCCGGTGCCGTGAGTCCTTCGGTCCAGCGTGTGTCGACGATCTCGATCGACACGCACATGGCCTCGATCAGCGCATGGGCGGCGGCTACATCCAGGGTCCGGGCCAATTCGGGGTCCACGGCCTGTCCCAAGCGCAGCGCGATCTCGGCCTCGATGCCGCGCAGCCGGAACGCCCAGCCGCCGGCATCGGCCGGGCTGGCCCAGACACCTGCTGGCGGCAGCGGTGCATGGGTGAGCACAGCCTCGCGCGTGGGCCCGCCCGACTTCCAGTGCTGCGGCACCGCCCGATCATGCCAACCCAGGGCCTGGGCCACGCCAGCTTGAACGGCATAGGCTGCCGCGGCGTCGGAGAGCTGCGGTGCCGGCACGGGCACGGCGCTTCGGCGGGCCTGAACCAAGCGGTTCACCGCCGTATCGACGTCGCTCGCACCGGCCAGCGGCGACGGGGTTGTGGGAGTTGTGGATGTCACGGCGGGCGTTATTCGACCAACGACTAACCATAGGCGAAAACAGTCTGCGGCGACACCCGTACTGCCACGAATAATTCGCCCATCGAATAAGGCGCCATCGCAGGCGCGTGATTGTGAATTTCCAGCAACTGCGCTCCGTGCGCGAGACCGTTCGCCAAGGGTTCAACCTGACTGTCGTCGCCGACGTTCTGCACACCTCGCAACCCGGAGTGAGCCGGCAGATCCGCGAACTCGAGGACGAACTGGGCATCGTGCTCTTCGAGCGCGCCGGCAAACGCCTGACCGGACTGACGCCGCCCGGCGCGGCGGTGCTGCCGATCGTCGAGCGCCTGCTGCAGGAAGCGGCCAACCTCAAGCGCGCGGGCGACGACTTCGCGGCGCAGGACCGGGGCACGCTGACCTTGGCCACGACTCACTCGCAGGCGCGCTACGCGCTGCCGCAGGTGGTGCGCGACTTCAGTGCCGCCAACCCGCAGGTCGCGATGCACCTGCACCAGGGCACGCCGAAGCAGATCGCCGAGTTGCTGATCGCCGGCGAGGCAGACATCGGCATCGCAACCGAGGCCCTGGCGTCCTACAGCGAACTGGTGGCCCTGCCCTGCTACCGCTGGACGCACTCGGTGGTGGTGCCGACCGACCATCCCCTGGCCGACGACGACCGCCGCGGCGTGCGCCTGACCCTGGAGCGCCTGGCGCAGTTTCCGATCATCACCTACGAGCCCGGCTACACCGGCCGTAGCCACATCGATGAGGCCTTCGGCCGCCAGGGCTTGACCCTGAACCTGGTTCTGTCGGCGATGGATGCCGACGTGATCAAGACCTATGTCGAACTGGGGATGGGTGTGGGCGTGATCGCCGCCATCGCCCACGACGCCGAGCGCGACACGCGCCTGCATGCGATCGATGCGCGTCACCTGTTCGCCAGCAACATGACGCGGCTGGCGGTCAAGCGTGGCAGCTTCCTGCGTGGCTATGTGTACGAGTTCATCCGCTGCTTCGCCGCGCCCCTGACGCGCGAAGTGGTCGACCGTGCCATGGCCGCCGAGCCGGGGGAAGACTTCGGCCTCTGACCCTGATCAGACCGACGGCGCCTGGAAGCGCGTGACGCGGCGCGGCCGCAGGTGCACGCGGGCACCGGCCTCGAGGTCCAGGCGTTGGCGCAGCTCGAGGTAGGCCGAACGCGGCAGCTCGACGTCGATGAAACCCTCGTCGGTGTCGCGCTTGAACTCGATGCGCGTGTTCGGGCCGACGGTCAGGGTCTGGCTGAGCGTGACCGGCCAGGTGTCGTCGCCCGCCTCGGCGACGATCTCCAGCTCGTGCGGCCGCACGTAGCTCACAGCGCCGGCCCCTTGGTCGAGGCGACCGTGGAACAGGTTTACGTCGCCGAGGAACTGCAGCACGAAGGGCGTGGCCGGGTGGTCGTAGACCTGGTCGGGCGTGCCCTCCTGCTCGATGCGGCCGTGGTTCATCACCACCACGCGGTCGGCGACCTCCATCGCCTCGTCCTGGTCGTGGGTGACGAAGACGCTGGTGACGTGCACCTCGTCGTGCAGGCGGCGCAGCCAGCGCCGCAGCTCCTTGCGCACCTTGGCGTCGAGCGCGCCGAAGGGTTCGTCGAGCAGCAGCACCTTGGGCTCGACCGCCAGCGCGCGCGCCAGCGCGATGCGCTGGCGTTGGCCGCCGGAGAGCTGGTGCGGGTAGCGGTCGGCAATCCAGTCCAGTTGCACCAGCTTCAGCAACTGCATCACCTTGGAACGGATCTCCGCGTCAGACGGGCGCGTCGCCTTGGGCCGAACACGCAGGCCGAAAGCCACGTTCTCGAAGATCGTCATGTGACCGAACAGCGCGTAGTGCTGGAACACGAAGCCGACGTTGCGCTGGCGCACATCGGTCTCGGTGGCGTCCTCCCCATGGAACAGCACGCTGCCGCTGTCCGGCACTTCCAGCCCGGCGATGATGCGCAGCAGCGTCGTCTTGCCGCAACCTGAAGGCCCGAGGAGAGCGACCAGCTCGCCGGCCGGGATGTCCAGGTTCAGGTTGTCGCACGCGACGGTGGCGCCGAAGCGCTTGTTCAGGTTCCTGACTTCGATGCTCATCGGGTGGAGCCTTTCATGCGCCGTTCGATCAGGTACTTCAGCACCAGGGTGACCAGGGCCAGCGCGGCCAGCAGCGAGGCCACTGCGAAGGCCGCAGCGAACTGGTACTCGTTGTAGACGATCTCGATGTGCAGCGGCATGGTGTTGGTCTGGCCTCGGATGTGACCCGACACCACGCTGACTGCGCCGAACTCGCCCATCGCCCTCGCGTTGCACAGGATCACGCCGTACAGCAGGGCCCACTTGATGTTGGGCAGGGTCACGCGCCAGAAGATCTGCCAGCCGCCAGCGCCGAGCACCCGCGCCGCCTCTTCCTGCTCGATGCCCTGGGCCTGCATCAGCGGGATCAGCTCGCGCGCGATGAAGGGAAAGGTCACGAACACAGTGGCCAGCACGATGCCGGGCACCGCGAAGATGATCTTCAGATCGTGGTCGCGCAGCCACTCGCCGAACCAGCCCTGCAGGCCGAAGACCAGCACGAAGATCAGGCCGGCAATGACCGGGCTGACCGAGAACGGCAGGTCGATCAGGGTCAGCAGCAGATTCTTGCCGCGAAAGTCGAACTTGGTGATCGACCAGGCGGCGGCGATGCCGAAGGCCAGATTGAGTGGCACGCTGATGGCCGTGGCGATCAATGTCAGCTTGATCGCCGACAGCGCGTCGGGCTCCGTGATCGCCGCCAAGTAGACATCCACGCCCTTCTTTAGGGCCTCGAAGAAGACGGTGGCCAGCGGCACGAAGAGGAAGACGGTCATGAAGGCCAGGGCCAGTCCGATCAGCAGGCGCTGGACCCACACCGGTTCGGTCGTCGCGCTGCGCACGACTCGCGGTGCCAGGCCGGGCGACACGGGCGCGGCCGACGCCGACGTGACCGGCAACGCCCTAACCACCGTGTTCACATGCCCCCCTGGCGCTTGCGCGCCCAAGCCTGCAGCAGGTTGATCACCAGCAGCAGCACAAAGGCCGCAACCAGCATCACTACAGCGATGGCGGTCGCGCCGGCGTAGTCGTATTGTTCGAGCTTGGTGATGATCAGGAGCGGCGTGATCTCGCTCACCATCGGCATGTTGCCGGCGATGAAGATCACCGAGCCGTATTCACCGAGCGCACGCGCGAAGGCCAGCGCAAAGCCGGTGAGCAAGGCCGGCATCAGGATCGGGAAGATTACCTTCGAGAAGGTCTGCCGGCGGCTGGCGCCCAGCGTGGCGGCCGCCTCTTCCAGTTCGCGGTTGACGTCTTCCAGCACCGGCTGCAGCGTGCGCACCACGAAAGGCAAGCCGATGAAGACCAGCGCCACCCAGACGCCCAGCGGCGTGTAGCTGACCTTGAACGGCAGCCACTGGCCGATCCAGCCGTTCTGGGCGTAAATCGCGGTCAGCGCAATGCCCGCCACCGCCGTCGGCAACGCAAATGGCAGGTCGACCAGCGCATCGATCAGGCGCTTGCCCGGGAAGCGGTAGCGCACCAACACCCAAGCCACGATCAGGCCGAAGAACGCATTCAACAGCGCGGCGAGGAACGAGGCACCGAAAGTCAGGCGGTACGAGGCCATCACGCGCGGCGTGGTGGTGGCATCGAGGAACTGCTGCCAGCTCAGCGTGAAGGTCTTCAGGAAAGCCGCCGACAGCGGGATCAGCACGATCAGGCTGATGTAGAGCAACGCGAAGCCCAGGGCCAGGTCGAAGCCCGGCAACACCGAATGGCGCTTCAACAGCGCACGCGAAAGCAGCATGACTCAGCGCGCCTTGGCCCGCGCGATGACCTGGTCGTACTGACCGCCGTCGCTGAAGTGCTCCCTTTGTGCCTTGGTCCAGCCGCCGAAGACTTCATCGACAGTGAAGGTGGCGACTTTCGGAAAAGCCTTGGCGTACTTGGACAGCACTTTCTCGCTGCGCGGGCGAATGTGATGCTTTGCAGCCACTTCCTGCCCGGCTTCGCTGTACAGGAACTGCAGGTAGGCCTCGGCCTGCTTACGCGTGCCCTTCTTGTCGACGACCTTGTCGACGACGCTGACCGGGTTCTCGGCCAGGATCGTGCGGCTCGGGTAGATGACCTCGAAGCCGGCGCCGAATTCCTTCTCGATCAATGGCACTTCGCTCTCGAAGGTTACCAGCGCGTCGCCCAGGCTGCGTTGCGCGAAGGTGGTGGTCGCGCCTCGGCCGCCGCCGTCGAGCACCGGCACGTTGGCAAAGATGCGCGTGACCAGGGCCTTCGCGGCGTCCGGGCTTAGGCCGCCCTTCACTCCGGCGCCCCAGGCCGCCAGGTAGGTGTAGCGGCCATTGCCGGAGGTCTTGGGGTTCGGGATGATCACGCCGATGCCCGGGCGGCCCAGATCGCTCCAGTCGCGGATGGCCTTCGGGTTGCCCTTGCGCACCAGGATGACCGACACCGAGGTGGTGGGTGCGCTGTTGAAAGGCAGGCGCTTGGCCCAGTCCTGCGGCACCAGCTTGCCGCGGTCGAACAGGATGTCGATGTCGTTGGCCTGGTTCATCGTGATGACATCGGCCTCCAGACCATCAGCGACGCTGCGGGCCTGGCTGCTCGATCCGCCGTGGCTCTGGTTCAAGGTCAGGTCTTCTCCGGCGGTCTTCTTCCAGTGCGCGGCGAAGACCGTGTTGAACTCCTTGTAGAACTCGCGCGAAACGTCGTAGCTGACATTCAGCAGCGTCGGACCGACTGCCAGCGCGGGTGTCGCGACAACGAATGCAAGGCTCGCCGCCAGCAAGACGCGGCGGATGGGTGACTCAATTGGCATGAAGCGCTCGGAGAAATGGGGATTGGCGCGCATGCTAGGCAGCGCGCCAGAAAGACGGAACGAATCAAATCGCGCTTGTTTATGCAGATTTCGATGAAGCGCCGCCCCGGCTACTTCTTCGTGTAGATCTGGTCGAACACGCCGCCGTCGTTGAAGTGCACCTTCTGCGCCTTGGCCCAGCCGCCGAACACCTCGTCGATGGTGAACAGGTTCAGCTTCGGGAATTGCTTGCCGTATTTCGCAGCCACGCCGGCGTCGATCGGGCGGTAGAAGTTGCGCGCGGCAATGTCCTGCCCCTCGGGCGAGTACAGGTACTCCAGGTAGGCCTGAGCCACCGCACGGGTGCCGCGCTTGTCGACGGTCTTGTCCACCACCGACACCGGTGGCTCGGCCAGGATGCTGAGCGGCGGGTAGACGATGTCGAACTTGTCGGCACCAAACTCCTTCAGTGACAGATGGGCCTCGTTCTCCCACGCCAGCAACACGTCGCCGATGCCGCGTTCGGCGAAGGTGACGGTGGAGCCTCGCGCGCCCGTGTCCAGCACCGGCACGTTGGCAAACAGGTCGGCGACGAATTGCTTGGCCTTGGCATCGCTGCCGCCGGGCTGCTTCAGTGCGAAACCGTAGGCCGCCAGGTAACCCCATCGCGCACCTCCCGAGGTCTTGGGGTTGGCGGTGATCACCGACACGCCAGGCTTGACCAGATCGTTCCAGTTTCTGATGCCTTTCGGATTGCCCTTGCGCACCAGGAAGATGTAGGTCGAGGTGTAGGGCGAGCTGTTGTGCGGCAGGCGCTTTTGCCAGTCGGCAGGGATCAGCTTGGCCTTGTCGGCCAGCTCGTCGACGTCGTAGGCCAGGGCCAGCGTCACCACATCGGCCTCGAGGCCGTCGATGACCGAGCGCGCCTGCTTGCCCGAGCCGCCATGCGACTGCTTGACGCTGACGCTGTCGCCCGTCTTGGTCTGCCAATGCTTGGCGAAGGCCTTGTTGAAGTCCTGGTACAGCTCCCGGGTCGGGTCGTAGCTGACGTTGAGCAGGGCGATGTCCTTGGCCTGGGCGGCGCCAGCGACGAGGGCCAGTGCGCCGACAGCGAGCGCGCGGCGGATGAGCGAGACGTGGGTCATGAACGAGGTCCTTGGGAGGGAAAGGCGATGGGCGTGATGCTAGGCAGGCCTCCCACACATGCGAACGAATGAATGCGCCATTGCTTATGCGTTTTCCATTCACACTGCGAACGACCACTCGCTGAAGTCGGCGCGAGCGGGCCGCGATTCGCGCGCCAGCCGCTGTTCGACGGCCAGGGTCCAGCGCCGCGCGAATGGCAAGGTGTGGAAGCCCGACGCGATGTTGATGTGGCCGGCGTCGCCCAGGTCGACGACATGGCAGCCCCAGCGTGCCGCCCAGCGCCTGCCGGCGGCCGCAGACAGCCATGGGTCGCTGCGGCTCAACACCATCGTGGCCTGCAGCGGCAGCCCTCTCGCGGGCAGCATTTCGCCGATGCCGAACTTGTCCGGATCGGCCGGCGCCACCAGCAGCGCGGCCGCGAGCGGCGATTTCGGCTCGAGTGCCAGATGGCGCGCAAGCGCCAGCGCGCCGAAGCTGTGCGCCACCGCGATCCACGGTCCGCGCCCTGAGCGCGCCAGCGTGGAGTCGATGCGTGAGGCCCAGCGGTCGATATCGGGCCTGGCCCAGTCGCGCTGCACGACGCGCACCGAGTCTCGGTAGAGCGATTGCAGCCAGGTCTGCCAATGCCCGGGCGGGCTGTCGTTCAGGCCCGGCACGATCAGCAGGCGTGGCGCGGCGCCGTGGGTCGCCGTGCTCACAGCGTCGCGATCGACACCTCGGTCGCCTTGACGAGAGCCACGACTGTCTTGCCGGGCGCAAGGCCCAGCTCCTTGACCGAGCGGGTGGTGATGACCGAGGTGACGATCAGGCCGCCTGCCGTCTCGACATCGACCTCGCTGACCACCGGGCCTTCGATGATCTCCTTGACCGTGCCGCGGAACTGGTTGCGCACGTTGATGGCCGTGATGCTCATGGTGAACTCCTGTTTGAAGACACCATGCTGCGCTGTGCCAGCTGCGATGTGAACGAAGCAATGCGCCTCAGGACATGCGCAATTCGCCTATGCAGCGGCGCGACCTACCCGGCAAGCCTCAGGCCAGTCGCGTGATCACCAACTCCGACCAACCGGTGCGCGCATCGGCCTCTCGGGTGAAGCGCCACCCGGGCAACAGTGCGAGCAGAACCTCGGCCGTCGTGCGCACGATGCAACCGTAGCCCACATGTCCGCCAAAGACACGTCCGTCGGCGTCCGAGACACTCGCGTGCAGGTGCGATCCGGTGGCAGCGATCGTCCCCGACAGCGTCAGCAGTTCCAGATCGACGGCAAGAGTCGATGCCTTCTCGTTGCCAGCCAGCCGGATGCACGCCGGATTCAAGCTGCCGATGCCCGCCAGCACGAAGGTCGCGCCGAGGCGCCGCTCCGCAACGCAGGCTTCCAATGCGAGGCGCAGATCGTCGCCGGGCAACAGGCGCACCGGGAACGATTGCAACGCCGGCAGGTCATCTTCGGGTGCAGGCATGGCCTGCATGATGCCTCGACTTGCCGATCAGACCGCGAAGCGAAACACCTCGAGAGGCGGCCGGTCCGCGGTCGTCGTTCCGAGGGCGAACTCCGCGCTCCGCGCCGAGGGCTGGCGCAAGACGCGCTGCAGGATGCGCTCTTCGATGGCGGCGAAGCGTGGGTCGCCGCGCGAGCGCGGGCGCGCCAGCGGCACGCGCTCGTCCAGCGCGATGCGCCCGTCCTCGATCAGCAGCACGCGGTCTGCCAGCGCGACGGCTTCGGACACGTCATGCGTGACCAGCAGCGCGGTGAAGCCGCGCTGCTGCCACAAGTTCTCGATCAACTGCTGCATCTCGATGCGAGTGAGCGCGTCCAATGCCCCCAAGGGCTCGTCCAGCAGAAGCAGGCGCGGCGAGTGCACCAGCGCCCGCACCAGCGCCACGCGTTGGCGCTGCCCGCCGGAGAGCACGGCCGGCCAGTCGAGCGCGCGGTCGGCCAGTCCCACTTGCGCCAACGCAGCGCGTGAACGCGAAGGCGCATCGCGGCCGTCGAGGCCCAGGCCGATGTTGTCGGCGACGCGTTTCCAGGGCAGCAGGCGAGCGTCCTGGAACATGATGCGGACGTCTTCGCGGTGCAGCGCGATCGGTGCACCATCGAGCTCGATGCTGCCGGTGCTGGGCGTCTCTAGCTCGGCCACCAGACGCAGCAGCGTGCTCTTGCCGCAGCCGCTGCGGCCGACGATGGCGACGAACTCGCCCGGCTCGATGCGCAGATCGATGCCTTCGAGCACACGTCGCGCGCCGAAGGCCTTGTCGAGCGCGTGAATGTCGATCGTCAAGCCCGGGGCCGCCTGCGCACGGCCTTGCACGCCCGGCGTGCCAGTGCGCGCGTGCGCGACCAGGGGCGGCCGAGGCGCGACGCGCAGCTCCAGCGCCATCTCCTCGGTCTCTTGCAACATCATCATCGTCGAGTGACTCCTGGGATTCATGCGGTCGTCGCCGGTGGCTGGTAACCCGGGTGCCAGCGCAACCACCAGCGCTCCAAACCCTTGGCCAGCACGTCGGCCAGCTTGCCGAGCGCGGCGTAGAGAAGGATGCCGACCAGCACCACGTCGGTCTGCAGGAACTCGCGCGCGTTCATCGTCAGATAGCCGATGCCCGCCTGCGCCGAGATGGTCTCCGCCACGATCAGAAGGACCCACATCAGGCCGAGCGAGAAGCGCAGCCCCACCAGCACCGAAGGCAGTGCACCGGGCAGGATCACATGGCGGTACAGCGCCCAGCCTCTCAGACCGTAGCTCTGGGCCATTTCGATCAACCCCTTGTCGACCGAGCGGATGCCGTGGAAGGTGTTCAGGTAGATCGGGAAGAAC
>JAZKIW010000010.1:88521-124645 GCA_040384625.1 Pseudomonadota bacterium | reverse complement strand
CATCGGCAAGAACATCGTCACCGTCGTGCTCCAGTGCAACAACTTCGAAGTCGTCAACATGGGCGTGATGGTGCCCTGCCAGGACATCCTGGCCAAGGCGCGCGTCGAGGGCGCCGACATCGTCGGTCTGTCGGGCCTCATCACGCCCAGCCTCGAAGAGATGCAGCATGTGGCGGCCGAGATGCAACGCGACGACTGGTTCCGCATCAAGAAGATCCCGCTGCTGATCGGCGGGGCGACGACGAGCCGTGTGCACACCGCGGTGAAGATTGCGCCGCACTACGAGGGGCCTGTGGTCTACGTGCCGGACGCCTCGCGCAGCGTCGGCGTGTGCAGTGACCTGCTCAGCGACGAGCGCGCGGCGAAGTACATCGCCGAATTGAACGCTGACTACGTGCGGGTGCGCGAGCAGCATGCGAGCAAGAAGGCCACGCCCCTGGTGAGCCTGGCCCAGGCGCGCGCCAACAAGCAGGCGATCGACTGGGCCAGCTACACGCCGCCGGCGCCGACCTTCATCGGCCGGCGCGAATTCCGCAACCACGACCTGGCCGAGATCGCTGCGCACATCGACTGGACGCCGTTCTTCCAGACCTGGGACCTGGCGGGACGCTTCCCCGAGATCTTGCGTGACGAGGTCGTCGGCCATGAAGCGACGCGTGTGTTCAGCGACGCCAAGCGCATGCTGCAGCGCCTGATCGAAGGGCGCTGGCTGCAGGCGCAGGGCGTGCTTGGCCTGTACCCGGCGAACGCGGTCAACGACGACGACATCGCCTTCTACGCCGACGAATCGCGGGGCGAACCCCTGATGGTCTGGCACGGCCTGCGGCTGCAGAGTGAACGGCCGGTGATCGACGGCGTGAAGCGGCCGAACCGCTGCCTGGCCGACTTCGTCGCGCCGCGCGGCGTCAAGCCCGACTACGCCGGCATGTTCGCGGTCAGCCTGCAAGGCGTCGAGAAGAAGGAGGCCCAGTTCCTCGCCGATCACGACGACTACTCCGCAATCATGCTGAAGGCCCTGGCCGACCGCCTGGCCGAGGCTTTCGCGGAGCGCCTGCATCAGCGTGTGCGCAAGGAGCTGTGGGGCTATGCGGCCGACGAGTCCTTGCCCAATGACGCGCTGATTGCCGAGCAGTACCGCGGCATTCGCCCGGCCCCCGGTTATCCAGCCTGCCCCGACCACCTGCCCAAGCGCGAGCTGTTTCGCGTGCTCGACGCCGGCCGTGTCGGCATGGGACTGACCGAAAGCCTGGCGATGACGCCGGCGGCGAGCGTGAGCGGCTTCTACCTCGCCCACCCTGAGGCCGTGTACTTCAACGTCGGCACGATCGGCAAAGACCAGCTCGCCGACTGGGCGGCACGGTGCGCGCTGGACGAAGCGACAGCACGGCGCGCGTTGGCGCCGCAGCTCGGCTGAGGGCCGACATGCCCGGACCTGCGACTGCGCCGACCAAGCCCTTGGCGCGAGCCCGCGCCGGCTTGCCGGCATGGCTGCGCGCCTTCTGGCCCGCGCCCGCAGCGGCCGACTGGCGCGAGCAGGCGCGTGTGGCCTTGGGTGCCGTGCTCGGCATCTTCATCACCGGGTGGCTGTGCCATGCCGCGGGTGGGCCATCGGCCGCAGCGGCGTGGCCCTGGCTGGTGGCGCCGATGGGTGCCAGCGCCGTGTTGGTGTTCGGCGCGCCGGCCAATCCGATGGCCCAGCCCTGGGCCGTCGTCGGCGGTCATGCCGTCTCGGCCCTCGTGGGTGTGGCTTGCGTGCTGTGGGGCGGCCCACCTGCTGTGGCGGCCGCGTTGGCCGTCGGTGTTGCGATCGGCGGCATGTTCGCACTGCGCTGCCTGCACCCGCCGGGGGGTGCGACGGCGCTGTTGATGGTGCTCACCGGTGTCGCCGATCCTGCCTTCGTGCTCTACCCCGTGCTGGCCAATGCCCTGCTGATGGTCCTGATGGGCATGGCCTACAACCACGCCACGCGGCGCGACTACCCGCACCGTCCACTGCCGGCCCCGGCCGGCGCGCGCGACGCCGAGGCCGCCGCGATCGACGCCGATCTGGACGCCGTGCTGGCGCGCCACAACCATGCGTTCGACATTGGCCGCGACGAGCTGAAAGCCTTGCTCGAAGACGCGCAGCTTCGCTCCTACCAGCGCAAGCTGGCCAACACGCGTTGCGGCGACATCATGTCGCGCCAGTTGATCACCGTCGGTCACGGCACGCCGCTGGCCGAGGCCTGGGCGTTGTTCGGCCAGCACCACATCAAGGCCCTGCCGGTGGTGGACAACGCGGGCGGCGTCGTTGGCATCGTCACGCCTGCCGACTTCGTGCGTCACGACGCGGTGCAGGCGGCCGGTCAAGCGGGGCGCTGGATCGGCCAGATCATGACGCGCAAGGTGCGCGTGGCGCGCGTCGATCGCCATCTGGTCGACCTGATTCCGCTCTTCGGTGGCCTGGGTCACCACCACCTGCCGATCGTCGAAGCCAACGGCCGGCTGGTCGGCATCGTGACCCAGTCGGACGTGGTGGCGGCCCTGTGCCGGGCCGGTGCAGCACCCGCGCCTGGGGCCACGCCAACGCCCTGACCGCGCGCGCGGCACGGGGCGCTGATGGCGTATGGTTCGCCTGTGCAATCCCGAACGAGGAGACGGCAATGAGGATCACCCTGAAGACTTCGATGGCGCTGGCCGCCGCACTGTGGGTCCTCGGCGTCGCCGCTGCCGACAAGCCGGCCCCGCCAGCGACGCCGGTCCCGACCAGCGTGCACGGCGTTCGCCTGGCCACCCTTTGTGCAAGCTGTGCCGTGGTCAAGGAGACCCGTGTCGAAACCCGCAAGGGCAAGGCCAGCGGCGTCGGTGCGGTGGGTGGTGCGGTGGCCGGCGGTGTGGTCGGCAACAAGGCCACCGATGGCGGCACCCTCGGCACGGTCGGTGGCGCGGCGGTGGGTGGCCTGCTCGGCAATGCGATCGAGAAGCAGATCAAGAAGCACAAGGTCTGGGTCACCAGCGTGACCTTGCGCGACGGCAGCACGCGCCGTTTCGAGGCGACTGCCGACCCGGGCTGGAAGGCCGGCACGGTGGTCGAGGTCGGGGCCGACAACCAGCTCAAGAAGCGCTAGCTGTGATGTCTCAATATGTAGTTCGCACGTTGGTCGGGATCTGGTTGAAGGCATAGGTCGGGCACGCGCGCGGCAACGTCTCGCGCTTGCGCAGCCAATCAATACCGCGGACGGCCTTGAGTGCCTCGGACATGAAGCAGTGATCGATTCTGTCGCCGGTGCTGACGACGACCGCGACCATGTCGCGCGTGCACTGCGCGTAGCGGATCGCCGGGCGCTCAACGCGTCGGACACACTGCAGACACCCATGATGTGAGCGGCGGGCCGGTGAGCCTTTGGCTACCCCGCCGCCGCGTCGGCCTCAGCCTCCGGCCATAGGCTCGGGAACAGAAAGCGCAGGGAGTTCATGGGGATCCCCAAGCGCACTGGGCCTCGCGGCGTGTCGGACACGAGGAAGCCTGCGTCGATGAGCTTGCTGGTCAGCGTCGTGGCCGTGCGCTCACCTAGCCCGGTCATGCTCGCAAACTCACCGCGCGGCAGCTCGCCCTGGGTCGCAAAGAGGTAGTGAAGCGGGCGCAACGCCTCCATGCGCAAGCCTCGACGCACCACCTTTTCCTCGTGCGCCAGCAATGCCCCCATGCGGTCCTGCATATCGGTCAGGTTCAGCATTCGCGTCATGCACTGCACCTGGTCCAGACACGCGTCCAGGAAGTGCTCGATCCACGCCACCAGCATGCGCTCACTGCGTTGCCCACGGCCGTCGAGACCACCCATGCGCGGCATGTCGGCGTTGGCCAACTTTTCGGCGTACGCATCTGCGCCGCGTGCCAGGCCCCGCAGTGGCGACCACAAGCCGTGCGTGAGGTCCAGCGCCTGCAGGACGCCCAGAGTGTGCAGGCGAGCGGCTCGCCCGTTTCCGTCGCTGAACGGGTGGATCCAGACCAGCCGATGATGGGCCGCAGCCGCGGCCACGAGTTGCAGCTCGCCGCGTCTGACCGCTCCATACACAGTCCCCCAGCGTTCCAGCATGGCCGGCAGTGCACGGTGGCTCGGCGCGATATGGCGGCCCACCGACACGCCGCGCTTTCGGATCTCGCCCGGGATCGTCACCTCCGACGCGCTCGGCTTACCGTCCACGCCGATCAGATGCACGACCCGGTCGCGCTCGTCCAGCTGGCCAAAGAGGTGCCGGTGAATCCGCTGGACTCCCTCGGGGGTGTAAAGCTCGGCCGTCGACGGCGGCTCCTCAAACAGATGTTGCTCGGTTCGGATGTGGGCCACCGCCAGTCTCTGCAGCCGAGCCTTGTCCTCATTGCCTGAGAACTCCTGTGCCAGCGCACGCTCGATCTCGAGAGGCCTCGTGTGCTCGCCCTCGATCTTGTTCGAGTAGTAGGAATTCATCGACCGCAGCAGCCGGGCCAGCTCCCGACTCACCTGGCAAGCGCCTGTCAGTCGCCCAGCCGCGGTGCGCAAGTCGTGCGCCTTCTCAAGCACCGCCTCCATGACGCCGTCACGCGGCAGGAGCGGCTCCATGTCGGTGACGTTGTCGAAGAGTTTGACTGCCATATTGCGTTTCTAGTTTGTTCTGTAAGTATATGGTTTATATAGATAAATCATAAAGATTGCTAGTCTTTTTGCTGATATTTTTGCGGCTATCAATGCTACTCCGCTTGCGTCTCCGCGCGGCTCGTTACCGTCCGTGCGATCGCGGTCCTTGTCAGCCTCTTTTTGCGGTCGAGATGGCCCGGCATGTGCCGGCTCGTAGGCACACCAGTGGGTGAGCTCTCGCCCGTGTGCGCCTCAACATGCCTGCCGCCCTTGCCATGGTCTAGGCGGCGGCGCTGGCCGCCACAATCAGTTCGACACTCACTACACCCCAGGAGGCAGCCATGGTCCTACTTGAATTCTCTATGGCACCGGCGGGCCAAGGCGAAAGCAAGAGCGCACAGGTGTCGCGGATCCTTGACGTGATCGACCGCAGCGGGGTGCCTTACCAGGTGACGTCCATGGGCACCATCCTCGAAGGCGAATGGGCGGAGGTCATGGGTGTCGTGACGAGTTGCTTCGAGACGCTGTCGGCCGACTGCCCGCGGATCGGCGTGCACATCAAGATCGACTACCGCGCCGGGCCGGCCGGGCGGCTGACCTCCAAGGTCGAAGCGGTAGAGCAACGGCTAGGTCGCAAGCTGAAGACCTGAGGCGCAGGTCACCATGGCCCGGGCACCTTGAGATGGATGGCGCAACGACTTTCCCGCGCCGATAGCTCGCAAATGGTTTGAGTTGGGTGCGATGGATTTCGCGGGACACGCCCGTCGGGCAGGGCGTCGCCGAACCAGGTCAACCGCGGTACCTCCTGTCGCCCCGACGTAGCTGGGACGGATTGGCCCATTTCTTCGCGCAGGACCCCTAGCCGGCTGATGGCGCTCAGGGCGTTCTGTTGTTCCCACCAAAGGTGGCACCGTAACAGTGCGGCCACCGAAGACTCACCGAAATGGTGCAGCCAGGCGCCCGATGCGCGGGCTTTCTGCCCTGTCGCGGGGCGATGTGCTGCGGTCGGCCTCGGGCACGGAAGCTGCAAACGCTGTTGCAACCGCTTTCCCTAACCCTCGGAGTTAAATCGCATGCACAAGAAAGCCCTGCTGGCCTGCGCGGCCGCCCTGGCCGCCGCAGTCCCCACCGTTTCGTACGCCGACGTCGCCTTCAACGTCGGCGCCACCACAGACTACCGTTACCGCGGCATTTCGCAGACGCGCGGCAAGCCGGCGATTCAAGGCGGCATCGACTACAGCAACGGTCCCTTCTATGTCGGCGCCTGGGCCTCGTCCATCAAGTGGATCAAGGACGTGGGCGGAGACGCCGACATCGAGGTCGACCTTTATGGCGGCTTCAAGGGCGAGATCAGCAAGGAGCTGACCTATGACGTCGGCGTGCTGACCTATCAGTACCCGAGCAACAAGCTCAACCCGAGCGCCAACACGACCGAGATCTACGGTGCGCTGACCTACGGGCCGGCGACCCTGAAGTACTCGCACGCGGTGAGCGACACCTTCGCCAATCCCGACAGCGAGAACAGCTTCTACGTCGACCTGTCGGCCACGTTCGACCTCGGCGGCGGCCTGATGCTGACGCCGCACATCGGCTACCAGAAGATCAAGGGCCTGTACGAAGGCCCCGGTACCTACACCGACTATGCGCTGACTCTGTCCAAGGACTTCAGCGGCCTCGTCGTCAGCGGCGCGATCGTCGGCACCGATGCCGACAAGAGCTTCTACGTCTCGCCGGTCAACGGCAAGGAACTCGGCAAGACGACGTTCGTCCTGTCGGTCAAGTACAACTTCTAAGGAGCCTTTGATGAAAATGGTGACGGCGATCGTCAAGCCCTTCAAGCTCGACGAAGTGCGCGAGGCCCTGTCGGGCATCGGCGTGCAGGGCATCACGGTGACCGAAGTCAAGGGCTTCGGGCGCCAGAAGGGCCACACAGAGTTGTACCGTGGCGCCGAGTACGTGGTCGACTTCCTGCCCAAGGTGCGCATCGACGCGGCTGTCGACGATGCCCTGGTCGACCGCGTGATCGAGGCCATCGAGGCCTCGGCGCGCACCGGCAAGATCGGCGACGGCAAGATCTTCGTCAGCACGCTCGAGCAGGTGGTGCGCATCCGCACCGGCGAGACCGGCAAAGACGCACTCTGAGGCCCAGAAAGAGACAACCCCCATCATGAAAAAACTCATTGCTTCCATCACGCTCGGGCTGGCCCTCTTGGGCCTCGCCGGCGCGAGCTTTGCCCAGGCCGCCTCGGCACCTGAGGCGGCCGCTTCTGCCGTGGCCGCGCCAGCCGCCGCCGCGGTAGCGGCACCGGCGGCTGCGGCCTCGACCCCCGCTGCCCCGGCCGCGGTTCCGAACAAGGGCGACACGGCCTTCATGATGACGGCCACCGCGCTAGTCATCCTGATGACGATCCCCGGCCTGGCCCTGTTCTACGGCGGCCTGGTGCGCAGCAAGAACATGCTGTCGGTCCTGATGCAGGTGTTCATGATCTTCGCGCTGATCTCGGTGCTGTGGGTCGTGTACGGCTACTCGCTTGCCTTCACCGCGAGCAACCCGTTCGTCGGCACGCTGGACAAGCTGTTCCTGAAGGGCGTCACGCCAGACTCGATCGCGGCCACCTTCAGCAAGGGCGTGGTCCTGCCGGAGTTCAGCTTCATCGCCTTCCAGGGCACCTTCGCCGCCATCACCACCGCACTGATCGTCGGCGCCTTCGCTGAGCGCATGAAGTTCTCCGCGGTGCTGCTGTTCTCGGTGCTGTGGTTCACCTTCGCCTACCTGCCGATCGCGCACATGGTCTGGTACTGGGACGGCCCGGATGCCATCACCAATGCCGAGACGCTCGCGACGGTGACCGCCAACGCCGGCTTCATGTGGGCCAAGGGCGCGCTCGACTTCGCCGGTGGCACCGTGGTGCACATCAACGCGGCGACCGCCGGCCTGGTGGGTGCCTACATGATCGGCAAGCGCGTGGGCTACGGCAAGGAATCGATGACCCCGCACAGCCTGACGCTGACGATGGTCGGTGCGGCGCTGCTGTGGGTCGGCTGGTTCGGCTTCAATGCCGGCTCCAACCTCGAAGCCAACGGCATCGCGGCGCTGGCCTTCATCAACACCATCGTCGCCACGGCGGCTGCAACCCTGGCCTGGGCCGCGGGTGAAGCGCTGATGAAGGGTAAGGCCTCGATGCTCGGCGCTGCGTCGGGTGCGGTCTCGGGTCTGGTGGCCATCACCCCGGCCTGCGGCTTCGTCGGCGTCGGCGGGGCGCTGGTGATCGGCCTCCTGGCCGGCATCATCTGCCTGTGGGGCGTCAATGGCCTGAAGAAGTTGCTCGGTGCTGACGACTCGCTCGACGTGTTCGGCGTGCACGGCGTTGGCGGCATCCTTGGCGCGCTGCTGACCGGCGTGTTCGCCAGCCCGAGCCTGGGCGGCACCGGCATCTGCGACTACGTGGCCAACAAGTGCGGCGAGTGGGGCGGCATCGGTGCCCAGGTCTGGATCCAGCTGCAGGGCGTGCTGGTCACCCTGGTCTGGTCCGGCGTGGTGGCCTTCATCGCCTACAAGATCGTCGACCTGGTGATCGGTCTGCGCGTGCCCGAAGACGAGGAGCGCGAGGGCCTGGACATCACCTCGCACGGCGAGACGGCCTACAGCAAGTAATCAGTTTCTCAGGGCGAGTATTGGGGCCACCGCGAGGTGGCCCTTTTTTGTCTGGGCGCTGCGCTGGCTCAGGACTTCGACGGCGTGCGCATGCCCCTGCTGCACGATCTGGTCGAAGCGTTTCCACTCCAGCAGGCCGACACGGTCCAGCGGCGGGTTGAAGTACAGGTCGGTCTGCAGCTGGGCATGGTGTTGGCGCGACATGCTGTACAGGATGGTCACGTTCATCAGGTACGAGGCCAGCGAGGGCAGCTTGAATCGCCGTTGCTTGCGCGGACGCAGGCGGTCGCGCAGCAGGGCCCAGGTGCCCGGCACTTCGTCGAACTCGATGCGGCGCGCCTTCTTGCTGTTCAGGTCGACGCCGATCACGGTGCCCACGCCGCGCACGCGGCGCATCACATCGACAGGGAAGTTGTTGAAGGTGCCGCCGTCGCACAGCAGGTCACCGTCGACGACCACCGGAGGCAGCGCGCCCGGGATCGCCGTGCTGGCGAGCAGGGCCTTGGTCAGCGGCCCGCTGGCGAGCGGATGTTCGCGCGCATGCGAGTAGTTGGCCGCGATGCAGTAGAAGTTCTTCCACAGGTCTTCGATGTCGGCCTCGAACCCGAGCAGCTCGCTCAGGGAGCGGCTGACGATGCCGCGCAGGCGCCGGCCGCTGATCAGCGAGATCAGCGGCAGCCAGTTGATGTCGCCCGTCGGATTGGTGCTGAACGCGCGGCGTGTGACATCGCGGGCCTGGGCCATCGGCTGGTCGGTGGCCACCAGGGCTGCCATCACCGCGCCGATGCTGGTGCCACCGACGAAGTCGACCTCGATGCCGTGTTCCTGCAGCGCCTGGTACACGCCCAGATGCGCGAAGCCGCGCGCTCCGCCGCCGGCCAGCACCAGGCCCACGGCGCTGCGGCTTTCGATGCGCGCCAGCCGGGCCATGTCGCGCTCCAGGTCGGGCCGGATGTGCACATGCTCGGTCACCGGCCGCCGCGCCAGCCACGCCTTGGTGTCGCGCGGGCAGCGCGTATCGGCGGGGTGCAGCAGGACCAGGATCTCGGCCGCTTCGGCGCGCGGCGGGCGGTGCAGCAGCCAGTCGACCTCGACCGGGTGCAGCAGCGGGGGCTGCGTGGCGTCGGCCAGCAGCAGCAGTTCGTCGCCATGGCGGCAACAGCGCCGGGTCCACTCGTTGGGTGTGGCGTCGCCGAGCAGGAGCACGAACTCATGCTCCGACTCGATGTTGTCCAGGTGCATCGAAATGCGTCGGTTCAGCGCTGCGTCGCTGGCCTGGCCGTTGGCGGCCCCCGGCTCGCCGAGCGAGGCGTCGAGGGCGTGCGCATCGATCACGACCACGCGACCCTTGCTCGCCAGCTGCGCGGCCAGCTTGTCGGCAAAGCCGCGCATGTCGATGCCGTCGCTCACCGGCAGCAGGGTGATCGTCACCGGCAGCGGCACCGGGTTGCGATCCCCCTGCGTCTGCAGGCGGCGGATGATCTGGCGCGTCAGCGCCATCGAAACCTGCGAGCTGCTGGCCAGCAATTCGGCGAAGTGAGCCTTCTCCAGCCGCACCAGCACCGAGTCGCGGATCGCCACCACGCTAGCCGAGCGCGGCTCGTCGGTGTACAGGCTCATCTCGCCGATGACCTGGCCGCGGCCCATTTCGCGCACCATGCGCGGCACGCCGGCTTCGTCCTTGACGTAGGCGCGCAGGCGGCCGCTGATCGACAGGTACATCGAGTCGCCCGGCGCGCCCTGTTCCATCAGGGTGTGCCCGCCGGCCACTTCGACCCAGGTCAGGCGTTCGCGCAACAGGGCCAGGGCGGCCGGTTCGATGTCGCCGAGGAAGCTGCGCAGGTGCTGTGTCAGCAGGGCATCCTGGTGTTGCGGCACCGCGGGCGCAATTTCAGGCGACATCCGTCTCCACTCCTCACTTGTTCTGGGGCGGCAGCATAGCCGCAGGTCGGGCGCGGGCTTGCGTTCGGCGCGGCGGGCCCCAACTGCCTAGAATCGTTGCGACAGGCCGACGGCCTCCGTTCGCCTTCACTCGAGGCCTGCACCATGGTTCCCCACCTCATCACCGCCCTGACCGGCCCGATCAACGAGCTCGAGCAGCGCATCCTCGAATCAATGCCGGCCATCGAACGCTGGTTCCGCCTCGAGTGGATGGAGCACACGCCGCCGTTCTACAGTTCGGTCGATCTGCGCAATGCAGGCTTCAAGCTGGCGCCGGTCGACACCAACCTGTTTCCCGGTGGCTGGAACAACCTGACGCCGGAGATGCTGCCGCTGGCGGTCCAGGCGGCGATGGCCGCGATCGAGAAGATCTGCCCGGAGGCGAAGAACCTGCTGCTGGTGCCGGAGAAGCACACCCGAAACACCTTCTACCTGGCCAATGTGCAGCGCCTGACGCAGATCTTTCACCAGGCCGGCCTGAACGTGCGCCTGGGCACGCTCGACCCGGAGATCAAGGTGCCGACGCCGTTGACCCTGGCCGATGGGGGCACGCTGACGATCGAGCCGCTCGTGCGCACGCGCGGCCGACTCGGCCTGAAAGACTTCGACCCCTGCACCGTGCTGCTCAACAATGACCTCTCCGCCGGCATCCCGAAGGTGCTGGAGGATCTGCACGAGCAGTACCTGTTGCCGCCCCTGCACGCCGGCTGGGCCGTGCGCAGGAAGACCAACCACTTCCAGAGCTACGAGGAAGTGGCGAAGAAGTTCGCCAAACTGCTGGGTATGGACCCGTGGCTGATCAATCCGCAGTTCGCGCAGTGCGGTGAGGTCAATTTCGCAGAAGGCTCTGGCATCGAGTGCGTGCAGAGCAACGCCGATGCGCTGATCACCAAGATCCGGCGCAAGTACAAGGAATACGGCATCAACGAGAAGCCCTTCGTCGTCGTCAAGGCCGACAACGGCACCTATGGCATGGGCATCATGACCGTGCGCGACGCCAAGGAGCTCGAGGCCTTGAACCGGCGCACGAAGAACAAGATGAGCGTCATCAAGGACGGCCAGGAAGTCACCGAAGTGATCATTCAGGAAGGTGTGCCGACCTACGAACGCGTGAATGACGCTGTCGCCGAGCCGGTGGTCTACATGCTCGACCGCTATGTCGTCGGTGGCTTCTACCGCGTGCACGCCGAGCGCGGCATCGACGAGAACCTGAATGCGCCTGGGTCGGCCTTCGTTCCCCTGGCCTTCGCCGAAAGCACCCAGCTACCGCGCGTCGGCGCCAAGCCGGGTGCCAGCGCGCCGAACCGCTTCTACATGTACGGTGTGATCGCGCGCCTGGCCATGCTGGCGGCGAGCTACGAGATGGAAGCGACGGACCCGGACGCCGAGATCTACGACTGATCGAGGGTCGATCGGCGCACAATAGCGACCCTTCGGTCTTCAGGCACCGCGATCGGTGCCTTCAGCAGTGAGCACGGCAAGCAGCAAGAAGAAGAACCCCACTGCGCTGGCCGCGTTGACGCTCGCGGCCCTGGGCATCGTCTACGGCGACATCGGCACCAGCCCGCTGTACGCGCTGAAGGAGATCTTCCACGCCGGCCATGTCGCGGCCACGCCCGACAACATCCTGGGCGTGCTGTCCCTGGTGTTCTGGACCATCACCACGGTCATATCGCTGAAGTACGTGCTGCTGATCCTGCGCGCCGACAACCACGGCGAGGGCGGCCTGATTGCGATGCTGGCCCTCGCCACCAGCGCGGTGCGTGACAAGCCGCCGCTGCGCCGCGCCCTGATGACGGTCGGCCTGTTCGGAACGGCGGTGTTCTACGGCGATGGCGTGATCACGCCGGCGATTTCGGTGCTGTCCGCCGTCGAGGGCCTGGAGGTCGCCGCGCCACGTCTGCACGACTGGGTCATCCCCGTTACCCTGCTGGTGCTGACCGGCCTGTTCGCCGTGCAGCGCTTCGGCACCAGCGGCATCGGCAAGTGGTTCGGACCGATCACCCTGGTCTGGTTCGTCGTGCTGGTGGCGCTGGGGCTGCCGCATATCGCAGCCCATCCAGGCGTGCTGGTGGCGCTGAACCCGGCCTATGCGATTGGCTTCTTCGCCCACCAGCCCTTGGTGGCCTTCATTGCGCTGGGCGCGGTGGTGCTGGTGGTCACCGGCGGCGAGGCGCTGTACGCCGATCTCGGTCACTTCGGCAAGCTGCCGATCCGCATCGCCTGGTACGCCCTGGTGATGCCGGCCCTGGTGATCAACTACTTCGGCCAGGGGGCGATGCTCCTGCTCAATCCGGGCGCGGTCTCGAATCCGTTCTACCTGATGGCGCCCGAGTGGTCGCGTCTGCCGCTGGTCATCCTGGCCACTGCGGCGACGGTGATCGCGTCGCAAGCGCTGATCTCGGCGGCCTTCTCGGTCACCAAGCAAGCCATCCAGCTCGGCATCCTGCCGCGCATGGTGATCCACCACACCTCGGTGCGCGACACCGGCCAGATCTACGTGCCCTTCGTCAACTGGGGCCTGTACGTCTTCATCGTGCTGGCGGTGGTGATGTTCCGTTCCTCGTCGAATCTGGCCTCGGCCTACGGCATCGCGGTCACGCTGGACATGACCATCACCACGGTGATGACCTTCTTCGTCATCCGCCACGGCTGGAAGTACCCGCTGCCGCTGTGCATCGCCGCCACCGGCTTCTTCTTCGTCATCGACGTCACCTTCTTCGCCTCCAACCTGCTCAAGCTTTTTGCCGGGGGCTGGTTCCCGATCGTGATCGGCATCGGCATGTTCCTGCTGATGATCACCTGGACCCAGGGCCGGCGCATCCTCAGCCACAAGCTGCGCGACGAAGCGATTCCCTTGACGGACTTCATCGAGGCGGTGTTCGTGACACCACCCACGCGCGTCGAGGGCACGGCGGTGTTCCTGAGCGCCGAGCCGGGTGCCACGCCGAACGCACTGATGCACAACCTCAAGCACAACAAGGTGCTGCACGAGTACAACCTGTTCGTCACCGTCAAGCACCACGAGGTGCCCTGGATCGGCTTCAAGGACCGCATCGAGATGCAGGCCCTGGGGCACGACTGCTGGGCCGTCGGCCTGAATTTCGGCTTCAAGAACGACCCCGACGTCCCCGAAGCACTGAAACTGCTCGAAGGCCGCGGCGTCCCGCTGGACGAGATGTCGACCAGCTACTTCCTGAGCCGCGACATCGTCATCCCGGTTCTCGGTGAAGGCATGCCGATGTGGCGCGAGAAGCTGTTCGCGTCGATGCACCGCAACGCGGCGGCGGCGGCCGACTTTCTCAACCTGCCGACGAACCGCATCGTCGAGTTGGGCGCAAAGGTCGAGATATAGGACCACCCCCGAAGCGGCTTCGCCGCTCCCCCTCAAGGGGGCACCGCTGGCGGACTGGCAGAGCCAGATCCGCGGCGGTCGCTTGGTGGTCCGTCAGGACGTCGAACTGCGTGTGCGCAGGGTCGAGCCTTCGACTGTGACCTTCTGGCCGACTGCGGGCGCTGTGCCTTGCCTTACTGTGCGCAGACTGCCATCGTCCATGCGCACACGCACCTCGTAGGCGGTCGTTGCGCGGGCGCGCTTCTCGACTTCGTTGCCGGCCACGCCACCGCCGACAGCGCCCAGCACGGTGGCGACGTTCTTGCCGCTGCCGCCGCCGACCTGGCTGCCGAGCAGGCCGCCGACGACCGCGCCGCCAACGACGCCCAGGCCGCTGCCTTCGCCCTTCTGCTTGACGGCGTGGACCGATTCGACCTTGCCGCAACTGGCGCACACGCTCGCCGCGCGCGCGCTCGGCTCGGTGGCCTTGACGCTGCCGCGCTGCACGTGCGCGGGCTTGGCCGCGGCGCTCGCGCGCGGGGTGGTGCTGGCGCGCTCGACCGGACTCGGCAAAGAGGCTGCCATCTTGTCCGGGAAGTCGGCTGGCGCTTGCGGTGGCGTCGTGGCCTGGGCCACCAGAGGCGCAGGGGTCGCGCTGGGCGCGTCGCCGTCACTCGGAGCCGTCGCACGCAACGCCAGGGTCGTCGCCACCGCGGTCAGGGCGATCAGTCCGATACCGCCGCCGACCAGGGCGGCGGGGCGCGAGAAGACGCTCTGCGTCGGGATCGGTGCTGCGGGACTTGACGCGCTTGTGTTCATGGGTAGGCTCCTTCCAGTTTTCCCAACCCGCATTCAACGCGCCGTCGCGGCAACGGCCGTTCACAAGGCGCATCCGATTGCGACCGAAGGTTTCTGACGCGGCATGGCGCCAATGGACAACAAAGTCACACCCGACCGATCGCCACCGAGCTCCAGTCGGCGCGTGGCGTCGCTCACCGACATCGGCGTCGAACGCATGGGCGACGCAGCGGACCTGCTGTCCGACCCGCGCGTGCTGCGCTTGGAAAACCTCGACACCGATCTGGCGCCGCCGGCGCAAGCCCTGGCGGCCAGCGTGGCCTCGATCCACGACGACGACGCCAACAGTTACCTGCCGTTCTTCGGCCACAACGCCCTGCGTCAGGCGGCGACAGCGCTGGTGGCGCGCTTGGGCGGCCTGCCGCCCGATGCCTACGACTGGCGGCGGCAGTGCTTCATCAGCGCGGGCGGCCTGAGTGGTGTGTTGAATGCCCTGCTGGCCTGCATCGACCCCGGCGACGAGGTGATCCTGACCAGCCCGACCTATGTCGGCCTGATCAACCGCGTGCGCCTGGCCGGCGGCGTGCCGCGCTTCGTGCCGCTGCGGCCTGGTGCGCAAGGCTGGCGCCTGGACCTGCAGGCGCTGCGCGCCGCGCTCGGTCCGCGCACCCGGGCCTTTCTGATGATGAGCCCGTCGATGCCGAGCGGCGCGGTGCTCGACGCTGCAGAGTGGCGCGCGGTGAGCGAAGCCTGCGTCGACGTCGATGCCTGGATGATCTATGACGCAGCGATGGAGCGCCTGCTGTTCGACGGCGCGCCGCACATCCACCCGGCTGGGCTGCCCGGCATGCGGGAGCGCACAGTGAGCATCGGTGCGCTGTCGAAGGAGTACCGCATGATCGGCTGGCGCGTCGGCTGGGTGGTGTGTCCACCGGCGCTGTCGGAGGCCCTGGCGCGCGTCAGCCTGTCCAATGTGGTGACGCCAGTGGGGATCGCCCAGCCGGCGGCCACGGCGGCGATCCTGGCCGACGACGACGGCATCACAGCCTGCACCGCCGAATGGCAGGCACGTCGCGACCTGCTGCTGAGCGAACTGCAGGGCGACTTCGCCGTTGTCCGTCCACAGGGCGGCTGGTCGCTGTTGATCGACATGGCGCCACTCGGCTCGAACGGCCGCGAGGCCTCACGTGCCCTGCTGGAGCGGGCGCAGATCGCCGCCACCTCGATGGAAAACTGGGGCCTGCCCGACACGTCGCGCTACCTGCGCCTGGTGTTCGCCAATGAACCGCTGGCACGCCTGGTCGGCATCGGGGCGCGCATGCGCGCTGCGCTCAAGGCCTGAAGGGGCTGATGCGCGCAGCACCGGCAGGCCGGCGCGGCTTGTGCAACAGTAGCGCTTCCCTGGCTGTCTCATCCGCCCATGCGCCTGCTCTTCGTTGCCGATCCGCTCGAGTCCTTCAAGATCGTCAAGGACTCGACCTTCGCGATGATGCGCGAGGCGGCAGCGCGCGGCCATGAACTGTGGGCCTGCGAAGTGCCGCAGCTGGTGTGGTGGCGCGGCGGACGTGTCAGCGCGATCGCTGCGCGGCGCATCGCGCTCACCGGCGACGACCACGACTGGTTCGAGGTCGAGCAGACATCCGACCTGGCCCTGGGCGACACCGCTGCGGTGCTGATGCGCAAGGACCCGCCCTTCGACAGCGAGTTCTTCTACGCTACGCACCTGTTGTCGCAGGCCGAGCGCGAGGGCGCGCGCGTGTTCAACAAGCCGGCGTCGCTGCGAGAGCACCCGGAGAAGCTGGCAATCCTCGAGTTCCCGCAGTTCACCGGGCCGACCCTCGTCACGCGCCAGGCTTCTGCCGTGCGCGCCTTCCACGCCGAGCACGGCGACATCATCCTGAAGCCGCTCGACGGCATGGGTGGCATGGGCATCTTCCGCGTCGGGCCCGACGGGCTCAACTTGGGCAGCATCATCGAGACCCTGAACCAGGACGGCCGCGTGACCCTGATGGTGCAGAAGTACCTGCCCGAGATCGTGCATGGCGACAAGCGCATCCTGATCATCGGCGGCGAGCCGGTGCCGTTTTCGCTCGCGCGCATTCCGCAGGGCAAGGAGATCCGCGGCAACCTGGCGGTGGGTGGCAAGGGCGTCGCGCAGCCGCTGTCGGCGCGCGATCGACAGATCGCCGAAGGCCTCGGCCCGACGCTCGCCGCGCGCGGCCTGCTGCTGGTGGGTGTGGACGTGATCGGCGACTGCCTGACCGAGATCAACGTCACCAGCCCGACCTGTTTCCGCGAGATCAGCGACCAGACCGGGTTCGACGTGGCCAAGATGTTCGTTGACGCACTGGAAGCGGCCCTGCACGGCTGAGGGACTGCTGACGATGCCCGTCGTCGACTACGCCATCCAACCCTACCAGGGCACCGATGTCGTCGCCTTCGTGCTCGCCATCGTGGCCGTGTTGTGCCTCGCCCTGTGGCGGCGCGACGGCGAGGCCGGCATGGGCTGGTTTGCGCTGGCGATGGCCTTGTTGTCGCTGTGGATGGCGACCAACCGCTACCACCTGCCGGTCGACCGCTTTCTGCTGGTCTCGAACCTGTCCCACGTGCTCCTGCTGGGTGTCGCGTGCCTCGCCCTGGGCTTGCTGGCGTATCTGGACGTGCCCCCAGATCTGCGCCGGCGGGCACTTTGGTTCACCCTGTTGCCGGTGGCGGTCTACAGCGGCCTGATCATCCTGACCGGCTTGGGACTCGTCCGGGTCCCGCGCGTCTGGGCCAACCTGATGGTCGGTGTCTGTTTTGCCGCGATGGGCACCCTGGCGATATGGGCGTCGCGGCGCGAGCCCGGCGCCGGCCATGCCATCGTCGGCGCGGTGCTGTGGAGTATTCCGATGCTCGCGGTCGTCATGGCCGTGGCAGAGGTCGACTCTGTCGCGCTGCGCTACTGGGGTGTGCTGCCGGTGCTGGTTCTGTCACTGACGCTGCTGACCGTCAGCCTGCTGCGCAGGCGCCGCGCGCTCGAAACCGAGGTGTCACGGCGGCGTGCTGCCGAAGACGAGCTGACCGTCCTCAACGCCTCACTGGAGGCGGCGGTCTCACAGCGCACGGCCGACCTGCAGAGCATGGTGGCGGGCCTGGAGAGCTTCAATCGCAGCGTCTCGCACGATCTGCGCGGCTCGCTCGGAGGCATCTCCGGTGCTGCGCGCCTGGCCGACGAGGCCTTGCAGCGCGGCAACGATGCCATGGCCCGTCGGGTGCTGCCGCTCATCGCCAACCAGGCCGAGAGCTCGGCGCGGCTGGTCTCGGCCCTGCTGTCGCTGGCCCGTGTCGGCGACGCGGCCCTGCGTCGCCAGCCCCTCGACCTGCGCCCCCTGGTCCAACAAGTGGTGGACCAGCTGACGCTGGAGCGGGGCGCGCTGGCGATGCCGTCGGTCGTGATCCACGCATTGCCCACCGTCGATGCGGATCCGGACCTGCTGACGCCGGCATTGGCCAACCTGATCGGCAACGCGGTCAAGTTCAGCAGCGGCACGCAAGGGGCCCGTGTCGACATTGGTGGTTCGTCGACGGCGACGGAAGCGTTGCTGTACGTGCGCGACAACGGCGTCGGTTTCAGCGCCGACGCCGCGGACGGCCTGTTCATGCCTTTCGTGCGCCTACACGGGCAGGCCTTCGACGGGCACGGCGTGGGGCTGAGCATCGTGCGCCGCGCTGTCGAGCGCCATGGCGGCCGCGTGTGGGCCGAGAGCCAGCCCGGGCAGGGAGCCACCTTCCACATCGGCTTGCCCAATCGCCCGCCGGGCTGATCGGCGACTGCCTGACTGGAGTCGCGTGCATCCGCGCGCGGCACCGCGCGTAGGATGCGCCCGCCATGCTGCTCGCACCCCGCGCCCGTTCCACCCTTGCCGACCTGCTGCGGGTGCTTGCGTTGTGGCTGGCCGCGATCCTGCTGGTGCAGGGCCTGGCCGCGGCGCAGGCGCTGGGCAGCGGGCCCCTGCATCGCCACCGCGATGCGGTCGCGTCGGCGCAGCCTGCGCACCATCACGACGCTGAAGAGCGGCACCACCACGACAGGCATGACGTCACGGCGCTGCCCGTCGAGGCCGACGCGGCGCTCGACAGTGCGTCGTTCGCGCTCACCGCGGCACTGGCCTTGATGGCGCTGGCGTTTTCGCGCGTGACACCGGCCGCTTGCGCCCAGGTGCAGCGCGCAGCGCGGGCCTGGGCCTGGTGCGCCTTCACTCCTGCGCCGCTGCGCAAGCCGCCCCGTCTGGGCTGAAGACCTCGTCTCGCGCAGCGTCACGCCGTCGGCGTGACGTGGTCTTCGCCCCTGCAGGAGCTCCGCCATGCGTCCGAATTTCGGGCGTGCCGCGATCGCGGCCGCCGCCTCGCTTTGCGCCTGCGCGCAAGCCCAGCCTTCGACCGAACAGCCGTCCGCGCCGACGCAAAGCATCTCCGTCACCGGCCACTACAACAATGCTGTCGGGTCCTCCGACGCTGCTTCTCAGGGCGTCATCAACCGCGAGTTACTGAAGAGCCGGCCGGCATTGCGCCCGGGCGAAGTGCTCGAGTTCGTGCCCGGCTTGATCGTGACCCAGCACTCCGGTGACGGCAAGGCCAACCAGTACTTCCTGCGCGGCTTCAACCTCGATCACGGCACCGACTTCGCGAGCCGCGTCAACGGCATGCCGGTCAACATGCCCAGCCACGGCCATGGCCAGGGTTACACCGACCTCAACTTCCTGATGCCGGAACTGGTCCAGCGCATCGAGTACCGCAAGGGGCCGTACTTCGCTGGCAATGGCGACTTCTCTTCCGCCGGGTCGGCCGACATCGCGTACCTGCGCAAGTTCGATGCGCCCTTCGTCCAGGTCACGCTCGGCGAAGGCGACTTCCGCCGCGCCGTGGGCGGCGCCTCGTTCGCGATCGCGCCCGACGGCGTGACCCTGCTCGGTGCGGTAGAAGTGCAGGGCAACGACGGCCCCTGGACCGTGCCGGAACGCCTGCGCAAGGACAACGCGGTGTTCACGCTGTCGGGGGGCACGGCCGCGCGCGGGTGGAGCGCGAGCCTGATGGGCTACCGCGCGAGCTGGAACGGCACCGACCAGGTGCCGCAGCGGCTGATCGATGCCGGAACCATCGGCCGCTTTGACTCGCTCGACCCGAGTACCGGCGGCGATACCTCGCGCACCAGCCTGTCGGGCGAATGGCATGGCGACAGCCTGTCCGGACGCACCAAGATCTCGGCCTATGCGATCCGCTACCGGCTCGACCTGAACTCCAACTTCACCTACGCGCTCGAGCGGCCGACGGCCGGCGACCAGTTCAAGCAACGCGACGAGCGCAGCATCCTCGGCCTGGACGCGAGCCAGTCCTTCAACCACGCGCTTGGCGACTTGGAGGCCCGCAGCGAAGTCGGCGCCTCGCTGCGTCACGACCGCGCGCGCGTCGGCCTCTTCGACAGCGCGGCGCGGCAGATCACGGCCACCGTGCGAGAAGACGAGGTGCGCGAAACGCTGCTCGGCCTGTATGCACAGACGGCGATCGATGTGTTGCCGGGCGCCTTGCGCGCCGTCGTCGGTCTGCGCGCCGACCATGTTCGCAACCGCGTCGACGCGCTCACGCTGGCCGTCAACGGCGGCCGGTCGCGCGATGCGCAGGTGTCGCCGAAGCTGTCGCTCATTGCAGGCCCGTTCGCGAAGACCGAGGCCTTCTTCAACGCCGGTCGCGGGCTGCACAGCAACGACGCGCGCGGCACCACGGCCAGCATCGACCCGAAGAGCGGCGACGCGGTGGAGAAGGTGCCGCCGTTGGTGTCCTCGCGCGGCTTCGAGGTCGGTCTTCGCACCGAGGCCATCCCCGGCCTGCAGAGTTCGATCGCTCTGTGGAAGCTCGACTTCGACTCCGAACTGGTCTACGTCGGCGATGCGGGCGCAACGCAGGCCAGCGGCGCCAGCACCCGCCGTGGCCTCGAGTGGAACAACCGCTGGATCCCGCTGCCCTGGTTGCTGTTCGATGCCGACCTCGCCTGGACCCACGCACGCTTCAGGAACGGCGACCGGATCCCGAATGCGATCGACCGCGTCGCGTCGGTGGCCGCCACGGTGCGCTATTCCGGCCCCTGGTCGGCCAGCCTGCAATGGCGCTACCTCGGCCCTGGCGCGTTGGTCGAAGACAACAGCGTTCGCGCCATGTCATCGTTGACCACCAACCTGCGCGTGGGCTACCGATTCAGCCCGCGCCTGGAAGCCACGCTCGACGTCTTCAACCTGCGCGACCGCAAGGTCAACGACATCCAGTACTTCTACGAGTCGCAACTTCCGGGCGAGAGCACGGCCGCGGCCGACCGCCACGTGCACCCGGCCGAGCCGCGCAGCTTGCGCCTCACACTGCAGGCGCAGTTTTGACACCGGCGCATCCAGTCGCGGCGCACTGTCGTAGGCTTCACGCATGACACCGACCTGCAGAACGGCCATGGCGGCGGCCCTGGTGATGCTGACCGCCAGCGCGCCGGCCCACGACACCTGGTTCCAGCCACTGGCGCCCGCGCCGGGTGGCCAACCGGTGTTCGCCCTGGGCACCGGCAACCGCTTTCCGACGTACGAGTTCCCGCTCGGCTACGAGTACCTCGTCGGCAGCGGCTGCCGTGGCGAAGGCGCCACGGCGGCGCCGCTGGCGCATGTCGAGGACCGCCCCGCGTCGCTGGTCGTGCGTGGCGCCACGCCGTTCAAGCCGGGCGCCGCGCTGACCTGCTGGGCCCAGCTGGCGCCCTTCGATGTCGAGGTGCCGCCGGACAAGATCGAGCTCTACCTGCGCGAAATCCAGGCCGGCCCGGCCCTGCGCGCGAGCTGGGCGGCAATGAAGGCGCGCGGCCTGCCCTGGCGCGAGCGCTATACCAAATTCGCGCGCATCGAGCTCGGCGGCACCGGACTGCGCGTGCCCCTGCCGTTGGGCATGGACGTACGCCTGGACAGTCCGCGCAGCCCCATCCGGGCTGGCGACGAGCTCGGCTTCCAGGTGCTGCGCGACGGCGTGCCGCTGGCCGACCTGCCGGTCGAGCTGGTCAGCAACATCAGCCCGGTCGGCATCTGGCGAAAGACCGATGCCGAGGGCCGCGTGCGCGTCGCGCCACCGCTGGCCGGGCGCTGGCTGCTGCGCGGTGTCGACCTGCGGGTGTCGCGCCAGTCGGCCGACCAGTGGGAGAGCTGGTTCGCGACCCTGGCCTTCGAGGTCGCTGCGCGATAGGGTCGATCAGAAGCCGAGCAGTTTGATGTCCAAGGCCCGCTCGACCAGCCAGACACCGGCCAGGGCGGCGATCAGCAGCGAGCCGCCCAGCATCACCCACCTGCGATAGAACGCGGTGCGCCGCAGCGCGAAGGCCAGCGGAAGGAAAACCAGCACGATCGCCAGCTGGCCGCCCTCGACCCCGAGGTTGAAGCCCACCAGGGCCAGCACGAGGGCTTCGCGCGGCAGACCCAGATCGGCCAGCACACTGGCGAAGCCGAAGCCGTGGATCAAGCCGAAGGCGAAGGCCACCGTCCAGCGCCGGCCGCGGAACAGCGGCCAGACGTTGTTCAGCGCGGCCAGCACGACCGAGGCCGCGATGGCGGACTCGACCCAGCGCGAGGGCAGCTCGATCACACCCAGCGTGGCCAACGACAGGGTGATCGAGTGCGCGACCGTGAAGGCCGTGACGATCTTGAGGACGTCGATGAAGGCCGAGCGAAAGGTCTCGACCGGCTGCCAGCGCGGCGCATGGCGGGCGCGCCAGACCAGCACCGCCGGCAGCAGCAGCGAGAGCAGGAACAGGATGTGGTCGAATCCGATCCAGATGTGCCAAACCCCCTCGCGCGCGTAGTCGATGAACTGGGCCCAGCGGCTGACAGCCTTGAGTTCGAACCTCTGCGTCGGCGCCTGCGGGCCGAGGACCGCGGTGCGCGCGCTGCCCAGCGCCTGCAGCTTGAGCAGGCCGCGGTGTTGCGGGTCGAGGTCGGCGAACAGGCTGTAGTCGAGCGCCAGTTCGGCCGGCGCCTTGGCGGGGCAGCGAAAGGCCAGGGCCAGCACGGTGTAGGCGCCGTCGGTGTGCTCGTCGATCTGCTGCGCGCCGGGCTCGATGCTGCAGGGGGCACCGTCAGCGCGCAGCGCCAGGCGGGCCAGCGCATAGGCCGCGATCTCGCCATGCCGGGCGCGCACTTCGCCCCACGTGATCGCGCCGTTGCCATCGGCGTCCAGGCCGAGGGCGAAATCGAGGTCGCGTAGCGCGATGTCCCACTGGCCGGTGATCTGGTCCCCGCCGACACTGATCGACAGGTAGCTGTCCGAGGGCTTGTGGGCCTGGGTCGGTGCGCACAGGCCGAGCACCAGGCCCAGCGCGACCCACAGCTGCTTCATCGTCCGCCCCCGAGCTGGCCGATCAGGGTCTGCAGGATCACGCTCTCAACGCGGTTGGCCTCCAGCCAAGTGCGCACCGGCGCCGCCGCCGCGGGCTGGCGTGCGGCGAGAGCGGCCTCGAGCAGGATGCGGGCATCGGCGGGTTCGCGCTGCACCTCGTAGTTGCTGCGGGCCAGGGCCAGCGCGCGCTTGGCGTCGCCCTGCAGGGCGAGCACGAAACGCGCCTCCTCCTTCTCGTGGGTGCTGTCGCCGCGGGCGCGGGCGGCCCCGAAGCGCGCTGCGAGGTCACGCGCCCAGCCAGCCGCCCGTGCGTCGCCCGTGGCCTTGGCAGCCAGGGCCAGGCGCAGCAGCAGCACGTCGGCCCGGGCGCCGTCCTTGAGCAGGTTCAGAACCTCGCCGGCACGGCCCTGGTCGAGCAGGAAGTCGGCATAGGCGGCTTGCAGGTAGACATCGGGCACGCCCAGGGCCAGGGCCTCCTTGAAAGCGCGTTCGGCGATCGCGATCGCCCCGCGGCGCTCGGCCACCTCGGCCTGGCGGGTCAGCGCCCACAGGCGCTCGGCAGGCGCGGCCTCGCCGGCCCCTTTCAGCGCCACGGCCAGGGCGATCGACGCTGCGCCGGCGCGCCCGGTCAGCGAGTCGACCGATGCCTGGCAGCCGGCCGCCAGCAGGGCCGTGGTCTGCGGGGCTAGTGCCTGACAGGCGCGAGCGGCGTCGGCGTAGTCGGCGCGCACCATGTGGATCGCAGCCAGCCACGACCAGGCCTCGGCGTTGTCTGGCTCCGCGGCAACCGTGGCGTCCAGGTCGTCCAGGGCCTCACTGAACTGGTGTCCAAACTGGCGCAACACGGCGCGCTGCACGCGCACCGCGACCGGCGGCGCGCGCTCGTTCCACCATGGGCCGAGTGCGGCCTGGGCGTAGCCGATGTAGCGCGGATCGCCTTCGGCCGCCGCTTCGTCGACGTAGCGCCGCGCCAGTTTCACGGCCAGGTCGACATCGTTCGGGTTAGAGCGCCAGGCGGCCCGCAGGGCCTGCAGGTCGCGCGCCCGCGGGTCGACCGCGCGGGCAGGTACGCGTTCGAGCACGGTCTGGTCGCTGGGCGGGACGTGCGGGGCGGCCAGGGCGGGCAGCCCCAGCGCCAGGGTCAAGGCGGCAAGAAGCGGGCGGGAAAACAACAGATGCAGCATCTTTGGCGGGCGTCGGACGCTCGGGGGCTGGCAGCGCAAGGCCCCGAACTCTACGTTGCCGGCGCTGCGGCGGATGTGGCCGGCGGAATCCGGGCAGACCCTGTCTACCGAACGCACCGGGCTGCGTTAAGTTCGCGCGTCGCTCGGGCTGCGTGTCCGGCGGCTGCATCTTAGGTATCAGCAAATCCCCCAAACTTGAAAGAGACTCCCATGAGCAAGCTCCTGACCGCCCTGTTGTTCGCCGCTGGCGCCATCGCCCTGCCGGCCCATGCCGCTTCGCACGCCGCAGCGGCCCCGGCCGCCAAGGCCGCCGCCAGCGCGCCGGCCAAGAAGGACGAGATGAAGAAGGACGCCAAGGCGGCTGCCCCCGCTGCCAGCGCGGCCAAGAAGGACGAGATGAAGAAGGACGAGAAGAAGAAGTAAGCTCTTCTCGCTCGTTGGATGAAGGCAGGGGCGATCCCCCTGCCTTCGTCGTTTCAGGGCCCGATCAACGCGCCGAACTTCATGAGCCTTCGCCAACTCCTTGATCGAGGTGCGCAGTACGACGCCGAGTACAGCCGCAACCTCTCCAGCCACCTGCCGATGGCCCTGGTGGCGCTAGCGCGCCTGGGCGCCGACGAAGCCGGCCTGTCGGCCTTCGCCGAGCGCTATGCCACCCGCCTGCGCCCGGCGCCGGCCGCCGAGCCCTGGCCTGCGGGCGACGCCTGGGCTGGCCGCCTCGGTGACCCGCGTGCCTGGCCGGCCTACCGCAGCCTCTTCAACGACTGGCTCGACCACGAGGGAGCGCCGGCCATGCTGCCCCAGGTGCTGCCGGTGTTGTTTCGCGGGGTCGGCGCGGCCGCCTTCCATGGCCTGATCCGCACGGCCTACGCTGTCAGCGCGGGCCACTCGCACGAGCTCGCCGATGCGCTGGCTTACTGGGCCTGCCGCTGGTTCGCCCTCGGCGAGGCACCTCTGGCGGGGACCGAGGGCGACCCGGCCAACGTCCTGGCGCGCCTGGACATCGCCAAGCCCAAGCGCCCCTTGATCGCCGAGCGCATGGCCTTGGTGGCCGAGCAACCCGGCTTCGCCCGGGTCGCCGCGACCCTGCGCATCGACCCCGAGAGCACGTTGGCGCAACTGGCCGCGCTGGCGGCGCGCCTGTACGCCGCCAGCGACAACTTCACCGTGCTGCACCTGGTCACGAGCGCCCATGCGATGCGCGAGCTGCTGCCCTGGATCGAGCCCGAGGAGGTGCCCGAGGCCCTGGGCCACTACTGGCTGGCCTACGCCGCCGGTCATGCCGCCAGCGGCCTGAGCGACACCGACCGATCGAGCCTGCCGCGCGCGGCCATCAAGCCCTGGCCGGCCCTGGTGGCGCGCGCGCTGGCCAGCGACGACGACCATCTGATCAAGCTCGTGCACAGCTGCCGCGAGCAGGAGCGGGTGTATGCCGGCCCCGTGTGGCGCGAAGCGGCGTCGCGCGCCGTGGCCAGCGCCTGAGGCAGCATGGCAGCCGACACCAGCGACGACACGCTCAAGGAGCCGCGCTTGTGGCGCGACAACGGCTGGACCGCCCGTGTCATCAAGAACAACGACGACGAGGGCTGGGCCGTCGAGATGTTGCGGCAGGGCCAGGCCGAGCCGGCCCTGGTCGGCCCCTGGACCATGGGCCGCGACAAGAAGAACCCCAAGCCGCTGGACGCTGCGGCCTTCAACACCCTGGTCAAGACGGCCGCCGAAGTCGTGCGTCGGCACGAGCAGCACCTGCACGCCTTGCACCACAAGGCGATCAGTGTGCTGGCCGGCGCCGAGCGCATCAACGTCACGCTCGACATCGTGGCCGACGAGGACGACCCGCACGCGCTGCTGTCGGCGAGGGACGCTGCGGGCGATCGACTGGCCCAGGTGCGGGTGGCGGCGGCCTTCAAGCTCGACGCAGCGAGCGCACGGGCCTGGATCGACGACGACTTCCGCCGGCCGGCCGAAAACTAGGCGGCGCCCGACCCTTCGCGCTCCAGCGCGGTCAGCCAGAGGCGCAGGTCAAACTCGAGTTGGTGGTAGGCCGGCTCGATGTGCTCGCACAGTGCATAGAAGGCCTTGTCGTGCTCGCGTACCTTCAGGTGGGCCAGCTCGTGCACCACGATCATCTTCAGGAAGGCGGCGGGCGCCTGCTTGAACAAGCTTGACACGCGGATCTCGCGCTTGGCCTTCAACTGCGTGCCCTGCACGCGCGACACCGTGGTGTGCGTGCCCAGCGCGTTGCGCAGGATGTGAATCTTGGGATCCCACACCACCTTGGCCAGCGGCGGCGCGCTGCGCAGGTGCTCGCGTTTCAGCGTGCTCACGTAGTCGAGCAGCGCGCGGTCGCTGCGCACCTCGTGCGCATCGGGGTAGCGCTCGCGCAGCATGGAGCCCAGGCGTCCGGCGTCGATCAGCGGCTGCACCTGGGCCAGCAAGGCAGCCGGGTAGCCCACGAGGTAATTCATCGCGGCGCTGCCAGCGCGCGCTCGACGTAGTGCCGCGCGACCCGCGTCTTCGGCACCGGCATGTCGAACCAGCGGCGCACGTTCTCTTCCAGGCCCACACCGTGCATGTAGTTGTAGAGCGCCTTCTTCAGCGCAACGCCCAGGGCGTCGTGATCGGTGCCGGTGGGGTCGTTGAAGCCGATGTCGTTCTTCGCAAAGCGCACGGGCGGCAGCGGCTGCAGGGTCACGCCATAGGCGGCCGGGTCCCGGCCGACCGGTGAATGCACGGTGCAGGCGAAGCGGTGGAAGAAGCCCGACTGGATGCAGCCGGCGGCGAACAGCTGGCGCACGTACTCCAGCGCGTCGACCGTGTCCTGCACCGTCTGGGTCGGGAAACCGTACATCAGGTAGGCATGCACCAGGATGCCGGCATCGGAGAAGGCGCGCGTCACGCGCGCCACCTGGTCCACCGACACACCCTTCTTCATCAGCGCCAGCAGGCGGTCGGAGGCGACTTCCAGGCCGCCCGAGATGGCGATGCAGCCGCTGTCGGCGAGCTGCTGGCACAGGGCCGGCGTGAACGACTTTTCGAAGCGGATGTTGCCCCACCACGAGATCTCCAGGTGCCGCCGCTGCAGCTCGACGGCGAGTGCCTTCAGCGCCTTGGGCGGCGCGGCCTCGTCGACGAAGTGAAAGCCGGTCTGCCCGGTCTCGGCGACGATGGCCTCGACGCGGTTCACCAGGGTTTCGGCGCTGGCCGCGTCGTAGCGCGAGATGTAGTCCAGGCTGACGTCGCAGAAACTGCACTTCTTCCAGTAGCAGCCGTGCGCCACGGTGAGCTTGTTCCAGCGCCCGTCGGACCACAGCCGGTGCATCGGGTTGAGCATGTCCAGCAGCGACAGGTACTTGTCCAGCGGCAAGCCATCCCAGGTCGGCGTGCCGACCTCGTCAAAGGGCAGGTCGGGCTCGACGAAGTTGACGTATCGCACTTCGTCGCTGCCCGCCGGCCGCAGGTAGGTGCGTACCAGCCTCGCCACCGAGCGCTTGCCCGCCAGATGCTCGAGCAAGGCCAGCAGCGGCCGCTCGCCGGCATCGAGCGTGACGTAGTCGAAGTGGTCGAAGACCCGCGGTTCGCTCAGCTCGCGCAACTCGGTGTTGACGTAGCCGCCGCCGAGCACCGTGACGATGCTGGGATCCTGCGCCTTGATCGCCTGCGCGATCCGAAAGGCGGCGTACACCGCGCCAGGGAAGGGCACCGACACCAGCACGATCGTCGGCTGGTGGCGCTCGACGGCCGCGCAGGCGAGATCGCGCAGCATCTGGTCGACCAGGTTCAGCGGCGCCGCCAGCGCCTCGGCCAGGGGGTCGAAGGTGGGCTGGCTCTGCGCCAGGCTCTCGGCGTAGCGCACGAACTCGAAGCGCGCATCGACACCCTCGCGCAGCACGTCGGCGATGTCGTTCAGATACAGCGTGGCCAGGTGCCGAGCGCGATCCTGCACGCCCAGCGCGCCGAAGGCCCAGGCCATCGGATCCCCACCCGCGGCGTCGACATACACCTCCAGCGACGCGAAGCGCGGCCCCTCGGGAAGGAAGCGGCGCGTGCCGATGCGGTGGGCGAGGGTCGCGTCCCGCCCCTGCAGGAAGGCCACTGTTGGGCCGATCGTGGCGTGGTACCGCATGAAGCGCTCGACGAAGGCGGCGCCCAGCGGGCCGCGCTGCCGTGGCGGCAGCGCCGTCAGGTGTGCGTGGACGGCAGCGAGCCCGTCGCCCGACAGCAGGCTCAGGGCCAGCGCTAGCGCCAGGTCTTCCTGCACCGCGGCGATGCCGCGCGAGCGCAGAAAGCCCGTCAGGTAGGCGCTCGAGGGGTAGGGCGTGTTGAGCTGCGTCATCGGCGCGATGACGGACAGCACGCGAACCGGCCTGGAGGTCATGGCGCGGGCCGGGTTCAGGCCATCGTCTGCATGCGCTGCAGCCGCGCGGCTTCCTCGTCGCGGGCCGCATCGATCTCGCGCATCACCTGGCGCAGGTCCACCGCACCGGCCTTGTGCTCGTAGCGGCCGGTGAGCGGCGTGTCGGGTTGCAGCAGCCCGCGCTCGAACAGGGACCACATCTCGGGCCCGTAATGCGTCTGCCGCAGTTCAGGCGCCGCGCGGCCGAAGAAGTGGCGCAGATTGCCGACGTCGCGCAGCAGCATGCGCTGCGCATGGTTGTTGCCGGCGGCGTCCACCGCCTGCGGCAGGTCGATGATCACCGGCCCGTCGGCGGCCAGCAGGATGTTGAACTCCGACAAGTCACCGTGGATCACGCCGGCGCACAGCATGCGTACCACCTCGCCGATGAGGGTCGCATGGTGCGCGCGCGCCTGCTCGGGCGTGAAGTGCACATCGTTCAGTCGCGGTGCCGCACCGCCCTCCGCATCGGCCACCAGTTCCATCAGCAGCACGCCGTCGTGGAAGTTGTACGGCCGCGGCACGCGCACGCCGGCCGCAGCCAGCCGGTACAGCGCGTCGACCTCGGCGCTCTGCCAGGCCGCCTCCTGGGACTGCTTGCCGAAGCGCGTGCCCTTGGCCATGGCGCGGGCCTGGCGCGTGTTCTTGACCTTGCGGTTCTCGGTGTAGTCCACCGCCTGGCGGAAGCTGCGCTGGGTGGCCTCCTTGTAGACCTTGGCGCAGCGCGTCTCGTCGCCGCAGCGGACCACGAAGACCATCGCCTCCTTGCCACTCATCAGCTGGCGCTGCACGCCGTCGATCAGGCCTTCGTCGAGCAGGGACTGCAGGCGCTTGGGGGTTTTCATGCGCGGATTGTCCGCTGCGGCGCCGGGCGCACCGGGTCGGCGTCGGCGCGCGCCGGCCTCAGCGTGAGGCCGGTGGGCGCAGCGGCAGGCCGCGCAGCGCGTGGGCCAGCTCGGCGGCCTGCCAGATGGCGATGCGGTGCTCGGTCGCAAAGGGGCGTGCGTTGTCGGTCAGCTCGCCCAGGCCGACGTAGAGCGCGTCCGGCGCCTCGCTCGCCTCGCGGGCGGCCTGCAGTGCGCGCAGAGGGTCCAGGCCGGTGCGAGCCGACTTCCAGCGCCGCGCGCAGACCAGCATCTTGCGGCCCTGGCGTTCGAGTTCGAAGTCGACCGCCGCCGCGCTGCCGCGCTGCACCGTGTAGCCGTCGCGCCGGAAGGCCTGCTCGAGCAGGGCGGCGAAGGCCGGCCAGGCCATCGCGCCGGTGGCCTCCAGCGTCTCGGCCACGCGCGTGGCGCTCGGCAGGTGCCACTGGCGCCGCGCCGCCAAGGCGCTGATCACGACAAAGGGGAAGGTCGACAGGGCGCCGGCAATGCGGTAGTCGGCCGGCAGCAGGGCCGCCGCCACGAGCGCGAGCACGGCCGCGATGGCCAGGCTGACCCACCACGGCGAGCGCAGCAGGGTCGCGAAGAGCGAGTTCTTGGCCATCTGCAGTTTCAAATCGGCTTCTCCTTCGGGCTCGGTTCGGTGCGGCCGCGCAGTCTACGGTGCAGGCCCGGTTCTAGAACCACACCTCTAAAATGCTGCAATGCAGCAATTTGGGCTTGCATTCGCCGATCCGCCCAGTAAGATAGCGTCATGTTGCAGTGCAGCAAAACTGCATCGAGACCAAAAGCCAACCACTGGAGCCCACCATGCTGAACACCGACCAATTCGCCGCCGCCAACAAGGCCAACTTCGAAGTCCTGATGGGCCTCGGCGCCAAGGCTTTCGAAGGCGTCGAGCAACTGACCGCCCTGAACCTGCAAGTCGTCAAGGCTAGCTTCGACGAAGCCACCGAAACCGGCCGCGCCGCGCTGTCGGCCAAGGACCCGCAAGCCCTGCTCGCGCTGCAAAGCACCCTGCTGCAGCCGAACGCCGAGAAGGCCAGCGCATACGGCAAACAGGTCTACGGCATCGTCGCCGGCATTAAGGCCGACATCGAGAAGGTCGCCGGCCAGCAAGCCGCGGCGGCGCAAAGCTCGTTCGCTGCCCTGATCGAAGCGGCTGCCAAGAACGCCCCCGAAGGCACGGGCAGCGGCATCGCCCTGTTCAAGTCGGCGATGGCCAACGCGAACAGCGCGTTCGACGGCCTGCAGAAGGCTGGCCGTCAAGCCGCCGAGACCGCCGAAGCGAACTTCGCCGCCGTAACCGCCACGGCCGTCAAGGCCGCCGGCAAGGCCAAGCGCGCCTGAAGCAAGCTGACCGCGAAGGGTCATCGGTCGCGCGTGCGCGGCTGGTGACCCCGACCTGAGCGGCGGCGCCTGCACGCCCGGAGCGATGCGCAAGACCCCGTCGTTCTGGCCTGCGCAGCGGCGCCTGTTTCGCGACAGGAACCGGCGCAGCCTGCTGGTGACCTTGGTCATCTGGGCCCTGTCCGTCGCCGCAGCGATCCTGCTCGTCAGCGTCCTGCGCCAGCCCGTCGTCTGACGGCTAGCGTCACGCTTGACCCTGCGTCTGGCACCATCGCGCGGCAAGCGACGATCGGCGCCCATGACCACCCTCTCGAGTTTCCCGCGCTCCGGCAGGCGAAGTGCCGCCGTCATCTGCGCTTTTACCGCCCTGCTGGTCGGCCTGATTTGCGCCGCGGCCGCGCTGTCGGCCGGACTCGGCTACCGCAGCGGCCTGTGGCCGCTGGGTGACGGTTTTCTGATCCTTCGTTACGCTGTTTTCGGCGCGCTCGCCGGTGCCGTGCTGGCGTTGTTGGCCTGGGCTCTCACGCGTCGTGCGCGAGGCGCTCCGGGTCGAACGCTCGCCATCCTGGCCCTGGCGCTCAACATCGTCGTCGCGCTGCCGCCGCTCTACCTCTACGCGCAGGCGCAGCGCTTGCCGAAGATCCACGATATCAGCACCGACACGCGCGATCCGCCCGTGTTCGTTGCGGTGCTGCCCTTGCGCCAGGGCGCGCGCAACCCGGTCGACTACCTCGCCGACACGGCCGTGCAGCAGCGGCTCGGCTACCCCGACATCGTCTCGCTGCCCCTGGCAGTGCCGCCGGCCGAGGCCTTCGCGCGCGCCGAACAGGCGGCCCGCGCGATGGGCTGGCAGATCGTGGCGGTGGCCCCGGAGGCCTTGCGCATCGAGGCCACCGACAGCACGCTCTTCTTCGGCTTCAAGGACGACATCGTGGTCCGCGTGCGAGCGCAGGCCCAGGGCAGCCTGGTCGACGTGCGCTCGTTATCGCGCATCGGCGGCAGCGACATCGGCGCGAATGCCCAGCGCGTGCGCCGCTACCTGAAGCGCCTGGCCGCAGCCTGAGCTGCGTCGCGCCGGCGAGCCCGAGATGCGCCGACGCGCCAGCCACCATCACCACGTCTATGTCGTCGAGCTGTCCGACCGGGTCTGGAACGAGGCCGCCTTTCGCAAGGCCAATCCGGAGCACCGCCTCGGCAAGCCGTTCGTCTACGTCGGCATGACCGGCCTGGACCCCGACCTGCGCTTCGACCGCCACAAGGCCGGCATCCAGGCCAACCGCTTCGTCCTTGAGTACGGCCTGCGCCTGCTGCCGGCGCTGTACGAGGTCTACAACCCGATGCCCTACGAAGCGGCGCGCGAGATGGAGGTCGAGCTGGCGATCGGGCTGCGCGAAGACGGCTACGGCGTCTGGCAGGCCTGAGCGCCGGCTATCCTCGCGCCGACATGGCCGCCTCACCCTGGTTCGCGCTCGACACCGGCAACGTGCCGACCCGGCTGCGTCTGACAGGCGCCTGGCGCCTGACGCACCTGGTCGAGATCGAAGCGGCGCTGGCCGGTTTGTCACTGCCTGTCGGCGCGGCTATCGACGGCAGCGCGCTGGAGGAGATCGACTCCGCGGCCGCCCTGGTGCTGCTGCGGGCGTTGCGGGCCAGGCCGGAGGGGCTGTCCTGGGTCGGTTTCAGCGCGGCCGACGGCCGCATCCTCGATCAGGTGCGCGCGCACCTCGACGCTACCAGCCCGGCGCCGCCGTCGCACCGACCGCGCGCGCTGGCGCAACTCGGTCGCAAGGTGGTCGAGCTGGCGGAACTGCTCGGCGGACATGTGAACTTTCTCGGCGCGACCCTGGTCGCCTTCGCCGAAGCGATGCGCCAACCGAATCGCTTGCGCCTGCGCGAGCTGACGGTGCAGCTGGAGCAGACCGGTCTGACGGCGATCCCGGTGGTGGCCCTGGTGACGATGCTGATCGGTGTGGTCATCACCTACCTGCTCGGCCTGCAGGCCGAAAAGTACGGCGCCAACATTTTCGTCGTCGACGGCGTGGGCATCGGCGCGACGCGCGAGTTCGCGCCGATCATCGTCGCCGTGATCGTCGCCGGCCGCTCGGGCGCGGCCTTCACGGCCCAGCTCGGCTCGATGCGCCTGACCGAGGAGACCGACGCCATCCGCACCCTCGGCCTGTCGCCCATGCAGGTGCTGGTGGTGCCACGCGTGCTGGCGCTGATGATCGTGCTGCCGCTGCTGGTCTTTGTCGGCGACGTGGCGAGCCTGCTTGGTTCGATGGCGATCGCTGGACCGATGCTCGACATCAGCCCCGGCGCCTTCCTGGCGCATCTTCGAGAGGCCCTTGACACGCGCCATGTTTTCGTCGGCCTGGCGAAGGCGCCGGTGTTCGCCCTCGTCATCGCGGTGATCGGCTCGCGCATGGGCATGACGGTGGGCCGCGACACGCGCGCGCTCGGCGCAGCAACCACCTCCACCGTGGTGCAGAGCATCGTTGCGGTGATCGTGCTCGACGCCGTGTTCGCGGTTCTGATGCAGGCGATGGACATATGAGGGCCGACGCCGGACCTGTGATCGAGGTCGACGCCATCGTCACCCGCTTCGGCGATCAGACCGTGCACGACGGCGTGTCGTTCAGCATCAGCCGCGGCACCCTGGTCGGCCTGATCGGCGCCAGCGGCACCGGCAAGTCGGTACTGCTGCGCGAGATCATCGGCCTGCAGCGCCCCAGCGCCGGGCGGGCGCGCCTGTTTGGCACCGACATGTGGAACGCCGCGTCGACCGAGATCGACGCTGTGCGGCGGCGTTTCGGCATGCTGTTCCAGGACGGCGCGCTGTTCTCGTCGCTGACGGTGGCGCAGAACGTCGCCGTGCCGCTGCGCGAGCACACGCATCTGGCCGAGACCACTATCGAGGCCCTGGTCGCCCTGCGCCTGCAGCAGGCCGGCCTGCCGGCCGACGCGGGCGCCAAAATGCCGAGCGAGCTCTCTGGCGGCATGCGCAAGCGCGCTGCGATCGCGCGCGCTATCGCACTCGAACCCGAGCTGCTGTTCCTCGACGAGCCGACTTCCGGGCTCGACCCGATCACCGCGCGCGGCTTCGACCGCCTGGTGCGCTCGCTCGTCGACGACCTCGGCCTCACCGTGTTCCTAGTCACGCACGACCTCGACACCCTGCTCGGCGTCGTCGACCGGCTGATCGTGCTGGCGCGCGGCAAGGTGCTGGCCGACGGCACGGTGCAGGAGGTGATGGCGGTCGACGACGACTGGATTCGCGACTATTTCTCGGTCCGTAGAATGACCGGCGATGGAAGCTGAGGCCCGCTACACCTTCGTCGGTGCGAGTGTGCTGGTGCTGCTCGCGGCACTGGTGGCGGGAGTGGTGTGGCTGAAGAACATCGGCAGCCGCGACAACTTCCAGCGCTTCGCGATCCACTTCGAGAAGCAGGCGCTCGATGGCCTGGAGATCGGCGGCGACGTTTCGCTGCGCGGCATCAAGGTCGGCCGCGTCGAGGACTACGCCCTCTCAGGAGCTACGCTGAACCGTGTGCGTGTCGCGGTGCGCATCGATCGCCGCGCGCCGGTGCGCACCGACACCGTGGCGGTGGTCACGCGCAATTTCGTCACCGGCATCGCTGCCATCACCCTCGTCAATCGCGAGCCGCCGGGTGCGCCGCTGGAACTGGTGCCCGAGGGCGAGACCCTGCCGGTAATCGCCGAGGGCCGCTCCGACCTGGATGAGATCACCGGTCGCGTCAACAAGGTCGGGGAAATGGCCTCGGAGGCACTGACCAACATCAACCTGCTGCTCGACTCCGAGAACCAGGCGGCCGTGAAGGCCACGCTGAAAAGCCTGCGCGAGCTGTCGGCAGGCCTGAATGCGCGGCTGGGCGCGCTCGACGGCACGCTGACCCAGGTCGGCAGCGCGGCGGCCGAGCTGGGCAAGGGGGCGGCCGAACTCGGGCGTTCGGGCGGGCGCATCGCCAGCGTGGCCGAGAGCAGCAGTGAACGCCTGGCCACCACCCTGACCGAAGCCGAACGCACGCTGGCCGAAGCGCGCGCCGCGCTGCAGCAGCTGGCCCAGGCCACCGGCGCGATCCAGCAGCAGGCCGTGGCCACGGCACGCAAGCTGGAAGATTCGGCCGCCAACGTCGATGACCAGATCGGCACCGCAGTAAGCGAGATGCGCTCCAGCATCGAGACCGCCACCCGCGTGCTCGACCGCCTGCGCGAACCGCGCGCGGCCTTGCTGGGCCCGAACAAGGGCCAGCTCGGCCCGGGGGAGAAACTGCCCTGACGAAGACCTTGAGCGCGCTGCTACTGTCGATGGGACTCTCGGCCTGCGTGTCCGTCGGCCTCGGCGGCGACGTGCCGGCGCAGGCCCAGTACCGCCTCAACGACGTCGCCGCGCCGGTGCAGCGCCTGCTCGCGCCGATCGTGCCGGCCCTGCTGATCCAGCCGATGCCGGCGGATGCGACCGGCGACACGTCGACCATCGCCTACTCCCGTCGGCCGCACGAATTCGCGCACTACCAGTTCGCGTCCTGGACCGAGCGCCCGCTGCGCCAGCTGCCGCGCCTGCTGCAGCAGCGCCTGGAAGCGCGCGGCGTGGCCGCCGCGGTCGGTGTGATCGGCGAGCCGATGCGCGCTGACTGGCTGCTCACCGTCGCCATCGACACCCTGCACCACGACCTGAGCGTGGCGCCCGGTCAGGGCCGGCTGGCCCTCACGGCCGAGCTGTTCGAGCGCCGCAGCCGCACGCGTCTGGCGCGGCGCCAGTTCGACGTGGCGGTGCCGACCGCCAGTGCCGACGCGCCGGGCGCCGCCGTGGCGATGTCCGCGGCCACGACGCAGGTGTTCGACCAGATGCTGCCCTGGCTCGAAGCCGAATTGCAGAAGGCGGCCGCAGCCGCGCCGAAGTAGCCTGGTTCAGGCGGCCGCGCGGCGCAGCGGCACCGCGAAGCCGCGCTGCACACCGGGCCGGGCCATCAGGCCCTGGTACCAGCGCCGCACGTGCGGAAAGTCGGCCAGCTCGACCTTGTGACGCGGGTGGCGCCAGACCCAGCCCAGGATCGCGAAGTCGGCGATCGACAAGGCCCCGGCGAAGTACTCGTGCTCGGCCAGGCGCCGGTCCATCACGCCGTACAGGCGCCGTGTCTCGGTCATGAAACGGTCGAGGCCGTAGCGCCGGTCGGTGTGGTCATCGAGACCGACGAAATGGTGCACCTGGCCGGGCATCGGCCCGAAGCTGCCGACCTGGAACATCAGCCACTCGAGCACGGCCACGCGCGCCACCGGGTCGCTCGGCCAGAACTGGCTGGTTTTCTCGCCCAGGTAGATCAGGATCGCACCCGACTCGAACACGCTGATGGGCGCGCCGCCTGGGCCGTCGGGGTCGACGATGGCCGGGATCTTGTTGTTCGGGCTGATCTTGAGGAAGTCCGGTGCGAACTGCTCGCCCTTGCCGATGTCGACGATGTGCACGTCGTAGGGCAGGCCCATCTCTTCCAGCGCGACGCTGATCTTGCGCCCGTTGGGCGTGTCGAAGGAAAACAGTTGGATGCTCAAGCGGGCTCCGCTGCTGAAGTGGCTGCGTGGG
>JAZKIW010000010.1:0-88511 GCA_040384625.1 Pseudomonadota bacterium | reverse complement strand
GGCCGGCGCCGTACATGGCGCCGGCCCACGGCTTAGCCTATCAGCAAGCGCACGCCGAGGTCGGCGTCAGCCGTGTCAGCCGCGGCGACCGTCCCGACCGTCGCGGTCTTCGCGGTTGTGGCTCAGCAGGCGGATCTGCGCATCGGCGTGGTCGAGCATCGCCGTCAGGGTGCGCACTTCCTGCCGCGTCACGTGGCCGTCGGCCTTGGCACGCGCTTCGACGCGGGCGATCTCGCGCTGGCCTTGCTGCAGGGTGCGCGCTTCGCGGCGCGTGAACTCGCCACGGGCCAGGCCGCGTTCGATGCGCATTTCCTGGCGCGCCTGGCGTGCGTCGATGTCGCGCGTTTCGACGCGAGCGAAGGATTGCGCCGAGGCGGCCACCGAGGCGACGGTCGCAACAGCGGCGAGGAGGGTCTTGAGGCTGGTGTTCATTCGGGGCTCCTTCTGGTTCTGTCGTGCGGCCAAGTCGGCTCGCCACCCCACAACGGGTCCCGCCAAGCGGTTGACGACCCCTGCATGTCTCTCGCATGCAAAGAAGCGTGAAGCGACGCTTCCGGATGTCCGGCCAGTGTGCGCTACCGAACGGACGCTGTGCCCCAGCCGCCTATAGTCAGACGCAAGGATCCGCACTTCTTCTGGTGCAGCAATCACCATGCAGATACGTGTCGGCTTTGAGATGGAGTACCAGTGCCCCGGCCCGACGCCGATGATCCTGGCGCTGAACATCCACTACTCGCGCGCGTCCGACCTGGTGCGCCCTGACCACCTCGTCATGAGCCCGGCGGTGCCGGTCACCGCGTACCGCGACCTGTTCGGCAACTGGTGCAGCCGCATCGTGGCACCGCAGGGGCGCTTCGTCATGAGCACCGACGCCTTGGTCAACGACAGCGGCTTGCCCGATGTCGTGGTGCCGACGGCGATGCAGATTCCGGTCGAGCACCTGCCCGAGTCGACCCTGGTCTACCTGCTCGGCAGCCGCTACTGCGAGACCGACCAGTTGTCCGACATCGCCTGGCAGCAGTTCGGCACCGGCCCGACCGGCTGGGCGCGGGTGCAGGCGATCTGCGATTTCGTGCACCAGCGCATCGAGTTCGGCTACCAGCACGCGCGCCGCACGCGCACCGCCTGGGAGGCCTACAACGAAGGCCAGGGCGTGTGCCGCGACTACGCCCACCTGGCCATCGCGTTCTGCCGCTGCATGAACATCCCGGCGCGCTACTGCACCGGCTACCTCGGCGACATCGGCACGCCGCCGCCGCACGGCACGATGGATTTCGCCGGCTGGTTCGAGGCCTTTCTCGGCGACCGCTGGTACACCTTCGACGCGCGCAACAACACGCCGCGCATCGGCCGCGTGCTGATCGCGCGCGGCCGCGATGCCTGCGACGTGGCACTGTCCAGCACCTTCGGTCCCAACACGCTGCAGCGCTTCAAGGTCTGGACCGACGAAGTGCAGACCGCCTGAGACATGACCTACTGCGTCGGCGTCAAGCTGGCCGAGGGCCTGATCTTCGCTAGCGACTCGCGCACCAACGCCGGCATCGACAATTTCGCCCGCTTCTGCAAGATGACGGTCTTCGAGCGCAGCGGCGACCGCGTGCTCGTGCTGCTCAGCTCGGGCGGCCTGGCCGCCACGCAGACGGTGATCAACCTGCTGCGCCAGCGTGCTGCAGCCGAGGCGCCCAACATCTGGAGCGTCGGCTCGATGTTCGACGTGGTCAACCTGGTGTCCGACGCGATGCGCGACATCGAGCGACGCGATGCGCCTTACCTCGAATCCGAGGGCATGAAGTTCAACGCCTCGTTCATCGTCGGCGGCCAGATCGCCGGCGAAGCCATGCGTCTGTTCCGCATCTATGCCGAGGGCAACTTCATCGAGGCCGGCACCGACACCAGCTTCCTGCAGACCGGCGAGGCCAAGTACGGCAAGCCGATCCTGGACCTGGCGGTCACCGCGACCGCCTCGCTCGAAGACGCCACCAAGTGCGTGCTGGTGTCCTTCGACTCGACGATGCTGAGCAACCTGTCGGTCGGCATGCCGATCGACCTGCTGTGCTACGCCGACGGCAGCCTGCGGGTCACGATGCAGCGCCGCTTCGATGCCGGCGACGGCTACTTCAGTGCCCTGACGCAGCAGTGGTTGATGGGTACGCGCAAGGTCTTTCGCGAGCTGCCGCCGCTGGTCTGGTAGGCGCAGTGTTTGCCGCGGTCGCGGCCTTGCCCGACACTGCGCCGATCGCAACGCCGGAAGAGGGACGCATGAACATCGCCGATCGCCTGCAGGCCTGCCACAGCGCCGTGGTGCACGACGTGATGAAGGACCTCGGCCTGGCCGTGCGCGTGCTGCCGCGCAGCATCCAGGGCCTGGCGCCCACGATGAAGGCCGCCGGGCCGGTGTTCACGGTCCGCGGGCGCCCCGATCCCACGCTCGACAAGCACACCTCGCTCTACGAATGGGCCGGCCTGCTGTCGCGTGCGCCGGCCGGGCACGTGGTGGTGTGCCAGCCGCAGGACGACACGCGCGCCCTGTTCGGGGGTCTCTCGGCCGAAGCCCTGGCGATCAAGGGGGTGCGCGGCTACATCGTCGACGGCGGCTGCCGCGACGTGCAGGCGGTGTCCGACCAGGGCTTCGCGGTTTTCGCCCGCTTCAACACGCCGATCGACATCGTCTGCGCCTGGCGAGCCGAGTCCTTCGGCGAACCGATCGCCATCGGCGGCACGCAGGTCCTGCCCGACGACCATGTGCTGGCCGACCGCGACGGCATCGTGCTCGTCGGCGCTGCCGAGCTGGCGGCCGTGGTCGAAGCGGCCGAGCGCAAGATGTCGACCGAAGGCGACATGGTGCGCGCCATCCGCGCCGGTGAAGATCCGCAGGCGGCCTACCTGCGCTACCGCGTGTTCTGAAATGGGCGTTCAGTCTTTGCTCAGGCCGTTGCGCTGGCGGTTGACCAGGGCGATGCCGACCAGCACGCACAGCGCGCCGATCCATTGCACCGGCACGATGGACTCGCCCAGCAGCAGCAGCGCCAGTGCGGCGCCGAACAGCGGCATCAGGTGCACGAACTGGCCCGCGCGTTCCGGGCCGAGGGTGCTGACGCCGTAGGACCAGAGCAGAAATCCCAGCAGCGATGCGAAAAGGGCGATGTAGACCAGCGCGCCCAGCATGCGCGGCGTCAACACCAGCGGCCCGACGGTCGGGGCAAGCATCACGGCCGGCAGCAGCAGCAGGAGGGCCGGCACGATGCTCGCGGCCAAGGCCACATCGGCCGGCAGGTCGACGGGCCGGCGACGCAGCAGCAGCGAGTAGACCGTCCACAGCAAGACGGCCAACAGCATCCACAGGTCACCCGCGACCGGCCCCAGCCCGGCCAGCCCAGCCACTGCGGCCAGGCTGCCCCGCGTGACCAGGATGCCGGCCCCGGCCAGCGACAAGAGGGTGCCGGCCCATTGCACGGTGCTCGGCCGGCGTCCACCCGTCAGTGCCGCGCCGAGCAGGATCGCGGCGGGTGTCAGCGACAGCATCAGCAAAGCATTGACGGCCGTGGTGCTGGCCAGGGCCAGGTACACCAGGCTGTGGAACGCTGCGATGCCGCTGGCGCCGAGCGCACACAACAGGCGCCACTCGCGCAGCACGATCTGCCGGCAACGCCAGGCTTTCGGTCCGACCCAGGGCAGGAAGATCAGCAGGCACAGCGTCCAGCGCAGCAGGTTCAGCGTGGCGGGGTCGATGTCGTGGCGCAGTGCGCGGCCGGCAATGAAGTTGCCCGACCACAGCAGCGCGGCGCCGGCCAGTGCCAAGGCGGCACGGGTGTCGGCCGAGAGTGCACGCACGACGGGGCGAGGGGTGGTGGCGATAGCACTCATGGCAGCAGTCTCGCGGCTGTCGGCACCGCGCGCATGAGGCCGTTGTCCCGCCTGCGTGATGCGGGCCCGTGCGTTCGCGCCGGGCGTGTGGGACGGGCGTGGGCTCGCCCCTCAGGACCGCTGCGCGCGATCGCGCACGTGCACGATCGCCTCGGCGCGCGTGCGCACACCGAGCTTGTCGAAGATGCTCGACACCTGGTTGCGCACCGTCTTCTCGCTCTTCAGCAGTTGCTGCGCGATGGCACCGTTGTCCAGGCCCAGGGCGACGAGGCGCAGCACCTCGCGCTCGGCCGGGGTCAGCGTGTCTTGTGCGGCGGGTGCCCGGTCGGTGGAAGGCGGGCCGAGAAAGTCGCGCACCTCGGCCATGAAGATCGGCCAGGCGGCCTCGTTCTCGAGCAGCACGTGGTTGCTGCTCTCCAGCGGCACGAAGCGCGCGCCCGGGATCAGCGCAGCCAGCCGGCGCCCTTCGTCGAAGGGCACGCGCCCATCGCCGCGCGAGTGCATCACTAGGGTCGGCGCGCGCACCTGGCCGGCCAGCGCCGACACGTCGACGCGGTAGAAGGCCTCGAGCGTGCGCGCCGCGTTCTCCGGGCTCACGGTCAGGCGCTCCAGCTCGCTCCACCAGCGGTGCTGCTCGGGCGTGCCGCCGGGGATGAACAGGTTGGTGAAGACCTGGCGGAAGGCCGGGTTGTCGCGCCCCCAGCCCACCCGCGCCAGGTTGATCAGCGTCTGCGACTCCAGCCGCTCCGCGTCCGAGGCGGCGCGCGCCATCGCCCCGCGCCCGTAGGCTCCTGCGAGGATCAGGTGCGACACCTTGTCGGGGTGGCGCACGGCGTAGGCGATGGCCACCGCCCCACCCTGCGACATGCCGATCAGCGGAAAGCGGCGCAGCCCCAGCGAATCGACCACGGCTTCCAGGTCGCCGACCCAGGCCTCGAGCGAGAAGTCGGCCACCTCCTGGTCCGACAGGCCGCAGCCGCGCTGGTCGTAGCGCACATAGGTGTGCTGCTTCGACAGTTCGAGCAGCCAAGGGCGCCAGACGGGGCTGTTGAGGTCGTGCTCGACGTGGCTCAGCCAGTGCGCGGCGCGCACCAGCGGCGCGCCCGAGCCGATCGAGGCGATGGCGATGCGCGTGCCGTCGGGCGCAGTGCAGAAACCGATCTTCTGGCGGGACACCATGGGCCATTGTGCCCACGGCGTGCGCGCCAACGTTTCAAGGGCTGACAGCTCCCTTGCTGCCGGACTTGCGCGGCCACGGCAGCAGCATGCTCACCTGCTCGCGATAGGCGCGGTAGCGGTCGCCGAACTGGGCGATCAGGTCGCGCTCCTCGAACCAGATGCCGATCAGGATGTAGCCCGTGGTCGCGATGGCGAACAGCAGGTGGCCGGCCGTCATCTGCGGCGCGGCCCAGAAGGCGAGTACGAAGCCGAGGTAGATCGGGTGCCGCACGTGGCGGTAGAACAGCGGCGTGTGGAAGGTCGGCGCCGGGATGCTGTGGCCGCGCAGGTGCGCCCACACCTGGCGCAGCCCGAACAGCTCGAAGTGGTTGATCAGGAAGGTGCTGATCAGCAGCACGCCCCAGCCGAGCCAGAACACGGCCTGCAGCGCCAGCACGCCGGCGGGATGCTCGACGCGCCAGATCACCGGCTCGGCGATCGGCCGCCACTGCCAGAGCAGCAGGGCCAGCGCCGCGCTGGCGGCCAGCACGAAGGTGCTGCGCTCGACCGGCTCCGGCACGATGCGCGTCCACCAGCGCTTGAAACCGCGCCGCGCCATCACGCTGTGCTGGACGGCGAACACACCGAGCAGCAGCAGATTCACCGTGATCGCTTCGGCCAGCGGCACGGCCGCACCGCTGTCGATCGTCTTCGGCAGCAGCGGCAGGTTGCCGACGAAGCCGATGGCGTACAGGAAGGTGGCGAAGAAGAAGGCGTACGCCAGGACGCCATACAGGGCCATCAGCAGTGCAGACATGGGGTCTCCGGGGGTCAGGGGTCGCCGGCAGTCTCGGATGAGGCGACCCCGCACGCATGGGGCCGATGTCCCGGCCGTCGGGCTTGTTCGACATTGTCGGGCGCGCCTGTGGGTCCGCGGTCCCGTGCAGGTTGGTGTCGTCCATCGCGCAGGTGTAGGCTGTACTGGCAAGGGCAGGCACAGCACGGCGCCAACGGCTGCATTCGCCGCCTGCCCCCGCCGAAGGGGCGCCGGTACACACACAGGAGTGCGTAATGGCTGAGCATGTCTACAAGCTGGTCGAACTGGTCGGTTCGTCGACCACAGGTACCGACGCCGCGATCCGCAACGCCATCGAGACGGCGGCCAAGACCCTGCGCCACATCGACTGGTTCGAAGTCACCGAAACGCGCGGCCACGTCAAGGACGGCAAGGTGGCGCACTTTCAGGTCACGCTGAAGGCGGGCTTTCGCCTCGAAAGCTAGCCCGGGGAGATGGACATGGACGACGAGACCTTCAACCTCAGCATCCGCAAGTTCCTGAAAACGGTGGGCGTGAATTCGCAGCGCGAGATCGAGCAGGCGGTGGCGAAGGCCCTCGCGGCGCAAACGATCAGCGGCGGCGAGACCTTCGTCGCGACGATGCGCCTGCAGATTCCAGGGCTGCAGGTCGACGTCAACTTCGACGGCGAGGTCAAGCTTCAGTAGCCGGCAGCCCGCTGCCCGGCCCCAGCGCCTGCAGCCGCTCGATGCACTGGCCGAACCAGTGCCGCGCCGCGGCGTGCTTGTCGGCCAGGTCATCGAGGTCGCGCACAAAGGCCAAGGCCTCGACGCGCCGGCACACCTCGGCCGGCAGGTCGCGCGCGAGATAGCGCGGGCCGAAGATGCGCCGCTGCGGGCCGTGCAGCAGACGCAGGGCCTCCACCAGGGGGCGGAACGTCATCGACTGGTAGAACACCAGCGAATCGACGGCGCGCCCGCGCAGCCGCTCTTTGGTGACGATGTGCTGGAACATTGCGAAGCTCGCCGCCAGCACCGGCACACGGGCGCGGACCTGGGCCATGTCGTGATCGGCGTCGAGGTGCGTTTCGACCAGGATGCCGCGGCGGTCGAACCAGGTGCGGCCGTGGCCGTGCAGCTCGACTTCGCGAAACAGCAGCGGGTCGCTGCGGCGCATCAGCACCAGATCGACAACCAGGAATTCGCCGGCATCGCGCAACTGGTAGAAACGCTGCGCAAAGCCCGGCGTGCCGGGCGGCTCGTAGCGCAGCGTGATCGGCGACAGCGCCTGCAGCGCGGCTTCCAGCGCGCCGAAGACGGCCGCGACGGCGTCGTCGGCCACCACGGCCACGGCATCGACGTCGGACAGCGCGTCGTCGCCGCCGAAGGCCGCGCTGCCGCCCTCCCAGGCCGCATCGACGGCATCGTTGCCCTGCAGCGACTGCTGCAGCACGGCGACCAGTTGCGTACGGGTGACGGTGTTCATCATGGGGCGCAAGCCTAGCGTGCCGGCGCCGGGCCTGGCCCACAATGTCGCGACCAATAGGGTGGAGTGACATGCAGAACCGACTCGCGCGTGCCGACGTTCCCGTCGAGCTGACCTGGAACCTGGACGACCTGTTCACCTCCACCGCGTTGTGGGAGGCCGCAGTCGAAGCCGTGGACGCCGCGCGCGCCGAGCTGCCCCCGTTCCAGGGCCGGCTGGGCGAGAGCGCCGCCACCCTGCTGGCTTGCCTGAACACGGTGGAGCGGCTGCAGCAGCGCCTAATGCACGTGGGCTACTTCGCCCACCTGCGCAACGCGCAGGACGGCACGAACGCCGAGTACCAAGGTGCGCTGGCGCGCATTGACGCGCTGGAAGCGCGCCTGGAGGCGAGCATCGCCTTCGTCGATGCCGAGATCCTGGAGCTCGCCGACGGCACGGTGGAGAAGTTCCTGGCGCAGGAGAGCGCCCTGGCCGTGCACCGGATGCACCTGCGGGACCTGCTGGAACGCAAGCCGCACCGCCTGGGCGCGGAAACCGAGAAGGCGCTGGCCGCACTGGGTGAAGTGCTCGCCGCGCCGTACGCGATCTACCAGCGCTCGAAGGCGGGCGACCTGCAGTTCGCACCCTTCACCGACGCGCAGGGCACCACGCGCGCCAACTCGGTCAACCTGTTCGAGTGGGCCTACGACGCCCACCCCGACACCAGCGTGCGCCGGGGCGCCTGGGCCTCGTTCAGCGCCGGGCTCAAGGCCTACAACCACACCTACGCCGCCACCCTGGCCACCGAGATCAACAAGAACGTGGTGATGGCGCGCCTGCGCAGCCACCCGGGCGCCGAGGACTACCTGCTGCAGGCGCACAAGGTGCCGCGGGCGCTGTACACCAATGTGCTGCAGACCATCCAGGCCGAAGTGGCGCCGCACATGCGGCGCTACGCGCAGCTGCGCAAGCGCGTGCTGGGCCTGGACAAGCTGCTGTACTGCGACATCAAGGCGCCGCTCGATCCCGACTACGAAGCGAAGGTCACTTTCGACGACGCGTGCAAGCTGATCCTCGACTCACTGGCCTGCATGGGGCCCGAGTACGTGCAGAGGGTGCGCACGGTGCTGCAGGAGCGCTGGGTCGACCGGGCCGACAACATCGGCAAGTCGTCCGGTGCGTTCTGCGCCACGCCCTACGGCGTGCACCCGTACATCCTGATGACCTGGGCCGACAGCATGCGCAACGTGTTCGTGCTGACGCACGAGCTGGGCCACGGCGCGCACTTCAGCCTGGCGATGCAGCACCAGCGCTACGTGAACACGCGCCCGGCGATGCCCTTCGTGGAAGCGCCGTCGACCATGCACGAGATGCTGCTGGCGCGGCACATCCTGGCCCAGGGCGTGGGCGATGCGCGCATGCGCCGCTCGGTGATCATGCAGGTGCTGGGCACCTACCACCACAACTTCGTCACCCACCTGCTGGAGGCCGAACTGCAGCACCGCGTGTACGCCCAGGCCGAGGCCGGGCAGGCCGTTACATCGCAGCTGCTGAACCAGACGAAGGGCGAGATCCTGGCCGGCTTCTGGGGCGACGCGGTAGAGATCGACGACGGAGCGCGCATGACCTGGATGCGCCAGCCCCACTACTACATGGGGCTGTACCCGTACACCTATTCGGTCGGCCTGGTGGCCTCGACGGCGATGGCGGCGCGTGTGGCCGAGGAAGGGGCGCCTGCCGTGGAGCGCTGGCTGCAGGTGTTGAAGGCGGGGGGCACGATGCGACCGCTGGAGTTGCTGCAATTGGCGGGGATCGATTTGAGTTCGCCTGTGCCGATTCGGGATGCGGTGGCGTATGTAGGTTCTTTGGTGGATGAGTTGGAGCGCGTGTTCCCTGTTTGACGCAACGGCCGGCTCTCTGGCCACTTCAGACTGGGTGCAGTCGGTGAGGTTCCTGAATCGAAGGTCGGCGTCTACCGGAACCAGTCGTCCGCGTATCGCGCGAACGAATGACCGCTCCTGCGCGCGCGGCTCCCGAGTTCTGCAGCGCCACTGTCAGGTCGTCCTCCAGTGGGGCCTCATCTGCAATCGATGGGTGGATCCGCACGAGCTTCGTGTCTTCCACGAGGTAGCCGTCCAGGAGCAGGGCATTGCGTCAGATCATGCATGCGCTCGTCGAATCGGCACTTCGGGTTCACTTGCTCGCAGGTCACCCTTGGTGGCCACGACTTCGGCCAGCACAAGCATCAGGGGGCGTTCGTCAAGGCCGCGCAACGTGTTCAAGAGAGCCCATACAGCAACTGGCCTTGCGACAACGACAGGTGTTGCACGCCGTACTTGCTGAGCAGCACGATGGAAAACATGCTCCTGAAGCTCCAGGAATTGAGCGATGGAGTAGCGAGTCCTCGTTCTGTCTGGTTCTTTCGTCGGACGGCTCGGCATCGGGGCCGGGAACAGTCAACAGGGCCACGATAACGTCAGTTTGCACGATAACAATACGTATGTCATCGTGCGGAATGGAAGTTATAAAGGATGAGCCTTGCCGACCCTAGCGACCGCCGTTCTGCACTAGCTCAAAGAGGGTTCGAGTGCCAAGAACGGCGGGCTGCTCAAGTTCCCCGCCGCCCATCCTTCCGCCGATGCCTCATCTGCGCCAGCGGCCGCTTTCCCTTCAACTGCCGCTCGATCCCGTCATTGAGCAGGCTGCGCAGCGTCAGCACCGCTTCCACATGGCCGTAGGCGCCAGGAAAGCGCAGGTCCAGCCACAGCCACAGCGTGCACGCGCGCAGCGCCTGCTCCATCGCTTCGAGGCGGCTGTGCCCGTCCACCTGGTCCAGGAACCAGGGTGACCCCGCCTGGCCGGTGGCGGCGTGGTTGGCGGTCCAGTCGAGGAAGGCCTGGAGCTGGTTCTCGGTGCGCGTGTCCACCGGCGCCTGGGCGTAGATGAAGCGCTCCTTCAGGCTCAGGCTCGCGGCGCTGGCGTCGAGCTTCTCGGCCAGGTCGAGCATCTGCTCCAGCTCGGCGACGGCGAAGTGCGCGTCGTCGAGCTTGAGCTGTTCGACGAACACGCCGAGCACCTGGCGCAGTTTGGTCAGCCCCAGGCGGCTGGCGATGGTCTGCACATGCCAGTTGTTCGGCGCCACCGGGGCCTTGAAGTCGCGCGGTGCGCGCGGCGCTTTCGGCAGCAGGTCGGTCAACAGGCGCAGCGCTCCGGGCTCCGCCTCCTTCAGCACGCCGACGAAACCTTCTTCGTGGATGCCGAAGCGCCCGGCGCGTCCTGCGATCTGGTGCACCTCGCTCTCGCCGAGCGGGCGGTCGTTGACGCCGTCGAACTTGGTCATGGTGGAAAACAGCACACGGCGGATTGGCAGGTTCAGGCCCATGCCGATCGCGTCGGTGGCGACCAGGATGTGGCTCGCGCCTTCGGCGAAGCGTTCCGCTTCTCTGCGCCGTACCTCCGGCGGCAGTGCGCCATAGATGACGCTCACCGGGTGGCCGGCGGCGGCGATCTGGTCGCGCAGCATCAGCACGTCGCGGCGGCTGAAGGCCACCACCGCGTCGCCGAGCATCAGCGCGTGCACCGGCACCGGGGTGGGCAGCAGTTGCACATGCTGTTTGCGCTCGAACTGGCGCACCGTGCAGCGCTCGCCGCACAGGCCGAGCAGGTTCTCGATGGCCGGCACCGCGTAGGCCGAGCAGATGATGATCACCTCGTTGGCCGGCACGGCCACGATGGCCTGCGTCCAGGCCCAGCCGCGCGAGTTGTCGAAGATCATCTGCGCTTCGTCGATCACAGCCACGTCGATCGGCGTGTTGGTGCCCACCATCTCGATCGTGCTCGACACCACGCGCGCGCCCTCGGCCGGCACGTTCTCTTCGCCGGTGAGCAGCGAGCACGGCACGCCGCGCGCCACCAGGCGGTCGCGGCCCTCCAGCGCCAGCAGGCGCAGCGGGGCGAGGTAGGCGCCGTCCAGCGCCTGCGCCAGGCGCTCGAACGCGGCGTGGGTCTTGCCGCTGTTGGGTGGGCCCACGTAGAGCGTCACCTTGCGCTGCAGCTGGCGCGCCTTGTTAAAGGTGTCGGGGTAGCCCTGGAAGGCCAGCTCGGTGTTCAGGCCTTCTAGCGTGTCGAGCTCGGCGACGCGGCTCTCCCAGCGCTCCTGCGCGCGGGTGAAGGCGGCCAGCATCTCGGGCAGCGGCTGCGCGGTGCCGCCTTCGGATTGCAGGCGCGGCAGCAGCGAGTCGAGCTCGCGCGCCTTGAAGGCCCTGCTGCGTGCGATCAGCGCTTCCAGGTGCGCGGTGATCTCGGCCCCTTGCGGGTGCTGCGGTGCGGGGCCTAGTGCGGCCAGCAGCGCGGCCTTGTCGGCGTCACGGTAGAAGGCCCACACCGCGTTGGCGTCGACCGGGATGCGGAACAGCACCGGCACCGTCCACTCGGGCTCCGACAGTTTCAGCGTGTGGCGGATCAGGCGCGTCCACACGCCGGCGCGGCGCGACACGGCCATCTGCTCGAGCGCGGTGGTGCGCTCCAGCATCAGCGGGCGCGCCTTCGGGCCGCTGCCGATGGCGTCCAGGTGCGCGAGCGCAGCGTCGATCAGAGTCGGGTCGATCCAGCGGCTCGGGCGCTGCCCGGCCACGGGCTTCTGCAGCAGGATCAGGCCGAGCTTGTCGAGGTGGGTTTCGAAGTCGGCGTGCGTGTCGGTCAGGTAGTCGGCCGGCTTCACCACCTGCGGCAGGTGGTGCACGCCGTGGCGGATGCGGCCGAGCTGGTCTTTGCCGATGTGCGGGGGCAGGCGTTCGGCGTGGCGGGGTGTCGGCAACAGGCTCTGGGGCATGGCCCCGATAATCGCCGATCGACGCGGGCTTTCCGGCACGCGGAGGGAAATTCAGTGGCCCCATCGGCGTCATTGGCCCGAGGCACGGCACAACGGGTGCGCTTTTGCACCGCGGCCGACGGCACACGCATCGCGTACGAGCAGAGCGGCAGCGGGCCGCCGATCGTCAAGGCCGCGAACTGGATGTCGCACCTCGACGAAGATCGCGACAGCCCGCTCTGGCGCCACTGGCTGCAGCTGCTGGCCGACGGCCGCCAGCTCACACGCCTGGATGGCCGCGGCTACGGCCTGTCGGACCGGCACCCGCGCGAACTGAGCTTCGACGCGATGCTGAGCGACCTGGAGGCCGTGGTCGATGCCGCGCAATTGCCGCGCTTCCCGATCCTGGGTTTTTGTCACGGCGGGCCGCTCGCCATCGCCTACGCCGCGCGCCACCCCGAGCGTGTCAGCGGCCTGGTGCTGTGCGGCACCTACGCCCAAGGCCAGGCGCGGCGCGACCCGAGCGAGCGCGGTGCGGCCGAGCGCGAGCTGCTGCTGCGCACGATCGAGATCGGCTGGGGCCAGGACAACCCGGCCTATCGCCAGGTCTTCGCCACCAAGGCCGTGCCCGAAGCACCGGCCGAAGTGTTCACGTCGTACTGCCGCATCCAGCACGCGTCGGCCGATCCCGAGGCCGCAATGGCGTTGACCCAGTTGTTCTGGCACATCGACGTGCTGGCCCTGCTGCCGCAGCTGCGCTGCCCGACCCTGGTGTTGCACGCGACGCGCGATGCGCTGGTGCCGCACGAGCAGGGCCGCCTGCTCGCGCGCAGCATCCCGCATGCGCGCCTGGTATCACTTGACTCGGGCAACCACGACCTGCTGGCCACCGAGCCGGCCTGGCCCGTGCTGTGTCGCGAAGTGCGCCAGTTCCTGGCCGAGCACGACGCGCCGGCCGTGGCGCAGGACGGGCGCAGCCTGTCCGCGCTGAGCGAGCGTGAGCGCGCGGTGCTGGAGCAGATCGCGCGCGGCCTGGACAACGAGGAGGTCGCGGCCGCGCTGCACCTGAGCGAGAAGACGGTGCGCAACTACGTCACCAGCATCTTCGCCAAGCTCGAACTGCCGAACCGCAGCCGCGCCATCGTCTGGGCCCGCGACGCCGGGCTCGGCCGCGCCGGCGACCCGCAGCGCTAGGCCAACGGGCGCGGGACCAGGGCCCCGCCGCGGCGCTGCAAGTCAGGGCGCCGGCCCCAAGACGCGCGCGCGCTGCGACGGTGCAATGCAGGCCTCATCCACAGACCCCGAGGCTGCCATGCGAACCCACTACGAGCACGACCGCGCCACGCGCTCCGTCGTCACCACCCTGGCCGATGGCCGAGTCGTGCGCCTGTCGTTCGGCGACTTCCTGCACTGGCAGAAGCGCGAGGCCGTCACGCTGCGCGAAACGGCGATCGATGCCGCGATCTCAGGTGTGCGGCGGCGGCTGCGCCGGCTGCGCCGCCGTGCCGTCGTGCGCCTGGGCCGCATGGGGCGCCCCGCGCACGGCCACGCCGCCCTGGCCGGGAGCCGGCCATGACCCCCGCCCAGGTGCAGGCGCTGCGCGCCAGCTGGGCGCTCGTGGAGCCGATCGGCGACGAAGCGGCGCGCCTGTTCTACGCCCGACTGTTCGAGCTCGACCCGAGCCTGCGCAGGCTGTTCAGCGGCGACATGGCGGCGCAGGGCCGCAAGCTCCTGGCCGCGCTGCGCGCCACGGTGGCCGCGGTCGACCGTTTCGACGCCTTGCGGCCGATGCTGGCCGACCTCGGCGCGCGCCACCGGGGCTACGGCGTGCGCGCCGAGCACTACGACACCGTCGGCGCGGCCCTGCTATGGACCCTGCAGCGCGGCCTGCAGCAGCACTACTGCGCCGAGGTCGATGCGGCCTGGCGCGCGGCCTACGGCGCCGTCGCGCAGGCGATGCAGGCGACGCTGCAGCAGCCGGCGCAAGCCTGACTCACTCCCACTCCACCAAGGACGCCCATGAACCGCAACTCTTCTCCCCTCCGCCCGGCGCTCGCGCTGGCTCTGCTCTGCTCCGTCGCTGCGCCAACGTTCGCCGGCCCGCCCGGTGGCTCCAACACCGGCGGGAGCGCCGGCGTGGTCCTGATCGATCAGGCCAAGGCAGAGTCCGGCGGCGTGACCCCAGGCGACGTGGCGGGCTTTCCGGTGACGATCTCGCAGCCGGGCAACTACCGTCTGGCGGGTCCCCTTACCGTGAGCGATGCCAACGTGAGCGCGATCGTGATCGCCAGCGACAACGTGACGCTGGATCTCAACGGCTACACGCTGCAAGGGCCGGTGTCGTGTACCGGCCTGGGTGCGCAGAAGTCCTGCGCACCGCTGGGCGTCGGCGACGGCATCCAGGCGGTGGGCCGCAGCGGCATCGCGCTGCACGGTGGCCGGGTGCGCGGCTTCGCGTTCGGTGTCCAGATCGGCGCGCGCAACGCGGTCGAAGGCGTGTTCGTGTCGCACAACAGCAAGCACGGCATCAGCGCCGCCGGCGACAGCCGCATCCACGGCAACAGCGTGTTCAACAATGGCTGGAGCGGCATCTTCGCAATCGGCAGCCTGATCACGAACAACACGGTGACCGACAACCGGGTGCACGGCATCGCGACGGACGACGGCGGGCTGGTGCTCGACAACAAGTTGACGCTCAACGGCGGCTGGGGCTTGACCGGCTCTTCCGGGTTCGCGCGCAACTCGTTCATCCAGAATCAGGCGCCGTACAGCAATTCGGCCCTCGCGATCGGTCCGAACTGGTGCGGGGTGATCTGCTGAGAATGCGCGGGGGTGGCCGCGATAATCGCCCATGAGCGATTTCGGGACCCTGCCGCTGCCGCCCCACACGCTCGCAAACCTGCAGCGCCTGGGCTACGAGTCGATGACGCCGATCCAGGCCGCCAGCTTGCCGCTGGCCCTGGCCGGGCACGACCTGATCGCCCAGGCCAAGACGGGCAGCGGCAAGACGGCGGCCTTCGCGCTAGCCCTGCTGGCGAACCTGAACGTGCGCCGCTTCGCGATCCAGGCCCTGGTGCTGTGCCCGACGCGCGAACTGGCTGACCAGGTGACGCAGGAGGTGCGCCGCCTGGCGCGCGCCGAAGACCACGTGAAGGTGCTGACACTGTGCGGCGGCACGACGATGCGCCCGCAACTGGCCAGCCTGCTTCATGGCGCGCACATCGTCGTCGGCACGCCCGGCCGGATCATGGACCACCTGGAGCGCGGCAGCCTCATGCTCGACGCGCTGAACACCTTGGTGCTCGACGAGGCCGACCGCATGCTCGACATGGGTTTCGCCGACGACATGGCGACGATCGCCAAGCAGTGCCCGAAGCAGCGCCAGACCCTGCTCTTCTCGGCCACCTACCCGGAAGGCATTGCCAAGCTCGCCGCGGCCTTCATGCGCGAGCCCAAGGAAGTGAAGCTGCGCGAGGTGCACGCCGCGGGCAAGATTCGCCAGCTCTTCTTCGAGGTGCGCGAGGACGAGCGCCTGCACGCGGTGTCGCTGCTGCTCGAACACTACCGGCCGGTTAGCAGCCTGGCCTTCTGCAACACCAAGCAGCAGTGCCGCGACCTGGTGCAGGTGCTGCGCGCGCAGGGCTACGCCGCGCTGGAGCTGCACGGCGAGCTGGAACAGCGCGAGCGCGACCAGGTCATGGTGCAGTTCGCCAACCGCAGTTGCAGTGTGCTGGTGGCCACCGACATCGCCGCGCGCGGCCTGGACATCGCCCAGCTCGAGGCGGTGATCAATGTCGACGTCACGCCTGACCCCGCCACGCACACGCACCGCATCGGCCGCACCGGCCGCGTCGACGCCGAGGGCTGGGCTTTCAGCCTGGTCGGCATGGACGAGATGGGCAGCGTGGGCAAGATCGAGCAGCTGGGTGGCTTCTCGTCGGAATGGAAGAAGCTGGCCGAACTGAAGCCGGCGAGCCAGGAAGCGTTGCGCCCGCCGATGCGCACGATCCAGATCCTGGGCGGGCGCAAGGAAAAGATCCGCCCCGGCGACGTGCTGGGCGCGCTGACCAAAGACCTGGGCTTTGCTGGTGCGCAGATCGGCAAGATCAACGTCAACGAGTTCTCGACCTATGTCGCGGTCGATCGCGACGTCGCGGCCGAGGTGCTGCGCAAGCTGTCCGGCGCCAAGGTCAAGGGCCGCAGCGTCAAGCTGCGCATGCTGGAGGCCTGACGCCGCCCTGCTCAAGGCTGGTTGACTGACCGGGCGCCCCGTGAGGGCCTTCGGCGGACCGATTCATCGCCCGGCTCCGGGTTCGGCTTGTTGACCCGCCACCAGGCCAGCATGGCCGTGAAGTTGCCGTCGAACTTGCGCGCCTTGAGCGCTTCGAAGGAGCGGCTGCAGTCGGCAGCGGTACCGATGTCGACGAGCCCTGTCTGCGCCTGACGATCGCAGTGCCAGAACGCGCGCTCGAGCTCGGCGAGGCCGGGCTGGGCGAGTGCAGTCTGCGCATGCAGTGCCACGGCCAGCGCAAGGGCCGGCCACATCTGAGTCGATTGCATGGTTGAGCCTCCTCGGTCGCCGTGAGAAGTGAAGGGCGAAGAGCGACCAGGCTCGATTGGGCTGGGCGGTGGGCGCAATGTCGTGAGTGCGACTGGCCGAAGCGCTGAGAAATGATGAGAATCCATGAGATCGAACGACATTCCAGGCACCAGGGCATGGGCGATTCGGACGAGATCAGCAGCCTCTTCTGCTTCGAAGGTTTCAGGCTGGACGCGGCCCGGCGCACGCTGCACCGGGGCAGCATGCAAGTCGACCTGCGACCGAAGTGCTTCGACGTCCTGGTCTGCCTGGCCCGCGCCGCTGGCCGGGTCGTGACCAAGGACGAGTTGAGCCAGGCCGTATGGCCGAACGTCGTCGTCACCGACGAGTCGCTCACCCGCTGCGTGAGCGATCTGCGCCAGGCTCTGGGCGACACGGACCAGCGCATCGTCAAGACAGCGCCGCGGCGTGGCTACGTCCTGGCCGCGCCGGTCACCCTCGTTGTGGCCGGCCCGGACGGCCACCCGGCTGCGGTGCCCGGGACCGAGGCGCAGGGCTCGGCAAGCACGTCGGCCGCGTCCCAGGTCGCCGCGCCGGAACCATCGGGTGTGCGAGCGCGCCTGGGGTCGTGGCCTTCGCCAGCTCTCGCTGTGTTGGCGGCGCTGGTCGTCGCCGGTGTGGTCTGGCTGTCAGGCTCGCGCACGGGTGGCCTGCAGGCCCATGCGCCGCCACCCTTGTCGATCGTCGTGTTGCCCTTGCAGGTGCGCGGAGCGGACCGCGCGCAGGAAGATCTTGCGGCCGTGCTGACCGACGAGATCACATCCGACCTGTCGCGCATCCGCGAGAGCTTCGTCATCGGCCGCGGCTCAGCCGAGTCGTATCGCGGCAGGGTGGTGGATGCACGCGAAGTCGGCCGCGAGCTGGGCGTGCGTTACGTGCTCGAAGGCAGCCTGGCAAGGCTCGGCGACACGGTACGGCTGGCACTTCGCCTGGTCGATGCGCAGACGGCGCGCGTGCTGTGGGCGGAGTCGATCGACGGCCGCATCGATGACCTCACCACACTGCATGCTGCGGTGACGGGCCGCGTGGCGCGCTCGCTGGAAACGGGCCTGGTGCAAGCCGAGGCCGATCGCCTCGCGCGGCGCCGGCCCGTGGACATCGGCGCGCAGGATCTGGTGGTGCAGGCCTGGGCGGCGATGACGCGCCCGCGCACGCCGGAGGCGGTGGCCGCGGCGCGCGCGCAGCTGGAGCGCGCGCTGGCCCTGGATCCGGAGTCGGCCAGCGCATGGACCTGGCTGGCAACGACGTACATGGACGATGTCGGGGGCCGCTACGTGCATCTGCGTGGCGCCTCGCGCGAAGAGTGGCTGGAACAGGCGGCGCGCGCCGCCGAGCGGGCCTACGCGCTGGCACCTGCCGATGTGCGCGTGCTCACCCAGCGTGGCCGGGTGCTGAGCCACCTCGGGCGTTCGCAGGAGGCACTGGCGCCGCTGCAACGTGCGCTGGAGCGCGACCGCAACCATGTCGATGCCTGGCGCTGGCTCTGCTACGCGAATGTCACGCTTGCGCGGAACCGCGAGGGCATTGCCGCCTGCGAAGAGGCGATCCGCCTGAGCCCGCGCGACCGCAGCCTGGCCGGCTTCATGGTCGTCGGCGCGGCAGGCCACCTCTACGACGGCAACGACCGCGAAGCGCTGGCCTGGGCGCGCCGTTCGATCGACGCCGACCCGAGCTTCAGCGTACCGCACTCATGGGCCGCGGCGGCAGCGGCCAATCTTGAGGACATGGCCGCGGCGCGTGCCGCCCTCGCTGAGTTCCGGCGCCTGTTGCCGCACTACACGGTCACCAGTTTTCGCAACGAGAAGCTCTGCTCCAACGAACTTTGCGAGCGCCAGCGCGAGCGCTACTACGACGGCTTGAGAAAGGCCGGGCTGCCCGAATGACGCTGCTGCTGGAGAACGGGCTCAGGCGACGCGGGTGAGCAGGCGCCCGGCGCGTGCCAAGACCTCGAGCGAACCGCCTCGGTAGGCCAGGCGGCCATTGACGAACACCGCGTCGATGCCGACGCTGGCGCTGACCGGCCGGTCGTAGGTCGCGGTGTCGGCGATGCGCGTCGGGTCGAACACCACCAGGTCGGCCAACGCACCGGCCTTGAGCAGTCCGCGATCGGCGAGGCGGAAATTGCGTGCCGTCATTCCGGTCATCTTGTGCACCGCCATCTCGAGCGGGAACAGTTGGCGCTCGCGCCAGTAGCGCGCGAACACACGCGGGAACGCACCCCACAGGCGCGGATGCGGATGCCGGTCGTGCGGCAGACCGTCGCTGCCGATCATCGTGCGCGGGTGCGCGATCACGCGCTCGACGTCGGCCTCGTCGATCTGGAAATAGCATGCGCCGCCGGGCATCAGGCGACGGCAGGCCGTCTTCTGGTCGACGCCCCACTCTGCGGCCACGTCGGCGAGCAGGCGGCCCGTCACCGCCGGATGAGCATCGCTCCAGGTCAGCAGGACATCGATCACGCCATCGACCAGGTCTTCGCGCAGCACGGTCGAGCCGGCGACGTAGGGATAGACATCCATCGCGATCGGCTGACGCAGGCCGAGTGCGTCGATCAGCGGCAGCGTCTCACGCGTGCGGCCCCAGTTGGCGGGGCCGGCGCACTTGTGGTGCGATATCACCAGCGGCACACCGGCTTCGAAGGCGCAGTCGCCGGCCTCGTGCATGGCCTCTATGATCTGCGCCATCTCGCTGCGCAGGTGCGTGGCGTAGACGCCGCCGTGACGCGCCACCACGCGCGCCAAGTCGGTCACCTCGTCGGACGGTGCGGCGTGGGCCTCCTCGTAGAACAGCCCCGACGACAGCCCGAGCGCGCCGGCTGCCATGCAGTCGTCCAGCAGCGCGGCCATGCGTGCGCGCTCGTCGGTGCTGGCGGCGCGCGTCAGGTCGTCCATCGTGGCGAAGCGCAGGGTCGTGTGGCCAATCAGGGGCGCGACGTTGACGGCCGGTTGCGCCGCCGCGACCGCCTGGGCGTAGGCGGCGAACGACGGGTAGCGGAACGATTGCGCGCCGAGCAGGTTCAGGGGCGGCTTGGCGGCGTCGGTCACGTAGGGCGCCAGCGAGATGCCGCAGTTGCCGGTGACCAGCGTCGTGATGCCCTGCGACAACTTGGGCAGGTAGGCCGGGTCGGCCAGCACGATGGCGTCGTCGTGGGTATGCGCGTCGATGAAGCCGGGAGCGATGACGCGCTCGCGGCAGTCGACGACCTGGATGTCGTCGATGGCCATGCCCTGCGGCAAGCGCTCGCGCAGGCCGGCGCCGACGCGATCGATACGGTCGCCCGTCAACAGCACGTCGCCGGGCCACGACGGCCCGCCGCTGCCGTCGACCACCAGGCCGCCTTCGAGAAGGATGGGAATTGAGCTCATTTCTTCCAGGCTCCTTGGACAGGGGGCGGTCCGGTCCCGGCGCCTTCCCAGCTCTGCAGTGGATGGCCCCGCACGTCGACGCCGTGCTCGTGCAGCACGGCGCGCACGCCTCGCAGGCGCTGCACGGCCGGCTCGCCACAGCGCTGCGCGATCAGCACGGTCAGGATCTCGATCGCGGTCAGGTGCGTCATGTAGACGTCGATGCCGACGTGCATCACGGCGTCGTCGGGCACGCTGAGCGCGAGCAGGACGTCGGTGCGGTCGGCCAGCGGCGTGCCCGGCTGTGTCAGCGACACCACGCGCGCGCCCTGCCGGCGTGCGATGTCCACGGCCTCGAGCATCGAGGGCAGGCCGCCGACGTGCGAGACCACCAGCACGACGCCGCGCGCGTCCTGCGCCGCGGCGGCCACGCGCTGCAGGTGGTAGTCGACCCAGGCATTGGCCGACAGGCCGAGCCGGAACAGCCGCGCCTGCAGATCCTGCGCCATGAACCACGAGGTGATGCCCGTTGCGAACAGGTCCACATGGCGCGCCCCGGCGATCGCGCTCACCGCCGCCTCCAGCGTGGCCATGTCGAGCTGCGAGCGCACACCGGCCACCGTGGCCGCGGCGCTGCGCGTGACCTTAGCGACGATGTCCTCGGCGCTGTCGGCGATGTCGACACGGCGGTGCAGCGGCGAGCCACCGAGCGCGAGTTCGTGCGCCAGCGCCAGCTTGAACTCGCGCAGGCCGGCGAAGCCCAAGTCACGGCAGGTGCGCATCACCGTCGGCACCGAACTGCGCGCGCGCCGCGCCAGCAGCTCGAAGCTCTCGGCCAGCACGCGGTCGGGGTCTTCGAGGATCAGGTCGAGGATCGCGCGGCGCGCTGCCGGCGCCTTGTCGCGGATCTGCGCCACCTTGCGGAGCAAGCCGTTGCTGCCCATACGCGCGGCTAGAAGTGCATGACCACCGCGTCGACGACGCGGTAGTGTTCGTCGACCATCGGCATCCAGTGCCACTTGTCGAAGGTGGTGCAGGGATGCGAGATGCCCAGCGCGACGCGTTCGCCGACCTGCGGTGCCTCGGCGGCGTGCGCCGCGTCCCAGCGCAGGTGGGCGTGCTGGTCGTTCAGCGCCACGATCTTCCAGCTCGCCGGCACGGCGCGCGGCGTCATCGCCCCGCGTGCCGCGCGCAGCTGCGGGATCGGCATCTCGATGTCGAACGACAGGTCGCGCCGGCCGGCGGCCAGCAGCGCCAGACCGGGCTCGGGGCAGGACTGCACCTGCGCCCACACCTCCAGTGCCGGGCGCAGCGCTTGGCCCGGTGCGCAGCCCAGGCGCGCTTCGACGACGCTGACGAAGCGCTTGTAGTTGCCGTGGTCGTGCGTGATGTAGCAGCCCGATCGCAGCAGCCCTCGCACCGGGCGGCCGAGGGCCGGCTTCAGCCGTGTGGCCACCAGGTCGAAGATGGCCGAGCCACCCGCGGACAGCAGCACCTCGTCGGCGTCGAACAGGCCGCCTGCGTCGCACGCGCGGGCGATGGTTTCGACACGGTCCATCAGCGCGTTCGCGTAAGGCGCATCGGCCTCGGTGTTGCCCTTGGCGCCCAGGCCTTCGTAGCACTCGATGCCGACGAAGGCGACCGCGGTGCTCGCGTGCAGGCGCTGCGCCAGCGCCAGCGCCTCGTCGTGCGTGCGACAACCGGTGCGCCCGCCCGGCAGGCCGAGTTCGAGCAGCACCTCGAAGGGCACGCTGCCCGCATGGCGCGCCGACCAGTCCTCGATCAGGGCCAGTTGCGCTGCCGAGTCGACGAGGAAAACGATGCGCAGGCCGGCGTTGTCGCGCAGCAGTTGCTGGATCGCAGCGAGGTCCGCCTCGTTCAGCACCTGGTTGGCGATCAGCGCGCGGCGCACGCCGGTCGCCACACCGAGGGCGAGCTGCGTGACGGTGGCGAAGCTGATGCCCCAGGCGCCGGCGTCGAGCTGGCGCCGGAACAGCTGAGGCGACATCGTCGTCTTGCCGTGCGGCGCCAGGTCGATGCCCCAGTCGCGCGCCTGGCGCTGCAGCCAGTCGACGTTGTGCGCCACCGCGTCGCGCTTGAGCACGGCGATCGGAAGCGGCAGGTCGCCGGCCAGCACGTTCCAGCCCGCCTGCGCGATGGCGCTGCGGCGCAGCGCGGGGTGGTGGTGCGGGAAGCCCTTGAATCCGGGGCCGATGAGGGGGTCAAGCAGGTCGTCGGCGTTCATGGCGTGGGCGTCAGCATCATGTCCTTGCGGATGCAGGCCGAGAAGTGGCCCGGCTTCATCTCGTCCAGGGGCGGCAGCGTCTGCGCACAAGCTTCGATGGCGATCGGGCAGCGTGTGCGGAAGACGCAGCCCGACGGCGGACTCACCGGGCTCGGGATGTCGCCCTGCAGCGGCACGGCGCTGCCCTCGATTGTCGGGTCCGGCTTCGGGCTGGAGGCCAGCAGTGCCCGCGTGTAAGGGTGTAGTGGACGCGCGAACAGCTCGGCGGTGGGCGCGATCTCCATCACGTGGCCGAGGTAAAGCACGACGACGCGGTCGCACAGGTACTCGACGACATCCAGGTCGTGCGAGATGAACAGCATCGTCAGCGACAGGCGCTCGCGCAGCTCGGCCAGCAGGTTGATCACCTGGGCCTGGATCGACACGTCGAGCGCCGACAGCGGCTCGTCAGCGACGATGAACTCCGGTTCCACGGCGAGCGCGCGCGCGATGCCGATGCGCTGGCGCTGGCCGCCCGAGAATTCGTGCGGGAAACGGCTGGCGTGCTCGGCGCGCAGGCCCACCAGCTTGAGCAGTTCCGCGATGCGCTTGTCTTGCGCGCCTTTGCCCTGGTGCAGGCCGTGCGTGGCCAAAGCCTCGGCGAGCACGGCGCCAATGCGCATCTTCGGGTTCAGGCTCGCATACGGATCCTGGAAGATGATCTGCAGCCTGCTGCGCAGCTTGCGCATGTGCTCGTTCGAGAGCAGGCCGATGTCGTCGCCGCGGTACAGCACCTGGCCGCCCGTGCAGTCGAGCAGGCGCAGCACGGTGCGGCCGATCGTGCTCTTGCCGGAACCCGACTCGCCGACCAGGCCGAGCGTCTCGCCACGATGGATCGCGAACGACACGCCGTCGACCGCGCGCACCGGCTTGTCCTTGCTGCCGAAGTAGCGCTTGAGCGAGCGCACCTCGATCAACGGCCCTTCGGCGGTGGTGATGTCGTGCATGTTCAGGCCGCCTTGCTCTCGACCGCGGCGGCCGGCACGTGGATGCAGCGCGCCTGCCGACCGTCGCCCGTGTCGAGCAGCGGCGGCATCGCCGGCGTACAGCGCGCTTCGGCCTGATCGCAGCGCGGCTCGAAGGCGCAGCCCGGTGGTGGCGCCAGCGGGCTCGACACCTGGCCGCGGATCGCGAACAGGCGCTTCGGCCGCGGCTGCCCCGCTGCATGCGCCTTGCCCGGCAGGCAGGCCAGCAGGCCTTGGGTGTAGGGGTGCTGCGGTGCGACGAACAGCGGCCGCACCGGCGCGGCCTCGACGATGCGGCCGGCGTACATCACGGCCACGTCGTCGGCGTGGTGCGCCACCACACCCAGGTTGTGCGTGATGAACAGGATGCTCATGCCGGTCTCGGCCTGCAGGCGGCGCATCAGCACCAGGATCTGGGCCTGGATCGTCACGTCGAGTGCGGTGGTCGGCTCGTCGGCGATCAGCAGTGTCGGCTCGCACGCCATCGCCAGCGCGATCATCACGCGCTGCCGCATGCCGCCCGACAGCTGGTGCGGGTACTCGTCCTGGCGTTGCCGGGCGGCTGGGATCTCCACCAGTTCCAGCATGCGCAGGGCTTGCGCGCGCGCTGCCGCGCGGTCCAGGTGCTTGTGCAGGCGCAGCGACTCGGCGATCTGCTCGCCGACTGTGAACACCGGGTTCAGGCTCGTCATCGGCTCCTGGAAGATCATCGCCACCTCGTTGCCGCGCAGCGCGCGCATGCGCCGCTCGGGCAGGGTGAGCAGGTCCACGGTCTGGCCGGCGCGGTCGACGAACAGGGCCTGGCCGCTGACCTGCGTGCGCGTCGTGCGCGGCAGCAGGCGCATCAGCGTCAGGCTGGTCACCGACTTGCCCGAGCCCGACTCGCCGACGATGGCCGTGGTCGCGCCGGCGCGGATGGCGAAGCTGACGTCCGCCACCGCGTGGATCTGCCCCTCGTCGGTATCGAAGGACGTGCTGAGGTGGCGCACTTCTAGGCGGTTCACATCGACTTCCGCAGGCGCGGGTCCAGCAGATCGCGGATGCCGTCGCCCACCAATTGCAGCGACAGCGCCGTGAGGATGATCGCCAGGCCCGGGAACAGCACGATCCACAGCGCCTGGTGCGCGTACTGCTGGCTGCCGGCCACCATCGTGCCCCAGGTCGGGATCTCCGGCGGTACGCCCACGCCGAGGAAGGACAGCGCCGCCTCGGCCAGGATGGCGTAGGCGAAGATGAACGAAGCCTGCACGAGGATCGGCGACATCAGGTTGGGCAGCACGTGGCGCCACAGGATGCGCGCGGTGGATACGCCGACCGCGCGCGCGGCCTCGACGAACAGCAGCTCACGCACCACCAGGGTGGAGGCGCGCACCACGCGAGCGACGCGCGGCGTGTACACCAGCACCAGGGCCAGCACGACGTTGAGCATCGACGGCCCGAGGATGCCGACCAGCGCGATGGCCAGCAGGATGTCGGGGAACGACATCATCGCGTCGACCACGCGCATCACCGGCGCGTCCAGGCGGCGGAAGAAGCCGGCAACCAGGCCCAGCAGCGTGCCGGCCAGTACCGAGCCGACGGCGGTGAGCAGCGCGATGGTCAGCGAATAGCGGCCGCCGAACGCGATGCGCGCGAACAGGTCGCGCCCGAGCTCGTCGGTGCCCAGCAGGTGCTCCGCCGAGGGGCTGTGCAGGCGCTGCGACACCGCAGTCTCGTTCGGGTCCATCCCGCTCAGCGGCCCGGCCAGCAACGACACCAGCACGACGACCGACAGCGTGATCGCCGCGGCCAGCACGATGCGGCGCCGGAACAGCTTGCGCAGGATGAGGGGCACGGGCGGCAGACGCATCGCTCAGACCTTCACGCGCGGGTCGACGACCGTGTAGAGCAAATCGATGCCGAAGTTGATCAGCACGTAAATGGCCGCCACCACCAGCAGCGCGCCCTGGATCACCGGGTAGTCGCGCCGGAGCACCGCGCTGACCACCAGGTTGCCGACGCCGGGCAGGCCGAACACGGTTTCGGTGACGACCGCGCCGCCGATCATCAGCGCCACCGTCAGGCCGATCACCGTGACGATCGGCACCAGCGCGTTGCGCAGCGCGTGCTTGAGCACGATGGTGGGCTCGCCGAGCCCCTTGGCGCGCGCGGTGCGCACGTAGTCCTCGCCCAGCACGTCGAGCATCGATGCGCGCGTGAAGCGGATGATGAGCGCCGAGTTGAGCACGCCCAGCACCGTGGCCGGCAGCACCAGCGTGTGGATGCGCGCGGCCAGCGAGGCGCCGGGTTCACCGTAACCCGAGACCGGGAACCAGCCCAGCCCGACGGCGAAGATCTGCATCAGCACGAGGCCGAACCAGAAGCTGGGCACGCTGGCGCCGAGCATCGCGAAGCCGGTGAAGGCCTGGTCGACGAAGCGACCCCGGTACACCGCCGAGACGATGCCGCAGGGCACGCCTATCAATGCGGCCAGGGCGATCGACATCAACGACAGCAGCGCGGTGGGCTCGGCGCGCTCCCACAGCGCCTGCGTCACCGGCCGTTGCAGGAAGATCGATTCGCCCAGGTTGCCGTGCGCCAGCTCGCGCAGCCAGAGCGCGAACTGCACCGGCAGCGGGCGGTCCAGGCCGTAGACCTTCTGCACGCGCGCGATGTCCTCGGCCGTGGCCTGGTCGCCCAGCAGCACCGCGATCGGGTCGCCCGGTGCGGCGCGCGTGAGCGCGAACACCAGCACCGCCACGATCGACATGACCAGCAGCATGCCGCCCAGGCGGGCCAGCAGGTATCGCGCCATCGCGCCGGGACCCGAGACTCAGCTCTTCAGGCTCGTGTTCCAGAAGAACGGGTAGGTGAACGGTGTGTAGCCCTGCAGCGACGGCGCACGCGCCGACAAGCTGGCGAACTTGCCGACCTGGATGTAGGGCACCTCGTCGTACACCACCTGCTGCACCTTGGCCCACAGCGGGCCGCGCTTGATGGGGTTGGGCTCCTGGTTGAGTGCGGCCAGCGCGGCGGTCTTGGCCGGCGAACTCCACCAGCCCGGCGCGCCGTCGCCGAGTTGCGGCGGCGACAGCATCGGCTCCGGGAACAGCCCGGAGTGCGTGATGTAGATGTCCCACAGCTTCGGGTCGGCGCGGCGTTGCAGCAGCGTGGCCCACTCGACCACGTTCAGCTCGGCCTTGAAGCCGGCGCGCTTCAACTGCTCGGCCATGATCAGCGCCATGTTGTAGTGGAAGTCGTACTGGCGGCTGGTCAGGATGCGCAGCGGCTCACCCTTGTAGCCGGCCTGCTCTGCCTGCGCCTTGGCCTTCTTCGGATCGCGTTCGTTGTAGGCCGTGGTGCCGGCGTCGGAGTAGAACGGCGTGCCCTTCGGGAAGTGGTTGCCTTCGACGATGAAGAAGCGCGTGTCGCCGAAGCCCGCCGCCAGCATCTCCCCATGGCCGATCGCCGTCTGCGCTGCCTTGCGCACGGCGGCCTGCGCCATCGAGCCCTCCTTGGTGTTGAACACCAGGTACGGGAAGCCGAACGACGGCGTCATGATCGGCACCACCTTGCCGCCCGCTTTCTCGAGCCGGCCCAGCGCCTCGATCGGCAGCAGGTCGGCGTAGTGGAACTGGCCGGCCAATGCGCCTTCGACGCGCGTGTTCGCGTTGGGCACGGGCACGAAGCGCAGCTCGTCCACCACCGCGACACGCTTGCCGCCGTAGCCGCTGGCCGCCTCCTTGCGCGCCGCGTAGCCGTCGAAGCGCGTCAGCAGCACGTACTGGTCGGGCCGGCGCTCCTTGAACTTGTAAGGCCCGGTGCCGACGTACTCGCGCAGCGGCTGCGCCAGCGACTCCTTGGCCATGATCGCGGCCATGCCCGAGGCCATCGCCAGTTGCGACAGCAGCGGCGCGTAGGCGTTCTTCAGGCTGATCTCGACGTTGAGCGGGTCCTTGGCCGTGATGTCGGCCACCTGTGCGGCCACCGACTTGCCGCGCGGCGAGACCTCCATCCAGCGCTTCAGGCTGGCCACCACGTCGTCGGCGTTGAGGTCACGGCCGCTGTGAAGCTTGACGCCCTTGCGCAGCGTGATGCTATAGCTCTTGCCGTCGGCGGAGATCTTGGGCATCGACTCGGCCAGCATCGGCACCAGCGTGGCCTTGGCATCGAAGGTGAAGAGCGGCTCGTAGACGTGCTGCATGATGATGCACACCAGGTCGGCCGGCGTGGACTGGATGTCCAGCGTCGGCGGCTCGGCCACCATCGCCAGGTTCAGTGCCGACGCAGCGCCCTGGGCCAACGCCGGCCCGAAGCCGGCGCCGGCCGTGCCGAGCACCAGCAGCGAGGACAGGACCGTGCGGCGGTCGGTGCGAAGTTCGCTGGTCATGGCAGCTCCTTTGTGAAGTAAATTTTCAGAAACGGAAGAGTATTCGGCTTCTAGTGCCCTGTTTTCAGGTCAAACCCGAATATGGATGGCAATTTCTGAAATTAGATTTCAGTCTGATCCGTTCGCACCTAAAGAAGGAAACACCCCATGCCTCTCGAATACCTGGGTACGCCACCCGTCGCCTCCGACCGCCAGGCTCGCCCCTTCTCGCCCGCCGTGCGAGCGGGTGACTTCATCTATGTTTCCGGCCAGGTGCCGGCGAATGCCGAAGGCGAGATCGTCGCCGGCGGCATCGAGGCGCAGACGCGGCAGGTGATGGACAACCTGCAACGCGTGCTGGCACTGGCCGGCGCGAGCTTCGACGACGTGTGCAAGAGCACCTGCTGGTTGCAGGACGCGCGCGACTTCGGCGCCTTCAACCGCGTCTACATGAGCTACTTCCCGAACGGGCGTCCGGCGCGCTCGACGACCGAGGCGCGGCTGATGGTCGACGCCAAGGTCGAGATCGACGTCATCGCCTACAAACCGAAGGCTTGAGCGGCCGCGGCCCCGGCCGCCACTGGAACGCCTTATGCATGCGGCAGCGCAACAAAACTCTTGCGCGAGGCCCCATGCTGGACAAGACGAGCACCCGCTTTTCGCACATCAAACCCGCTGACACGCCCTGGCGCAGCGACGGGCTGCGCGACTTCTTCATGTACAAGGATCTCGGTGTCCAGGATGCGACCGCCGGCAAGGTGATCGCGCACCTTGTGAAGGCCAACATGGCCCCGGAACAGGGCACCGGCTGGCACCGCCATGAGGCGGATTTCCAGATCGTCTACATGCTGAAGGGCTGGGCCCGCTTCATGTACGGCGAGCAGGAGACCCTGGTTGAGGCCGGCGACTGCGTGCACCAGCGCCCCGGCATCGTGCACTACCTGTTCGACTACTCACCCGACATGGAGTACCTGGAGATCGTCTCGCCGGCCGACTTCGGCTCGATCGACGTGCCTGGCCCCTGCGACGTGCCGGGTCCGACGCCCTGGAAGTGAAGGCCGGCTAGAAATCCATGTCGAGTTCTTCGATCTCGTCGGGCTCGAGCTTGGCCGCGGCGATCCACTCCTTCATCTCGGGCATCGCCATGGTGGTCTGGCAGTAAAGCTGGCAGGGCTTGCCGAGCTTGACGTCGTAGGTGAGGAAGCGGGTGACGACGGGCGCGAACATCGCGTCGGCCATGCAACGCTGCTTGCCGAATAAGAAGGGCCCGCCATAGGTGGCGAGGCAAGCGGTCCAGATCTCGACGATGCGGTCGATGTCGGGCTGCGCACCGGCCCAGACCTTGTGGCCGGGAAACTTGCCCTTCAGGTTCATCGGCAACGAAGCGCGCAGGTTGGCGAAGCCCGAGTTCATCTCGCCACAGATCGAGCGGCAATGCGCGCGCGCGGCGCGGCCGGGTGGCAGCAGGCCGGCGCCGGGCTTGATCTCGTCGAGGTAGTAGGCGATCGCCATCACGTTCCAGCTCTTGCTGCCTTCGTGCGTCAGGCAGGGCACCAGGATGGAGGGCGCCAGCAGGAGCAACTCCTTGCGCGCGTCGGCGTCATCGGGCGAGACCATCACCTCGTCGAACTCGAGGCCCGCGAAGCGCGCCAGCAACCAGCCGCGCAGCGACCACGACGAGTAGTTCTTGCTAGACAGCGTGAGCGTGGCGACTGCGCTGCGCGTCTTCGCCGCCGGCTTGGCAACACTCTTGGGCTTGGTGCGGGTGGCGACGGTCATGGTGCATGCCGATGCAAGGGATGTGCCACAAGCGTGCGCTGGCCCGGTAGTTGCAATCCGAAGGCCATGATGTACCAGGCGTACCAGGCTCAAAACGACTTGCTGTGGCCGATGCGCAGCTGGGCCCGACACTGCGCGCCGTTGCTGCAGGAGCCGCCCGCCACCCGTACGCTGGCCGCGGCCTGCAAGCTGATCGAGCTGGCCGAGGTGACGCATGCGCGTCCGCCCTGGCGCATCGACAGCGTGACGGTCAAGGGCGAGCCGGTGCCGGTGAGCGAGGAAGTGGTGTTGACGACGCCCTTCGCGACACTGCGGCGTTTTCGCAAGGCGCACACGCCGGGTGGGGTGGCCCAGCCCAAGGTGCTGATCGTCGCGCCGATGTCGGGCCACTTCGCCACTCTGCTGCGCGACACCGTGCGCACGGTGCTGCAGGACCACGACGTGCATGTCACCGACTGGCACAACGTGCGCGATGTGCCCCTGGTGGCCGGGCCCTTCGGCCTGGACGAGTACACCGAGCACCTGATGCGCTTCGTTGCCGCGATGGGCCCGAACAGCCATGTCATCGCGGTCTGCCAGCCCTGCGTCTCGGCGCTGGCCGCGGTGGCGCTGATGTCGGAGGACCGGCACGCCGCTACGCCGGCCAGCCTGACCCTGATGGCCGGCCCGATCGACTGCCGCATCAGCCCGACCGAGGTCAACAAGCTGGCGTCGTCGAAGCCGATCGAGTGGTTCGAGAAGAACCTGATCACCCATGTGCCGCTGCGCCACCGCGGCGCCGGCCGCCGCGTCTACCCGGGCTTCGTGCAGCTGTCGGCCTTCATGAGCATGAACCGCGAGCGCCACGTCAACGCCTTTCGCGACTACTACCAGCACCTGGTCGACGACGAGTTCGAGAAGGCCGAGGTCACTCGCACTTTCTACGAGGAGTACCTGGCGGTGGCCGACCTGGCCGCCGACTTCTACCTCGACACCGTGCGCCTGGTGTTCCAGCAGCACGCGCTGCCGAAGGGCACGCTGCAGTACCGCGGACGGCGTGTCGATCCGGCGGCAATCCGGCGCACGGCCCTGGTCACCGTGGAGGGCGAGCGCGACGACATCTGCGCCATCGGCCAGACGCTGGCGGCGCAGGACCTGGCGAGCAATCTGCGGCCCTACCTGCGCACGCACTACGTGCAGCCGAACGTCGGGCACTACGGAGTGTTCAGCGGCAAGCGCTGGCAGAACCACATCTACCCGCTGGTGCGGGACGTGATCCACATCTCGCAGTAGGGCCGCCTTGCGGCGACGTCAGGCGGCCTGGTCGACCTGCTCGCCGACGAGCATCGGGGCGAGCCGGGCCGCGACGCGCTGCGGGTCTTCGAGTGGCCCCATGTGACCCAGGCCGTGCAGGCGCACCAGGGTCGCGTCGGGCAGGATCTGCGCGAGGCGCTCGGCGACGCGGCGCGCCGGCGCTGGCGACGTGGTGCCGGTGATCAGGCGCACCGGCATCGTCAGGCGCCGGTAGGCGGCCAGGGGCACGGCATCGTCGAACAGGGCCTCGAAGTCGGCCCCGACCTTGGCCATGCGCGCCGCGATGGCCTGCTGGCGTGTCACGGGCAGGCGCGCCCACGCACCCTGGCCCGACCAGTAGTCGATGAAACAAGCGGCCGCCGCTTCGTGGTGGCCGATCGAGGCCAGGCCGCCGACCATGCGGCCGAAGGCGCGGATGTCGCGCCAAGGCGCCGGGTCGCGGTCGTCGCGCAGCGCGGCGAAGCGAACCGGTTCGTACAGGGTCAGGCTCCTGACACGCTGCGGCCAGCGCAAGGCCAATTGCAGCGCCACTGCGCCGCCGTAGGAATGGCCGAACAGGTGCACGCCTTCGTCGCCATCGTTCGCGCCGCCGGCGTCGAGCAAGGGCGCCAGGCGTTGCGCCTCGGTGTCGAGCGACAAGGAGGCGCCGGTCGGCCATGCCGGCGCGCTGCCGTAGCCGAGCAGGTCGGGTGTCAGCAGGCGCAGCGGTGCGGGCAGCAGGGCCGGGTAGGCCTTCCACTGCTGGCCATTGCTGGCGCTGCAGTGCAGGCAGAGAAGGGTCGGGGTGGTCGGGGGCATGGACCACAGCATCGCCGCGCCGCGTCTCAGCGCTGTTTCAGCCGCACAACCCGAGCGCCCGATTTGGTTTCAATTGTTCAGATGCCGGCCGCGATGAACTCCGTGGCGACCGACCCCAGCCAAAGCTTCAACCGTTGCCGCTCGAGCAGGCCGAGCTTGGGCCCCTCGCTGCCGGAGGCCTGGCGCGCGGCCCAGAAGCTCGAGTCCGTGGCGTCGATCTTGCGCAGCACGGCGTCCTGCACGTGCTTCAGGCGCACCACCCGCGCGCCGAGGGCGAGCGCGCGCGTCAACTGGCCCGAACGTTCGAGCTGGCCGAAGTCGTCGCCGCGCAGCTGGTTCAGCACCAGCACGTAGCTCAGGCGCGCGCCGAAGCGGTCAAGCAGGCGCTCGAGCAGGTCGACCGAGTCGCGGCCGGCGTCCATCACGTGCCAGTAGTGGACAGCCACGCCGGCCTCCGCGGCGACGTCGAGCACGCCCGAGTCGTCCATCCATTGGGTCAACGGCGCATGGGTCTGCGCCGCCAGGTCGACAAGCACGCGTTGGCCCGGCGCGGCGATGGCGCTCTCGACGATCGCGTCCAGCGCTTCGTAGCGGTCGACCAGCACCGGGCTGGCATAACCGGCATAGAAGCGCATCAAGGCGCCGTGCGAGCGGTCGGTGTCGAAGCCGGTGAAGGGCATGCCGCGGTCGATGAAGTGCTGGGCCAGCAGGCGCGACACCAGGGACTTGCCGACGCCGCCTTTCTCGCCGCCGATCAGGTGGATCACTGAGGGTGTGGTGTCGGGTTGCACGGTGTCGTTCATGGTCGGAGCTGCGGGTGGGTCAGCGCCACGCCACGCAGGTTCCGTGCCCCGCCGCGCAGCGGCGCCGCACCCGGCTAGGCCGGGCGCACCAGCTGGTCGCGCCGCGCCAGCGCCGGGAACAGGCGCCACCACAGCAGCGCGATGACGATCGAGCCTGCGCCGCCGAGAACCACCGAGCCCACCGGCCCGAGCACGGCAGCGGTGGCGCCCGACTCGAACTCGCCGAGCTGGTTCGACGCGCCGATGAAGACCGAGTTGACCGCGCTGACGCGCCCGCGCATCGCGTCCGGCGTTTCCAGCTGCACCAGGGACTGGCGCACGACGATGCTGACCATGTCGGCCGCGCCGGTGACGGCCAGCGCCAGCATCGACAGCACGAACGAGGTCGACAGGCCGAACACCGCGGTGGCGAGGCCATATACCGCCACCGCTGACAGCATGGTGCGCCCGGCGCGGCGCATGATCGGCCAGCGCGACAGGGCGATCGACATCGCCAGCGCGCCGACCGCCGGCGCGCCGCGCAGCAGGCCCAGGCCCCAGGGTCCGACATGCAGCAGGTCCTTGGCGAACATCGGCAGCAGGGCCGTGGCGCCGCCGAGCAGCACCGCGAACAGGTCGAGCGAGATCGCGCCCAGCACCACCGGGTTGCTGCGCACATAGGTCACGCCGGCCAGCAGGGTCTGCCAGCTGGCGCGCTCGCGCGGCGGCGGGCTGGCATGGTCGACGCGCAGCAGCAGCACGGTGCCGATGACGAACAGAAGGGCGCAGCTGACATACACCGCTGTGGCGCCGCCTACGTAGAGCAAACCGCCGATGGCCGGCCCGGCGATGATGGCCAGCTGCATGCCGGCCGAGCTGAAGGCCAGCGCGCGCGGCAGGAGTGAGGTGGGCACTAGCAGTGGCACCAGGGCCTGCTGGGCCGGCATCTGGAACGCCTTGGCCGTGCCGAGCACCACCGACAGCGCCAGCAACAGGCCGCGCTGCGGCCCGCCGGCCCAGGGCGCCAGGGCGAGCACCAGCGCCACCACGGCCTGCACGGCGACGCAGGCCGCCGCGACGCGCGCGCGGTGGTGGCGGTCGACCACTTCGCCGGTCACCAGCACCAGGGCCAGCGCGGGCAGGAATTGCAGCAGGCCGACCAGGCCCAGGTCCCAGGCCGAGCCAGTCAGGTCGTACATCTGCCAGCCCACGGCGACCATCAGCATCTGGCCGGCGCAGGTACCGGCCAGCCGGGCCCACCAGAAGCGCAAGAAGTCGCGGTGCGGCAGCAGGGCGGCGGGGATCATGGACGGGTGTGCGGCATTTCAGGCGGTCATGCGATCGACCGTCAGCATGACGTCGTCGATGACAAGGCCCTTGAGAGCGGCCTTGTCGGCGAAGCGGTAGCGGCGCAGGACGATGGCCGCGAACAGGTAGCCGAAGAGCTTGATGCGCACGAAGTCGGTCAGCAGCTGCAGCTCGGCCTCGGCCAGCATCTTGCCGCGCGCACAAGCCAGCACGCGCTCGCGCAGCAGGTCGAGCAGCTGCACGTAGAGCGGCTCGTCGTAGAGGGCGATCGGCTCGCTGCCGGGGGCCTCGGCATTCGACAGGTAGGCCATGCGGAAGTGGTCTTCGTTGCCTTCCCAGTAATCGAGGTTGGCCTGGACATGCGCACGCAGGGTCTCGGCGGGCGAGTGCGTGCTGCGCCCGGCGGCGAGCAGGGCGTCGAACAGCTCGCGAAAGATGTCGAGCCAGATGTGCTTGACCATCGACTGCTTGTTCGGGAAGTAGGCGTAGAAGGCCATCGGCGACATGCCGAAGGCACTGGTCAGCGCGCGCAGCGTTAGCCCCTCGTAGCCCTGGCTGCGGTAGAGCTCCTTGGCATACAGGACCAGCTCGCGGCGGAACTGCTCCTGGCTCTCGGGCGAGCGGCGGCGCGTGGCCCTGGCGGCTGTCTTGGCGGTATTCGCGGTCGGCATCGGGGTTCCCCTAGCTTAACCGTACGGATACGACAAATGGGGCAGGTTTGACGGCTTTCACCGGTCATTGCCGGATATTCGACTCGTCTAAATTTAAGCGTACTGCAACGCTTAAGTGGTGAACAACCGAGCCGATATGGCCTGGAACCTGCCCCACCCGCGGCGGCCCGACCGGGCGGCGGCATTGACCCACGAGAGGAACCGAGATGGAGATCGATAGCGCGCCCCTTGCGGGCCAGGCGCCCGCGCAGCGGGACTTCGGGCCGGCAGATGCGGCCCTGGCGGCCCCCCAGGGCGGCCAGTTCCTGAGCTTCCGGCTCGGCGCCGAGGAGTACGGCATCGACATCCTGAAGGTCCAGGAAATTCGCAGCTACGAGGCGCCGACGCGCCTGGCCGGTGCGCCGCCCTTCGTGATGGGCGTGGTCAACCTGCGCGGCACGATCGTGCCGATCATCGACTTGCGCCTGGCCTTCGCGCTCGCCGACGTGCCCTACGACGAGTTCACCGTCGTCATCATCCTCAACGTCGCCCAGCGCGTCGTCGGTGCGGTGGTCGACTCGGTCAGCGACGTGGTCGAGCTGCAGGCCGAAGACATCCGCCCGGCGCCCGCGTTCAACACCGCGATCGACGCCTCGCACATCCTGGGTCTCGGTTCGCTGAAGAACGGCGACCAGGAGCGCCTGCTGATCCTGACCGACATCGAGCGCCTGATGGGCGGCGCAGCGATGGGTCTCGTCGACCCGGCCCGCCAATCTCACTGACTCCTCCGACACCTGCAACCCGCCCCAGAGACTTCCGTCATGAACATCATCACCCGCCTGAAGATCGGTGCCCGCCTCGGCGCCGCGTTCGCCATCCTGTTGGTCCTGCTGGCCGCGCTGGCCGCGTTCGGGGCCATGAAGATCGGCGCGACCAACAACCACGTCGAAGCGTTCTCCGAGAACCTCGTGCCCTCGCTGAAGCTGGTCGACAAGCTGCGCGCGGCCGTCGGCGACATGCGCCGCGTCGAGTCGCAGCACCTGCTGCTCAACACCGAAAAAGACAAGGACGAGTTCGAAGCCCGCATCGCCAAGAGCCACACCACGATCGAGGCCCTGATCAAGGACTACGACAAGCTGGCCGTCGACGAGCAGGACAAGAAGAACCTGAAGGCGCTGCAGACCGCGGTGGCGACCTATGCGCTCGAGTGGAACAAGCTGCGACCGCTGTCGCGCCAGGCCATGGGCGACGCGACCAAGCTGGAGGAGGCGCGCAAGCTGATGTTCGGTGAGTCGCGCAAGGCCTATGGCGCGGTCAGCGCCGCGGTCGAAGAGCTCTGGACCTACAACGAAGTGCTCGGCGACAAGGCGGCCAAGGAAGCCAACGCCGGTTACCGCAGCGCGCTGTGGTGGATGGGTGCCCTGACCCTGGTGGCGGTGCTGATCGGCGTCGGCTGCGCGCTGGCGATCACGCGCTCGATCACCGTGCCGATGCGGGAGGCGATGGCCGTGGCCGAGCGCATCGGCGCGGGTGACCTGAGCTCGCGCATCACCGTGCGCGGCAACGACGAGACTGGCCAGCTGCTGGCCGCGCTGAAGCAAATGAACGACAGCCTGGTCGACATCGTCGGCCAGGTGCGCAACAGCTCCGACTCGATCGCCACCGGCTCGGCACAGATCGCCACCGGCAATGCCGACCTGTCGCAGCGCACCGAAGAACAGGCCAGCAACCTGCAGCAGACCGCGGCGTCGATGGAGGAGTTGACGGCGACGGTGAAGAACAATGCCGACACCGCACGCCAGGCGACCCAACTCGCCGACAGCGCATCGGCAGTGGCCAGCGAAGGCGGCGTGGTGGTCGGCCACGTGGTCGCGACGATGGAACAGATCACGGCCTCGTCGAAGAAGATCGCCGACATCATCGGCGTGATCGACGGCATCGCCTTCCAGACCAACATCCTGGCGCTGAACGCCGCGGTCGAAGCGGCACGCGCCGGCGAACAGGGTCGCGGCTTCGCGGTCGTCGCCGGCGAGGTGCGCAGCCTTGCCCAGCGCAGTGCGCAGGCGGCCAAGGAAATCAAGGGCCTGATCGGCGAGAGCGTCGACAAGGTCGAGGCCGGCTCACGCTTGTGCGACGAGGCCGGCAAGACCATGGGCAACATCGTGAGCCAGGTCAAGCGCGTCACTGACCTGATCGGCGAGATCACCAGTGCCAGCGTCGAGCAGTCGGCCGGCATCGGCCAGATCGGCGACGCGGTGTCCCAGCTCGATCAGGTGACACAGCAGAATGCGGCCCTGGTCGAGGAGTCGGCGGCCGCGGCCGAGAGCCTGAAGCACCAGGCGGCGCAACTGGCCCAGACGGTGGCGCAGTTCCGCCTCGGCAACGAGTCTGCGAGCCCGGTCCAGGGCGCCGCGGTCGCGGGGGCGAAGCCGCGCGCCACGCCGAAGATCGCTCCGGCCGGGCGCCGGGTGGCTGCCGCGCCGGCCTCAGCCGGCAAGGGCGATGAAGACTGGGCGGCGTTCTGACGCTGACTCAGCGCGCCGCAATGTGCTGGTCCAAGCCGCGGTGCAAGGCCGCGGCGGCATCGAGTGACAACTCGATCGGCATCACCTGGCCGGTCTCGAGCTGCAAGTGCAGTCGCACCTGCTCGGCGCTCGCCGAATGCACCACGCCGATGGCCAGACAGCGCACGGCCTCCGGCAGGCCTGGTGTAACTCCCTCGGGCGCTTCGCCATTCAGCAGCGCCACGGCCACCGCCGGCGCATCGGCCTCGCTGACCTCGATCGTGGTGTCACGCAGCTTGCCGTTGACGACGGCATCGGTGTGAAGCACGACACCGTCGCCATCCGGGGCCGGGCTCGACTCCTTCAACTCCTCGATCGCGACCTCGACTCGTTCTTCTGGCTTGTTCACCGCGGATTCCCTTCCGTCAAACCGAATGAACGGGCTGGGGCATCTTAAGTTGACATCGTAAAGCGGCGCCTCGGGGCCGCTCCAGGGCTTCAGCGCATCAGGGCGACGCTCTTGACCTGGGCCCAGACCTCGCGACCGGGTTCGATCTGCAGTGCTCGACATGAGCGGCCGGTGATGCGTGCGAGCAGCGGCGTGCCCTGCGCGTCGAGCCGGATCAGCACTTGGCCGGGGGGGCCTGCGGCACGCGTCTCGACGACCCGCACCGCCAGCACGTTGAGGATGCTGCTGCCCTCGGGTGGGCGGTCCGATAGGCTGACGTCGCCGGCGCGCACGCGCGCCCGCAGGCGCGCACCGGGCGCCTCAGCACAGCGGCTGACCCACAGGCTGCCCCCCTCGAAGCCGAGGCGGGTCAATTGGTCGGCGTCGTCGTGCTCGACGACGCGGGCTTCGATCACCGCGCCAATGTCGTCACCGAAGGCCGCGGCCAGGTCCAGCCGGACCAGGGTCTCCTGCAGCGGCCCCTGCGCGCGCACGCGGCCACCGTCCAGCAGCAGCAGGTGGTCGGCCAGGCGAGCCACTTCGTCGGCGGCGTGGCTGACATAGAGCACGGGGATCTCGAGCTCGTCGTGCAGGCGTTTCAGGTAGGGCAGGATTTCCTGCTTGCGGGCCTGGTCGAGCGAGGCCAGCGGCTCGTCGAGCAGCAGCAGTTGCGGGCTCACCGCGAGGGCACGCGCGATCGCCACGCGCTGGCGTTCGCCGCCCGACAGCGCGGTGGTTCTACGCTCGAGCAGCCCCTCGATGCCGAGCAGTTCGATCGCCGCCGCCTGGGTGCCCGAGCGCTGAGCCGCCGGCACGCGCTTCAGGCCGTAATCCAGATTACCGCGCACCGTCAGGTGCGTGAACAGGCTGGCTTCCTGGAACACGAAGCCGAGCGGGCGGCGGTGCGTGGGCAGAAAGCTCGAGGCGTCCTGCCACACACTGCCGTTCACCGTGAGCCGTCCGTCGGGGCAAGGTTCAAGACCGGCAATGCAGCGCAGCAAGGTCGTCTTGCCCGAACCCGAAGGACCGAACAGGGCCGTCACGCCGCGCCCGGGCAGGGCCAGGTCGACATCGAACGTGAAGGCCGCGCGGTGCAGTGCGAAGCGAGCCTGGATGCCCCGCGCGGCGGGCCCGCTCATGGTTGGCGCGGGCTCGGGTTGAAACGGTAGAGCAGCAGCAGCACGATGAAGCAGAACAGCAGCATCGCGGCCGACAGCCAGTGCGCCTGGCCGTATTCGAGCGCCTCGACGTGGTTGTAGATCTGCACCGAGACCACGCGCGTCTGGTCGGGGATGTTGCCGCCGATCATCAGGACCACGCCGAACTCGCCGACGGTGTGCGCGAAGCCGAGGATCGCAGCGGTGATCAGGCCCGGCCGCGCCAGCGGCAAAGCGACGCTGAAGAAGCAGTCCCACGGACTGGCGCGCAAGGTGGCTGCGGCTTCGAGCGGCCGTTCACCGATCGCCTCGAAGGCGTTCTGGATCGGCTGCACGACGAAGGGCATCGAATAGAACACCGAGCCGATCACCAGGCCCCAGAACGTGAAGGGCAGGCGCCCCAGGCCGAGCGACTGGGTCAACTGGCCGACGGCGCCGTTCGGCCCCATCGCCAGCAACAGGTAGAAGCCCAGCACCGTCGGCGGCAGCACCAGGGGCAGCGCCACCACGGCACCGATCGGCGCCTTCCAGCGCGAGTTCGTGCGCGCGAGCCACCAGGCGATCGGCGTGCCGATCAACAGCAGCAGGGCCGTCACCAGCGCGGCCAGGCGCAGCGTCAAGGCGATGGCGCCGAGGTCGGCGTCGCTGAATCCCATCGCCGGCGCCGCCGCCCTAGAGGCTGTAGCCGAAGGCGCGGATCACGCCTTTGGCCTTGTCGGTCTTCAGGTACCGCAGCAAGGCCGCGGCCGCGGCATGGTTGCGGGCGGAGGTCAGCAGGACGGCGTCTTGCCGGATCGGCTCGTGCAGCTCGGTCGGCACGCGCCACGCCGAGCCCGCTGCGACGACGCCGTCGGTCATCACCTGCGACAGCGCGACGAAGCCCAGTTCGGCGTTGCCGCTCGAGACGAACTGATAGGTCTGCGCGATGTTTTCGCCCTGCACGAACTTGGGCTCGAGCGTGCCGAGCAAGCCGAGCTTGGCCAGGGTTTCGACGGCGGCGCGCCCGTAAGGTGCTGTGCGCGGATTGGCCAGTGCCAGCTTGTTAAAATGGCCGGTCTTGAGCACGGCGCCGCGATCATCGACGAAGCCCGGCGTGGCAGACCACAGCACCAGGCCGCCGATGGCATAGGTGAATCGGCTAGACCCGTCGGCCAGGCCCTCCTGCACCAGCTTGGCCGGCGTCTCGTCATCCGCCGACAGGAAGACCTGGAACGGCGCGCCGTTCCTGATCTGGGCGTAGAAGCCGCCGGTGGCACCGAACGCCAACTGCAGCTTGTGCCCGCTGTCCTTCTCGAAGTCCTGGGCGATGCGTTTCATCGGCGCACTGAAATTCGCCGCCACTGCGACGAGCACCTCGTCGGCGCGCGCCAAAGCCATGAAGCCGATGAGGCAGGCCCCCACCGCGACGGCGATGTGTCGATGCAAGGACATGGGGCGGTGACTGCGCGGCGGAGTGATGCGTAAAGCATAGCGCCGCGTCACTGCGGCCGCAGGGTTCACCCTGCGGCGGCCTGGCCCCTGGTGCGCGTCTAGAAGTGGTACTCGGCGCGGATCATCGGCGTCTTGGCCGTGGCCCCCGGCCCGGCGATGCCCTTGTGGTTGTTGCCGAACTTGTTGTTCCAGTACTGGTACTCGATGCCCAGCTTGAAGGTGTTCTTCGTTGCGCCGAACAGGGGGCTCATGTCGTACATGACCTGCATGTCGATGTTGGTCTCGGCGGCGGTGTCTCCGCCGAATTCGTTCTTGCCTTTCGAGGCGATGAAGTTGGCGAAGCCTTCGAACGACAGCGCGATGCCGATGTTGAACGGGACGCTCCAGGCCAGGTTGACCATCGGGTGCACGTCGTAGTGGTAGCGCGGCGTGCTGACGCCGCTGAAGCTGTTGTAGGGCGCGTTGCTTTCCCACAGCGCCAGCAGACTGACGTTGAGGAAGCCCGGGACGTCGACGAAGAGCGTCGGGCCGGCGACGATCATGCGTTTCTTGGAGTTGTAGCCGGCGTCGGTCTTGGCATTGACGTCGAAGCCGGCAGTCAGACCCACGCCGCGCACGGGGCCGAATTTGTAGGCGCTTCCGGTCACCTTGGCCAGGTCCAGGGTGTGGCGGTAGACGATGTAGACCTCCTGCGCGCCATTGGTCGATCCGGCACCGCCCGGGTCCTTGCTATCGGACATCAGGAAGTCGGCGTTGAAGAAGTTCGTGCCGTACTTGTAGCCGCTGACGTGGTTCAAATTGACGATGCCCTTCTTGATGTCGTTCGGGTTGAAGGGCTCGGCGTACTTGGTGCCGTAGCGTGCACCGATCGAGGTGTCGCTCCAGTCGGCGGCCTGGGCGGCCAGGCTGCAGGCAGCCAGGGCGGCCACGGCGGCCAGCACGGCGGTGTTGCGTTGCAGAGTGGTGTGGGTCATCGAAGTCCTCCTCGTTGTGGATGAAAGTCAGGGCAGGCTGGCGATCAGCCCCTGCGACGTCGCGCTCCAGCCGACGATTGCGCCTTGCGCGGTCAGCATCGCCAGCGCGGCGGCCTTGAATTCGGGGAAGTAGCTCTCGGTCGCGTCCTGGACGATCAGGCAGTCGTAGCCGCGGTCGTTGGCCTCGCGCATCGAGGTCTGCACACAGACCTCGGTGGTGACGCCCGTGAACACCAGATGCGTGATGCCTCGCGCACGCAGCGACTCGTGCAGGCCGGTGCCCCAGAACATGCCCTTACCGGGCTTGTCGATCACCGTCTCGCCCGGCGCGGGTGTCAGGGCGGCGATGATCTCGGTGCCCGGTTCGCCGGCGACCAGCAGACGGCCCATCGGGCCCGGGTCGCCGATGCGCAGCGACGGGTCGCCGCGCAGGCGTTTGGCCGGTGGGCAGTCGGACAGGTCGGGCCGGTGCGCTTCGCGCGTGTGCAGCACCGGCCAGCCGCGCTCGCGCCAGGCTGCCAGCAGCGCGGCGATCGGTGCGATGGCGGGCACCAGGCGCGAAACGTCGTTGCCGAGCGAGGCACCGAAGCCGCCGGGCTCGATGAAGTCGCGCTGCATGTCGATCACGACCAGCGCCGTCGCGCCGACAGCGAACGGGTAGTCGAACGGCGTGGCCGGGATGGCGACGAGCATCACGCCGCCTCGGCTTGCAGTTCGGGCGCGGGCGCGGGCGCCGGGTCGTGGCCATGGCCATGACCACCGCCCATGTGCGCGCCGACGGTGCGGCGATCGATTTGGTCGGCCGGCGCCTCGAAGACGATGCGGCCCTCGCTCATCACTGCGATGCGGTCCGACAGCGCGAGCAGTTCGTCCAAGTCTTCGCTGATCAGCAGCACCGCGCCGCCCTTGGCGCGCACCTGGAGCAGGCGGGCGTGGATCTCGGCCACGGCGGCAAAGTCGAGGCCGAACACCGGATTTGCGGCGATCAGCACCTTCACATGGCCCGCCAGTTCGCGCGCCAGCACCGCGCGCTGCACATTGCCGCCCGACAGGCTGCCGATCGGCGCGTGCTCGCCGCGCGTCTTGATGCCGTACTCGCCGATCCAGGCGCGCGCGCGTTCGCTCCACGCACCGAAGCGCAGCCAGCGCCGGGTCAGCGGCGCCTGGTCGAAGTCGCGCAGGGCCATGTTGTGCGAGACACTGAGCTCGGCCACGCTGGCGCTCTTCAGCGGCTCCTCGGGCAAGGCGCGCAGGCCCAGGGCATGGTTCTCGTGCCGGCGTGCCCCGTAGGGCTGGCCGGCGACGAAGACCTGGCCCGCGAGGCGCGGGCGCTGGCCGACGATGGCTTCGACCAGTTCGCGCTGGCCGTTGCCCGACACGCCGGCGATGCCCAGGATCTCGCCCACACGCACGTTCAGGCCGAGGGTGCGCACGGCCAGCGTGCCGCGGTCGCCCAGCGCGCTCAGGCCGGCGACCACCAGTGCCGATGGTGCGTCTTCGGCGACCGGCGCGCGCGCCTCGCGCGTATCTGCCGCGAGCGCCTGTGCACTGCCGGCCGCATCGTCGCCGATCATGGCCTGCGCCAGAAGCAGCGGCGAGGTGTCGGACACCGCGGCCGATACCACCTTGCGTCCGCGCCGCAGCACGGTCACCGCGTCGGCATAGGCCGTGACCTCGCGGAACTTGTGCGTGATCATCAGCACCGTGCACTCGCCGCGCCGCGCCACCTCGCGCACATAGGCCAGCACTTCGTCGGCCTCTTGCGGCGTCAGCACCGAGGTCGGCTCGTCCAGGATCAGGAGCCGCGGCTTCAGGTACAGCTGCTTGAGCAACTCCAGCTTCTGCTTTTCACCGGCCGAGAGCGAGGCCGGCGTGGCGTCGAGGTCGAGCGTGAAGGGTGTCGTCAGCAGGAAGGCGGCGAGCCTGGCGCGCTCCTTGGCCCAGTCGATCAGCGCCGGCGTGCGGCCGCCGGCCAGCAGCAGGTTCTCGGCCACGCTCATGCCCGGCGCCAGGGTGAAGTGCTGGTAGACCATGCCGATGCCCAGCGCGCGCGCGACGATCGGCGAGCCGATGTCGTGCTCGCGTCCGTCGATCAGCACCGCGCCATCTTCGGGCGGGTGGTAGCCGGCCACGCACTTCACCAGGGTGCTCTTGCCGGCGCCGTTCTCCCCGAGCAAGGCATGCACCGAACCAGCAGCGACATCGATCGACACCGCATCGAGCGCGGTGAAGGCGCCGAAGCGCTTGGTCATCGCATAGGTCGACAGCGCGAGGGCGCCTTGGCCGTGAGAGACCGGTGTGACGGGGGCGATCATGTCGGCCTGCTCCAGGACGCGTCGCGCGTCGTTGTGTGCGCGTGCAAAGGCGCGCGCGGGCAGGCGGGGCTTGGGTTTCTTGCGCGCAGAAATGCTGCGGCCTCGCGGCAGGCGGTACCCGGTGTGGGCGACCTGTGGAGCGGCGAGGAGCGCAGGTTCGGGGTCGGCGCGCGCAGCGCGCTTCGTGATCTGCCCTGCCGGACCCTGTTTGAACGGAGCGAACGCAGTGAGCGAAGTGAATTGTCCGACACGACCCCGAATCGAGCAGCGCAGCGCAGTCTGAGCTCAGCGAAGACCGCTCCAGTGGGAGCCCGTGCCGCATGCCGCCTGACGCGACGCGCAGGAGAACACATCGCTGCGCGAACCGGCCGGCACCTCACTTCAGCGCCTCCAACACCGACGATGACGATGCCACCGCGCCGAACACCCCGCCTTGCATCGTCACCATCTTCAGCGCCGCCGCGTGGTTGCCGGCATCGGTGGCGCCGGTGCAGTCCGACAGCAGGAGGCACTCGAAGCCGCGGTCGTTGGCCTCGCGCATCGTGGTGTGCACGCAGACGTCGGTGGTGATGCCGGCCAGCAGGAGGTTGGTGATGCCGCGCGTGCGCAGGATCAGCTCCAGGTCGGTGGCGCAGAAGCTGCCCTTGCCGGGCTTGTCGATGACCACCTCGCCGGGCAGCGGCGCCAGCTCGGGAATCAATTCCCAACCGGGTTCGCCGCGTACGAGGATGCGGCCGCACGGTCCGGCGTCGCCGATGCCGGCACCGATGCGCTGCGAGCGCCAGCGCTTGTTGGCCGGCAAATCCGACAGGTCGGGGCGGTGACCCTCGCGCGTGTGCATCACCGCATAGCCCATTGGGCGCATGCGCTCCATCAGGCGGTGGATCGGCGCGATCGGCGCGCGGGTCAATGCCAGGTCGTAGCCCATGCTGTCGACATAACCGCCTTCACCGCAGAAGTCAGTCTGCATGTCGATCACCAGCAGGGCGGTGTTGGCCGGGCGCAGATCGCCGTTCCAGGGCCAGGGGTAGGGGTCGGCGTCGATGAACATGGGGCTGCTTCAGCGCGAAGAGAGTTCACCCGGGCTGCCCGCGGCCATGCTGCCGGGGCGGCAGGTCGCGATGAGCACCGCCAAGGTCAGCACATAAGGCACCGCGCTGAACAGGTGGTAGCCGGCGCTGATGCCGATCGACTGCAGCGCAGGCCCGACCGCGCCGGCACCGCCGAAGAGCAGCGAGGCGACGACGCAGCGCAGCGGACTCCATCGCGCGAAGATCACCAGGGCCACCGCGATCAGGCCCTGGCCGCTCGACACGCCCTCGTTCCAGCTGCCCGGATAGAACAGCGTCAGCGACGCGCCGCCCAGGCCAGCGATGGCGCCACCTGCGGCGGTGGCCGCGATGCGGATGCCGCTGACCGAGTAGCCGAGCGCCCGCGTGGCGTTCGCCGAATCGCCGGCCAGGCGCACCAGCAGGCCCCAGCGCGTGCGTGCGAAGCCCAGGGTCAGCAGCAGGGCGAGCAACAGGCCCAGCGGCAACAGGGGGTTGACCTGTAGCGCCGCCTGCACCATCGCCGAATCGCTCCACGCGCCCAGGCTCAGCGGCGCGAGTTGCGGTGCCTGCGGCTGGATCAGCGGCTTGCCGAGGTAGAAGGCCAGGCCGCTGCCGAGGATCATCAGCGCGATCCCGGTGGCGACGTCGTTGACGCGCGGCAGCGAGCACAGCAGGCCGTGCAGCAAGGCCAGTGCCGCGCCGGCGGTGGCGCCGAGTGCAACGCCGAGCCAGGCCGAGCCGCTCCAGTACGCGCCGCCGAAGGCTGTCATCGCCGACAGCACCAGCACGCCTTCGAGGCCAAGGTTGATGCGGCCCGACTTCTCGGTCAGGCATTCGCCGAGGCTGACGAAGAGGAAGGGCACGCCGACGCGCAAGGCGCCGCCGACGATGGCCGCGGCGAACGCGAGAACGACGTCTGCGCTCATGCCATCTTGTCGCCGACGGCGATCAGCAAGGGCGTCTGCGGCGCCGGCGGCTTCAGCCGCACGGCGGCGGCGCGCCAGTCGACGCCGCGCAGCGCTTCGCTGGCCAGGATCAGCACGAAGGCGATGCCCTGCAGCACCAGCACCGACGCGTCCGGCAGGTCCAGGCGGCGCTGCAGCAGGCTGCCCGCTGCACCGAAGCCGCCGAACAGGATCGCCACCGGCACGATCGCAATCGGATTGTGGCGCGCGATGAAGGACACCAGGATGCCGGCATAGCCGTAGCCGGCGATCAGCGAGGCATTGGCATTGGTGTGCACCGCCGCGACTTCGATCGCACCGGCCAGGCCGGCCGCGCCGCCACCCAGCGCGCAGGCCAGCACGATGAGGCCGCTGGCCGGCAGGCCGACGAGCTGGGCCGCGCGCGGGTTTCCACCGACCACGCGCACCGCGAAGCCGCGCGGCGTGAAGGCCAGCCACAGCCCCAGCGCCAGGCAGGCCAGCACGCCGATCACCAGGCCCCAGTGCACGTCGGAGCCACCGATGGTGCCGATGCGAATGCCTTCCGCGAGCGCGCGCGTCGACGGCTTGTTCAGCGTCGCCGGGTCGCGCAGCGGGCCTTCGACGAATTGCTTGAACAGCGCGATCGCGGTGTAGGCCAGCAACAGGCTGGAGATGGTTTCGTTGACGCCGCGGTATTGGCGCAGCGCACCGGCCAACGCGATCCACGCCGCGCCGACCGCGGCGCCGGCCACGCAGACGAAGAGCGTGCCGATCAGGTTCTCGGGCAGCGGGACTGTGTAGGGCAGTGCCGCTGCGGCCAGCCCGCCGAGCACCAGCGCGCCCTCACCGCCGATCACCACCAGCCCGGCGCGCGCCGGCAGCGCCACGCACAGCGCGGTGAGCATCAGCGGTGCGGCGCGCACGAGGGTGTTCTGCCACGAGTACCAGTCGCCGAAGGCGCCCTTGAACAACAGGGCCCACATCTCGACCGGGCTGGTACCGCCGAACCAGACGAAGACGCCGAACAGCAGCAGGGCCGCGGCCAGCGCGAACACCGGCAGCAGCGCGTCGATGGCGTTGCCTTTCACCGCAACCTCACACCGAGCCGACGACCCCTTCAACGAGGTAATTCATCTTCTCGAGTTCGAGGTCGGTCTGCTTCAGCGACTTGCCGGCAGGGATGACCACCGCGCCCTTGTTGTCCTTCAGGCCGCCGGCAAAGATGTCGAAGCTGCCGGCCATCATCTTGGCCTTGACGGCATCGGCCTGCTTCTTCGCCGCGTCGCTCACCGTCGGCCCATAAGCCGACATCTTCACGTAGCCTTCCTTGAGGCCGCCGCGCAGGAAGTTCGGGTGGGGCTTGCCGGCGAGTGCGGCCTCGATGATGGTCTTGTAGGCGGTGCTCCAGTTCCACTCGGCGCCGGTGAGGTAGGCATTGGGCGCCAGCTTGGCCTGGCTGGCGTGGTAGCCGCAGACCATCTTGCCGCGCTTGGCGGCGGTCTCGACGATCACCTTGGGCCCGTCGACGTGCATCGTGAAGACGTCGATGCCCTGGTCGGCCAGGCTGTTCGTCGCCTCGGCTTCCTTGACCGGCATCGACCACTCGCCGGTGAAGATCACGGTGGCGGTGATCTTCGGATCGACCGAGCGCGCGCCCATGGTGAAGGCGTTGATGTTGCGCAGCACCTGCGGGATCGGCTTGGCCGCGACGAAGCCGATCTTCTTGCTCTTGCTCATGTGCCCGGCAACGACGCCGTTCAGGTACTGGCACTCGTCGATGTAGCCGAAGAAGCTGCCGGTGTTCTTCGGGTGCTTGGCTTCGGTCCACATGCCGCCGCAGTGCGAGAAGCGCACGTCGGGGTACTTGGCCGCGAGTGCCAGCATGTGCGGATCGAAGTAGCCGAACGAAGTCGGGAACAGCAGCTTGGCGCCGTCCTGCGCGATCATCCCGGTCATCGACTTCTGCACCGCCGTGGTCTCGGGAACGTTCTCCTCCTCGACGACCTTGATACCGGGCAGCTTCTTCATCTCGGCGGCCGCCGCGGCCTGGGCCTGGTTGTAGCCGTAGTCGTCCTTCGGGCCGACGTAGATCACGCCAACGGTCAGCTTTGCTTGTGCCAGCGCTTGCAGCGGAGACAGACCCGCCAGCGACAAGGCCGACAGGGAGGCGAGGGCGTGGCGACGCGAGCGGTCGAGTTCGTGGCTCATGGCTTCTCCATTCATGCGGTTGCCGGCAGGGCGGCGACAGGTGTGCACCTTTGGTGCACACATCGGTATACCGACAGGAATGCGAGCAAGAGGCGTGCCGGACTCGGCCGGCGAGGCTCGGCCGCTGTTGCCGCTAGCGCGCCGCCCGTGCCCTCGCGTCGTGCAGTGTGGCCAGGGTGATCTTGCGCACCTCGGCCTTGCTCTGCTCGATGTGGGCCTTCAGCAGCAGCTGGGCCTGGTCGACCTTGCGCTGGATCACCGCGCGCAGGATCTTGGCGTGCTCGGTGTAAGTCGCCTCGATCCGGTCCGCGCGGGTGAAATCGAGGTGCCGGATGATGCGGATGCGCTCGGTGACGTCCCAGTGCACGCGCGCGATCTCGGCATTGCCGGCGGCGCGCACCAGGGTGGCGTGGAACTGCTCGTCGAAGGCGCCGACCTGGCGCGGATCGGCCTTGCGTTCGCCCACAGGCACCAGCCACACGGCCTTCAACTCGTCGAGTTGCAGCACGGCGTCGGTGCGCGCGCACAGGCGTGCGACGCTGGCTGACTCGAGCAGGACGCGCAGATCGTAGAGCTGCTCGAGCTTGGCGAAGTCGATCGGCCGCACGAACCAGCCGGCCTTTGACTCGAGGTCGAGAAAGCCTTCGTTGCGCAGGCGAAACAGGGCCTCGCGCACAGGCGTGCGGCTCACGCCCAGGCGCCCACTCAGCTCGGCCTCGGAGAAGCGGTCGCCAGGCACGAGTTGGAAGTCGTGCAGTTCGGCCTTGAGCCGGGTGTAGACCTGCTCGGCCAGGTTCGAGCGTTCTTGCGGTTCGGAGGCGGCCATCCGAAGCATCTTAATCACGCCGCCAGCGCGATCAGGCTGACGTGCGCCGCGACCACGCGCCAGCCTTCGGGCAGGCGGACCCAGGTCTGGCTCTGGCGCCCAATGCTGGGGTGGCCCTCGCGGCGGAACTCGGTCATCGCAGTGGCGAAGTCGCGGCCGTAAGTGGTGATCACGGTGCGCATCAGTTGTCGCGCCAGTCCGGCGGGCGAGCGCGCGGCGCGAAAGGCGGCGATCGCCTCGTAGCCGATCAGGTTCTCGCCACCGCCGTACCGCACGGTGTGCGGAGAGCGCCAGAACAACTCGTCGAGCACTTCGACCTTGTTGTGGACCAGGGCGTCTTCGTAGCGCGCGAAGACGGCCTGGACCTCGGCGTGCACCGCAGCATCGTTGATCGCCAGCGCCGCACTCATGGCAGGGCGGCCACCGGTGCGGCGACGATGCCACGCGCTTCGAGCGACGCGGCGACACGCAGCACCAGGTCTTCGCGCCAAGGGGCGGCAATCACCTGCACGCCGATCGGCAGACTGGCGTCGGCACCCCACACCGGCACCGCGCACACCGGCAGGCCGATGCACGAGATCGGCTGTGTCAGCAGGCCCAGGCTGGGGCGCAGCGGCAGGCGCTGGCCATCGAGTTCGAGCCACTCGCTGCCGATCGGCGTGGCGGCGCAGGGCGTGGCGGCCGCGAGCAGGATGTCGTAGCGCTCGAGCAGTCGCGCGGCGGTCTGGGCATAGAGCCGCCGCACCCGCTGCGCGCGCGCGACCCAGGCCGCGGGCAGCAGCGCGCCGGCGATGAAGCGGTCGCGCGACAACGGCTCGAAGTCGGCCGCGCGGCGAAGCAAGTCGGGCAGATGCAACGCGCCGCCTTCGGCGTTGCTGATGAGGAAGGCCGCGGCGCGCCCGGCCTCGGCAAGCGACAGCTCGACCGTGTCGCGCGCGCCGAGGGCTTCGGCCACGGATTGCACTGCCGCGTGCGCTGCCGGCGTCGCGTGGTGCGCGAAGTGGCCGCCGAGCACGGCAACGCGCAGGCCGTGGGCACCGAGCGGCAAGGCCGGCAAGGCCGGCTCGATGGGGCGCGGTACGCAGCCGCCATCGGCGGCATCGTGACCCTGCATCGCGTCGTAAGCCAGGGCCAGGTCGGCGACAGACCGGGCGAACGGGCCGAGGTGGTCGAGGCTGGCGACGAAGGGGTAGCTGCCGGTGCGCGGCAGACGGCCGAAGGTCGGCTTCAGGCCGAACACGCCGCACAGCGAGGCGGGCACGCGGATCGAGCCGTTGGTGTCGGAGCCCAGGGTCAGCGGCACCTGGCCGGCGGCGACAGCTGCGCCCGAGCCGCCGGACGAGCCGCCGGCGATGCGTGTTGTGTCGTGCGGGTTGCGCGTCGGCCCCTCATGCGTGTTTTCGGTCGTGAAGCCGTAGGCGTATTCGTCCATGTTCAGGGCGCCGACCAGCACAGCGCCGGCCGACTCGAGGCGCCGCACCAACAGGGCATCCTCCGTGGCCGGTGCGGCATCGCGCTCGATCTTCGAACCCGCCAGCGTGGCCAGGCCCTTCACGTCGAACAGGTTCTTCACCGCGAAGGGCACGCCCGCCAGCGGCATGTCGCGCAGGGCGGCGCCGCGCGCATCGAGCGCGGCGGCGCGCTGGCGCGCGCGTCGCGACAGGATTTCGGTGAAGGCATTGACGCGGCCGTCGGTGGCGGCAATGCGGTCGAGACTGGCCTCGATGAGGGCGGTGGCGCTGTGAGCACCCGAGCGCACGGCCGCGGCCATCGCGCCGGCGTCGCGCAGCAGCAGGCCCGCCGCGTCGCTCATGGCGCCGGTACGAAGTTCACCGCGGGTTCGTCGTACGGGCTCAGCGGCACCGCGTCGATCTGCGCTGCAAAGGCTGCAGCCAGCGCGAAGTAGCGCAGCACGCCGGGCCGGTGCTCGGCGGCGATCGGCAAGTCCAGCGCCGCGGCAGCGGCATCGACGCAGGCCTCGACTTGCGCCGACGTCATCGTCACCGCCGTACCTCGCGCTGGAAAATCTCGAGGCTGCGCTTCTTGGTGGCGATGAAGCTGGCTTCCGACAGCGTGGCCACGGTGCGCGGGCGGGGGTCGTCGTAGCTCAGGATTTCGGCGATCCGCGTCGGCCGCTTGGTCAGCAGCAGCACCTGGTCGGCCAGGTACACCGCTTCCTCGAGGTCGTGCGAGACCAGCAGCATCGTGGTGCCTGTCTGCATGAAGACCTCCTGCAGTTTCTCGCGGATGAAGAGGGTCATCTCGAAGTCCAGCGCCGAGAACGGTTCGTCGAGGAACAGCACTTCAGGCCGTGGCGCCAGCGCACGCATGATCGACGCCGTCTGCTGTTGCCCGCCGGAGAGCTCATAAGGGTAGCGTTTCAAGTCGAACTTGACGTCGAACGAAGCGACCAGCTCGTCGACCCTCGTTTTGACTTCGGCCTTCGACTTGCCTTCGAGTTTCAGCGGGTAGGCGATGTTGTCGATCGTGCGCAGCCACGGGAACATCGCCTCGCGGTAGTTCTGGAACACGTAGCCGATCTTGGTGTCCTTCAGCGACTTGCCGTCGAACAGGATCTCGCCGGCGTCGATCGGGATCAGGCCGGCGATCATGTTGATCAGGGTCGACTTGCCGCAGCCGTTGGGGCCGAACACCGAGACGATGCGGTGCTTGGGGATGTCGAGGTCGAAGTTCTCGTACAGCGGCGCACCGGCAAAGTATTTGGTCAGACCGCGGATCGTGATCTCGGTCCCGGGCGGGCCGGGCACGAAGGGCGGGGGCGCCGTGTCGGGCTCGATCATCGGGTTCAGTACAGCGTTCATCTGCCGCTCCAGTGCACGATGCGCTTCTCGATGACGAGGAAGAGCACGTTGAGCGCGTAGCCGAGCGCGCCGGCCGAGAGGATCGAGGCGTACATGTCGCGCACGTTCATCACCTGCTGCGAGTTGATGATGCGGTGGCCCAGGCCGTTCTCGGAGCCGATGAACATCTCGGCGACGATGACGATCACCAGGGCCATCGAAACGGCGCTGCGCAGGCCGACGAAGCTCGGTTGCAGGCTTTCCCAGACCAGCACGTCCTTGAACACCTGCCAGCGCGACGCCCCCATCACGCGGGCGGCCATCACCCGCTGCTTGCGCGCATTGATGACGCCGTAGGCGCTGTTGAAGAGCACGATCAGGAGGGCACCGAAGGCGGCGATCGCGACCTTGTTGACGTCCGACACGCCGAAGATCATCAGGAACAGCGGGATCAGCGCCGACGAGGGCGTGGAGCGGAAGAAGTCGATCAGGAACTCGACGCTGCGGTAGGCGCGCTCGTTGCTCCCCAGCAGCACGCCCAGCGGCATGCCGAGCGCGGCGGCGATCAGGAAAGCCTGCAGCGTGCGCCAGACCGTGTGCATGAAGTCGAAGAACAGCGTGCCGCCGAACAGGCCGCTGAACAGGGTCTGCAAGGTCGCGAACGGCGTAGGCAGCAGGATCGGGCTGATCAGCTTGAAGCGGACGACGAAGTCCCAGACCAGGAAGAGCAGCAAGGGGCCGATGATGGGCAGTAGCCGGCGCATGTCCGGCAGGGCCAAGCGCACGCCGCGGATTGGGCTGTGCCCGGCCGCCGGCGTGGCCCCCTTGAGGGGGAGCGGCGAAGCCGCTACGGGGGTGGTCATTTCTTCAGCCTTTGTAGAGCATCGAGTCGACCATCAGGCGCGACGTGAAGATGCCCTTCTCGGAGAACAGGTCGAAGAACTTCTGGAAGTGCGCGACGTCGGCCGGCGTGAACTCGTTGTAGAGCATGTAGGCGGCCAGCGGCACCTCGGCGGTCAGCGGACCTTCGATCGCGGTGTAGCCCTTCATGTACTGGCGCGCTTCGGCCGGCTTGCTGCGCACCAGGGCCACGCCCCTGGCATACGCGGCGACGAATTTCTTCGCCTCGGCCGGGTACTTGGCGATGAAAGCCGAGGTCAGCGAGGCCGATCCGCCGAACCAGGGTGCCAGTGGGTCGCCGAGGATGTACTTGGCGATCACACCGGCCTCGAGCACCCGTGTGGTGCCGTTCATGCGGCCGATCGTGCCGGTGGGCTCCAGGGTGTAGCAGGCGTCGAGCTGGCCGGCGGCCAGCGTGGCGACGTGCTGGGCGATCGGCAGTTCGACCACGGTGGCGCCGGTCGCGCCGGCGCGCTCGAGCACTGTTTTGGCCAGGGTCACGTTCTGGATCCCGGGGCCGGAGCCGACCCGCTTGCCCTTCAGCTCAGCGATCGTCTTCACCGTGCTCGCGGCCGGCACGATGAACTCGTCGAGCACGTTTTTCGCGTTGCTCGGGTTCGAGGCGAAGATCTTGAAGGTGCCCGGCGCGGCGAGCTCACCGATCGCGATGTTTGCCGAGCCGGTGCCGTTGGCTGTGCCGTCGGAGCGGCCGGCGAGCACCGCTTCCATCACCTGCTGGGCGCCGGCGAAGCGCAGCGGCTCGACGTCCAGGCCTGCTTCCTTGAAGTAGCCGAGTTCGATCGCGGCGTAGAAGGGCAGGCCGGCGGCGATCGGCCAGTAGCCGATGCGGATCTTGGTGGCGGCCTGGGCGCGCAGCACCGCGGGGGTGCCGAGCACACCGAGCGCGCCGAGCGAGGCCGAGGCCCGGAGCAGGTGGCGGCGGCGGGGGTTGGGCAGGTCGGTCATGAGGTTCTCCTTGGGTCGGGTTCACAGGACTGGGACAGCTGTTGCAGGTAGGCGCGCCAGCCGCCGAAGGCGCTGATGTCAGTGGCGCCCTCGACGGCGTGCGACTCGCAGACGAAGCCGTGCACGCGCCGGCCGTCGGCCAGTTCCAGGCTGCCCAGACCGAGTGGCGCAGGGATCAGCGCAAGAAACGAGCCGACATGGCGCAGCGGCATCTCCCACACCTCGACCGCGATCGATGCACCGCCTTGGGTGGCGCGCACCATGCCGGGCTTGGGCGGCGTGGTCCCCGGCAGCGCGAACAGGCGGTAGGCCGGCGCGGTCTGCGTGCTGCTGCGCAGCCGGGCCTCGCGCTCGGTCAACTGGCCGTTCAGCGGCAGGCCGCTGAGGTGTGCACCGACCACGGCGATCTCGAGCGTCGGTTCGCAGGCCGGGCTCGGCAAACCAGGGCCCGAAACCGTGGCGCGATCGGAGGCGCCCATCGTCGTGCCGGCAGCGCTCTGCCACTGCCGCCCCACCAGCGCCAGCGCCGCATCGGCGTTCGCCGGAGCGATGAAGGTGACACCGAAGGGCAGGCCCTCGGCGGTCATGCTCGACGGCAAGGCCAGCGCGCACCAGCCGAGCAGATTGACGAAGTTGGTGTAGACGCCCAGGCGGGCGTTGGCGCCGATCGGGTCGGCGTCGACCTCGGCGAAAGTCGGGTGGCCGGGGGCCGTCGGCGTCATGAGCACGTCGACGCCCTGCCACAGGGCCGCTGCATTGCGCTGCGCCTCACGCAGTGCGTACTGCCCACGAAAGGCATCGGTGGCGGAAAAGCGCAGCGCCCCCCCGATCACCTTGCGCACGCTTGGCTCGAAGGCCTCAGGAGCGCGCTCGAGTAGGGCCTGCACGACGGCGTGGCGCTCCGCCACCCAGGGCCCTTCATAGAGCAGCTCGGCGGTACGGTGCAGCGGCGCAAAGTCGAGCGGCACGAGATGATGCCCGAGCGCATCTGCTTGGGCCAGCGCGCGCGCCCAGGGTTCGCGATACATCGTGTCGAGCATCGGTGCCATAGGCACGCCGATGCGCAGGCGCTCCGGCCAGGCGGTGCGACCGGGCGCGAAGGCGCTGTACGCATCCGCCGCGTCGTCGCCCTCGACCGCGGCGAGGACAGTGGCCGCATCGTCGACGTTGAGCGCAAACACCGACACGCAGTCGAGGCTGCGGCACGCCGGGACCACGCCCGAGGTGCCCACCCGGCCCGGTGTGGGCTTCAGGCCGACGATGTTGTTGAAGCCGGCCGGCACCCGGCCCGAGCCTGCCGTGTCGGTGCCCAGGGCGAAAGGCACCTCGCCGCGCGCGACGACGACGGCCGAACCCGAACTGGAGCCGCCACTGATGTAGAGCGGATTGAAGCAGCTCGACGGCCGGCCGTAGGGCGAACGGGTGCCGACCAGACCGGTCGCGAACTGATCGAGGTTGGTCTTGCCGACGCAGACCGCACCGGCTTGCGTCAGCTTCGAGACCACATGCGCGCTCTCTTCGGCCACGCGCTCGAACGCCGGGCAGGCGGCAGTGGTGGGCCAGCCTTGCACGTCGATGTTGTCCTTGACGGCATACGGCACCCCGAAGAGCGGCATCGCGCGCAGGACAGCGGCGCGGTCCGGCAAAGCCGCCGCGCGCGCTTCGAGAGCATCGATCTGACTCAGCAGTTGGGCCGGGTCGGCGCGCAGGATCCAGGCCGGATCGCGCGCGGCGGCAGCCTCTTCTCGGGCGAAGCGCTGCAGCAGCAGGCGCGGCGAGCCACCGGCTGCGTACAGCCGGGCCCAATCAGCCAGGGTGGTTGGGGAGGTTCGGTCGAAACCCACTTTGGTGCACATGTCGGTATACCAACATGTGCACAGCACGTGGCGTGCCAGCCCGTCTGGTGGCCGCCACAGCGCCGGCCTGCGCGATCGGTCTTACCCGTAGTTGAGAACCCACTCCACGCCCTGCTCGTAGGCCGACAGGATGGCCGCGTCCTCGGTCGGGCACTCGTCGCCGCGGACGGCGATGGTGCGCGGCCGGCTCGGCCAGGCGTGTTTGGACACGATCAGGGCCGGTGCGAACTTGCCGCTGTCGAGCGCCTTGGCGCTGCATTGCAATTCGTAGTCCTGGTGTCTGAAGGATCTGGTTTCTGCCATGACCGGAGCATGCGCCAAGAAATCGCTGACGGGCGTCCGGACCGCAGAAAGGTTCTGAACTCCGAAACACCTGCCGGCCGACGCCAGCAAGCCGACGGGCGCTCCGCGCGTCGCGCGCGGCGTTAGCTCAGTGCAGGGCGGACAGGAACTGCTTCAGCTCGGGTGTCTGTGGCGCATCGAACAGGGTCTGCGGCGGCCCCATCTCGTGGATGCGGCCGGCGTGCATGAAGACCACCCGGTCGCTGACCTTGCGCGCGAAGTTCATTTCGTGGGTGACCATCAGGAGGGTCATGCCTTCTTCGGCCAGGCCTTCGACGACGCGCAGCACCTCGCCGACCAGTTCGGGGTCGAGTGCCGAGGTGATCTCGTCGCACAGCATCACGCTGGGCTCCATCGCCAGCGCCCGGGCGATCGCCACGCGTTGTTGCTGACCGCCGGACAGCTGGTCGGGCCAGGCATCGAACTTCTCGGCCAGGCCGACACGTTCGAGCAGCTTGCGCGCGGCCGGCTCGGCCTCGGCGCCGCTGCGCTGCTTGACCAGGGTCGGTGCGAGCATCACGTTGCGGCCGACCGTCAGGTGCGGGAACAGGTTGAAGTTCTGGAAGATCATGCCCACGTGCTGGCGCAGCGAACGCATGGCCTTGGCATCGCCATGGCGCAGCGCCTGGCCGTCGACTTCGAGCTGACCCTCCTGGAACTCCTCCAAGCCGTTGATGCAGCGCAGGAGCGTGCTCTTGCCCGAACCGCTCTTGCCGATGATGGCGATGACCTCGCCGCGCGCGACCTCGAGGTCGATGCCCTTCAGCACCTCGTTCGTTCCGAAGCGCTTACGCAATGCGCCGACGCGCACGATCGGCGCAGTATTTTCAGTGGGCATTGCGCAGCTTCCTTTCGAGTTGCTTGCTGGCGGCCGAGATCGGCCAGCAGAGGGCGAAATACATCAGGGCCACGCAGGCGTAGACGGTGAAGGGGCGGAAGGTCGCATTGGTGATCATCGTGCCGGCCTTGGTCAACTCGATGAAGCCGATCACCGAAGCCAGCGCTGTGCCCTTGATCACCTGGACCAGGAAGCCGACGGTCGGCGCCACCGCGATGCGCAGCGCTTGCGGCCCGATCACGTGGCGCATCTTCTCGCCGAACGAGAGGGCCAGGCTGTCGGCGGCTTCCCACTGGCCCTTCGGGATCGCCGCTACACAGCCGCGCCAGATCTCGGCCAGAAAGGCGCTGGTGTAGAACGTCAGGGCGACGGCGGCCGCGACCCAGGCCGAGACGTTGATGCCGAACAGCGCCAGGCCGAAGTAGGTCAGGAAGAGTTGCATCAGCAGCGGCGTGCCCTGGAACAGCTGGGTGTACGCCGACACGCCCGCTTCGGCGCCACGCAACTTGGCTAGGCGCGCCAGCAGCAGGGCCAGCCCAACCAGGCCGCCGCCGACAAAGGCGACGAGGGACAGCGCGACCGTCCAGCGCCCGGCCAGCAGCAGGTTGCGGAAGATGTCCCAGAGGCTGAAGTCGACCATGTCAGCGTCCTGCGTTGGGCATGCGCCCGAACAGCCACTTCGGCCCGATCCAATTGAGCAGCTGGCGCAGCGCGATCGACAGCGCGAGGTAGATCGCGGTGGCGACGATGAAGGCTTCGAAGGCGCGGAAGTTGCGGCTCTGGATCAGGTTGGCGTAGTAGCTCAGCTCCTGTGCCGCAATCTGGCCGCAGACGGCCGAGCCGAGCATCACGATCACGATCTGGCTGACCATTGCAGGCCACACCCGCGCCAGGGCCGGCGGAAGGACGACGCGCAGGAAGACCTGCGCCTCGTTCATCGCCAGGCTGCGCGCCGCTTCGATTTGCCCCTTGGGTGTGCCCTCGATGCCAGCACGTGCGATCTCAGCTGCGTAGGCGCCCAGGTTGACCACCATCGCGATTACCGAGGCGATCTCGGGCGTCAGCTTCACACCCAGGCTGGGCAGGCCGAAGAAGATGAAGAAGAGCTGGACGATGAAGGGCGTGTTGCGGATCAGCTCGACGTACAGCGACACCACCCAGCGCAACGGTGTCGGCCCCCAGGCTCTGGCCCAGCCGCAGGCGACGCCGAGCGCGACGCCGATGACGGCCGACACGGCGGTCAACCCGACCGTGAAGGCCGCGCCGCGCAGCAGCTGGGGCCACTGCTCCAGGACGGCGATGAAGTCGAGCTGAACCATGCGCGCGTCAGTTCGGCAGGTCGCCGGCCGGGCGGCCGAGCCAGCGCGTCGCCATCTTGTCGATGTCGCCCGAGGCCTTGGCGGCGGCGATGATCTCGTTGACCTTCAGGCGCAGCTTGTCCTCGCCCTTGCCGACGCCGATGAAGTTGGGCGAGTCCTTCAGCACGAACTTGTACTCGGCGCCCAGCGCGGGGTTGCGCGCCATCATGTTGCCGGCGACCGAGGCGCCGGTCGCGATCACCTGCACCTGGCCCGACACGAAGGCCGAGACCGTGGCGTTGTTGTCCTCGAAGCGCTTGATGTCGGCGCTGGGCGGTGCGATCTTGCTCAGCTCCAGGTCTTCGATGGCACCGCGCGTCACGCCGACGGTCTTGCCGGCCAGGTCGGCCGCGGTCTTCACCGGCATCGTCTTGGCCGCGAAGATGGCCTGGAAGAAGGGCGAGTAGGCGGCGGTGAAGTCGATCACCTTCTCGCGTTCGGCGTTCTTGCCCAGGGTCGAGATCACCAGGTCGGCCTTCTTCGTCTGCAAATACGGGATGCGGTTGGCGCTGGTGACGGGCACCAGCTCGACCGGCACGCCGAGCTTGGCGCCGATGTAGTTGCCCATGTCGATGTCCAGGCCCTGCGGCTTGAGGTCGGTGCCAACGAAGCCGTAGGGCGGAAAGTCGGTCGGGATCGCGATGCGGATCAGCTTGCGCGCCATCACCTCGTCGAGTGCGGTCTGGGCCTGCGCTCCCAGGCTGCTCAGCAATGCGATGGCGCCGGCTGCGGCGATCAGGTGGCGGCGGTCAATCGTCGTGGACATGCTCATTTCTCCTGGCTGCGCCGACGCGGGGCGCGGGTTGTGGGAAGGGATCGGGCGGGCGGGATCAGGTCGCTGAACAGGCGCGTCGTGCGGCGTCGGGCGGTCACGGCTCGTGCCGGCGTCGGGGCTTGCAACGCAGAGCGCAGCTGCTGCAAGGGGTCGTTCGCGGCACCCGGCGCGCCGAGGTGGCTGGCGACGGTCTGGATGTGTTCGCGCACCAGGCGGCGTGCCGTGGCCAGTTCGCCGGCCTCGAGCGCGGCCACGATACCGGCATGGTCGTCGCAGGACTGCACGGCGTCGTGGTCGGACTGGAACAGGGCGGCGATGAGGGTGGTGCGCACGGTCAGGTCACGCAAGATGTCGGCCAGCACTGCGTTGCCGACGCATTCGGCCAGGCAGACATGGAAGTCGCCGAGCAGGTAGCTGCGCGGCCCGGGTTCGCCGGCCCGGATGGCGGCGCGCTCGGCACTGACATGCTGCTTCAGGCGCTTCACTGCGTTCGGGGCCAGCGCGCTGCGCGGGCCCTGCAGCATGCCGGTCTCGATGGCGATGCGGGCCTCGAAGGCCGCCTTGGCCTCGTCGCGCGAGGGTTCGACCACGTACCAGCCGCGGCGTGGGCGCACCTCGACCATCCCGCGCGCCGACAACCGGCCCAGGGCTTCGCGCACCAGGGTGCGGCTGACGCCGAACAGGTCGGCCAGCGACTGCTCGCCCAGGCGCTGGCCGGGGGCGATGCGCCCGGCCAGGATGGCGTCGACGATGCGGTCGGCGATCCCGTCCGGACTGGCGCGATTGCCCTGCTCTTGTGCCATGCAACCCTTCGTTGGTGCGTCGCCGCCCCTTGTGCACATCCGAGGTGCGTTCTTACATGCAAATCTTGTATGCAAGATTGCCGCTGAGCTTAGACGCAAGCGCTGTGCCAGGCACCCGGGCAAGCCCTCATGGCGGCGCCGACGCGTCGCCATGCAGGCGGTCGCCGACAATCCGGCCATGGCCCTGATCACGCTTTCCAACGCCCACCTCGCTTACGGCCATGTCGCCCTGCTCGACGGCACCGGTTTTTCGCTCGAGACCAGTGAGCGCGTGGCGCTGATCGGGCGCAACGGCACAGGCAAGTCCTCGTTGCTGAAGATCCTGGCCGGACTGGAGAAGCCCGACGATGGCGTGCTGCAGGTTCAGCAGGCCCTGCGCCGCACCTATGTGCCGCAGGAGCCGCAGTTCGAAGCCGATGCCACGGTGTTCGAGGCCGCGAGCGAGGGTGCGGCCGAAGCACGCGCCCTGCGCGAACGCTACGAGCAGCACGCACCGGGCGACGACCTCGATGCCTTGCAGACACGCATCGAGGCCCTGGACGGCTGGATGTGGGAGCAGCGTGTGACCGAGACCCTGCAGCGCCTGCATCTGGACGGCGACGCGCGTGTCGCCGCGCTGTCGGGCGGCACGAAGAAGCGCGTTGCGCTGGCGCAGGCCCTGGTCGCCCACCCGGATGTGCTGCTGCTCGACGAGCCGACGAACCACCTCGACCTCGACGCCATCGAGTGGCTGCAGGGGCTGCTGTCGGCGTGGAGCGGCGCGCTGTTGTTCGTGTCGCACGACCGCGCCTTCATCGACGCCGTGGCCACGCGCATCATCGAACTCGATCGCGGCGTGCTGCGCTCCTATCCCGGCAACTACGCGAGCTATGAAGTGACCAAGGCGCGCGAACTGGAGTCCGAGGCCCTGGCCAGCGCCCGCGCCGACAAGCTGCTGGCGCAAGAGGAGGTCTGGGTGCGCAAGGGTGTCGAGGCGCGGCGCACCCGCGCCGTCGGCCGCGTGGTGCGGCTGGAGCGCCTGCGCGCGCAGCGCTCGGCGCGGCGTGAGTCACTCGGCCAGGTTCGTTTGGAGATCGACTCTGGGGTGCCGAGCGGCAAGCTGGTGGCAGTGCTGGACGACGTGTCGTTTCGCTTCGATGAGGCCGGCCCCTGGCTGATCGATCGTTTCACCGCCACCTTCCTGCGCGGTGACAAAGTCGGCCTGGTCGGGCCCAACGGCGTCGGCAAGACCACGCTGCTGAAGCTCATCCTCGGCCAGCTCGAGCCGAACCGTGGCACGCTGCGCCGCGGCAGCAAGCTGCAGGTGGCGTACTTCGACCAGATGCGCGACGCTCTCGACCTCGAGGCCACGCTGGCCGACACCATCAGCCCGGGCAGCGAGTGGATCGAGTTCGGTGGTCAGAAAAAGCATGTGATGAGCTACCTCAACGACTTCCTGTTTTCGCCCGAGCGTGCCAACTCGCCGGTGCGCACGCTGTCGGGCGGCGAGCGGAACCGCCTGCTGCTGGCGCGCCTGTTCGCGCTGCCGGCGAATGTGATCGTGCTCGACGAACCGACCAACGACCTCGACATCGACACGCTCGAGCTGCTCGAGGAGCTGCTGCTCGGCTACAGCGGCACGGCCTTCATCGTCAGCCACGACCGGCGCTTCGTCGACGCGGTGGTGACCAGCACGGTGGCCTGGGAGGGCGACCCGGCGTTCGGTGGCCGGCCGGGCCTGTGGCGCGAGTACGAAGGCGGCATCAGCGACTGGCAACAGCAGCGCGAGCGCGGGCGGGTCAGCGTGCCCCCCGTCGCCGCAGCGCCGCCGGTGCGGCCGAGCGTCGGCGCAGCCGCACCCTCGCGGCCGAAGCGCAGCTACAAGGAGCAACGCGAACTCGACGCGCTGCCGGCCCAGATCGCGACTCTGGAGGCCGAGCAGAAGGCGATCGCCGAGACCATCGCCGACCCCTCGCTCTATGCCAGGGATCCGCAGCGCGCGGCTGACCTGCACGCCCGCTACGCACAGATCGATGACGAGTTGTTGGCCGCGCTGGAGCGCTGGGAGTCCTTGGGCGCGCGTTAGGGGCGGCGAAGCCACCTCGCGCCGGACCTAATTTCTCGAACTGCCGAACCAGCTGTCGTTGGTGGCCACCGGGTGGGTGCGGCTGACGATCAGCCCGCCCTGCAGGTACAGCGCATTGAGCAGGCGCATCGCGCGGCTGCGGTTCAGGCCGGGCCACTCCGACATCTCACGCAGGTTTGCGCTCTCACGGTGCAGCCGGTTCACCGCGGCCTGTACCACGCCGGTGAGCACCACCTCACGCAGGTTCATGCCCAGGGCGACGCGGTAGGCGGCCGGGCCGGCGATCTCGGGCAGCAGCATTTCGCGCGAACCACGCATCGCCAGCTCCCAGGTCACGGGACCGAGCGGCTGGTACAGGTGCGGCTCGCCGACCAGGGCGGCTTCGGGGTCGCCCGGCGGGCGCAGCACGGCGGGCTCGACGCGCAGCACCTGCAGGTCCGACAGGCGCTGCGCCAGGAACTCGTGCATCGGCAGGGGGCAGTGCGCCAGGCGCTCGGTCGGGAACACCGTCAGCGGCACCACGCGCAGGCCGCATTGCATGTAGATGGCCAGCGAGCGCGCGTGTCGCACGCAGGCGGCGAGGACTTCGAGCAATTCGGTGTGGCGGCCGTCCTGCTCGAAGCGCAGCAGGTCCTGCAGCAGTGAGGGGTTCAGCGAGGACAGCCGGGTCAGTGATTCGTCGGCCCCTTCGCGCTTGAGCTCGTCCAGATAGCGTTGGAATGCGCTCACGCGCATCAGCTCGGGTTCGCCCAGCGGCAGGGTGGATTCAAAAGTCACTAGGACAACTCCGGCGAGGCTGCCTCGTTACCATTTGTTCTGCGCTGATGGTACGCGCCCCGGCCCCGCGACGCAGCCCCCCTATCAATGGTGGTGCGCTGCAGATCGCAGGCCTCGCGCAGGGCGCGCCACAGTCGCGCCTCCTGTGCCGTGGCGAAGTTGATACGCATCAGCGTGCTCGGGCGCGGTGTGGCATGGAACAGACTGCCGGGGGCCAGCAACCAGCCCTGGCCATGCAGCTGGGTCGTCAGGCGATCGACGTCGACCCCCGTTTCGACCCAGCCGAACAGGCCTTGCGGGGGCGCGGCAAAGCTGAATCCGGCCTCCTGTGCCAGGCGCACGCAGCGCTGGCGCGCGGCCGCCAGCCGCGTCACCACCCGCTCGGCGTGGCGGCGCAGGCTGCCCTGTTCGAGCGTGATGGCCAGCGCGCGCTCGGGCAGGACCGGGGACGTCAATGCGGTCAGCAGCTTGCGGTCGATGATGCGTTCGACCATCGCCGGCGAAGCGGCAACGAAGCCGACGCGCCAGCTCGGCGTCAGGATCTTCGAGAAGCCGGAGAGGTAGATCGTGCGCTGCAGCTGGTCCAGGGCGGCCAGCCGCGGGGCCTGCGGCGGGGCCAGCCAGGCGTAGGTATCGTCCTCGACGATGGTCATGCCGAAGGCCTCGGCGAGCTTCAGCAGCTCGTGCGCGGTGGCCAGGGGCAGGGTGGCGCCCGTCGGGTTGTGAAGCACCGACACGGTGATGTAGACGCGCGGCCTGGCGCTGCTTTCGAGGTGGCGACGCATCACGGCCAGGTCGGGGCCGGCCGCGCCTCGCGGCACCGGCGCCAAGTTCACGCCCATCTGCGCCAGGCGCGCGAACTCGACCGGCCAGCCCGGCTCGTCGACGAGCACCGTGTCACCGGGCGCGAGCAACAGGCGCGAGACGATGTCCAGGGCCTGGGTGGCGCCGGCCGTGGTGACGATCTGCTGCGGCCCGGCCGTGATGCCCAGCCCGGCCAGGCGCAGCGACAGGGCCGCGCGCAGCCGGGCGTCGCCGGCCGGCTCGCCATAGCGCAGGCTGGCCGGTTCGCGCACGTCGTCGGCCAGGGCACGGCGCATCGCGCCGTGCAGCAGGGGCAGGTCGAGCCAGTCCGGCGGCAGGGTGCCGATGCCGGGCGACAGGGCTTTGCCGCCCTGGTGCTCGAACATGCCGCGCATCAATGTCGCCACGTCGTGGGGCGGGGCGCTTCGGCTTCGAGCATCCGCCTGTGATGCACCGGCCGCCGCGGGCAGGGCGCCGCGTACGAAAAAGCCGCGCTGCTGGCGCGCTTCAACCAGGCCCTGGGCCTGCAGCAGGTCGTAGGCGGCAACCACCGTACTCGGCGCCAGCGCATGCCGCCGCGCTGCCTCGCGCACCGAGGGCAGGCGCACGCCGCTGCCCAGGACACCGGCGCGGATGCGTCCGGCGTAAAGCGCGGCAAGCTGCTCAGCCAGCGTGGCGAGGGCGCCGCGTTCGAGCGGCGGTTCGGTGGGAGACGCGTGGGGCGGCTTCATCTGTACCAGCTTGCGCAGCCATACAGAGGATGGCAGGGCGTCGTTAAGTGTACTGCTGCTGTGCTGGTCGTGCGGCCTAGACTCGCAGTCATGTCCCGCCCAACTTCAATGTCCGACACTTCGCGTGGCTTCGCCCTAGGCGTGCTGGGGGTCGTGATCTTCGCGATGACCCTGCCAATGACACGCCTGGCCGTCGGCGCTGCCGGCGACCCGCAGTTGCCACCGGCTTTCGTCACGGCCGCCCGCGCCGGCCTGGCCGGGCTGCTGAGCCTGGCTTACCTGCGCTGGGTCGGTGCTGCGCTGCCGCCGCGTGGGCACTGGCCGGCGCTGGCGCTGTGCGCGCTCGGCACCGTGCTGGGCTTTCCGCTCCTCCTGGCCCTGGCCTTGCGCCATGTCGATGCGACGCACGCGGCCGTGGTCACCGGTGTGCTGCCGCTGGGCACAGCGGTGGCGGCCGCGCTGTGGCTGGGCCAGCGCGGTTCGCGCGGCTTCTGGGTTTGCGCGGTGGTCGGTTGCGTGCTGGTGCTGGCCTTCGCCGCGCACCAGGGCCAGGGCAGCCTGAGCGCCGCCGACGGACTGCTGCTGCTGGCAGTGGCCTGCGCGTCCGTCGGCTACGTCGCCGGCGCCCAGGTCTCGGCCCGGTTGCCGGCCGAGCAGGTGATCTGCTGGGTGCTGGTGCTGTCCTTGCCGCTCACCTTGCCCGCGATGGTCGCGACCTGGCCGACCGACGCGGTGGCGGTGCGCCCCAGTGCCTGGGGCGGGCTGGCCTATGTCACGCTGTTCTCGATGTGGCTCGGCTTCTTTGCCTGGTACCGCGGACTGGCCCTGGGCGGTGTGCTGCGCGTGAGCCAGGTGCAACTGCTGCAACCCTTCTTGGCCCTGCTGTTCGCGGTGCCGGTGCTTGGAGAGCGCCTGGACAGCGTGACCGTGCTCTTTGCGTTGGCCGTGATGGCCGTCGTGCTGGCCGGCAAGCGCATGCCGCTCAGAGCCGCTGCAGCGCCCAGAATCGACCCTTCCCTCGCCCGGCCCAACAGCCATGCCCGACCATGAAGCCGAATCCAAGCTCCCCCGCTGTGTTCACCCTGGCCCGCCGTGCCGAGCGCATGAACCCGTCGATCATCAGAGAAATCCTTAAGGTCACCGAGCAGCCAGGCATCGTCTCGCTGGCCGGCGGCCTGCCGTCGGCCGACACCTTTCCGATCCAGGCCGTGCGCGACGCGTGCGAGAAGGTGCTGCGCGAAGCGCCGCGCGAAGCCTTGCAGTACGCCGCGAGCGAGGGTTATGCGCCACTGCGCAAATGGGTTGCACACCATCTGGCGCAGCAGCACGACATGAAGGTCGATGCCGACCAGGTGCTGATCACCACCGGCTCGCAACAGGGACTGGACCTGGCGGCCAAGGTCCTGATCGACGCCGGCTCGCGCGTCTTGGTCGAGACCCCGACCTACCTGGGCGCGCTGCAGGCCTTTGCGCCCTACGAGCCCGAGGTGTTCTCGCTCGAGTCCGACCACGAAGGGCCGCTGCCGAGCGCGCTGGCCGCCGCCGCTGCGGGCGCGCGCTTCGCCTACTTGCTGCCCAATTTCCAGAACCCGACAGGGCACGTCTACACCGAGGCGCGCCGCGCCGCGCTGGTGGCCGCCGCACGCAGCGCGGGCCTGCCGCTCATCGAAGACAACCCCTATGGCGACCTTTGGTACGACGCGCCGCCGCCAGCGCCGCTGGCGACACGCTGGCCTGAGGGTGTGCTTTACCTGGGCTCGTTCTCGAAGGTGTTGGCGCCGGGCTTGCGCCTGGGCTATGTGGTGGCTCCGTCGGCGCTGTACCCCAAGCTGTTGCAGGCCAAGCAGGCGTCGGACCTGCACACCTCGATCTTCAACCAGCGTCTGGTCTACGAGGTCGTGCGCGACGGCCTGCTCGACCGCCATGTGCCGACGATCCGCGCCCGCTACCGGGCACAGCGCGATGCGATGGACGCTGCGCTGAAACAGCATCTGTCGGGACTGGCGCAATGGCAGCGACCGGTGGGCGGGATGTTCTTCTGGCTCGAGCTGCCGGCGGGCCTCGATGCGATGGCCCTGCTGCCGCGGGCGGTCGAGGCCGGCATGGCCTTCGTGCCGGGCGAACCCTTCTTCGCGACCGCGCCGGTGCGCAACACCCTGCGCCTGAGTTTCGTGACGGTGGCCGCCGACCAGATCGAGGCCGGGGTGGCGGCCCTGGCCGGCGTGTTGCGCCAGGCCGAGGCGGCATTGCGATGAATGCACCCCGCCCGCGTCCGTTCGCCCAAGTGGATGTGTTCACCGCACGCCCCTACCAGGGCAACCCCGTCGCCGTGGTGTTGGACGGCCGCGGGCTCGACACTGCGGCGATGCAGCGCTTCACCGACTGGACCAACCTGTCCGAGGCGACCTTCGTATTGCCGCCGACGCAACCCGGCGCCGACTATGCCCTGCGCATCTTCTGTCCGGGACGCGAACTGCCCTTCGCTGGCCACCCGACGCTGGGCAGCTGCCAAGCCTGGCTCGGAGCGGGCGGCCAGCCCCAGGGCGAGTTCATCGTGCAGGAGTGCGGCGCCGGCCTGGTGCGCATCCGTCGCGAAGGTTCACGCCTGGCTTTCGCTGCGCCGCCGCGACGACGCAGCGGCCCACTCGATGAGGCGGACATCCAGCGCATCGCCGCCGGCCTGGGCCTCGCCCGCGCCGATGTCGTGGACAGCGCCTGGTGCGACAACGGTCCCGGCTGGCGCGCCGTCCTGCTCGGCAGCGCCGAGGCGGTGCAGGCGCTGCGACCCGATCGAGCTGCACTGCGTGGCCTGGACGTCGGCGTGGTCGGCCCATGGCCTGCCGGCGCCGAATGTGCGTTCGAGGTCCGCGCCTTCTTCAGCGTCGTGGACGGGGTCGACGAAGACCCGGTCACGGGCAGCCTGAACGCGGCGCTGGCGCAATGGCTGACTGGCAGCGGCCGGGCACCCGACCGCTATGTCGCCAGTCAGGGCCACGCGCTCGGCCGCGCCGGGCGCGTGCATGTCGAGCGCCTCGGCGATGACATCTGGATCGGCGGCGACAGCGTCGGCTGCATCGAGGGCTCGGTGACCTTGTGAGCGCGCAGCTCGATCACCTGGTGGTCGCTGCCTCGAGCCTCGACGAAGGCGTGCAGTGGTGCGAAGCCACGCTCGGCACCACGCCTGGCCCGGGCGGGCGGCATCCGCTGATGGGCACGCACAACCGCCTGCTCAACATCGGCGACGACGCTTTCCCGCAGGTCTTCTTGGAGATCATCGCCATCGATCCGATGGCGTCGGCGCCCGGGCGGGCGCGTTGGTTCGGCCTCGACACACTCGATCTGGCCACCGGCCCGCGGCTGCTGCACTTTGTGGCGCGTTGCAGCGCGCTGGATGCGCTGAGCGCGAAACTGAGAGCTTCCGGATGGGAGCTTGGCGCAACGCTCGCCGCATCTCGCGATACGCCACAGGGCCGCCTCGAGTGGCGAATCAACGTGCGTGACGATGGCCAACTCATCGCTCGCGGCGCGCTGCCGACGCTGATGGACTGGGGACGCACCCCGCATCCGACCCTGTCGATGCCCGCGTCGGGCATCCGATTGCGCTCGCTCACGCTGCGCGGCCTGGAGCCGGGCGTTGAACAGGCGCTCGCCTTGCCGCGTGTCGAAATCGCTGCCACGCCTGGCCCGGCGCTCAGCGCCAGCCTCGACACGCCTCGCGGCCGCGTCACCCTCGTCTCTGGTTGAGGGACCTATGCAGACCATCAGCAGCGACGAGATCGATAGCGCGCAAACAACGGTTTACGCCACGATGGCGCCAACGCCGCAGTACGCCTGGCCGTTGCTGCGTGAGCGGCTCGGCACCGAAATCTGGGTCAAGCACGAGAACCACACGCCGCTGGGCGCCTTCAAGCTTCGCGGCGGCCTGGTCTACCTGCGAGCCCTGGCGCACCGCGAGCCTGCCTGCCCTGGGGTGATCAGCGCGACCCGCGGCAACCACGGCCAGTCGGTGGCCTTCGCCGCGCAGCGTCAGGGCTTGAGCGCGACGATCGTGGTGCCGCACGGCAACTCGGTCGAAAAGAATGCGGCGATGCGCGCCTTGGGCGCCGAGCTGGTCGAACAGGGCCACGACTTCCAGGAGGCGCGCGAGCACGCGGTGCTGCTCGCGGGCGAACGCGGCCTGCACTACGTGCCTTCGTTCCACCGCGATCTGGTGCTGGGCGTGGCCAGCTACTGGATCGAGTTCTTTCGCGCTGTGCAGCCGGCCGTGGTGTTCGTGCCGGTCGGCCTGGGTTCGGGCATCTGCGCCTGCATCACGGCGCGGGCGCACACGGGCGCGGCAACGCGCATCGTCGGCGTGGTCTCGGCCCACGCCACCGCCTACCTCGACTCGTATCGCGCCGGGCACTGCATCGAGGCGCCGACGAGCACGGTGCTGGCCGATGGCATGGCTTGCCGCGTGGCCGAGCCCGAGGCACTCGAGCTGATCCGGCGCGAAGTCGACGATGTCGTGAGCGTGACCGATGACGAAGTGGCCAGTGCCATGCGCCTGCTGTTTTCGGCGACGCACAACGTGGCCGAAGGCGCTGGTGCGGCGTCGCTGGCCGCTGCGACGCAGCAGGCGGCGCGCTGGCGCGGCCGCTCGGTCGGCGTCACGCTGTGCGGTGGCAATGTGGATCGTGCGCTTTTCGCACGTGTGCTGGCAGGTGAAGACGGCGAGGCCTGGTGATGACCGAAGAACTGTTTCGAGACGACGCGACGCTGCGCGAGTGCAGCGCAAGCGTGTTGGCCGTGGACGAAGGCGGTGTGATCCTCGATCGAACCGTGTTCTACCCGCTCGGTGGCGGTCAGGCCGGCGATGCCGGTGCGCTGCTGCTCGCCGATGGCCGCCGGCTGTTGATCGCCGATGCGCGCAAGTCGAAGTCGCGGCCCGGCTCGGTGCTGCATCTGCCGGCGAGCGAGGCCGATCTGGCCTGGCTGACGCCGGGTATGGTCCTCACGGCGCAGATCGACTGGCATCGCCGCCAGCGCCACATGCGCTTTCACACCAGCACGCACCTGCTGTGTGCATTGGTGCCGTATCCGGTGGACGGCTGTTCGATCACCGCCGACTACGCGCGACTCGACTTCCACATGAGCGAGCCGCTCGACAAGGCGACGCTGACAGCCGGCATTGCCCGCCTGGTGGCCGAGGCCCATGCCGTGCGCCACCGCTGGATCAGCGAGGCCGAGCTCGATGCGAATCCGGGCCTGGTGCGCAGCATGAGCGTGCAGCCCCCGCGCGGACTGGGTCGCGTGCGCGTGCTCGAGATCGAGGGCGTCGACCTGCAGCCCTGCGGCGGCACCCACGTCGCCAACACGGCGGAGATCGGCGCCGTGGTCGTTACCAAGATCGAAAAGAAGTCAGCCATGACGCGCAGGGTCGTGCTCGGCTTTGCCGAACCGGCGACAGACCGCGCTTGACGCTGGCGGGTCGCGCCGCCGCTTGCCTTACTGCGGCTTCTGGTATGCGTCGTGGCAGGCCTTGCAGCTCTGGCCGACGGCACCGGCGGCGGCCTTGATCTGATCGAGGTTGCCGGCCTTGCCGGCGGCAACCAGCTTGCCGACGTCTTCCTGGCTCTTGGCAATCGCTGCGGAGAACTTGTCCTTCTCGGTCCAGATTTCCGGCTTGGCGCGGGTGTTGCCCTTGTCGCTGCCGTCGATGAATGCGGCGAATTGCAAGCGGTTGAGCGCGGCGACGATGTCGATCTGCTCAGCCGCGACCTTGGCATCGAAGGGCACCTGTCCGTTGGCCATCGCGAAGACACGGGCCATGTGGTTGCCTTGCAGAGACATCGCGCTTTGCCGGTACTTGATGGCGGCGTCGGCATTGCGGAACTGTGCCGAAGCGGGCAAGGCGGCCAGTGCCATGCCCAGGCCAAGCGCTGTGGCGGCCAGAGTGGAGCGGTACTTCATCGACTGCATGCGGTTTTCTCCAGGGGTAAGCGAGCACGGTAAAGCAGCGGCAAGGTGGCGGCCACTGGCTCGCTCAGTTTACGCAGGCCGTCGTTGGGTCCTTGCATGCCTCGGGTAAGCCCTGGTATCGCTATTGGCAACCCGCGCTCCGGCACGTTATCGTGGTGGCCCGCGCCAAGCGCCCCAAATCCCGAGATGATCCCCGAGCCTGCCGAGCCCGTTTTGACGTCCGTTCGCGTGTGGGACCTGCCGACACGCTTGTTTCACTGGCTGCTGACGCTGACGCTGATCGCTTCGGTGGTCAGCGGCCAGATCGGCGGGAATGCGATGGTCTGGCACACCCGCTTCGGCCTGGTGGTGCTGGCGCTGCTGCTCTTTCGCCTGGTCTGGGGCTTCGCGGGTGGGTATTGGTCGCGCTTTGCTTCGTTCCTGTACGGCCCGCGCAAGGTCATTGCCTATCTCCGCGGGGATGGTGGTCCCGGTGGGCGCTACGACATCGGCCACAGCCCCGTCGGTGCCTTGTCGGTCTGGGCACTGCTCGCTCTCTTGGCGCTTCAGGTTGCTACCGGCCTGATGGCCGACGACGAGATCGCGACGACCGGGCCGCTGAATCGTTTCGTCTCGGGCAAAGCCGCCACTGCGGCGAGTGCCTGGCATGAAGGACCGGGCAAGTGGCTGCTGCTCTCGCTGGTCTTCGTGCACGTGCTGGCCGTGCTGTACTACCTCTGGCGCAGACGACGCAACCTGATCGCGCCGATGATCCATGGCGACATGTCGCTGCCGGTCGATGCGGTCTCCTCCAAGGACGGCGTCCGCGCGCGCCTTGTTGCTCTGGCGATCGTTGCCTCGGCGTCGGTGTTCGCGTGGTGGGTCGGTAGTCTGGGTTCGATATGACGGCGCCCGTCATCGAGTTGCTGACCCCCGCCACGCCCGACCTGTTGGTCGCCACCCGGGCGATCTTCCGCGAGTACGCGGCCAGCCTCGGCGTCGACCTGTGCTTCCAGAACTTCGAGGCCGAGCTGGAAGCGCTGCCGGGCGAGTACGTACCGCCGCGCGGGGCCTTGCTACTCGCCACGGTCGATGGCGAAGTGGCCGGTTGCGGCGCACTGCGGCCCCTGCCCGACTCCGACGACGCCAATGGCTGCGAGATGAAGCGCCTGTACGTGCGCCCGGCCTACCGCAAGTTCGGCCTCGGGCGCCTGCTGGCGCAGGCCCTGCTCGATCGCGGCGTGCAGGCCGGGTACTCGTCGATGCTGCTCGACACGCTGGACGACATGGAGGCGGCGCGCGGCTTGTATGCGAGCCTTGGCTTCAAGGAAATTCCGCCTTACTACTTCAACCCGATACCGGGCGCGCACTACCTGAAGGCCGAGCTGGGGTGAGCGAGAAGTAAAAAGGGCGGCCAGCGGCCGCCCTCTCCCAGGTTCGTCAGCTCAGGCGGCGTTCAACCACATCGCTGTGTCGAACGCGCTGCTCATCAGCGGCATGTTCATGCCGAAACTGGCGTTGGCTGCCGCAGCCTTGGCAGCCGCGGCGGTCTTCGCCTTGCTGCTGCCTTCGCTGCTGGTGTTGCTCGTGGGGGCCATCTCTGCCGCCCGCTCCCATGACCCGATTTCGAGGGAGCGGGCTACTGAAAAGAATAGAAGCACCTGAACGGTACTTTGCGCTCCGCCCAGAAGTCGGCTGCGTCGCGGAAGGCGTCGAGCAGTTGCTCGCGCGTCTCGCGGTCGAAGCGCGGGTTGTCGGGCAGCTGTTCGAGCACGACGACAAAGCCCGGCTGGGCGCCGGCCTTCTGAACCAGATCGGTCATGCAGTCGTACAGCGCATCCAGGTTCTTGCCGAAGTGAACCGGGAACGTGAAGGCCTCGGCAATGCCGTCGAGGACTTCCTGTTTGGATTGCGCGTTGGCCATGTTGGCGTAAAGGAAGTGCTGGCCGGCGTCGTGCGCGGCCTGCATCAGATCCTCGACGCGGTAAGCGCGAATGGACTGCACGATATTTGGACGGACGGTCTGCAAGAGCATGGTCGCGTGCCTCCTCAAGTCAAAGAAAGAAAACAGGAATTCGATTCACGGCCGGGTCTGGCTTGCGCTGGCCAGGTTGCCGTTGCCATCCAAAATGCGCCTGAAGCTCGCATAGTGGTCGGCGGTGTAGTAGCAGTGCAGGGGTCTCGTTACCTCGCGCCCGCCGCAGACGATGCGACGTGCCCCGCGGTCGTGCGCCCCTGGCGTCTTGACGGTGTATTCGCGGTAATAGCCTCGCGCCTGGCGCGGCAGCTGTCTTTCGCGGTTGCCGAACACGCTGCCGTCCTTCGCATACGGGAAGGGGCCTCCTTGACGGATCAGTTGTGCGGTGCGCTGGGCTTCGGCGGGCAGCGCAGCCAGGGCCACATCGGTCTCCGTCGCACGCCCCTGGGCCGGCCCCAGCGTCGCCGCAGCAACCGTCAGAGCAAGCCCCAACTTTTGCGCCGCCTTGCCGAGCGACGTCGCCAACGATGATCCGACGGATCCCACGGGTTTACCCTGAAAAATCAAACGCGCATGGTACCGGATCGGCCTCAAAACCTCAAGTCATTGCCCTAAATTGGGGCAATGACGCTGGTTAGGGTGTGTGCGCACACTACCAATAACAATTACGCTGAGTAAAGGCTGAAGCGGCCATGACTGCCCTGTGACGAGGCGCCGCGCAGACGCTGCGCTGCACCAATCAGCGCTGCGCGTTGGCGTCGGCGACGGTCAATGCACTCATGTTGACGATGCGCCGCACCGTGGCCGCCGGCGTCAGGATGTGCACCGGCTTGGCGGCACCGAGCAACACCGGGCCGATGGCTATGCCGCCGCCCGCCGCCGTCTTGAGCAGGTTGTAAGCGATGTTGGCGGCGTCGATGTTGGGCAGGACCAGCAGATTCGCGTCGCCGCGCAGTGTCGAGCGCGGCATCACGGCAGCGCGGGCGGCCCCGTCGAGGGCGACATCACCGTGCATCTCGCCGTCGACTTCGAGCCAGGGGGCCTGCTCGCGCAACAGGGCCAAGGTGCGCCGCATCTTCAGCGCGCTCGGCAAATCGCTCGAGCCGAAGTTCGAGTGGGACAACAGGGCGGCCTTGGGCTGCACCCCGAAGCGCAGCATTTCCTCGGCAGCCATCACGGTAATCTCTGCCAACTCTTCGGCGCACGGGTCGGCATTCACATGGGTGTCGACCAGGAACACCTGGCGCCCCGGCAGCATCAGGCCGTTCATGCAGGCATAGACCCGCACGTCCTGGGTCGTGCTCGGGCTGCCGCCGGCTCGCCTTCCGATCACCTGGTCGATGTAGTGCAGATGGGCGTGGGTGGTGCCCCAGGTGCCGCAAAGCATGCCGTCCACCTCACCCTTGTGCAGCAGCATCGCGCCGATCAGGGTCAGGCGCCGCCGCATCTCGATCTTGGCGACCTGGGCCGTAATGCCCTGGCGTTCGGTCATCGCGTGGTACGTCTGCCAGAAGTCGCGGTAGCGGTGGTCTTGCTCGACGTTGACGATGTCGTAGTCGGCGCCCTCCTTCAGTCTCAGGCCGAAGCGCTCGATGCGCTGGGCGATGACCAGCGGGCGGCCGATGAGGGTCGGACGCGCCAGACCCTCGTCGACCACCACCTGCACCGCGCGCAGCACACGTTCCTCTTCGCCTTCGGCATAAGCCACGCGCTTGGCCAGGGCCTGCTTGGCCAGGGTGAAGATCGGCCGCATCGTCGTGCCTGAGGCGTAGACGAAGGTCTGCAGGCGCTCTCGATACGCGTGCATGTCGTCGATCGGCCGCAGCGCCACCCCGGATTCGGCCGCGGCCTGGGCCACGGCGGGGGCGATCTTCATCATCAAGCGCGGGTCGAAGGGCTTGGGGATCAGGTACTCGGGGCCGAAAGACAGGGTCACGCCGGCGTACGCCGCCGCCACCACCTCGCTCTGCTCGGCCTGCGCCAGCTCGGCGATCGCGCGCACCGCGGCGATTTCCATCGCGTCGGTGATCGTCGTCGCGCCGCAGTCGAGGGCACCGCGGAAGATGTACGGGAAGCACAGGACGTTGTTGACCTGGTTCGGGTAGTCGGTGCGGCCGGTGGCCATGATGGCGTCGTCGCGCACCGCTTTCACCTCTTCGGGTGAGATCTCCGGCGTCGGGTTGGCGAGGGCGAAGATGATCGGCCGCGCGGCCATCGACTTCACCATTTCCGGCTTCAGCACGCCGGCGGCCGAGAGGCCCAGGAACACATCAGCGCCGGCGATCGCCTCGGCCAGCGTGCGCTGCGAGGTGTCCTGCGCGAACTCAGCCTTGTCCGGGTCCATCAACTCCTTGCGGCCCTTCCAGACCACGCCTGCCAGGTCGGTGGCGACGATGTTCTTGCGCGGCACGCCGAGCTTGAGCAGCAGGTTCAGGCAGGCCAGGGCCGCGGCGCCGGCGCCCGACGTGACGAGCTTGATTTCGGTGATGGCCTTGCCTGCCACCTTCAGGCCATTCAGCAGGGCCGCGCCGACGACGATGGCGGTGCCGTGCTGGTCGTCGTGGAAGACCGGGATCTTCATGCGCTCGCGCAGTTGGCGCTCGACATAGAAACAGTCCGGCGCCTTGATGTCCTCGAGGTTGATGCCGCCGAACGTTGGCTCCAGGGCTGCGATCACATCGACCAGCTTGTCGAGGTTGTTCTCATTGACCTCGAGGTCGAAGACGTCGATGCCGGCGAACTTCTTGAACAGCACCGCCTTGCCTTCCATCACCGGCTTGGCCGCCAGCGGACCGATGTTGCCCAGGCCGAGCACGGCAGTGCCATTGGTCACGACGGCGACCAGATTGCCGCGCGAGGTGTAGCGGTGGGCGTTGCGTTCGTCGGCGACGATCTCTTCGCAGGCGGCCGCGACGCCGGGTGAATAGGCCAAGGCCAGGTCGTGCTGGTTGACCAGCTGCTTGGTCGCGGCGATCGCGATCTTGCCCGGCGTCGGAAACTCGTGGTACTCGAGGGCGGCGCGGCGCAACTCGGCGCGTTTGGCTTCCTGGGTCGGCATGGTGGTGGGCTCGGTTGTGAGGGCAGGGCGTGGGCCGCGGCGGGCCGTCGATGATGCCGCATGGTCGCAGCGCGCACCATAGCGGGACACCCCTGGGCCACCCATGCGCGAAACTGCGTATCGGCTTTGCGGTGGCGGTACGCAATACTGGCCCGCAGCATGACCCACGCCGCGCCCGCCGTTGCTCCGGCCGAGGCCGCCCCCCTGGCCGCCCCGAACCGAGCTGCGCAGGGCTGGCGGCGGGCACTGCTGTGGGGACTGCTGATCGCCTTGCTCGCCGTCGCCCAGACCCTGCTGGTTCTGCTGGCCGTGAACTACGAGACCACGCGTGCGCAGGACCGCACGGAGGCGGTGGCCGTTGCCGCTGCAGCGCAGGCGCGCCAGGGCCTCACCCGCAGCCTGCAGAGCCTGCAAGCCCTGCTATGGAACGAGCCCTCGGCGGCACAATGGCGCAGCGAAGCGGGCGAGATCCTGCGCGCGCGCCGAGAACTGCTGCGCATCGAGCAGCGCGATGCCCGGTTCGTCATCGACCTGGCCGTCCAGTCGCCTTACCTGGCCACCCTGTTCACGCCGATCCCGCGCGAGCAACTGAGTCTGGAGGCCGAGTTCGCCTGCGGGACGGCGCGCCGCAGCGGCTCTCCGGCGTTTTCACGCAGCTACTTCGTACCGCAGCCCGACGGTCTGGGCCTCGAGGTGATCGACCTCTGCGTGCCGATTTCGTCGGCCGAGGGCGGTCTGGGCAGCATGGTCGCCACCTTCTCCCTCGCTGCACTGCTCGAAGAGGCGCTCGTAGCCGACCCGTTGCGCAGCCATGAACTGAGCTTCGTCGAGGGTGACGGTGCGCGCCTGGCGCGGGCCGGCACCGTGCGTGGCGCCGGCATCTACCGTGCCGAGCATCCGCTCGATCTGGCTGGCGCTGCCTTGCGCCTGCGCGCCGACAGCGTCGAAGGCCGGCCGCACCTGATTCCCAACCTCAGCCTGGCTCTGGTCGTCGGCCTGTCGATGGCGCTGTTCGGCTTGGTGCTGCTGCTGGCGCGCGATGTGCGGCGCCGCGCTGCCGCCGAGGAACGCTTGGCCGAAGCGCTGGCCTTCCGCAAGGCGATGGAGGACTCGCTGAGCACCGGCCTGCGGGCACGCGACCTCCAGGGACGCATCACCTATGTCAACCCGGCCTTCTGTCGGATGGTCGGCTTCGATGCCGACGAAATGCAGCGTGCGCCAACACCACCGTACTGGCCGCCGGAACGGGTCAGCGAGTACGCCGAGCGCCAGGCCAAGCGCCTGGCCGCCGGCGGGGCGGTCAAACGCACGGGGGGCGACGCCCGCATCGGCTACGAGACCGTCTTCATGCGCAAGAACGGCGAGCGCTTCCCGGTCATGCTCTATGAAGCCCCCCTGGTCGACAGCGCCGGCCGCCACAGCGGCTGGATGAGTGCCGCGCTGGACGTCTCGGACCAGCGCCGTGTCGAGGACCTGGCGCGCCAGCAGCAGGAGCGGCTGCAGGCCACGGCACGCCTGGCCACGGTCGGTGAGATGGCCTCGCTGCTGAGCCATGAGCTGAACCAGCCGCTGGCGGCGATCGCCAGCTATGCCAGCGGCTCGATGAACCTGCTCGACGAGCCGGCAGGCGAGGCGTCGGAGCTGCGCGCGCTGCTGCGCCAGTCGATCGGCCGCATCGCCGAGCAGGCCGAGCGCGCCGGGCGCACGATCAAGAGCGTGCACGACTTCGTGCGTCGGCGCGAACAGGCACGTGAGGCGGTCTCCGCCGCCCTGCTGATCGATGCCGTGTTGCCCCTGGTGCGGTTGCAGGCGCGCAAGAGCGCTGCCCGCATCGAGGTCGACCTTCCCGCGCCGCCGCCGCGGGTGTGGGCCGACCGCACGATGGTGGAACAGGTGTTGCTGAACCTGACGCGCAATGGGATCCAGGCGATGGAGGGCGAAGCGACGCCGCTCGCGGAACGCCTGTTGCGCATCGCTGTGCGGCCCGCGCAAGGGGCCTGGATCGAATTCAGCGTGCACGACGCCGGCCCGGGCATCGCACCGGACGTGGCGGAACGCCTCTTCACGCCTTTCTTCACCACCCGCAGCGAGGGCATGGGGCTGGGCTTGTCGCTGTGCCGCACGGTGATCGAGCAGCACGGAGGCGCACTCGATTTCGAGTCCGGGGTGGCGGGCACCACGTTTCGCTTCACGCTGCGGGCGGCGCCGTGATAAACCTGCGTCATGCCTGACGCGCCGTCAACGTCCTCGGCACCGCTCGGTCTGCCGATGGTTTACCTCGTCGATGACGAGGAGGTGCTGCGCGAGGCCATGGCCTGGCTGCTACGCTCGCGCCGCTTGTTGTCGGAGGCCTATGCCAGCGCGGAGGCTTTCGACACCATGGCCGTCGAGTGCGCGGCTCGCCACGGCGGGCGCTGGCCGACCGCGCCCTCGGCCCTGCTGCTCGATGTGCGCATGCCCGGCATGAGTGGCCTGGCCTTGTTCGACCGTCTGGTCGAACGCGGCCTGCTGTCGGCCATGCCGGTGATCTTCCTCACCGGGCATGGCGATGTGCCGACCGCGGTGGCGGCGGTCAAGCGCGGCGCCTTCGACTTCGTCGAGAAGCCGTTCTCCGACAACGCCCTGGTCGACCGCATCGAGCAGGCTCTGGCGGCCAGCCGCGCGCACCTGTTGGCCCGGCGCGGCCAGGACGGTGTCGCGCGTGCCGTGGCCGAGCTAACCGAGCGCGAGCGTGAGGTGATGCAGTTGGTGATCGACGGCAAACCGAACAAGCTGATCGCCGATGCGCTGGGCATCAGCGTGCGCACCGTCGAAGTCCACCGCGCTCGCCTGTTCGACAAGATGGCCGTGCGTTCGGCCGTCGAGCTGGCCAACCTGCTTCGCACTCAACCCGGCGCGGGATAGCGCACGTCGACGATCTCGATGCGTTCGGGGCCGCGCGGTGTGGTCAGCGTCAATTCGTCGCCGACGCGCGCCTTGAGCAGGGCCCGCGCCACCGGAGAGATCCAGCTCACTTCGCCGGCGAGGTGATCGACCTCGTCGATGCCCTTGATCGTGACCGTGCGCTCTTCGCCGTGGCCGTCGATGTAGGTGACTGCGGCGCCGAAGAAGACCTGGTCCTGTCCGAAGTGCAGCGACGGGTCGGCCACTTCGGCGATGTCAAGGCGCTTGGTGAGAAAGCGGATGCGGCGATCGATCTCGCGCAAGCGCTTCTTGCCGTACAGGTAGTCGCCGTTCTCGGAACGGTCGCCATTTTTCGCCGCCCACGACACCACTTCGACGACCTTCGGCCGCTCGTCGTCGAGCAGGCTCAGCAACTCGGCGCGCAGGCGCGTGTAACCGGTTGGTGTGAGGTAGTTCTTGGACCCGGCGGGCAGCGGCGGCAGAGCTGGGGCATCGCCTTCATCGTCGTCGGCGTCGCCGTCGGTTTCCTTCGTGAATGCCTTGTTCACAACAGCCCGCGCTGCGCCAGGTTCTTCATCAGCGCAGCGATACCGAACTGCCACGGCGCCGCGCGCTCGCAATGGTCGACCCGGTTGACAAGGGTGCCCAGACGCGACGTGGCAATGCGCACCACGTCGCCGACGTCGTGGGTGAAGCCCAGGCCCGGGCCGTGCCGGTCCTGCGTGGGCGCGAACATGGTGCCCAGGAAGAGCATGAAGCCATCAGGGTACTGGTGGTTGGTGCCGATCGCATGGCTCACGATGTCCAGCGGATCACGGCTGATCATCGAGAGCGAGCTCGAACCGTGCAGCGTGAAGCCGTCGGCGCCGTCAACGCGCATCGCGAGATCGGCGCCACGCACGTCGTCGATGCCGAAGTGCTCGTCGAACAGCCGGATGAAAGGGCCGATCGCGCACGAGGCATTGTTGTCCTTGGCCTTGCCCAGGAGCAGCGCACTGCGGCCCTCGAAGTCGCGCAGGTTGACGTCGTTGCCGAGCGATGCGCCGATCGTCGCGCCTCGGCTCGAGACAGCCAGCACGATCTCCGGTTCGGGGTTGTTCCAATGCGAGTTTGGGTGGATGCCGACATGGCTGCCGGTGCCCACCGAGGACAGCACCGGAGCCTTGGTAAAGATCTCGGCGTCCGGCCCGATGCCGACCTCGAGATACTGTGACCAGGCTCCCTGGGCGATCAGCACCTGCTTGACACGCGCGGACTCGGCCGAGCCCGGCACGATGCCCGCCAGGTTGTCGCCGAGGATGCCCTGGAGCGAGCGCCGGATGCCTTCGGCCTTGCTCGCATCGCCGCGCGCCTGCTCCTCGATCACGCGTTCGAGCAGGCTGGAAACGAAGGTCACGCCGCTGGCTTTGACGACCTGCAGGTCGCAGGGGGCGAGCAGCCAGGGCTGGCCTGCATCGCGTGTCGACTCGTCGCTGTTGGCGAGCGCGGCGGCGAAGTCGCCGATGCGCGGGGCGCCGGCCAAGGCCCCGCGCACGGCAGCCGCGGGGGCCTCGATCTCCAGCAACTGGCTCGATGTCGGCGCGAGGCGCGACAGGTCGAGCAGCGCGCCGTCATGGCAGGCGACCAGGGTCGGGCCGATGCCGGGTTGCCAGAGGCGCCCGATCAGCAGCGCGTGGGCGGCATCGTCGGGCAGGGTGTTGCTGAAGTCGAGTGGCTTGGTCATCGCGTGGGGCCCTGCGGTGGGATGCAGGCGAGGATAGCGCGCTTGGGCAGAGCCTCTGCTGACGCAGCACATCCACAATCTCCCGTCCCCGATCCTAGGCATCTCGGCGCACGCATGTTCAACCTGACCCGTCTCACCTTCCGTCGTGCCAGGCAGGAACGCCTGGCTCAGGTGGCGGGCAGCCTGACCTTCGCGACCCTGCTGTCCGTCGTGCCGTTCCTGGCGGTCAGCTTCGCGCTCTTCACGCGTTTTCCGATCTTCAACCGGTTCGAAGCAGTGCTCGAGGAGGTCTTGTTCAAGAGCCTGCTCCCGGCCGAAATCGCTCGCACGGTTCTGAAGTACCTGCACCAGTTCGCCGCCAATGCCAGCGAGCTGACTTTGGCGGGTTCGCTGTTCCTGCTGGTGACGGCGGTCGCCATGCTGTTGACGGTGGAGAACGCCTTCAACCAGATCTGGAACGTGAAACGAACCCGCCCACTGCTCAAGCGCGTGGGCTTGTACATGTTGGTTCTCGCCGTGGGGCCGCCACTCCTCGGACTCAGTCTATGGGCCAGCTCGTACGTGCTGGGTGTGTCGATGGGTCTGCTCGGGCCCCTGCCGCCGTCGGCGAAGTTCGTCTTCGACCTGGGCCCGGTGGTGCTGAGCTGGCTCGGCCTGGCCTGCCTGTTCTACTTCATCCCGAACACCCGCGTGAGGCGGCGCGATGCGATCGCGGGCGCGTTCATCGCCAGCGTTGCGCTCGAGCTGGGCAAGCTCGGCTTTGCCGCCTACCTGCTGAAGATCCCGACCTACAAGGCCGTGTACGGCGCCTTCGCGGTGTTTCCCGTTTTCCTGCTGTGGGTCTACTACTCCTGGCTGGTGACCTTGGCCGCCGCGCTCGTTGCCGCCAACCTGCCTCGCGCCGCCTCATCAGGGTCTGCGGCGAGGCGTTGAGTCGGGGCCGCGCACAATTCGATCCTTTGCGAGGAGTCCCGACATGTCGTTACGCACGCTGCAGATCGACGACCAGCTGTTCGACTATGTGCTTGCCCATTCGGTGCGCGAGCATCCGGCTCAAATCGCGCTGCGCGAGGCGACCCGGACGCATCCGCATGCCGGGATGCAGATCGCGGCCGATCAGGGCCAGTTCATGGCCCTGCTGATCAAGCTGCTGGGCGCACGGCGCACGATCGAGATCGGCACCTTCACCGGCTACAGCGCGCTGACCGTGGCCCTGGCCCTGCCCGACGACGGCCGCGTGCTGGCCTGCGATGTGAGCGACGAATACACACGCATCGGCCGGCCGTTCTGGCAGCAGGCCGGCGTCGCGCACAAGATTGAGCTCGTCCTCGCACCGGCACAGGAGACCCTGGACGCACGGCTGGCCGCCGGGCAGGCCGGAACCTACGACTTCGCCTTCATCGACGCCGACAAGTCGAACTACGACGCCTACTACGAGCGCTGCCTCGTGCTGGTTCGACCCGGTGGCCTGATCGCCTTCGACAACACGCTTTGGAACGGCGCCGTCGCTCGCCCGGCGAAGGATGCGGACACCGCGGCCCTGCAGGCACTGAACGCGAAACTCCAGCGTGACGAGCGGGTCGACCACGCCCTGCTGACCGTCGGTGATGGCCTGACGCTGGCGCGCAGGCGTTAGCGTCAACGGCCCCAGCGCAGCACCAGCGGGTCGAGGCGCTTCGCTGCTTCGAGCAGGCCGACGCGCACGGCAGGGTTCATGGCCGGGAAGGGGTGGCGCGGCGCTTCGCAGGCGATCACGCCGCCGGCCTTCATCAAGGCCTTGGCCGTCAGGATGCCGCCCTGGCGATTTTCATAGTTGATCAATGGCAGCCAGCGCGCGTACTCGGCGATGGCGTCTTCGCGCCGGCCTGCCGTATAGGCATCGAGGATGCGGCGGATGCCGTCGGGGTAGCCCCCGCCGGTCATCGAGCCGGTCGCCCCGGCGTCGAGGTCGGGCAGCAGGGTGATCGCTTCTTCGCCGTCCCAGGGGCCTTCGATGGCGGCGCTACCCAGGGCGATCAGCTCGCGCAGCTTGCTCGCCGCGCCGGCGGTCTCGATCTTGAAGTACGCGACGTTCTCGATCTCCTTGGCCATGCGCGCGAGGAAGGCGGCCGACAGTGGCGTACCGGCCACCGGTGCGTCCTGGATCATGATCGGGATCGTGATGGCGTCGGACAGCCGGGCATAGAACTCGTGGATCAGCGCTTCGCCGATGCGGATCGTCGCGCCGTGATATGGCGGCATGACCATCACCATCGCGGCGCCGAGGTCCTGGGCGCGCCGGCTGCGTTCGGCGCAGACCCGGGTGCCGAAGTGCGTGGTCGTCACGATCACGGGCACGCGACCGGCGACGTGATCGAGGATCAGCTGCGTCAACACCTCGCGATCGTCGTCGGACAGCACGAACTGCTCGGAGAAGTTGGCCAGGATGCACAGGCCGGTCGAGCCGGCGTCGATCATGAAGTCGACGCAGCGCTTCTGGCTCTCGAGATCGAGCTCGCCGGTTTCGGTGAAGGTGGTGGGCACCACCGGAAAGACGCCCTTGTAGGGTCTGGCCATGCACGTGCTCACTCAATGATGTCGAACTGGTCCAGGTACTCGGTCTTGAGCGTCAGCCCGAGGCCCGGCTTGTGGTCGTCGAGTTGCAGGAAGCCGTTCTCGGCCACCGGCTCGCCGTCGAAGATGTAGTAGAAGAGTTCGTTGCCGACCTCGACGTCGAACATCGGAAAGTACTCGCTCATCGGTGAGGCCAGGGTGCTCATCGTCAGGTGGTAGTTGTGCATCTGCCCGGCATGCGGGACCACTGGCACCGAATAGGCCTCGCACAGCGCGTTGATCTTGTGCGCCATCGTGATGCCACCGACGCGGTTGGTGTCGTACTGCACCACCGACACCGCCTTGCGGTCGAGCAGCTGCTTGAACCCGTAGAGGCTGAACTCGTGCTCGCCGCCGGAGATCGGCACGATGTTCATCGCGTTCAGTTCGGCGTAGCCGTCGATGTCGTCGGCGATCACCGGCTCTTCGAGCCAGCGCGGCTGGAACTTGGCCAGCTTGGGCAACATGCGCTTGGCGTACTCGACGTTCCAGCCCATGTAGCACTCGAGCATCAGGTCGTTGTCGTAGCCGATCACTTCGCGGATAGCCTCGCAGGCCTTCAGGTTCTCGGCCACGCCCTTCTGCAGGTGCGCAGGCCCGTAGCCGAAACGCATCTTGAAGGCGGTGAAGCCCTGGTCGAGGTAGGTTTGAGCCTCCTGTTGCATCGCCTTCAGGTCGGTGCGGTAGAGCTTGCTGTAGTAGCAGGGGATCTTCTCCTTGGTGCGCCCGCCGAGCAGCTTGAACACCGGCTTGTTCACGCTCTTGCCGAGCAGGTCCCACAGCGCGATGTCAACCGCCGAGATCGCCGCCATGCCCACGCCCTTGCGACCCCAGGCATGGGTGGCGCGGTACATGCGCTGGTTGAGGTACTCGTAATCCCACGGGTCCTGGCCGACGACCAGGGCCTTCAGGTACTGGTCGACGATCTGCTTGCTGATGCGCGGCGCCAGTGCCACGTTGCCATAGCCGACCATGCCGTTATCGGCCTCGACCTCGACCACGGTCCAGCCGTGGAAGCGGAAGGTCTTCATCGTCTCGGTCGGCGAGTACAGCAGGTCCATCGCGTTGGAGCAGAAGTTGCCTTGGGGCGGGACGGTCTTGCCCTTCCATTCGAAGGTGCGGGCACGCACATTGGTGATCTTCATGTCGGGTTCCTGTTCAATGGAGGCGCGCGCGGCCCATGCGCACGGCGATGGTGAATGCGTTGGCGGTGGCGTCGACATTGGCCGAGCCTCGTCCGGCGATGTCGTAGGCGGTGCCGTGTGCCGGCGTGGTGATCGGAACGGGCAGGCCGCCCTGGACGGTGACGCCCTGGCTGAAGCCCATCAGCTTGATCGCGATCTGGCCCTGGTCGTGGTACATCGTGACGATGGCGTCGAACTCACCGTCGCGGGCGCGAAGAAAGATGGTGTCAGCCGGGAAGGGACCAGCCACCGGCATGCCGAGCGCATTGAGCGCCTGCACCGCCGGCGCGATGACCTCGATCTCCTCGGTGCCGCAGGTCCCCCCCTCGCCATTGTGCGGGTTGAAGCCGGCCACCGCGACGCGCGGCGCAGCCAGGCCATTGGCCTGAAGGGAACGGTAGATCAGGGTCGTGGCGTCGACGATGCGCTGCTTGTCGATGTACTGGGCGACGTCCTTCAAGGGCACATGCGACGAGATGCGCGCGGTCCACAGCCCGCCCAGGGTGTTGAACTCGCAGAAATAGCCCGTGACGCCCAGGTGCTGGGCGAAGTGGTGCAACTCGTCTTCGTGTTTCAGACCGCCCTGCTTCATCGCGAACTTGTTGAGCGGCGCGAAGGTGATCGCGTCGATCTCGCGGGCCTGGGCCGCGTCGAGGCAGAGGTTCAGCACGGCCAGGGCCGACGCGCCACCGGCGGCCGCGGCCGTTCCGCGCTGGACCTGCGAGGCTTGTACCGTGTCGACGGCCAGGAAGGCCGGGCAAGTGGTGTCGGCGCGGCTGCGCACGCTGGCCAGCGAGTCGACCGGCGTGCAGTCGACGGTCATGCCGGCGATGGCCTGGCCTTCGTGCCAGAGCCAGGGGTCGCCGACCAGAACCACGTTGGCGCTTTGGGTCGTCTCCGGCCGCGCCAGCAGGCGCGCGATCAACTCCGCGCCGATGCCCGCGGGGTCACCGAGCGTCAACGCGACCACAGGTTTGCCGGACGGATTGTTCATGTTCACCTCAGTCGAGTTTGATGCCGCGCTTCTGGATCACGTCAGCGTAGCGCTTGTTCTCTGCATTGTGGAAGGCCACGAACTGCGCCTGCGTCATCGGCATGATCTCGGCACCGATCGCGTCCAGCCGCGTCTTCGTGTCGGGCAGGGTCAGCAGCCTGGCGACTTCACTTTGCACCCGGTCCTGCACCGCCTTCGGGGCGGCCGCAGGCAGGTAGACGCCGTACCAGGCGCTCATCTCGACGCCCTTGACGCCGGCCTCTGCCATCGTCGGCACCTGTGGCAGCTGGGGGCTGCGCTTGTCGGAGGCCACCGCGATCGCGCGCACCTTGCCGCTCTTGATGTGCGGCAGCACCGAGGCCATGGTGTCGAAGCTCATCTGCACGTTGCCGGCCATCAGGTCGATCAAGGCGGGGCCGCTGCCGCGGTACGGGATGTGGGTGATGAAGGTGCCGGTCGCGTCCTTGAACAGCTCGGCGGCGATGTGTTGGGTGCTGCCCGAGCCGCTCGAGGCGTAGTTCAGCTTGCCGGGTTGCTTCTTCGCCAACGCGATCAGCTCGGCGACGTTGTTGACGCCCAGGTCGTTGTTGACGACCAGCACATTGGGCACTGCACCGACGAAGGCCACCGGCACCAGGTCCTTGTTGTTGTCGTAGCCGAGCTTGAGCAGGTGCGGTGCGATCGCGTGTGCGGTCGACACGCCCATCACCATGGTGTGGCCGTCGGTCGACTTCGCGGTCGCATCGGCAGCCAGGGTGTTCGAGGCGCCGGGCTTGTTCTCGACGATCACGGTGGTCTTCAGCGCCGGGCCGAGCTTGTCGGCCACGGCACGCGCCATCGCGTCGGTGCCGCCGCCGGGCGAGGAGCCGACCAGGATGCGCAGGGGCTTGTTGGGCCAGTCCTGCGCCGGCGCGGCGGCCGCTGCGGCCAGCAGCAGGGGGCCGAGCAGTCGGCGGATCAGACGGTTTCGTTTCATGTGAGAGGTCTCCTGTGGATCATGGGTGACAGGTATGGTGGGCATACCAGTGGGTGCAAAAAAACGCGGATCAGTGACGCATGACCGCCTGCGTCGTGCGGTGCACTTGCTCGAGGTGTCGCTGCATCGCCGACACGGCTGTTTCGGGCTTGCCGGTCTGCAGGGCAGCGACGATGGCATCGTGCTCCTGAACGCTGGCGGCGATGGCGCCTTCGCGCTGGAGCGCCAGGCGGCGAAATTCCAGCGCGTAACCGTAAAAGTCGAACACCACATCGGCCAGCAACGCATTGCCGCAGGCGCGGTACAGGGTGTTGTGGAACTCCTGGTCGGAAATCTGGAAGCGCACCGGGTCGTTCAGCATCCCGCGCTGCTCGGTCACGAGGGCCCGCAGACGGGCCAGTTGGGCCGGCGTGATGCGCTGGGCCGCCAGCCAGATCACCTGCACCTCGACGGCCGCGCGCGCCTCGGTCACCTCCTCGAGCGAACGGCCCTTCAGGCCGCCGAGAACGCCCACCGACTCGTGCAGAGGCATCGGGCCGACGCCGAGCACCCGCGTGCGCGCGCCCTGGCTGACCTCGATCATCTGCCGCGCCTGCAACACGCCGATCGCCGAGCGCACCGTCTCGCGCGACACCCCCAGCGTAGTGGCCAGCTCGCGCTCCGACGGCAGCTCGTCGCCTGCGCGCAGCAGGCCGGTGTGGATCATGTAGGCCAGCTTGTCGCTGATCTGATCCTTGACGGTGCGCTTGGCGATCGGTCCCCGGTCACCGGGGATGCGCGCAATGAGTTCCATGGGTGCGGAAGCGTGACTGGCCAACTGGTACATCCAGCATACCAGTTACCTTTGATCCTGTCCAGTGTGGCTGGACGGGCTTCGGCCCCTCAGCCCTTGTAGCCGGCCAGCCGCGGCAAGTAGAGGACGAAGTCCGGCAGCAGCGTGATCACCGCGAGCGCTGCGATCATCACCGCCAGGAAGGGCATCACCTCGCGCACCAGGCCGGTGAGGCTCACGTTGGCGATCTTGGCCATCATGAACAGCAGCAGGCCATATGGCGGTGTGACGAGGCCGAGCATGATGTTGAAGACGGCCACCACGCCGAAGTGCACCGGGTCGATGCCCAGCGCCTGCGCTGTCGGCAGCATGACCGGCAGCACGACGAGGATGATCGTCGAGCCTTCGAGGAAGCACCCCAGCACGAGCAGGATCACGTTGATCAGCAACAGGAAGACCAGCGGCGACAGCTCGAAGGCTTTGAGCACGACGCTGACGCTCTCCGGGATCTTCTCGACCGTGATCACGTAGTTGAAGACGAGCGCACCGGCGATCAGCATGCCGATCGAGATGCTGATGCGCGCGCTGGAAACGAGCGAGTCGTAGACGTCGCGCCAGCTCAGGCTGCGGTAGAGCACCGCCGACACCAGCAAGGCATAAGCCGCCGCCACGCCGGCAGCCTCGGTGGGCGTGGTCACACCGCTGTACAGGCAGCCGAGCAGGATCACCGGCAGCATGAGCGCCGGAAAGGCCTCCCAGGTGATGCGCGGCAGGTCGCGCAGTGGCACCGGGTCTTCGACCGCGAACTTGCGTCGCTTGGCCTGGAAGTAGATGAGGCCCATCTGCACCGCGCCCAGCAGCAGACCCGGCACCACGCCCGCCAAGAACAGGTAGCCGATGGAAGCGTCGGAGACAAGTGCGTAGAGCACCAGTGGAATCGAGGGCGGCAAGATCGGCCCGATGACCGACGACACCGCCGACAGCGAGGCGGCGTACTCCGCGGTGTACTTGTTGCCGCGTGTCATCAAGGTCTGCATCAGCTTGCCGGAACCGGCGGCGTCTGCGAGTGCGGACCCCGACATGCTGGCGAACACCACGCTCTGCAGCACGTTGACCTGCGCCAGGCCGCCTGGGAAGCGGCCGACGATGGCGTTGCAGAAGCGCAGCAGCCTGTCCATGATGCTGCCGGCGCTCATGAACGTGGCGGCCAGGATGAACAGGGGAATCGCCAGCAGCAGGAAGCTGCCGTAGGTGCCGTTGAGCAGCTGCTCAGCGGCGATGCCCATGTCCGCGCCCTTGAGATAGAGATAGAGCACCGAGGCGCCGATCATGGTCAGCCCGATCGGCAGGCCGAGCAGGCTCAACACCACGATCGCGATCACGGCGATCGAGAACGGACTGACGAGGTTCATAAGGCGGAACTGCCCTTGGTGATGTCGATCGTCGTCGGTTCGCGCCCGCGCAGCAGGAAGGCGAGCTTCCAGAGGTAGCGCGCGATCACGGCGACCGAGAAGATGATGTAGATCGAGAACATCCAGTCGAAGCGGATCTTCAGGTACGAGGTGCGCTCGACCTTCATGAAGCTGACATAGCTGTAAGCGGCGGGCAGCGACATCGCGAACAACACGATGATGGCGATCGCGGCGACGATGCCCATGCCGATGCGCGCACGCCGCCCGACCGCGCCCGTCAGCAGGTCGATGCGGATCTCATCGTCATCCTTCAGCACGAAAGCCGCGCCCCACAGCACCAGCCAGAGCCAGGCGGCGACGGAGAGGTCCGCGGTCCAGCCGACCGGGAAGTTGAAGGCGTAGCGGAAGACGATCTGGACAAGGAAACCGACGAAGATCACCGCGAGCAGCAGCGCAGCGACAGCTTCCGCCGCCTGGTGTGCCCGCTGGGTCAGGGTGCGCAAAGGAGAAGGTGCGGGCATGGGGGGGCTTACCGTTGGCTTGGCGCCGAGCAGCCCGCCGGCGCAGACCGGCGGGCGCAGACGATCACTTCAGCGCGTTGATCTTCTCGACCATGCCGGCAGGCCAGGCCTTGGCTTCGTCCGAGGCCAGGTAGATCTTCTGCGCGTACTCGCGGAACGCCGGAATATTCGGCGCGTACACGTCCAGGCCTCCCTGGCGGAAACCGTTTGCCAGTTCGGCTTCGCGCTTGGTGTGCTCGGCCGCGCTCCAGGCGATGGCCCGGTCAGCGGCGGCCTGCACCTTGGCCTGGGTCGCCGGCGACATGGCCTGCCAAGTCTTCAGGTTGATCGTCAACAGGTCGAAGGCGACGAGATGCGAGGTCAGCACGATCTGCCCCATCACTTCGTTGAACTTCATGTTCTGCACATTGGGCAGCGGGTTGTCCTGGCCGTCGATGGCGCCGGTCTGCAGGCCGGTGTATGTCTCGGCGTAGGCCATCGGCGTCGGGTTGGCGCCGATCGAGCGCCCGAGCAGCTGCCAGGCGTCGCCCGGCGGCATGCGCAGCTTGACGCCGGCCAGGTCGGCTGGGGTGTTGATCTTCTTCTTGCCCTTGAGGCCCACCTGCCGGGTGCCGAAGAAGGTCGGCCCCAGGATCTTCACCTTGACCTCGTCCTCAACCATCTTCTTCATCTGCGTGCCAAGGTCGCTGGCGAAGAACGCGTTCAGGTGGCTGGCGTCGCGGAACAGGTAAGCCGAGGTCAGGATCGACCAAGCCGGGATCTGCTTGGAGAAGTCCTGCGGCGCGATGTTGCCCATTTCGAGGTTGTCGCGCTGCAAGGCCACCAGTTCGGTGCCCTGCTTGAAGAGAGTCGAGTTCAGGTGCGCTTCCACCTTGAACTCGGGCTCAACCTCCTTGGCGAAGCGCTGCATCATCTCCGCGCGGATGTCCTTGTCGGAGAACACTGCTGCGAAGCGCAGGGTCTTTGACTGGGCCCATGCCGGCAGGACGGTCGCGGCAGCCAGTGCGGCGCCGGACGCGAGAGCCGCGCGGCGGGTGGTGACGAAGGTCATGGTGGGGTCTCCTTGAGAGTGGAATGTGAGGGGTCGGCCGCGGGCCTGCCTCCGCAATTGTTCTGCAAGACAGAACGACGTTTCATTATTGACATTCCGAGTATTTCGGAACGTGTAGAGGAAGTCAATTGAATCGAACCCGGGAAAACCCGTCGATCGAATCTCGCCGAGCAACGATCGCGGGAGAGCCCATCCGAGAAGACAAAAGGGTTCACAAGTCGGCCTTGGCCTCCTTGTGAACCCTTGTCAATGATGGTGCGGCTGGCAGGATTCGAACCCACGACCCCTTGGTTCGTAGCCAAGTAC
>JAZKIW010000009.1:17964-40498 GCA_040384625.1 Pseudomonadota bacterium | reverse complement strand
CCGTACTTCAGGCAGTGCACGCCGCCCGAGTTCTCGGCCACGTTGCCGCCGATCGAGCAGGCGATCTGGCTCGACGGGTCGGGTGCGTAGTACAGGCCCAGCGGCGCCGCGGCTTCACTGATCGCCAGGTTGCGCACGCCGCATTGCACGACCGCGGTGCGCGAGTGCTTGTCGACCCCGACGATACGGTTGAACTTGGCCAACCCCAGCGTCACGCCCAAGCTATGGGGCAGCGCACCACCTGAGAGGCCCGTGCCGGCGCCGCGCGCGACGACCGGCACGCCCAGCGTGTGGCAGGCACGCAGCACTGCCGCGACCTGGTCCTCGGTCTCCGGCAGGGCGACGACCAGGGGCCGCTCGCGGTAGGCTGTCAGCCCGTCGCACTCGTAGGGCACGGTGTCTTCGCTGTGCCAGAGCAGGGCGTGTGGAGGCAAGACGCTCGCCAGCGCTCCAACCACCGTGCGCTGACGCGCAGGGCGATCGACAAGCTCGGTGGGCAGCGGGGCGTTCATCGAGCATCACTGTAACGGCCCCGCACCACACCGCACCGCGCGGGTTCGATCGACCGCCGTGGATCGGGCTCTGGCGGTCCGCCGGCGGTGCCCCAAAGCGCGGAAGGCGCCTTTCAGGCGCCAGGGGGGAGCGGCGAGGCCGCTTCGGGGGTGGGTCAGTGCTCTCGGGTGAAGACCGTCAGCACCCCGGTGTACCCGTACAGGTGGTGGTGCCCGATCTCACCGGCGGCGAAAAATCCCACCAGGGGCACGTCGCCGAGTTCGCGTTGCACGATCTGCAACTCGGCCGATGGCGCGCCGAAGTGCGGGCCACCGCGGCCGGCGCAGCTGATGTAGATCGCGCCGGCAATGCGTGCCGCCGGGTCGACCGGCGCACTCGCGGCGTGGACCGGCGCGGGTGCGACCGGCGCCGGTGAGGGCACCGCTTCGGGCGACAAGGCGTCGCGGATCTCGGCACAGACGCGCACCAGGTCGCGCCGGGCGGCCTGCACATCGCGTTGGCAGAACGCCAGTTGCATCCCGGGCTCGACCACGTCGGCGATGGCCACGCCCTGCCTGCCCGGGTCCAGGCCGATCAGGTGCCGTACCCGGGTGTCGGTGCCGAACTGGCCGCCGCGTGCCAGCAAGGCTTCGCGCGCCTGGCTCAAACCGACCAGGGTGCCGCGCAGGGTGTGCATCGCGCTCTGCGGCTCGTCGAGCGAGATGCCGGTGTCGCGCAGCAGGCAGGCCAACGCCGGCTCGCCGTCCAGCCCGGTCACCAGGTTGCGTTCGCAGGCGCTGATGCGCCGCACCGGGCCGACCGGCTGGCAGCCCTGGGTGACCCGCGAAACCACGGCCACGTCGCGGCCGAAGGCCACCCCCGACAGGCCGCCCCGGAACACCCCCTCGGCGATCTGGCTGGCTTCACCGCGTGACGAACTCAAGCCGCCGAACAGGTAGCCCGAGCCGGTGCGCGCGCTCATGTCGTCGATCAGGTCGGCCAGGTCGGGCGTGTTGCCGTCGGCATGGATCAGGGCCGTGTGCGCTTCGATGCGGGCCAGCGGCCGGGCGCCCGAGAAGACCTGGAAGCGCCCCTGCGGCAGCGCGGCCAGCATCAGCACCAGGGCCGGCTCGTCGAAGTACTCGACCCCGCTCGCGGCGACACCGACGCCGACTGTGCCGACCCAGGCCACCCCCGGCCAGCGCTGGCGCAGCGCTTCGAACAAGGCGCCGGCGTGCGCGGCGTAGTGGTCACTGAAGTAGACGAAGCCCAGGCTGGGGTCGGATGCTTCCCCACGCGCGCGGCGTCGCTGGCCGTCGAGCTGCGCGGCCACCAGCGCCAGTGCGGCGCGCCAATCGGGGTGAGTCGCGTGGCCGACGAGGAAGGTTTGCATGGGCCCTTGGGTGCACGCCGGCGTGCCGGGGCGAACCTCGTCTCAGCGGCGCGCCGCTGCCTTGCGCTTGCGCGCCGTGCCGCTGGCGGCCTTGGCCACTGCGCCGGCAACCTTGATCGGCGCGGTCGCGACCTTTTTCAGCGTCTGCTCGGCCGCGTCGAAGCTCTGCTTGACCATCGTGCTGGCCAGCGTCTTGGCTGCATCGCCGGCGCTGTCCTTCATGGCCGTTGCGGCCAGTTGGGTGAACTGCTTGGTCAGGGCGCCCCACCACTGCATCGGATCGACCACCCCAGCTGGCGCCGTCGCCTCGGCCGGCGACGGCTTGCGCGAGCCCGGCTTGCGCGCCGCTGTCGCCAGCGGTGCGGCGGCCGTGGCGACCATCGGCTCGGGCAGCTTCATCGAGTCGCGCAGGTCGGCCATCTGCACATTCATCGTCTTCAGGGTCGACAGCGTCATGCGCTGCACTTCGAGGGCCTGGATCGTGGCGCCGAGCATCTTGGCGTTCTGCTCGAGCCAGAACTGCACGGTGCGCAATTCCTCGATGCGCTTTTCCAGCTCCTGCGGGTCGAGCGTCGGTGCGACCCATTGGCCGATGTTGGGCAAGGCGGCGCCGGCGTTCTTCACCAGGCCCTGCAGAAAGTCAAAGCCTGGCACGAGCTTGGTGAAGGCGGCGCTGCTGTCGGCCATGGGGCGTCTCCGTTGTGGTGTTCGGTGCCTCGATTGTGACCCGGGCGGCGCTTACTGCAAGGCCACGCGCTGAACGCTGAAGCCGCGTCGCGCCAGCAAGTCAGGCAGAGCCTTGGCGCCGGTCATGTGCAGGGCACCGACCGCCGCGAACACCTTGCGGCCGTCGCGGTGCAGGGCTTCGATGCCGTCGGCCAGCGCGGGGTTGCGGTCATCGTTGAGGCGTTGCATCTGCAAGCGATCGTCGTCACTGGCGACGCAGTCGCACCAGCGCTCGTAATCGCCCACATCGGCCAGATCGCCGCGCTCCCAGGCCGACGCCAGGCGCGCGATCACGCGCGGCACGCTGCCCTGTTCGAGTTGCTCGACCATCTGCACCACCATGCGCTCGGCATCGGCGGCATCGCGCGGGATCAATACAGCCATCTGCAGTTCGGGCGATTCGAGCGACACCACGCGGCGCTGGCCGGCGCGGGCGAAACCGCTGAGCGCGAACTCCTGCGCGAAGCTCGGGTCCAGGCCCTGCCAGCGCGCTGCCAGCACCATCAGGGTGATCGCCTGCATCACCGGGTGCAGCGTGGCGAGCAGCTCTCTGGGCACGCAGGCGGCATCCGCCAGGCGCGCCAGGCGCTCGCGCAGGGCGGGCGTCAGCACGGGCGCGGCGAAGCTCGCGGGCGGCTTCATGCGCTCTGCCATCTGCGGGTCACCGACGTCGATCTCGAGGGCCACGGTGTCGCTGGCCTGCAAGGCCGCCCGGACCTGCGGTCCGGGAAAGGCCCAGTCAAGCTTGCCGACGTGGATGCTGCCGTACAGGTAGGACGTGCGGCCGTCGCGCGTGATGCGCCACAACAGGCCGCGGTCGCGCGCCTGCGCGGCGGCGGCCTGCAGCTGCTGCGGTGTCGGTTCCTGGGCCTGCGGTGGGCAAGCGGCGGCGCTGGCGGTTTGGGCCCCCGCTTGCGACGCCGTCGTCAGCAGGAGCGCGATCGCGAGCGCCAGGCGCACGCCGATGCCGCCATTCATCGCGCCGCCTCCAACCGAAGCACCCCATCGCTCTGCGTGAAGCGCATCTTCGACAGCACGTCCATGCCCAACAGCGGCGCCTCGAGGCGCGGCAGCACCGTGACGCGCAGGCGCTCGGCGCGCACGCCGCCCTGCAGGCTGACATCGGCGCGCGCCAGCGTGCCGCGCACGACACCGCCAGCAGTCGAGGATTGCAACGTACCTTCGGCCACCAGCCCGGCACGGTCGGCCAGCGCCTGCGGCAGCGCTGTACCCGTGGCGCCGGTGTCGACCAGGAAGTCGACGGCGATGCCGTTGACGCTGCCGGGCCAGTGAAAGTGACCGTCGGCCGCGCGCCGCAGTTCGATCGCGCCGCTGGCGCCGTCGACCGAGAAGCGCGAGCGCTGCTGCTGTGCCAGCCAGGCCTGCACCGCAACGAAGACGACCGCGCCGAGCAGCAGCCAGAGGGTCACGAGCTTGAGGGTGCGAGGCAGTTCGCCGGCTGGGTTCATGCGCCGACGATGCCACGAAAGTGCCTGACAGGGGTCCGCTCAGTCTTTCAGCGCGGCGCCGCGCGGCAGCGACAGCAGCGCCAGGGCGCCACCACCCTCGGCATTGCGAAGGCTGATGCGCCCGCCATGCAGTTCGGCGATCTCGCGCACGAACGGCAGGCCCAGGCCGGTGCTCTTGCGCTGGGTGCCCGGGCGGGCGAGGGAGTAGAACTTCTCGAACACCTTGTCGTCGGCGTAGTCGGGGATGCCGGGGCCGTGGTCGCGCACGCCGACCTCGACGCGCCGCGCCGGCGTGCCGAGGGTGACCTCGATGTGCCCGCCGTCGGGCGAGAAGTCCAGTGCGTTGTCGAGCAGGTTGCCCACGGCGCGTTGCAGCAGCAGGGCGTCGCCGTCGACACTCGCTTGGACGGCCGCATCGTCGCCACCGACGAGCGAGACGCCGATGCGCCGCGGCGCACCTGCCGCCTGCGCGCTGGCCACGCGCTCTTCGAGCAAGGCGCGCATCGCCACGGGCGCGGTTCGATCGAGCGCACGCCGCGATTCGAGCGCGGCCAGCTCCATCATCCGATCGACCAGTTCCTGGATGCGGGCCGTCTCGCGCTCGATGTTGGCGACGAAACGCACGCGGTCGGCGGGCGGCATCGAAGGTTCGTGCAACAGTTCGGCCGCGCCGCGGATCGCCGACAGCGGGCTCTTCAGCTCGTGCGTCAGGGTCTGCACGTAGTCGGCGACGTAATTGCGCCCGGCCAGCGCATCGCGCATCTCGCCGTAGGCCGCGCCGAGCGCACCGAGCGCGCGGCGCGACAGGCGCGGCAGGCTGAAGCTGCGCTCGGCGCGCACGTAGCGCACGTAGTCGGCGATCAGGCCGAAGGGGCGCACCAGCCACACCGACAGCAGGACCACCAGCAGGGCCACGGCCGCCACCGAGGTGGCGCCGATGACGAGGGTCTTGCGCCGCGCTGCCTCGACGAACTGGCCGAAGCTCTGCGCCGGCTTGCCGACGCTGACGGCGCCGACGATGGCGCCATCGCGCTTCAACGGGACGGCGATGTACATCACGGCAGTCGACGGGTCCCCCGCCACGTCGGGCGTGGTGCGGGCGCCGTAGCGGCCCTCGAGTGCGAGCTTGACGTCACGCCACAGGGAGTGGTCGGCGCCGACGGCGCGGCCGAGCGAATCGAAGACGACGCGCCCGCCGGCGTCGACGACCGACAGACGCAGTTCGATGCGCGTCTTGCGAAAACCGAAGATCTCTGCATCCAGCTCGCGCGCATACAAGTCTCGGAACAGCGGCTCGAGTGCCCGCACGTCGATCGCCGGTTCGGCCAGCCCGGCCTGTTCGGCCCAGCGCTGCTCGATCTGGGCCGCCACAAGGTGCGCCACCTCGACCAGCGACTCCTCGGCCGACTCGCGGTAGCGCGGGTCGATGTCGGCCAGCAGGCGCCACATCAGCAGGCCCACGCCGATCGCGTAGGCCAACAGGATCGCGGCAAAGACGCGATTGCGCTTGGTCATGCACGGGCCGCGGGAAGATCCTCTGCCAGGGCGTAGCCGACCCCGCGGTGCGTGCGGATCGGCTCCAGTTCCGGGGCCACCACCTTCAACTTCGCCCGCAGGGTCTTGACGTGCGCATCGACGGTGCGGTCCAGGCTCTCGTTGGCGTCGTCCCAGACCAGGTCGAGCAGGCGCTCGCGCGTGAAGACGAAGCCCGGGCGCGAGAGCAGGGTCTGCAGCAGGCCGTATTCGTAGCGCGACAGGTCGAGCAGGCGGCCGTAGTAGCGGATCTGGCGCCGCCCCTCGTCGCAGTGCAGTGGCGTCGTCGTTGCCGCGGGCGTGGGCGCAGGTCCCGCCCTGTTCGCGCTGCGACGAAGCACGCTGCGCACGCGCGCCACCAGCTCGCGCGGCGAGAAGGGTTTGGTGATGTAGTCGTCGGCGCCGAGTTCGAGTCCGACGACGCGGTCGATCTCGTCGCCGCGCGCTGTCAGGAACAGCACCGGCAGTTCCTCCCGCTGTGCGCGCAGGCGCTTGAACAGCTCGAAGCCGCTGATGTCGGGCAGACCAACGTCCAGGATCACCAGGGCCAGGCGGGGATCTGCGTTGGCCTGCGTCAGGGCTTCCTCGCCGGTGGCGCACCAGCGTGGCTCGAAGCCCTCGGTGCGCAGCGCGTACTGCAGCGTGTCGGCGATACCGGGTTCGTCTTCGACGATCAGGACAACGGGTTTGCTCGGCATGGTGGGCAGGCCAATGATAGGAGGGGCGGGCCCTATGATGGCCGGATGCCCGAGTCGCTTCTCAACGACAGCTTCCTGCGTGCCTGCCGCCGCCAACCGACGCCTCACACCCCCGTCTGGCTGATGCGCCAGGCGGGGCGCTACCTGCCCGAGTACCTGGCCACGCGCGCCAGGGCGGGCAGCTTCATGGGCCTGGCGACGAATGTCGACCATGCCACCGAGGTCACGCTGCAACCGCTGGAGCGCTACCCGCTCGATGCGGCGATCCTGTTCTCCGACATCCTGACCGTGCCCGATGCGATGGGCCTCGGGCTGTCGTTCGCCCAGGGCGAGGGCCCGCGCTTCGCCCACCCGGTGCGCGACGAGACGGCGGTGGCAGCGTTGCGGGTGCCCGATCTGGACAAGCTGCGCTATGTCTTCGATGCGGTCAGCTCGATCCGCAAGGCGTTGCGTGGGCGCGTCCCGCTGATCGGCTTTTCGGGCAGCCCGTGGACCCTGGCCTGCTACATGGTGGAGGGGCAGGGCAGCGACGACTACCGGCTCGTCAAGTCGATGCTCTACGCGCGGCCCGATCTGCTGCACCGCATGCTGGCGATCAATGCCGAAGCGGTCGCCGCCTACCTGAATGCGCAGATCGGCGCCGGTGCGCAGGCCGTGATGGTCTTCGACAGCTGGGGCGGCGTGCTCGCCGACGGTGCGTTCCAGGCCTTCAGCCTGGCCTACACCCGGCGCGTGCTGGACAAACTCGACCGCAGCGTGCCGGCGATCGTCTTCACCAAGGGCGGCGGCCCCTGGCTCGAAGCCATCGCCGACAGTGGCGCCGATGTCGTCGGCGTCGACTGGACCGTCGATCTGGGACAGGCTCGAGCCCGTGTGGGCAGCCGGGTGGCCTTGCAGGGCAACCTCGATCCGATGGTGCTGTTCGGGGGCGAAGACGCCGTGCGGACCGAGGCGCGCCGCGTGCTCGACGCCTTCGGGCCGCCGCTGCGGTCGGCGGGAGGGCATGACGGCCACATCTTCAATCTGGGCCATGGCATCCACCAGCTGACGCCCCCCGATTCGGTGGCGGCCCTGGTCGACGAAGTGCACCGCCATTCGCGCGCGCTGCGTGCCGCTGGTGCGGCAGGTAAGTGAGCGCTCAGACCAACTTATCCCCACGTCGGACGGTGCGGCGCAGCATCGAAAACGACCCCGGCCCGCGCCATCAGGTCTTGCCCTAGTGCGCGCTAAGTGCTTGATTTCATTGGGGTGCGATGCCTGCTCTCCGGACGTGCAAAACACTGGGGGGCGCGGTGTATCAAATAGTTAGCTCAGCTTTATGCAGTTTGCCCACAAAGTTATCCACAGAAGCAGTGGAAAGCTCAGTTTGGCGTTTGAAATCATCGGCTTAGCGTGGATTGGTGAGGCGCATCCGAGATGTTGATCGCAACTGCGACATGAACGAGATTGCGACGCCAGCCGTGCTCGGCATTGCCGTCGAGACCCCTCAGCACGCTGGCTTGGCGTCTTGCCTCGACTACTCAAGTGAGCAAGCCCTAGCGCCGGGAACCCTGGTGCGCGTGCCCCTGGGCAAGCGCGACGTGCCTGGCATCGTGTGGCAGGCGGGCGCGGGGCCGACTTCGGCCGGCGTCGAACTGCGCGCCGTGCGCCAGGCGCTGACGGCCCTGCCACCCTTGTCGGACGCTTGGCGCCAACTGGTGGCCTTTGCCGCGGGCTATTACCAGCGCGGTCTGGGCGAACTGGCGCTGGCGGTCTTGCCGCCCGAGCTGCGCCGCCTCGATGTGGCCCAACTCGGGCGCCGCCTTGCGCGCCTGGGTGCGCCCGCTTCTGCCACGCGCGACGAGCCGCCGGCGCCTGCCCTCTCTTCCGACCAGGCCGCCGCCGTCGCCGCCCTGCTCGGCGGGGCACCGACGACCCACCTGCTGCATGGCGTGACCGGCAGCGGCAAGACCGAGGTCTACCTGCACGCTGCAGCGCAGGCACTCGCGGCCGGGCGCCAGGTGCTGGTCCTGGTGCCCGAGATCAACCTGACGCCCCAGCTCGAAGCGCGTTTCGCCGCGCGCTTTGCGGGCCACCGGCTGGCCTCGATGCACAGCGGCCTGACGCCGCCGCAACGCCTGCGCCATTGGCTGGCGGCGCACCTCGGCCAGGCCGACCTGGTGCTCGGCACCCGTCTGGCCGTGTTCGCATCGATGCCCCGCCTGGGCCTGATCGTGGTCGACGAAGAACACGACCCATCGTTCAAGCAGCAGGAAGGCGCGCGCTATTCGGCGCGCGACCTGGCGGTCTACCGAGGCCGCCTCGAAGGGGTGCCGGTCGTGCTTGGGTCGGCCACGCCTTCGCTCGAAAGCTGGCAGCGCGCCGAGCAGGGCGCCTACCGCCGCCTGGCCTTGCCTGAGCGCATCGGTGGAGGTGCCTTGCCGCAGGTGCGCCTGGTCGACATGAATCTGCTGCCGCGCGACAAGTCGGGCGCGATGGCCTTGTCGCCGCCCCTGCTCGATGCGCTGCGCCTGCGCATCGCGCGCGGCGAGCAGAGCCTGGTGCTGCTCAACCGGCGCGGCTATGCCCCGGTGCTGCACTGCGGCGCCTGTGCCTGGAAGAGTGCCTGCGCGTTCTGCAGCGCCTGGCGCGTCTTCCACAAGGGAGACCGCAGCCTGCGTTGCCATCACTGCGGCTTCAGCGAGCGTGTGCCGCGCGCCTGTCCGGAGTGCGGGAACCTTGACATCCAGCCCATCGGCCGCGGTACCGAGCGCCTCGAGGAGCAACTCGCGCTAGCCCTGCCTGAAGCGCGCGTGGCACGCATCGACGCCGACACCACGCGCCACAAGGGGGCGCTCGAAACCCAGCTCGGTGCTGTGCATGCCGGCGAGGTCGATGTGCTGGTGGGCACACAGATGGTGGCCAAGGGTCACGACTTTCGTCGCATCACCCTGGTCGCGGCGGTCAACCCCGACAGTGGCCTGTTCGCCAGCGATTTCCGCGCGCCCGAGCGACTGTTCGCGCTGCTGATGCAAGCTGCGGGGCGTGCCGGTCGCGATGTCGATCAGGCCCATTCGAGCGAGATGTGGGTCCAGACCTGGCATCCGCGCCACCCCCTCTACGCGGCCCTTCGGTCGCACGACTTCGCGGCCTTTGCGCGCGCCCAGTTGCTGGAGCGCGAGTCTGCCGGGCTGCCCCCGTTTTCCAGCCTCGCGCTGTTGCGCGCCGAGGCCAGGACGGCTCAGGCGGCGGGCGACTTCCTGCATGCCGCCGCTGCTGCCGCGGCTGGGCTGGCCGAGTCGGCGGGTGTGATGGTCTACCCGCCCGTGCCGCCCCCAGTGGCGCGGGTGGCCGGCGTCGAGCGCATGCAGATGCTGATCGAATCGCGTTCGCGCACTGCACTGCAGCGCCTGCTCGGTGCCTGGCTGCCGGCGCTGCATGGGCTGCGCCAGAAGGACAAAACCCACCGCGCGGTGCTGCGGTGGGCTGTGGATGTCGATCCTCTGGCGATATGACGCGCCTGCCGCGCCGCCCCCCGAGGGGAGCGCAGGTCAGTTGTCGTGCTTGTTGCCCTTGCCCTTGTGCTTGTTCTTGCCGTGGCCCTTGCCGTGCTGCTGCTCGTAGCGCTCCTCGACCCAGTCTTCCCGGACGAAGTAGACCTGGCGCGAGCAGGCGTTGTAGCGTGCGCAATGCTTGCCCCAGTCCTTGGCGTGGCCGGGAGGCACGTACAGGTACATCGGAGGCTGGCGCACGACGACCGTCGGCTGACGGATGATCACCGGCTGCGCGTACACCAATGGCGGCGGAGGCTGGGAACCGATTTCGATGCGACCGTACATGCCGGGCTCGCGGATCGTGATGCCGACACCGACGTCGACCGCCGACCACGCCGGGGCGGCACTGGCGGCAGCGATGGCGGCCGCCGCAGTAAGCAGATATTTCTTCATGGTCATCTCCTGGACGGGGTACGCAAACTCAACGCGAGTGTGCCGCGGGGCGTTGTCTTGCGATCAATCCGCCGCAGGCTGGCAGGCGTCGGCCTGTGCAATATGTCCGTCTTCGCCTCAGGCCCGAGGCTGGGCAGCGCCAAAGGCCCAGGCCAGCAGCGAAAAGCTGACGAAGGCCAGGGCGGTCGAGGCCAGGATGATGCGCGCGATGCGGCCGTTGTCGGCCCCGTAGCGCTCGGCCAGCAAGGACACATTGCTCGCGCTCGGCAAGGCGGCGGCCAGGGTCAGCACGCTGACCTCGAACGCCGAGAGCGAGGCGCCCAGGGCGCGCGCCGCAGCACAGAGAGCGAACACCAGCAACGGGTGCAGGCACAATTTGATCGCGGCCACCGGCAGGTACAGCGCGGGCGGCGTTCGCGTGTGCGCATGCTGACCGGCGCGCCACAGCACGGCGCCGATCGTGAACAAGGCCACTGGGCTGGCGGCGTCGGCCAACATGCGCACGATCACGTCGGGCGGACCGGCCAGCTTGACGCCGGCGGCAGAACAGGCCGCGCCGAGAGCGATGGCCCAGGGCAGCGGATTGGCCAGCGTGCCGCGCAGCACCTTCGCGGCCGCCGCACGCGCGCCTGCCCCCTTGGCTTCCTGCGCCTGTGCCAGGGCGATGCACAGCGAACTGGTGACGAACAGGTCGGCCAGCATGCTGCTGATCACTGGCCCGGCGGCTGCGGCGCCGAACAGCGCCACCAGCAAGGGCACGCCCATGAAGCCGGTATTGGGGAACGCCGCTACCAGGGCGCCGAAGGCCGCGTCCTTCATCGGCACTGCGTCCGAGAGCGTGACGGCGATGCTGAACGAGACGATCACCAGGGCGCTGACCAGGTAGACCGTCAGGACCACCGGATTCAGCAACTGCCCGAGCGGGGTGTTCATGCCGAAGCGAAACAGCATGCATGGCAGGGCGAAATAGAGCACGAAGGCGTTCAGTCCCGGGATGGCCGACTCCGGCAACACGCGCTGGCGCGCTGCGAGATAACCGCATAGCACGAGGGCGAAGAAGGGGACGGTGACGGCGAGGATGGCCTGCATCGGGTGTCCAGTATCCCCGCCGCGGGGGGCGTGCTCTAACACAGGCCGCGAGCGGCGCTGCAGGTACGATCCGCCGCCCTCGCGCCCAGCCCCGCAGCCATCGATGTCCGACACCCTCAATCCGGCCCAGCTCGAAGCCGTCCATCATCTCGGCGGTCCGTGCCTGGTGCTGGCCGGTGCAGGGTCGGGCAAGACGCGGGTCATCGTGCACAAGATCGCCAACCTGCTGCAGAACGGCCACGAAGCGAAGCAGATCGCGGCCATCACCTTCACCAACAAGGCGGCGCAGGAGATGCGCGAGCGCGCCAAGGCGCTCGTCGGCGGCCGGGCGGCGAAGGAACTCGCGGTCAGCACCTTTCACTCGCTGGGTGTGCGCCTGCTGCGCGCGGACGGCGAGCGCCTGGGCCTCAAGCCCAATTTCTCGATCATGGACAGCGACGACGTCCTGGGCATCCTGCGCGAGGCCGGTGCCACCACTGACGCCAAGCTCGCGCGTCATTGGCAATGGACCATCAGCCTGTGGAAGAACCAGGGCCTGGACAGCGCGGGCGCCGCGCGCGCCGCGAGCGACGACGACGAGGGCGTGGCCGCGCGCATGATGCAGCGTTACGAGGAGCGGCTGGCTGCCTTCCAGGCAGTGGACTTCGACGACCTGATCGGCCTGCCGCTGAAGCTGTTGCAGCGTGACGCCGAAACGCGCAGCAAGTGGCAGGAGACGTTCCGCCACATCCTGGTAGACGAGGTCCAGGACACCAATGCCGTGCAGTACGAACTGCTGAAGCTGCTGGTCGGCGAGCGCGGGGTGTTCACTGCCGTCGGCGACGACGATCAGAGCATCTACGGTTGGCGCGGCGCGACCATCGACAACCTGAAGCGTCTGCAGCAGGAATACCCGAGGCTGAAGCTGATCGCGCTGGAGCAGAACTACCGCTCCACCGGCAACATCCTGCGCGCTGCCAACCAGGTCATCGCGGCGAACCCGAAGCTGTTTCCGAAGAAGCTCTGGAGCGCCTTCGGCGACGGCGAAGCGGTGCGCGTGGTCGAGTGCGACGGCGAGGAGCACGAGGCTGAACGCGCGGTCGCGGCGATCCAGAGCCGACGCAGCGAGGGCGGCCAGGTCAAGTTCAGCGACTTCGCCGTGCTCTACCGCGCCAACCACCAGGCGCGAGTGTTCGAGCAGAAGCTGCGCGCGGCACAGATCCCGTACAAGGTCTCGGGTGGGCAGAGCTTCTTCGATCGGGCCGAGATCCGCGACCTGTGCGCCTGGCTGCGCCTGTGGGTCAACCAGGACGACGACCCGGCCTTCCTGCGCGCCGTGAGCACACCCAAGCGTGGCATCGGGCACCAGACCCTGGCCTCGCTCGGCGAGTTCGGCGGGCGCTGGAAGTGCAGCCTGTTCGAAGCGCTGTTTTCCGACTCGCTCGGCACCGTGCTGAACAAGAAGGCGGTCGGTTCGCTGCACGAGTTCGGCCGCTACGTGAACGATCTCGAACACCGCGCACGCCATGCGACGGGCGCAGAGGACGCCAAGGCCTTCCTGCTCGGCTGGTTGAAGGACATCGGCTACGAGCAGCACCTGTTTGATGGTGAGGACAGCGAGAGGCTGGCCGCAGCGCGCTGGACCAATGTGCTCGACTTCGTCGACTGGATGTCGCGCCGCTGCGGTGGCGAGCTCACCCAGGAAGGCGGCACGTTCGAGAGCGAGAAGCACAGCGTGCTCGAGGTCGCGCAGACCATCAGCGTGATCATCAGCCTGGCCGAACGCGGCGACGACCAGGATGTGGTGACCCTGTCGACCCTGCATGCGGCCAAAGGCCTGGAGTGGTCGCATGTGGTCCTGGCGGGCGTCAACGAAGGCCTGCTGCCGTTCAAGAGCGGCGACGAGGAGATGACGCAGGAGCGCCTCGAAGAAGAACGACGGCTGATGTACGTCGGCGTCACGCGCGCCCGCACGAGCCTGACGGTCAGCACCTTGCGGCGCAGGAAGCGCGGTCGCGAGACGGTGGCCGGCGTGCCCAGCCGCTTCATCGCCGAGATGAAGCTGCACGAGACGGTCGCTGCCAAGGAGAACCCGCTGGAGCGCCTGAAACGCCAGCGCGCCGAGGCGGCGGCGCGGCTGGCGCAAGCCGGGGCCTCATCCCCTTGACGGTGGATGGGCAGCCCCGCGCGACGGTGCATGATGGGGTGCCGAGGTGGCAAGGAGGAGCAAACATGAAGACCATTGGGGTGGCCCTGGCCACCGTCATCGCCAGTGCAGCAACACTGGCCCAGGCGCCAGCGGTGCCTCAGGAATTCCCGGCTGGGGCCCAGCCGCTGGCCACGGAGGCCCTGCGAACTCGGCTGGCCGACAAGGTGTACGGCGTGAAGGTGGCCAGCGGCACCGCCTGGCGCCTGCAGTTCAACGCCAACGGGTTCTACTACGTCAACGTCAGCAACGGCTTCACCGACAACGGCAAGTGGCGCCTCGAGGAGTCGAGGCTGTGCACGGCGCCACAGAAATCCACCGCGTCCTGCAACGAGATGCGCCTGGTCGGCGAGGTGCTGTACCTCAAGCGCGACTCTGGCGAAGTCATCAAGCTCGATCCGAACTGATCGTCTACATGCCCTTGAACAGGCCGATGTAGCTGCGGCTGACCTCGAGCTTCTGGGTGTGGCCTTTCACGGCCACGATCTGGCGGCCGCGGAAGTCGCGCGTGACGTTGGCGATCGCGTTGGCGTTGACGAGCGTGCTGCGGTGGATCTGCCAGAAGCGCTGCGGATCGACCTCGTCGACCAGCTCCTTGATCGGCTTGCGGATCAGGGCCTCGACGGTCGCTGTCTGCACCCGCGTGTACTTCTCGTCGCTGATGAAGAACAGCACCTCGTCGACCGGGATCATCTGGATCGACTGGCCGACCGTGGCCTGGATCCACTGCAGGTACTTCGGCGCTCCGCCGGCCGGGTTCATCTTCGCAGCCAAGGAGTGCAACAGCTGCTGCATCGGCGCACCGTCGCCACCCGCCCCCGACTCACCGGCCTGGCGCAGCGCGAGCCGCTTCTTGATGCGCTCGACGGTCACGGTCAGCCGCTCGCGCTCGGCCGGTTTCAGCACATAGTCGGCCACGCCCTGCTCGAAGGCCTCGACCGCGTACTGGTCGTAGGCCGTGATGAAGACGATCTCGGGCAGCAACTCGTCGTCGCCGACCTCCATCTGGGCGATCTGCCGCGCTGCCTCGACGCCGGTCAGGCCCGGCATCCGGATGTCCAGGAAGACCAGCTCGGGCCGGTGTTCGGCCACCAGGGTCACGGCTTCGCTGCCGTTCTTGGCCTCGGCCACGATCTGCAGGTCGGGCCAGACCTCGGCCAGCCGGGCACGAAGCTGTTCACGCATCAGGCGTTCGTCGTCGGCGATGACGCAGCGAACGGGGGTCGTGTCGGTTGAGCTCATGCGCCCATTGTCGTTGGCTTGGTGCTGCGCTTCCAGATCCACCAGACCAGCAGCAACAGCGGCGACAGGACCAGGCCCACGGCGAGCGCGGCAACGGTCAAGCCGACAGCCGCCAATGTGAACGGCACGATCAGGGCCAGCAGCGCGACGGTCGGCACCACCACCAGGATGATCGTCAAGGCCAGCAGGATGGCGAGGGTCGCGAGCAGCCAGTGGCCGGCATGGGCGCCGTGCAGGTTGAGCACTTCGCCGTTGATCGTGACCCGGCCGAGGTCCTGCGGCAGGCCCCAGACCAGGTAGGCCGCCACGCCCATCGCCGTCATCACGCCCAGGAGCATGACGCAGGCCAGCACGATCGAGGCGGCCCGCTTCATGCCACCCCCTCGACCGGGCTGCGCGAGGTGTAGGGCACGGTGATCTTGATCACGGTGCCGCTCGGCTGGTTCTCGCTGACGCTGAGCGAACCGTTGCCGCCATACAGCAGCAGGAGCCGCTCGCGGATGTTGGCCAGGCCCACGCCGGTACCGGCGGTCGCCGCCTTGCCGAAGCCCAGCCCGGTGTCGGCGACCGTGACCGCCAGCTTGCCGTGCACGATCTCCGCCTTGATGCTCAGCTCTCCGCCCTCGGGCTTGGGCTCGAGGCCGTGCTTGATCGCGTTCTCGACCAGGCTCTGGATCATCATCGAGGGGAACTCGGCCGACAGCAGGCCCTCCGGCACATCGATGCGCGTGGCCAGACGCTCTTCCATGCGCACCTTCAGGATCTCGAGGTAGGGCCGGATCACCGCCATCTCGCGGCCGAGGTCGCGCGGGCCGCCGTTGTTGGCCTCGCGCATGGTCGGCATCGAGGCGCGCAGCAAGGCAATCAGGTTCTTCTGCATCGTGCTGGCGCGGGGCGGGTCGGTCTCGATCAGGTGGTCGATCGAAGCCAACGTATTGAACAGGAAGTGCGGCTCCACCTGCGCCTGCATCGCCGCCATGCGCGCCTCCACCACCTGGCGCTTCAGCTGCTCGGACTCGGCCACCTCGGTGGCCTGCGCCGCCTGGGCCTGGGCCTTCAGCTGGCCCTTGTAGGTGATCTTCATGATCATCGAGGCAACGATCCAGAAGAAGGCCATCTCCGGCAGCGGTTCACCGAACTTGGTGTGCCGGACCACCGTGCGCGAACCGACGTCCTCCTTGCTCAGGTCAGCAATCGCCTGCTCGGCGTCGCGGCGCGCCTGCTCGGCATCCCGCTTGGCCTCTTCGATGTCGTCCCGGGCCTCGCGGATCGCGGTCTCGATCTCTTGCTTGGCCTCGGCAACCGCTTCGCGCACCGCCTCGCTGGTGGCGCCGGGCGGCAGCACGATGCGGATGCCCTCCTTGGCCGCAGCGTGTTCGGTCACGCGCTCAACGGCGCGCTCGGCCGCTTGCGCGGCCGAGGCCGCCGCTTCGGCCGCCGAAGCGGCCTTGGGCGAAGTGCCGGGCGTGATGCGGATGCCATGCGCGCCGATCGAGATTTCCAGATCGCCGGAGCCGCTGCCCTCCTTGCCCTTCGGGCGCTCGATCTTGATCAGAGGTTCGCGCTTTTCTGTGCCCGGCTCCGCTGGGGCCTTGGGGGGCTTCGGCGGTGAGGGCGTGACCACGATGCGCGGCGCGCGTGTTTCCACCGTCTCCGAGACCCTCCAGCTGAATGGGGGCACGTTCTGCAGCACCGCGCAGCTGATCATCAGCAGCAGGGCCAGCAGGGCGAATCGCTTCCAGGTGATCGAGACCAGCCAATTGCCGTAGGCATGGAAGGCTCGAACCAGGGGTGCGAAGTGGGCGGTCCAGCGGACGCTGGGCGGGGAAGTCGTTGCGTTGTTCATGTCGGTGTCTGTTCGGCCAGGCAGGCCATGGCGGGCAATGTAGCGGCCGCCCCGCGCGATTGCGCGCTGGGCGCGACCCGTTGCCCGGGGCGGCGGACAGACTGCAGCCGTCGCGGACGAACCGGTTCGGGCCCAAGCCCTGGGATAAACCCGCGATCGTTGCCGGTGCCGGAACTTTGTGCCCTGCCCGGGGCCATGCAAGGCGAGACCCCGCACGAACCGATGCTCGCCTTCATGCCCTGGACCCCACGCCGCGCCAGCCCGACCGCGGCTGATCACGATGCCGCGCTGGCGGCGCGTGTGGCCGCGGGCGACGGCGCCGCGCTCGACATCCTGTACCGGCGCGACGCCGGTGCCGTATACCGCTATGCGCTGGCGCTCGCCGGCAACCCGGCCTGGGCGGCGGACGCGACCCAGGAGGCCTTCGTCAGCTTTGCGCAGCGTCCGCAAGGCTTCGACGCCGGGCTCGGCAGCCTGTCCGCGTACTTGGCAGGCATGGCGCGGCACCGGCTACTGCGGCTGGCGCGCGAGGCCCCTGCGGTTACCGACGACGAAGAAGGCAACGCAGCCGACATCGAATCAAGCAACCCGGAAACCCTGCTCGTCGCGCGCCAGGACGCGAGCGCCTTGTGGTCCGCTTTGCGCGGCCTGCCCTGGGCGCAGCGCGAGGCGCTGGTCCTGGTCGATGTCCAGCAGCGCCCATACGCCGAGGCCGCCGCGATCGCCGGCATCGAACTCAACACCTTGCGCACCCGGGTCCATCGCGCGCGCCAGCGCTTGGCTGCCGTCCTCGCCCCAGCCGGCGAGTCACCGGGTGCGCGATCCGACGGAGGAACCCGATGAACACGAGTCCTGCCCGCGGCGCTGAGCGCCGAGAGAGTCTGGCGGACGCCACGCGCCGCCTGCGTGAGGCGCTGGCCACAGAGAGCCCGCCAGCCCAGGTGCATGCAGCGCTGCTCGCGGCGTACGGGCCGCGGGCGGCGCCCGTGCGCAGCGGCCAAGCTGCGGTCGCGCTGCGCGGGCAACCCTGGTGGGCGGCGGCGTGCGCGGGCCTGCTGGTCGCCAGTACCGCCCTGCTGTTGCTGGCGTCGCCGGCCGAGCGCGCGCCGCAAGCCTTGGCGGCCGACGCTGAGTTCCAGTTCGTGCCCGTGGCGCCCGCCGATCGATGGCCGGCCTCGTCGACGACGCCGGGCGGCACAGCCGCGTGGCTGGTGGCCGCAGAACTGCCGCGCGAGCGACTCGCCGCCTGGGGCCTGCCTTTCGACCCCTCGCGCGCCGGCGAAAGCGTACGCGCGGAATTGTTGATGCGCCCGAGCGGCGAGGTCCTCGCCGTTCGCGTGGCGCACGACGGGGGCGAACGATGAACCCGAACTTGGAGATCGATATGAAGACTGTCCTCGCTTCCCTCCTGCTCGGCACTTCGCTGGTGTCCGGCGCGCAGTCCCTTCACCCTGACGTCGCCGGCGCTGCGCGCCTGGTCAAGGGCGCGCCCTACTGCGCGGACGCGGTGCATGAAACCGTTCAGCCCCTGCTCGACGCCGACGGCGCGCCGGGCAACCGCATCGTGCGCCAGAACAAGACGCGGGCCTGCCGCGACGGCGAGGGCCGTACGCGCCAGGAAGTCGAGCGCAACGGCCGCAAGCTGGTCTACCTGCGTGACCCGGTGACTCGCGAGGCCTGGGTGCTCGATACCGAACGCAAGACCGCGCGCGGCGTGTCTGCCGTCGGCGAGCATGCCGTCTGGTCCTTCAACGAGATGGCCGATGGCGCCGCCTGGCGCGACTATGCCGAGCGCATGCGCGAGTGGGCCCGCGGTCTGGCCGAACGCGCGAGGTCGGTCGCCGGGCGCGGCGCTTCGGCGCCCACCGCGCCGCCAGCACCGCCGTCCACAACGGCGCCGGGCGTGGCGGCACCGCGCGACGCCGAGATCGCGGCGATCGTGCGTGAAGCCCATCGCGAGGCCGAGGCCGCCCAGCACGACGCCCACGTGCGCGTGCTGCGCCTGCCCGGGGCTGCGCCGGGCGTGCCACCGGCGCCGGCTGTGCCGGTACCGCCAGGGGTGTCGTGGACCGCGAACGCCTTTGCGCCGCGCGGCGCGGGCGTGCTGTCATCCTTGGGCAGCAAGGAGATCGAGGGCCTGAAGGCCAACGGCGAGCGCACCAGCTGGACCATCGAGGCTGGCAAGGTCGGCAACGACAAGCCGATCATCGTCTTGCGCGACGTCTGGACCTCGCCCGAACTGATGCTGACGGTGCAGAGCCGCGACTTCGACCCGCGCCGCGGCGAGACCAATTACCGGCTGGTGAACGTCAGGCGCGGCGAGCCCGACCCGGCCTTGATGAAGGTGCCTGATGACTATGCGAAGAGCGCGTCGGGTCTCGGACGCGGCTGAGACTGGGTTCGCGGTGTGAACGGACCCTAGACCAGGAGGCTGGCAGCGGCCAGCGCAAGGATCGCCAGTGCTGCCGCGCCGAACAAGCGCAACAGCGGTGCACCATCGCGATCGGGCTCGTCGGTCCAGGCCCTGTCTTCGTAGCCTGATGGCGCTGGCTCGGCGCTGGTCGAGAACGGAGGTGGGCGGGTTTCGGTAACGAGCATGACAGCACCTGGGCGTGGCGGCCGACGAGTGGCTTGCGACGACTATCGGTTCCGCCGCGCGGCTTGTCATTCCCCCCAAAGGGGGAAAACCTGGTCGGGCCGCGCACCTGCTCAGGGGTTGTGCAGCGTGTCGTGGTGGCGGACCAGCACGCCTTGCGCGAGCAACTCCGCCAGCAGTCGCTCGCCCCACGCGGCGGGCGCGCCCTCAGGGCAGCCCAGACGCCGCCACACCTGCTGCACGATCGGCGTGACGGCAAACCAGTGCTGAAGCGCCGCGAGCGGCTCGCTGCCGACTTCGAGCAGGTGGTACTTGGTCAGCGCCTTGATGCCGTGACGGGCGTGGCTGGCCGGGTCGGCGCGAAAGCGAGCCAGGCGCGATCGCGCGCGTTGCAGGGCGCCAGCCACATCCTCGAAAGCTGCACCGTGCCCCGGGATCACCCGGCGCACGGGCAGCGACTCGATCAGATCGAGCGTCGCGGCCACGTCGTCGAATGCACCGACGCCGTCGAGCTCGGGGAAGACGACGCCGAAGCCGTTCTCCCACAGCGCGTCGGCCGATATCAGGGTGCCATCGGCAGCATCGAACAGGATCAGCGAATGCGGGTCATGGCCCGGCGCCGCATGGGCCTGCCAGCGTCGGGCACCGACGCACAACAATTCTCCGGGACGCAGTAGCGCGTCGAAGGCGAAGCGCTCGCAGCGCTGGTTGGTGAGCCGGTAGCTGAGCCGGTCTTCGTCCCAGACCGACACCGCATCGGCGTCGCCGGGCGGGATCGTGATGCTGGCGCCGAAAGCGCGAGCCAGGGCCGCATTGCCGCCGCAGTGGTCGGAGTGCAGGTGCGTGTTGACCACGCGCGCGACGGTCTGGCCGGGGCGCAATGCGCGTTGCAGCAGGCCTTCGGTCTGTTCGACGTGCGAGACATGGCCGCTGTCGATCAGGGTTGCATGCTCGCCCTCGCCGCCATGCAGCAGGACGTTGTTCGACGACAGCCAGCCGCGCTCGAAGATCGCAATGTCGTGCGCGGGCATGCGGTGGTCTATCGGTGCGCCAATCGCGCTTCGAGCCAGCGCGCGCTGCGCAGCAGCTGGGCGTCTTGTCCGCGCGCGCCGACCAGCTGTACCCCCAAGGGCAGGCCGTCGGCGCCCGTCAGCAGCGGCAAGCTGAGCGCCGGCAGCCCGCACAGGGACCAAAGCGTGCCGAAGGCAGGATCGCCGGTCGACGCGAGGGCGGGCGCGGTGCCGGCGCTGGCCGGCGTGATGAGGGCGTCGAATCGGGTGAACAGATCGGCCAGCACGGCGCCCATGCGTCGTCGTGCGACGAGCGCCTTCTGGTAGTCGAGCGCGCGAATGTCGCGCCCGCGCAGCAGTTGTTCGCGCAGCGAAGGCGACAGCTTGTCGCGCCCGCGCTCCCACTCGCGTTCGAGGTGCACGGCCATCTCGGCTTCCATGATCGTGCGGTGGCTGCCCCAAGCCTCGGCGAGGGCGTCTGGAAGGGCGACCTCCTCGCAGTGCGCCTCAAGGCCGACGATCAAGCCGGCAAAGGCCGCACGGGTGGACGCATCGCAGCGCTCCCAGACTGGCGTCTTCACGAAGGCATAGCGCGGGGTGCGCTCGACGGCAGCTTCCGCGGCTTCGATGACCGCCAGCGGCCGCGCGAGCAGGGCGATGTCGTCCAGGCAGGCCGCGAACAGACCCACGGTGTCGAGCGAAGGCGACAGTTCCAGGACGCCGTCGCGCGGGATCAGCCCGAAACTGGGCTTGAAGCCATAGACGCCGCAGAACGAAGCCGGGCGCACGATCGAGGCATTGGTCTGGGTGCCGATGGCCAGCGGCACCATGCCGGCGGCCACGGCCGCGGCAGAGCCCGACGATGAGCCGCCCGGTGTGCGCGTTGCATCGTGCGGGTTGCGCGTCTTGCCCGCCGCGTAGGTCGCGAACTCGGTGCTGACGGTCTTGCCCAGGATGATGGCGCCAGCGGCGCGCAACAGAGTGACCACCGCGGCGTCCTGCTGCGGCCGTCGGCCCGCATGTAGCACGCTGCCGTTCTCGGTCGGCATGTCCGACGTATCGATGATGTCCTTCACACCGACGGGCAAGCCATGCAGGGCGCCGATGCGGCGGCCCTCGGCCCGTTCGCGGTCGCGAGCACGGGCCTGGGCCAGGGCCTGCTCGACGTCGAGGTGGCACCAGGCCTGGACCGCGGGTTCACGTTCGCGAATCCGCGCCAGGCACTCCTCGACGAGTTGCTCGGATCGCAGCGCGCCGACGGCCATCGCGTGCGCGGCGTCTACCGCCATCGGCATGACGTGGGCCTATTTGTAGAGCACGGTCGGCAACCACATCCCGATCTGCGGCCAGATGTAGAGCAAGGCCAGCGCGATCAACTGGATGCCCATGAACGGCAACATGCCGGCGAAGATCTGGTTCAGCGTCACATGCTTCGGTGACACGCCCTTCAGGTAGAAGGCGGCCATGGCCACTGGTGGCGACAGGAAGGCGGTCTGCAGGTTCAACGCCACCAGCAGGCCGAAGAAGAGTGGGTCGACGCCGAATTTGGGCAGCAGCGGGATGAAGATCGGCATGAAGATGACGATGATCTCGGTCCACTCCAGCGGCCAGCCGAGGATGAAGATGATGAACTGGCTGAGCAGCATGAATTGCAACGTGCTCAGCCCGAGTGACAAGACCCATCGTTCGATCAGGTCCTGCCCGCCGAGCAGCGCGAAGGCGGCGGAGAAGATCGACGAGCCGACGAATAGCCAGCACACCATGGCACTGGTCTTGGCCGTCAGGAACGACGACTCCTTGACGATGCCGCCCAGGTCGACGAGCGAGCGCAACACCGGACTGCCGCTCTTGTCCTGCCTGGCTGCGACGTAGCGGTATACACCGGCCAGCAACAGCCCGCCCAAGGCCCCCACGGCGGCCGCCTCTGTGGGCGTGGCCAGGCCGAAGACGATCGAGCCGAGCACCGCGACGATCATCACCGCCAGCGGGAAGAAGGATGCCAGCAGCATCTTGAAGATCTCCAGCCGCTGCCAGTTCATCAGCCAGTTGACCAGCAGCAGGCCGGCCATGCCTAGGCCGAACACGATCCAGTACCAGGTCGGCGCCGGGACGCGCTCGGCGACGGCGGCCGCCGGTGCTGCAGGGGCCGGCGCCACGCTGGCCGCCGCAGCCGCGGTCTCGACCGGCGGCTCCTTGAGCGCTCCGGCCTCCTGCGGCGGTTCCTGCAACCCGCCTTCTTCCTTCGGGGGCTCCTGCAGGCTCGAGGACTCCGCCTTGTCGTCACTGGCGACCAAGGAGCCGCCGGACTGGACCAGGCCCGAGGTGTCGA
>JAZKIW010000009.1:0-17864 GCA_040384625.1 Pseudomonadota bacterium | reverse complement strand
ACCGACACGCCCGCGGTGGCGCCGTACACGATCAGCAGCACGGAGGGCGGAATCAGGATGCCCAGGCAGCCCCCCGCGGTGATGGCTCCGGCGGCGAGCTTGATGTTGTAGCCGGCGCGCAGCATCGCCGGCAGGGCCAGCAGGCCCATCAGGGTGACGACGGCGCCGACGATGCCGGTGGCCGTGGCGAAGATCGCGCAGGTGACGATGGTCGCGACGGCCAGCGCACCGGGTACGCGCGCCAGCGACAGGTGCAGGCTCTTGAAGAGCTTCTCGATCAGGTTGGCGCGCTCGACCAGGTAGCCCATGAAGACGAACAGCGGGATCGCGATCAGCACGTCGTTGGACATCACCGAATAGGCGCGCTGGACCATCAGGTCGAGGATCTGCTGCCCGGCCAGGTCCGGGTTGACGCTTCGGTAGGCGAGCCAGCCGAAGAACACGCCCATGCCCATCAGCGTGAAGGCGGTCGGGAAGCCGAGCATGATCGCCACCACGATCAGGCCGAGCATCAGCAGGCCCAGGGCGCCGAGATCGTCGTGGCTGAGGTGGCCGTCGGCGAAACCGGCCCACGGTGTGAAGACCGCCACGGCGGCGAGGATGATCGCCATCAGCGCGAAGCCGAACCAGAGTTCCTTGCGGATCTTCATTGGGTGCTCCCGTTCGTGCCGGCCTGCTGCACGACGAACCGGTCGAGCTTGGCGATGTCATCGTCCTTCACATGGACCATTTCCTTCAGTTTGCCGACGTCCACTTCCTCCACGTCGTGCTCGCGCGAGGGCCACGCGCCCTGCCGGATGCAGATCACGCAGCGGATGATCTCCACAATGCCTTGCAGCAGCAGGATCGCGCCTGCCAGCGGCAACATCGTCTTGAATGGATAGATCGGCGGGCCTTCGGCAGTGACGTTCGAGTGCTCGTTGACGGCCCAGGACTCGGCCGCGTAGAAGTAGCCGGCATAGGTGAGGGCGAAGACGCCGGGCATGAAGAACAGCACGAACAGGATCAGGTCGATCGTTGCCTGCGTGCGTGGCTCGAAGAAGCCGTAGAGGACATCGCCGCGCACATGGCCGGCCTTGGCCAGGGTGTAGGCGCCGGCCATCATGAACAGGGTGCCGTACATCATGATCATGACGTCGAAGGCCCATGGGTGCGGGTGGTCCAGCGCGTAACGGGAAAAGACCTCCCAAGAGATCAGGAGCGTGAGCGAGACAATCAGCCAGGAGAAAGCCTGGCCGACGAAAGTGCTGAGCTTGTCGATCTTCAGTAGAAGTTGCTGCATCGGTTGACCTGCACAAAATGAAACGGCCATCCGGCCCTGGGCTGGATGGCCGATGGACGTCGGGGCGAAGGCCCCGACTGCGTCCGGATTACGCCTTCTTGGCCCCGAAGAAGTGATTGACCGACATGCGACGGCTGATGTTGGTGTCCTGATCCCACTTGACGACGCGCTCGGCGAAACCCTTTTGCGATTCGGCGATTTCCTTGAACAGCGCATTCTCCGCCGACTTCTTCTCCAGGATCGCGGTCCACACCTTCAACTGCGCTTGCAGCACGGTGTCGGGTGTCTTGTAGAACTTGACCTTGTCCTTGGTCTGCAGCTCGACGTAATCCTTCGAGTAGCGATCGATCGCCTTCCAGGACAGGTCGGACGAGGCCGCCTCCACTGCGTTGTCGATGATGGCCTTCATCTTGGCGGGCAGCGCATCGAACTTGGTCTTGTTGAAGCTGATCTCGAAGGTCTCGGCGCTCTGGTGGTAGCTCTGCAGCATGCACACCTTGGACACGTCGGGGAAGCCGAGGATGCGGTCGGACGTGGCATTGTTGAACTCGGCACCATCGAGCAGGCCGCGGTCCAGGGCCGGCACGATTTCGCCGGCCGGCAGAGCATTCACCGCCGCGCCCATCGCGGTGAACATGTCGATGGCCAGGCCATTGGTGCGGAACTTCAGGCCCTTGAAGTCTTCCGGCTTGGTGATCGGCTTCTTGAACCAGCCCAGCGGCTGCGTGGTCATCGGGCCGCACAGGTAGGACTGCACGTTGCCGCCGATCGAGGCGTACAGCTTGGCCAGCAGCGCCGCTCCGCCGCCGTACTTGTGCCAGGACAGCAGCATGTTGGCGTCCATGCCGAACATCGGGCCGGAATTCCACAGCGCCAGCGCATTCTGCTTGCCGTAGTGGTAGCCCAGGATCCCGTGGCCGCCGTCCAGCGTGCCCTTGGACACCGCTTCGAACAAGCCGAAGGCCGGGACCACCGAGCCGGCCGGCAGGACCTCGATCTTCAGCTCGCCGCCGGTCATGTCGTTGACCTTCTTGGCGAAGTCGTTGGCGTACTCGTGGAAGATGTCCTTCGCCGGCCAGGTGCTCTGGAAGCGCAGGCTGGTGACGGCCTGCGCACGGCTGATCGCAGGGGCGGCCATGGCGCCCGTGGCGACAGCGGCGGTGGCGGCGGTCTTCAGGAATCGGCGGCGCTGGGCCGGGGTCTTGTCACTCATTGTCTTGTCTCCTGATGCAGTGGACTGTGGGGGCAAATCGCGGACACGCACAACAGCGGCGCCGAGTGCTCCGACCGACGTGAACTATCGACAGCGGCGTTGGCGTGGGCAAGTGGGTTTACCCGGCAGAGGGGCGGTCTCTTCCAGCATTCAGTTTTGCAACCAATCCGCCCAATTCTCGTGCGCTGTGCGCACGAGGCCCTCGGCGCGCTAAGCGCGGGGAAAGCGATCGGCGAGGCGATCGCGCTCGTCGGCCGCCAGCAGGCTGTGGCGCAATGCGAAGTCGAGCGTGACCAGCGACGCATCGACGGTCATTGAGTCGCCCGCGGCCAGGGCAATCGCGTCTTGCACCGGCAAGCACAGCATTTCGGCGACTTCGCCGTCCTGGTTGACCGGCGTCAGCCCGGCGGGAAGGCGCAGGTCGAAGGCATGCAGTTGCTCGTGCATGAAGCCTTCCGTGATGTCGCAGCGCAGTTCGATCACGCAGCCGGCAACGGCACCGCGCATCAACGCGGCGCTCAGCCCGGCCTCTTCGAAGCCTTCGCGCACCAGGGTCTCGAAAGGCGTCTGTCCATGCGGCACGCCGCCGCCAACCAGGTTGTCGAACTTGCCCGGGTCGGTCGCCTTGTGCAGCGAACGGCGCGCGATCCAAAGGTGGGTCGGCCGCCCTTGATCGTCAGCGACGTAACCGTTGGCATGGGCGCCGAAGGTCAGGCTGCCCCAGAAGCGCGCCGCGGCGCGCTCGATCAGGGCCAGCGGTGCCTGGCCGAGCCCGGTCGAGATCGCATAGGTCTCGTCGCGCCAGGCGACGATGAGGCCCTGTTTGCGCAATTCGGCATTGACCATCGCCAGGGTCGGGTCGCGGTTCGCCCCGAGGAGTCTCACGCCGCAGGCGTCGAGGGCGAAGGCCTCCGGCCAGGCGCGCAAGGCAGCGAGGTGTTCGACAGCCACCGAACCGACCTCGATGTCGTCGATCAGGAAGGGCCGGCGTGGCCGCTCGCGGCGGCGCGCGGCCGCCAGCGCAGGCCAGCCTCGCGCGCTCAAGCGGCGGCGCGTGCGTCGGCCCCGCCGCGCCACTGCGCCATCAGGCCCTGCCACTTGGCCCGCGCGGTCTTCAGATGACGATCCTTGACGTGGCCATAGCCTCGGATGTCCTCCGGGATGCGGGCGATCTCGACCGCCAGCGCCAAGCGCTCGCTCGTCAGTGTCGCCAGCAACTCGTCGATGGCACTGCGGTACTCGCCGATCAGCGCGCGCTCGGTCTTGCGTTCCTCGGTGCGACCGAAGGGGTCGAAAGCCGTGCCGCGCAGGCCCTTCAGTTTGGCCAGCACGCCGAAGGCGCTGCGCACCCAGGGGCCGAAGGGCTGCTTGACCAGTTCGCCCTTGTCGTTCTTCTTCGCGATCGCCGGCGGCGCGAGGTGGTGCACGAGCTTGTAGTCGCCTTCGAACATCGACGCGATCTTGCTCGTGAAGGCGGCGTCGGTGTGCAGCCGAGCGACCTCGTATTCGTCCTTGTAAGCCATCAGCTTGAACAGATAGCGGGCGACGGCTTCGGTCAGTCGCGTGCTGGACAGCGGCGCCTCGGCTGCGCGCACCTTGTCGACGTAGGCCTTGTACGTCGCGGCATAGGCGCTGTCCTGGTAGCCGGTGAGGAAGTCGGTGCGCTTGGCAACCATCTCGTCCAGCGAGGGCTTCCTGACGAACTCGATCACCTGGGCGGCCTTGAACAAGGCCTGGACCGAGGCCAGGTCGTGGGCCGCGTGCCGGCCCCACTCGAAGGCCGCCTTGTTGTTGTCGACCTGCACGCCGTTCAGCTCGATCGCGCGCATCAGCGCCGCGTGCGACAGCGGCACGCGACCCTGCTGCCAGGCATAGCCGAGCATCAGGGGGTTGGTGTAGATCGAATCGCCGACCAATTGCACGGCCACCTGCTCGGCGTCGAACGCACCGACCAGTTCCGCGCCGACGCTGGCCCGGATGGCGGTCTCGCAATTGCCGCCGGGGAACTGCCAGTCGGCGTTCTTGACGAAGGCCGCGGTCGGCGTGCCGTGCGTATTGAGCGCCACATAGGTTCGGCCCTGCTGCATCACCGCCAGCGTGTACTTGCTCGCGCCGACGATCGAATCGCAGGCAATGACCAGATCGGCCTTGGCGGTGTCGACCTTGGTCGTGAAGATCGCCTCCGGGCGGTTCGCGATCTGGATGTGGCTCCAGGTGGCTCCCCCCTTTTGCGCGAGGCCGCCGGCGTCCTGCGTCACGACGCCGCGCCCTTCGAGGTGCGCGGCCATGCCGAGCAACTGGCCGATGGTGATGACTCCGGTGCCACCGACGCCACCGACGACGATGCCCCAGGCCGTTTCGGCCAGCGGCAGGCTGGGTTCAGGCAGCGCGGGCATGCCCGCCAGGTCGCCCTTCTTTTCCTTCTTCGGCTTCTTCAGTTGGCCGCCCTCGACGGTGACAAAGCTCGGGCAGAAGCCTTTCAAGCAGGAATAGTCCTTGTTGCAGCTGTTCTGGTTGATCCGGCGCTTGCGTCCGAACTCGGTCTCGACCGGCTCGACCGACAGGCAGTTGCTCTGCACCGAACAATCGCCGCAGCCCTCGCAGACCAGCTCGTTGACGACGACGCGCTTGTCAGGATCGACCATCTTGCCGCGCTTGCGGCGCCTGCGCTTCTCGGTCGCGCAGGTCTGGTCGTAGATGATGACCGTGGTGCCCTTGATCTCGCGGAACTCGCGCTGGATGCGGTCGAGTTCATCGCGGTGCTGCACGCTGACGCCGGGCGCCAGAGCCACGCCCTCGTACTTCTCTGGCTGGTCGGTCACGATCGTCAGCTTGGCCACGCCTTCCGAGACCAGGCTGTTCATGATCTGGGTCACCGAGTGGCCCTCGGGGCGCTCGCCGACCTGCTGGCCACCGGTCATCGCGACCGCGTCGTTGTAGAGGACCTTGTAGGTGATGTCGACGCCCGCCGCGATGCTCTGGCGGATCGCCAGCGAGCCGCTGTGGAAGTAGGTCCCATCGCCGAGGTTGGCGAAGATGTGCGGCTCGGTGGTGAAGGGCTGCTGGCCGACCCAGGACACGCCTTCGCCGCCCATTTGGCTGAAGGTGGTGGTGCTGCGGTCCATCCACACCGCCATGTAGTGGCAACCGATGCCGGCGACAGCTCGTGAGCCCTCCGGGACGCGCGTGCTGGTGTTGTGCGGGCAGCCCGAGCAGAACCAGGGCGCGCGCTCGCCGGTGTCGGTCTTCAATGCGGCGAGCTGCTTCTCGCGCGCTTCGATGACGGCGATGCGCTGGTCCATGCGCGCGGCGATGTCGCTGCCCGAAGGCGCGAGGCCGAGTTTCTTCAGTCGTTTGGCGATCGCCTTGGCGATGATCGCGGGCGTGAGGTCAGCCTTCGCCCGCAGCAGCCAGTTGTCGCTCGGGTTGGGCATCGACCACTCGCCGCCGGTGGCGTCACCGTCGGGTTCGTCGAATTTGCCGAGCACGTTCGGCCGCACGTCGGCGCGCCAGTTGTAGAGCTCTTCCTTGAGCTGGTACTCGATGACCTGGCGCTTCTCCTCGACGACCAGGATCTCCTGCAGGCCCTGGGCAAAGTCGCGCGTGATCGTCGCTTCGAGCGGCCAGACGACGTTGACCTTGTGCAGGCGCACGCCCAGGGTGCGGCAGGTGTCGTCGTCCAGGCCCAGATCGGCCAGGGCCTGGCGCGTGTCGTTGAAGGCCTTACCGCTGGCGATGATGCCGAAGCGGTCGCGACCGGACTCGATGACGTTGTGGTTCAGCTTGTTGGCGCGCACATAGGCCAGGGCCGCATACCACTTGTAGTCCATCAGCCGCGCTTCCTGCTCGAGCGGCTGATCGGGCCAGCGGATGTGCAGGCCCCCGGCGGGCATCACGAAGTCCTGCGGGATCACGATCTTCACGCGGTCCGGGTCGACCGAGACCGAGGCCGACGACTCGACGACTTCTTGGATCGTCTTCATGCCGCTCCAGACCCCCGAGAAGCGGCTCATCGCGAAGGCGTGCAGGCCCATGTCGAGGATGCCCTGCACGTCGGACGGGAAGAACACCGGCAGGCCGCAAGCCTTGAAGATGTGGTCGCTCTGGTGCGGCGCGGTGCTGCTCTTGGAGACGTGGTCGTCGCCGGCGATCGCGATCACGCCGCCGTGCTTGGCGGTGCCGGCCATGTTGGCGTGCTTGAAGACGTCGGAGCAGCGATCGACGCCTGGCCCCTTGCCGTACCAGATGCCGAACACGCCGTCGTACTTCTTCGTCGCCGGATACAGGTCGAGCTGCTGCGTGCCCCACACCGCCGTCGCACCGAGCTCCTCGTTGACACCGGGCTGGAACACGATGTGGTGCTCGGCCAGGTGCTTCTTCGCCGCCCACAGGGCCTGGTCGTAGCCACCGAGCGGGCTGCCGCGGTATCCACTGACGAAGCCGGCGGTGTTCAGCCCCGCCAGCGCGTCGCGCGTGCGCTGGAGGATCGGCAGGCGCACGAGGGCCTGCACGCCGCTCATGAAGGCGCGGCCTCGCGCGAGCGCGTACTTGTCGTCGAGCGTGACCGTCTCTAGGGCCTTGCGAATCGACTCGGGTAGGGGTGCGTTCATGGCGGGAAGTCCTGGCACTGGGGCAGCGGCGAGTGTAGAAGGCTTGGCCCGACAGGTGTTTTCCTTGTTTGCTTGTCAAACACGGCTTTGCGCAATAACCTTTCGCATTCTCTACACCTGACGAAACAATGGCATCGAAAACGACCAAGGTCGAGAAGAGTCGCGCCGCGCCGCCAGGCCCCGACGAGCACGGCCCCGAGCTCGACCGCTACGACGTCGGCATCCTGGCCGAGCTGCAGGCCGATGCCCGGCTGTCGAATGCCGAGCTGGCCGGCCGCATTGGCTTGTCTGCGGCACCCACCTGGCGTCGCGTCAAATGGCTCGAGCAGCACGGCTACATCACCGGCTACCGTGCCGAGCTGGACCGCCGCCGCATCGGCCTGGGCGTCTTCGCCTTCGTTCGCGTCGATGCCGAGCGCAACACCGGCAGCGCGACCAAGGGCCTGGAAGAGGCCATTCGCCGCCTGCCCGAGGTCACTGCCTGCCACTACATCAGCGGCGCCGGCACCTTCGAGCTGCAGGTCATGGCCACCGACCTGGACGCGTTCTCGCGCTTTGCCACCGAGATCCTGCTGAACCTGCCCAACGTCAAGGACATCCACACCAGCTTCTCGCTCGGGGAAGTCAAGGCGGGTGCCGCGTTGCCCCTGAGCCACCTGCAAGGCGGGCCGAGGCGCTCGCGCCGCTGAGCGACACTGCCTTCCTCCCAGCGCCAGGCCCTGACTCAGGCAGTGACCCCCAACCGTTCGCGCACCCTGCAGCAACGACTCGGCGAGCTGCTGCTGACGGCCGACCCCACGCAGCGCTTGCGCCTGGCGCAGGCCGGTCTGGCAATGGTGCTGATGGCGATCTCGGTGGGCATCCTGGTCTATGCCGCACACATCGGCGGCACACCCACGGCGCCCGTTCTGGTCTGGGCGGCCGCGTCGCTCGGCGGCCTGGCAGCGTCGTACCTGGCGATCCGCAGTGGCTGGTCGCGGCGCCTGGCCGACCCGTCGCTGACCCTGCCACAGATGCTCTTCGCCATCGGCAGCGGCGCTATCGGCTACGCCATGGCCGGGGCCCTGCGCGGCGCGACATTTCCCGTCCTGCTGGTGATCCTGATGTTCGGCATGTTCCAGTTGCAGCCGCGCACGGTGGCCAGGGTCTGCCTCTTCACGGCCGGCCTGTTCGGTGCCGTGATGGCACTGATGGCCTGGCGCCAGCCGCAGGTCTATGCACCGGCGGTCGAACTCGGTCACTTCCTGATGCTGGCCGCGATGCTGCCGGCGGTGTCGCTGCTGGCCGGGCGCCTGACCCGCCTGCGCGAGCGCAGCCGGCGCCAGCGCCTCGAGCTGGCGGAAGCCCTGGCGCGCATCCAGGAACTGGCCACGCGCGACGAGCTCACCGGCCTGATCAACCGCCGCCACATGATCGAACTGCTCGAACAGGAGCGGCAGCGCTGCGTGCGCTCGGGCCACGGCTTCTGCATCGCGATCATCGACATCGACCACTTCAAGCAGATCAATGACCGCTTCGGACACGCCGCCGGTGATGCCGTGCTGCAACGCTTTGCGCGCGAGGCCCTGGGCGCCATCCGCGTGGCCGACGTACTGGCGCGCTGGGGTGGCGAAGAGTTCGTGCTGCTGCTGTCGGATGCGCACCTGCCGCTCGCCCGTGGCGGCATCGAGCGGGTCCGCCTGCGCATCGAAGGCCTGACCATGCTGGCGGAAGACCTCGCCTTGCGCGTGACGATTTCGGCCGGCCTGACCGAACACCTGGCCGGCGAATCGGTGGTCGCAGCCCTGGAGCGTGCCGATCGTGCGCTCTACGAGGCCAAGACCGGGGGACGCAACCGCACCGTCGTGGTCAGCGGCATGGACCTCGCAGGCGCCTGATGAGCAGCACCGCGCACCTGCCGTATCGCCACGTGTTGCTGGCGCTGGCAGTGGTCGCCGTCTGGGGCACCAACTTCGTGGTCATCAAGTGGGCGCTCGGCAGCTTGCCGCCGCTGTTGCTCGGCTGTTTGCGTTTCGCCCTGGCCTTCGCCCCCGCGGCCCTGTTCGTGGCGCGCCCGGCAACCTCGTGGCGCACGCTGGCGGCCTATGGCGGACTGATCGGCGCAGGACAGTTCGGTCTGCTGTTCATCGCGTTGCGTGCCGACATCAGCCCCGGACTGGCCTCGCTGGTCATCCAGGTCCAGGTCTTCTTCACCATCGCGCTGGCCATGGTCCTGGCCGGTGAGCGCGTGCGCGCCTTCCAGATCGTGGCCCTGACGCTGGCCGCGAGCGGCCTGGCGCTGATCGTCATGCATACCGACGCCGAAACCACGCCGCTGGGGATCGCGCTGGTGTTGCTGGCGGCGCTGGCCTGGGCCGTGGGCAACCTGATTGCCAAGCGCGCCGGGCGCGTCGACATGCTCGGCTTCATGGTCTGGTCGAGTCTGTTTGCGGTGCCGCCATTGGCGCTGCTGAGCCTGCTGCTCGAAGGCCCGTCGGCCATCGCCCACGGCCTCGCCGCGGCCGGCCCCGGCGTCTGGGCGGCGGTGTTGTGGCAGTCGATCGGCAACACCCTGTTCGGTTTCGGGGCCTGGGCCTGGCTGCTGGCGCGCCACCCGGCGGCGACGGTGACGCCGATGGCGCTGCTGGTGCCGGTGTTCGGCATGGGCGCATCGGCCTGGCTGCTCGCCGAGCCGCTGCCGCCCTGGAAGCTCGGTGCCGCTGCGCTGGTTCTCGCCGGTCTGGCGCTCAACCTGCTCTGGCCCAGGCTGTCGTCGCGCAACTGAGAGCTAGGCGAGCCTTCACGTTTTCACTTCGGCCACAGCACCCACATCCGCAACGCCTGCTTCATCCGCCCGGCTTGCTGCTCGGCGCGTTCGCCCCAACCCCAGAAGTAGTCGGCCCGCACCGCCCCGGTGATCGCTGAGCCGGTGTCCTGAGCCAGCACCAGTCGACGCAACGGCGTGGCGGTGAGCGGCTCGGTGGTGTCGAGCCACACCGGGCTGCCGTAGGGCACGCTCTTCGGGTCGACGGCGATCGAGCGCTCGGGCACCAAGGCCACGCCCTGGGCGCCGCGGGGGCCGAGCGTCGGGTCGGGCAGGGGTTCTTCGCGGAAGAACACCACGCGCGGGTTGGCGGCCAGCATCTCGGGCACCCGCCGCGGGTTGCGCCGGGCCCAGTCGCGGATCGCCGGCCAGGACGCTTCGCCGGGCCGGACCTCGCCCTGGTCGATGAGCCAACGGCCGATCGACTGGTACGCCTGGTCGTTGTGACCGGCGAAGGCCAGGCGCACCACCTGGCTGCGGCCGTCGCTGCCAAGCAGGCGCAGCCGGCCCGAGCCTTGTACCTGCAGCATCAGCGCGTCGAGCGGGTCGGCAACGTAGGCGATCTCGCGCCCGCGCAAGGCCGCCTGTGCCGCGGGCAGGGTCTCGATCTGGGCGCGAGTGAACCAGGGCCTGCGCGTGGCCAGGTCGGCCGGCGGCTCGTGCAGCGGCACGCGATAGGCGCCGCGCGGGCTGCGGCTGGCGTCGATCTGCGGCTCGAAATAGCCGGTGGCCAAGCCGTCACCCGCAAGGCCTTGCTCCGTGGGCAGCACACGGTAAGGCGCCATGCGTTGCATCAACCAGGCACGCGTCGCTGCGTCATCGCCTGGCTGGTGGCGCAGTGCCTCCTGGCACAGGCGCGGCCAGGCCGGCACCTCGCGCGTCAGCGCGGCGGGCAGCCGCTCGCAACTTCGCTGCAAGGCGAGCCAGGCCTCGCTTGTGCGATCGGCGTCCCAGCCGGGCAAGTCGCTCCAGGAGACCGCCTGCCAGCGCGAGCCGGGGTGCAAGGCTGCCGGCGGCGCGGCAGCCTCGAGGGTACTCGGCGCGCGCGGCTCGGCTGGCGCCGGCGCCGAGGGCGGGAGTGGCACGCCGGCGCAGCCGGCCAGCGCCAGCAACAGGGGCCAGTAAGCTCGCCCCATGTGGCTGCTCCTGCTCGAAGCGCTGGCTGCGCTGGTCATCCTGGTGTTCATCGTGTGGTGGACCATGTTCTCCGGTCGCCGCAAAGGTGAGCGCGGCCCGGGGCAAGACGATAGCGAAGCCTCAGGCCGCTGACCGCGCGGGCACTGCTTTATCGCGGGGCGGCCAGAAGAAGGAGAGCGGCGCATGCCACAGGCGGCGCCGGATCGCGCTGTACAGCAAGGCCCGCTCACGGACCGCGATACCGCGTGAACGCAGGGCGACCGTGAATGCCAGCCAGAAGCTGACCCCGAGGTTCAGCGCCCCGATCACCGCGATGCCGGCGACGCACCACCAGAAGGCCGGTTCGTGCAGCAGCGAGGCCCCTTCGGCGCCGAGCGCGGCCGCAAGCTGGCCGGTGGACAGGGTCACATGGCGCACTTCGAGACCAATGCCGAAGAAGTCGAAGACCACCGGCACCAAACCCAGCAGCATGCCCAGCGAGATGTTGGCCGCCAAGGCCGAGATGTTGGCGCGCCACCAACGCGACCAGCGTTGCGCGCGCGCGCTGCCGAGCCGGGCGACGATGCGCGGATTCCAGGCGATCGCGCTGTCCAGCCGATGCAGGACGAACCAGTTCTCGGCCCAGCCGGCGATCAGCGAGCTGGCGAACAGCAGCACGCCGGTGAAGGCGGCAAAGAGGGCGGTGGGGCCGAGCAGGGTCAAGGAGTGCAGCACGTGCACGGCGTCGGCGTGGCCGATCGGCGGGGCGCCGAAGCTCAGGGCACCGAGCCACTGCAAGGCCAGCACGACGGGGGCGCACAACGCAACATTGCCAACGATGCCGGCCACCTGGGAGCGGATGAGGTGCGTCACTTCATCGACGAAGGTCTCGATGCGGCCGCCCTCCTCGCCGCCGGCTGCGTCATGGTCGGCATGCAGGCGGGCGGCCAAGGCCGGGGCGGTCATCGCCGGCTGCTTGGTGGCGACGGTCCAGTGCAGCAGCATGATCAGCACGAAGGACAGCGCGTAGTTGGTGCCGGCCCAGAAGCCGCTCCAGAACGCCGTCAGCCCAAGGGTGGCGAGGGCGAACTTGAACATCGTGGTGCCGGCGATCACGACCCCGCCGCCGGCGGCGCGGCCGAGCATGTCGCGGTACTCGGCGCGGGTGCGGGTGATGTAGTGCTCACCTGTTTCCGCGTTGCGTTCGGCGACCCGGCGCGCCAGCAGCGAGTAGTGGCGCCCGAGCAGGGCGCGGATGCTGCGCGAGCCCGCCTGCACTTCGACCAGCGAGATCATCAGGCGCAGGCCTTCGGCCGGCGTCGGTTCCAGCAGCGTATCCAGCAGCATCTCGATGCGAAGGGTGCGCGCCTGCAACTGGTCGGCTTCGAAAACGATGTCGACCGAGACGCCGTGCTCCTCGAGGTGGCTGGCGATGCTGGCCGTGGCCTGGCGGCAGGCATCGAGCAGGGCGCGCAGGTACAGCGCGTGTCGTGCCGAGGCGGGCCCATCGCCGTCGCGCAGCGCGTCCGCCAAGTCCTCAGCCGTGCGTGCCAGCTGACCGAACGGGTCGTTGGCCAGCAGCGAGCGATCCATGCGCAGGCGCATTGGCGCGGTGAACGCCGCAGCACGCACGGCGCTCACCAGGTGCGCCATCGCCTCCAGCAGGCCGTCGCGCCAGCGTGCCGTGCCGCCCTCGGGGCACAGCAGCTCCGCCGTGCGCGCCAGCGTGGAGGCGTCGAGCGCGGCCAGCCAGGCGCTGTCGCTGTCGTCGAAGAGCAGCGGAAAGAGCGCCGCCAGGTCGTGCGTGGCGGGCGTGCCCGGCAGCAGGCGCGCATGCAGGCGTTGGCCGAGGGCTCCGGCCAGGGCCAGCCGCGGCGAGAAGCCGAACTCGGCGAACAGCGCGGCGATGTCGATCTCGCGCCAGAAGGCCTGCAACAAACCTTGCACGGCGGCACGGTACTGCGGGTGCTGGTCCAGCACCTGCAGCAGCTGGCGCAGGCGCAATACCGGGCGCGGCGTGGCGCCGTCGGCCGCCGCGTCGCCGTGGCGCAGCCACTGCATCAGCCGCGCCAGCCACAGGTGCCGCTCGGGCAGCGGCGCGCGCGGATCGGCTGCGTTAAGCAGCGCCGTCAGGTCCCACGACGCCGCGGACATCGGATTCAGTGCAGCTGTTCCGGTCGTGTGAGCACGAATTCCGGCACGGCGGCGTCGAACGGGTGGGCGTCTTCGGTCATGCAGAAGTAGGTGCCGCGCATCGTGCCCTGGGCCGTGGCGATGCGGGTCCAGCTGGTGTATTCAAACTTCTCGCCCGGCTTGAGCAGGGGCTGATGGCCGACGACCGCCAGGCCGCGCACTTCCTCCGTATGGCCGTGCGCATCGGCGACGAACCACTGCCGCGCTACCAGCTGCGCACTGACATCGCCGCTGTTGACGATGGTCACGGTGTAGGCAAAGGCATGCACATTGGCCTGCGGCTGCGACTGGTCGGGCAGGTAAGCGACGCTGACCGTGCAGGTGAACTGGGGATGGGCCATAGCGGTCGATTCTAGAATCCGGCGTCACCAATGGGCCCGGCATGACCACTTACCGCATCGCGCCATCGATCCTGTCCGCCGACTTCGCGCGCCTGGGCGACGAAGTCAAGGCCGTCGTCGCGGCCGGCGCCGACTGGATCCACTTCGACGTGATGGACAACCACTACGTACCGAACCTGACGTTCGGTCCGATGGTCTGCGAGGCGCTGCGCAAGCACAGCGCGGTGCCGATCGACGTGCACCTGATGGTGCAACCGGTCGATGCGCTGGCCCAGGCCTTCTGCCGCGCCGGCGCCGACCTGGTGAGCTTTCATCCCGACGCCAGCGCGCACGTCGATCGCACGCTGCAGCTGATCAAGGCCGAAGGCAAGCAGGCCGGCCTGGTGTTCAATCCGGCCGAGCCGATCGATCGCCTCGAATGGGTGATCGACAAGGTCGATCTTGTGCTCGTGATGAGCGTCAATCCGGGCTTCGGCGGGCAGAGCTTCATCGACGCGGCGCTGCGCAAGATCGAGCGGCTGCGCAAGCTGATCGATGCCAGTGGGCGCGACATCCGCCTCGAGGTCGATGGCGGGATCAAGGTCGACAACATCCGTCGCGTCGCCGATGCCGGTGCGGACACCTTCGTCGCCGGCAGTGCGATCTTCGGTAAGCCGGACTACAAGGCGGTGATCGACGCCATGCGCGCAGCGCTCGCGCGTTGAGGCCTCAAGAGATGCCGCAGGCTGCCCGGCAGGGCGTGACTGGGCGTAACCCGTGCAGCTTCGTCGAGTGCAGAGGTCCCGGTTCGCCGCTGCTACACTGCTTGTCGGAATGACGACGTTCACTTCACGCCACAGTTTCAGCACCGGGCCACGCGGCCGGGGAGCTTGGCCCTGGCGCCGCGCGCAGCGCTGCTGACGCCCGCCGGCCGGGCTGACACGCCCGGCCCGTCTGTTCGATGCATCCGCCCGGCCATTGACCAAGCCGCTGCGGAGCCCCCACAGGACCCGTGAAGTGATCACTGAACTCGAATTCAAGAGCCTGGCTGCGCAAGGCTTCAACCGCATCCCGCTGATCAGCGAGGCCTTCGCCGACCTGGAGACGCCGCTCTCTCTGTACCTGAAACTGGTCGGCAACCAACGCTATGGCTGCCTGCTGGAGTCGGTCGTCGGCGGTGAGCGGTTCGGCCGATACTCCTTCATCGGCCTGCCGGCACGCACCCTGCTGCGCGCCACCGGGCAAGTCACTGAAGTGGTGACCGAAGGGGCGGTGGTCGAGCGGCATGAGGGCAACCCACTGACCTTCATCGAGCGCTTCCAGGAGCGCCTCAATCCCGCTGTCTCAGCGGGGCTGCCCCGCTTCTGTGGCGGGCTGGCGGGCTACTTCGGTTACGAAACGGTGCGCTGCATCGAACCCAAGCTGACCCACACGCTCAAGCCTGGCGGGCTCGGTACGCCAGACATGCTGCTGCTGCTGACCGAGGAGGTGGCGGTCATCGACAATCTCTCCGGTCGGCTCTACTTGATCGTATGGGCCGATCCCTCGCGCACCGATGCCTACTTCCAGGCCAAGCGGCGCCTTGCCGAGTTGACCGACAAGCTGCGCTACAGCGTCACCGCACCGTCGGTGAAACGCGGCCCGGCCTATCCGGTTGAGCGCGACTTCGCCAAGGCCGACCTTATGCGCGCCTTCGAACGCGCCAAGGAGTACATCGCTGCAGGGGACTGCATGCAGGTGGTGATCGGCCAACGCCTGCGCAAGCGCTACACCGAGAGCCCGCTCAGCCTGTACCGCGCGTTGCGCTCGCTCAATCCGAGCCCCTACATGTATTTCTACGACATGGGCGAGTTCCAGATCGTTGGCGCCTCGCCCGAGATCCTGGTGCGCGAGGAGCGACTGCCCGACTCGGCTGGCGGCGGACGCAAGGTGACGATCCGGCCCCTGGCCGGCACGCGCCCGCGCGGGGCTACGCCCGAGGCCGACGCCGCCCTCGAAGCCGAACTGCGCGCCGACGAGAAGGAGCGCGCCGAGCACCTGATGCTGATCGACCTGGCCCGCAACGACATCGGTCGCATCTCCCGCATCGGCAGCGTCAAGGTGACCGAGGCCTTCGCCGTGGAGCGCTACTCGCACGTGATGCACATCGTGAGCAATGTCGAGGGACTATTGCGGCCCGAGGTCGGCCAGCTCGAAGTGCTGCGCGCCACCTTCCCGGCCGGCACGCTCAGCGGTGCGCCCAAGGTCCGGGCGATGGAGATCATTGACGAGCTCGAGCCGGTCCAGCGCGGCATCTACGGTGGCGCCTGCGGCTACGTCTCCTTCGCCGGCGACATGGACGTGGCGATCGCGATCCGCACCGGCATCGTCAAGGACCAGACCCTGTACGTGCAGGCAGCTGCCGGCGTGGTGGCCGATTCGGTGCCGGAGAAGGAGTGGGCCGAGACCGAGCAGAAGGCGCGCGCCTTGTTTCGCGCCGCTGAGCTGGTCGAGGAAGGCTTCTGACATGCTCCTCATGATCGGCCAGCCTTAGGCCGGCTAGCTTAGCTGACCCAGCTAGTAGACAGTCCAAGGCTAAGCACTCGAATCAGAAGCGCGCCGCTTCGGCCCAGAAGGTCACGCGCTGTCCCCTAACACCGCCATTGCGTTTCGTCGCGTAGCCCTGGGGGCCCGATGAAACGCCAAAATCATCTGCGCCATATCATCGCTGTCACAGTACAGGAACGCCGCGGGCACACGCAAGACATGCGCTAGTCGCACGACCATCTGGTAGTCGGGTGCATGGACACCGACTTCGTACCGGTTTATTCGGGTCGATGCGACGAACTCATCCAGGCCCGCCTGAATTCCGAGTTGCTTTTGGCTAATGCCAAGCGCAAGCCGGGCCTCTTTCAGGCGCTTCTGCCATACCCCGGTCGAGACATTCCCTGTCCTTGCCATTAACTACGAGAGTCGTAGTTTTTGTACAATTCGACTACTACGAGTTACGTAGCTATTGCAAACCCAGCAGATCTCCCTCTTGAGCTCCCCTGGCTGAGCGAAAGGCATGTGATGGACAGCACCGACCTTGATCTTGGCGCGAAGTGGCATGACCGTCCGCTCTGTTGCAGGTATCTCTTGGCGCACTTCGCGGTCCAGGAGATTCAGGTTCGCATGGCCCCTGCCGCACACGGCTGGTCCGTGACGTGGGCTCTCGGAACGTTCGGCGATGGCCAGCGGGAGGCGCTTGGTGCATGGCCACACTCCGTTGACGGAGTACTGAACTGGCACGCGGTTTTCGATGATCTCGCCACTCGCGGCGTCGAGCGGATCCGCTTTGTGGTTGGTTCGAGTGCGAATGCCGCAAGTGCGACCCTCGTACACTTTACGAAACTGAACTCGGTCGTGCCGACGGCCCAAATCGGCGTGCCGCCGGCAGGGCTGCCTCCACGCCTGAAGCGAGTAGCTGATACGGCCGAGGTCGCAGCGCAGCAGATGCAGGCCGGGCTGGCGCGCATGATCCACCGGCACGGAAGCTTCGAGAGCCCACACGCCGCGCTGCCCTTCTTGGCCGCGGCCCTTCAGAGGCTAGAGAAGCGGGCCCGCGCCCGACTTACCCTCTCTGGCCGCATCTAGGAGCGATCTGACGCTGCCCTGGCGGTTGCCGACCTCTCCTGGAACGCAAGTCCCAATGGCTGAAAATTGGCAAGCCACACTTTCCCAGGCCAGGGCCGCCCTGAGTCGGCGTGGTCGCACGCACTGCGAAGCTGGGAAATTGGTAGAGGAAGCGTGGGTGCGGCTGGCTTGCTGCGAGCTCGAGCGCGCGGTCGAGAACCTCGACGCACTCCTCAATCAGTCCGCTCCAGCCCAGCAGATCGACACGCATCCTCCGAGAACGAAAAACGGGGAAAGGGTGGCGCTAGATGATGTCGTGGTTGTTGACCTGGCACCCGATGCTGACGCCGTCCTCCTCGGGAAGAAGCGCGTGGACCGCATTGAGTCCTCCCTGGCGCGGCTGCCGGCACGAACTCGCGAGACTTTCCTCGCACATCGTGTGTACGGCAGGACTTACACCGACATCGCCGGGGATCTTGGCATCAGCACCAATGCCGTGGAAAAGCTCATCGCAGAGGCCACGCTTCAGGTCACCTGCTGGATGGAGGGCTGGTAGTCGCGGAACAGAGTCGCCCCCAACCGAAAGCCTTCGCTGTCGCCCCGTGCACCATTGTGCCGGCGATCGTCGCCGAAGCCGATCAGCAGCCATCCCTCGCGGCTAGCCTTTCCGCTTCTTGTGAGATATCACCGCTCCCAAATACGCTGCAGAGGCGCGCTTTCTCTCGTGGCCCGC
>JAZKIW010000008.1:0-36836 GCA_040384625.1 Pseudomonadota bacterium | reverse complement strand
GGCCGAAGCTGGCCGGGAACGGCGGCTTGAAGCGCGGCTGGCCCTTCTTGCCTTCAAGCGACTCCAGCAGCGCCGTCTCTTCGCCACAGATGTAGGCGCCAAAACCGTGAAAGGCATGCAGCTGGAAAGTGAAGTCGCTGCCGAACAGCTTGTCGCCGAGGAAACCGGCGGCGCGCGCTTCTTCCAGCGCCTCTTCGAAGCGGTCGTAAATCTCGAAGATCTCGCCGTGGATGTAGTTGTAGCCGACTTTCACGCCCATCGCGTAGGCGGCGATCGCCATGCCCTCGATGACCATGTGCGGGTTGAAGGCCAGCAGGTCACGGTCCTTGCAGGTGCCGGGCTCGCCTTCGTCGGAGTTGCAGACCAGGTACTTCGGACCCGGAAACATGCGCGGCATGAAGCTCCACTTCAGCCCGGTCGGGAAGCCTGCGCCGCCGCGGCCGCGTAAGGCGCTGGCCTTGACTTCGGCGATCACCTGGTCGGGCGTCATTCCGGCGCCACCGTCCTGGCCGAGGATCTTCTTCAGCGCCTGGTAGCCGCCGCGGGCGAGGTAATCCTTCAGGCGCCAGTTCTTGCCGTCGAGGCCGGCGTAGATCTGCGGTTGGATATGGCGGCCGTGGAAGCAGGTCTCGTGACCCTGGGCCTGGAAGCGCGACAGGTCGAGCGTCATTTGGCGTTCGCCTTGAGCGTGTCCACCAGGTCATCGAGGCGCTCGTTGTTCATGAAGCTGAGCATCTGGCGATCGTTGAACAGCATCACAGGCGCATCGGCGCAGGCCCCCAGGCATTCGCTCGGCTGGACGGTGAACAGGCCATCGGCGCTGGTGCCGTAAGGCTCGATGCCGAACTTGCTGCACAGGTGGGCCAACGCCTTGTCGCCGTCGCGCAGCGCGCAGGGCAGGTTGGTACAGACGTTCAACTTGAACTGTCCGACCGGCTGCTGGTTGTACATGTTGTAGAAGGTCGTGACCTCGTGCACCGCGATCGGTGGCATGCCGAGATAGGCGGCCACGCCCTCCTCGCTCGCGCGCGACACGAAGCCCTGCTCCTGCTGCACGACCGCCAGGCAGGCCATCACGGCCGAGGCCTTCTGGTCGGCGGGGTACTTGGCGACTTCTTTGGCGAAGCGCGCGACGGTGGATTCCGAGAACGTCATCGATCAATCTCGCCGAACACGATGTCCATGGTGCCGATGATGGCGACGGCGTCGGCGATCATGTGCCCGCGCGCCATCTCGTCCAGAGCAGCCAGGTGCGGGAAGCCGGGGGCTCGGATCTTCAGGCGGTACGGCTTGTTCGCCCCATCGCTGACCAAGTAGATGCCGAACTCGCCCTTAGGATGCTCGACTGCCGCGTAGGCCTCGCCTTCGGGCACGTGCATGCCCTCGGTGAAGAGCTTGAAGTGATGGATCAGCTCTTCCATGTTGGTCTTCATCGATACCCGCGAAGGTGCGGCGACCTTATGGTTGTCAGTGATCACCGGGCCTGGGTTCGCGCGCAGCCATTTCGAGCACTGCTGGATGATGCGGTTGCTCTGGCGCAGCTCTTCCATGCGCACCAGGTAGCGGTCGTAGGTATCGCCGTTGGTGCCGACCGGGATGTCGAAATCCATGCGGTCGTAGACGTCGTAGGGCTGCTTCTTGCGCAGGTCCCATTCGATGCCCGAGCCGCGCAGCATCGGGCCGGAGAACCCCAGGTTCAGCGCGCGCTCGGGGCTGACGACGCCGATGCCAACCGTGCGCTGCTTCCAGATCCGGTTGTCGGTGAGCAGGGTCTCGTAGTCGTCGACGTTGGCCGGGAAGCGGGCACAGAAATCGTCGACGAAATCGAGCATCGAGCCCTGACGATTGGCGTTCAACGCATCGATCGCCTTCTGGTTCTTGATCCGGCTGACCTTGTACTGCGGCATCGAGTCCGGCAGATCGCGGTAGACACCGCCGGGCCGGAAATAGGCCGCGTGCATACGCGCGCCGCTCACGGCCTCGTACAGGTCGAACAGATCCTCGCGCTCGCGGAAGGCGTAGATCAGGATGTTCATCGCACCGCAGTCGATGCCGTGCGCGCCGAGCCAGAGCAGGTGGTTCAACAGGCGCGTGATCTCGGCGAACATCACGCGGATGTACTGCGCGCGCTCGGGCACGTCGATGCCCATCAGCCTCTCGATCGCCATGCAGTAAGCGTGCTCGTTGGCCATCATCGACACGTAGTCGAGGCGGTCCATGTACGGCAGCGACTGGATGTAGGTCTTGCTCTCGGCCAGCTTCTCGGTGGCGCGGTGCAAGAGGCCGATGTGCGGGTCGGCCCGCTGAATCACTTCGCCATCGAGCTCGAGCACCAGGCGCAGCACGCCGTGTGCCGCCGGATGCTGCGGGCCGAAGTTCAGCGTGTAGTTCTTGATTTCGGCCATGGCTAGTGCAACCCGCCGTAGTTGTCTTCGCGCACGATGCGGGGCGTGACCTCGCGCGGCTCGATCGATACCGGCTGATAGATCACGCGCTGCTGCTCTGCGTCGTAGCGCATCTCGACATGGCCCGAGACCGGGAAGTCCTTGCGCATCGGATGGCCGATGAACCCGTAATCGGTCAGGATGCGGCGCAGGTCGAGATGGCCCTCGAACAGGATGCCGTAGAGGTCGAAGGCCTCGCGCTCGTACCAGTTTGCTGCGCTCCAGACGTCGTTCAGTGACGCCACCAGCGGCAACTCGTCCTCGGGGCACACCACTTTCAGGCGCAGGCGCCAGTTCTTGCTGAGCGACAACAGATGCGAGACCACGACGAAACGCGGGCCGTCGTGCGCCTCATCCTTCCAGCTGCTGAGGTCCATGCCGGCCAGGTCCATCAGCTGCTCGAAGGCCAGCGTTGGGTCGTCGCGCAGAGTCTGGGCTGCACCGAGGTAGTCGGTCGCGCGCACGCTGAGCGTGATTTCGCCGTGATCGCGCGTCAAGGTCGCGATCTTGGGGCCGAGCGCTGCCTCCAGCGCCACTTGCAGGGCGTCGAGTTTCTGAGTCATCGGGCGATCGTGTTTTCGCGCCGGATCTTGGCCTGCAACTGCAGGATGCCGTACAGCAACGCCTCGGCGGTCGGCGGACAGCCAGGCACGTAGACGTCGACCGGCACGATGCGGTCGCAGCCGCGCACGACCGAATAGCTGTAGTGGTAATAGCCGCCACCGTTGGCGCACGAACCCATCGACAGCACCCAACGCGGCTCGGCCATCTGGTCGTAGACCTTGCGGAGCGCCGGCGCCATCTTGTTGCATAGCGTGCCGGCGACGATCATCAGGTCGCTCTGGCGCGGACTGGGGCGGAAGAGCATGCCGAAGCGGTCGATGTCGTAGCGCGCCGCGCCGGCGTGCATCATTTCGACCGCGCAGCAGGCCAGGCCGAAGGTCATCGGCCACAGCGAGCCGGTCTTCGACCAGTTGACCAGGGTGTCCACCGAGGTGGTGACGAACCCTTCCTTCAGAACGCCTTCGATGCCCATGGTCAGCTATTCCCAGTCAAGGGCGCCCTTCTTCCATTCGTAGATGAAGCCGACGACGAGGATGGCCAGGAAAACCATCATGGCCCAGAAGCCTGATGCGCCGATTTCATTCAAGGCCACCGCCCACGGGAACAGGAAGGCGATCTCGAGGTCGAACAGGATGAACAGGATGGCAACGAGGTAGTAGCGCACGTCGAACTTCATGCGCGCGTCCTCGAAGGCCTCGAATCCGCATTCGTAGGGGCTGTTCTTCTCGGCATCCGGGCGGTTCGGTCCGAACACGAAGCCCAGCACCTGGGGCGCGACCCCGACCGCCACACCGACCAGGATGAACAGGATGACGGGCAGGTAGGGTTGCAGATCCATGGTCGCCGATCGGGAGATCGAGAGAGAGCCTGTTTGTTGTTGGTGCCGACGGCGAGACTCGAACTCGCACAGCTTTCGCCACTACCCCCTCAAGATAGCGTGTCTACCAATTTCACCACGTCGGCGGCATCTGCCATTTCGCCCCGGATCGCATGAGGTGAGGCGCCCCCGGGAAGCCTGTAATTCTACGGGCAAACGCTCATTGTTTCGGCGCCGAAGCCCCGGACGCAGCAGTCGCAGGCGCACTGGCCGCCGGGGTCAGCGGTGCCGTCGGAATCTGACCCAAGGCCGGGGCTGATGCTGCAGCTGGCGCGCTCGCTGCACCGGCGCGCTCGAACACGCTGCCGCCGCTGTCACGCACGGCATTGCCGAGATTGCCGAAGTAGGCCAGGGCCAGCGTGCAGACGAAGAAGATCGCTGCGCACACCGCCGTCGAGCGCGAGAGAAAGTTGGCGCTCCCGGTGGCACCGAACAGGCTGCCCGAAGCGCCGCTGCCGAACGAGGCGCCCATGTCAGCGCCTTTGCCGTGCTGCACGAGCACGAGGCCGATCATGACCACGGCCGTGATGAGCTGGACCGCCAGCACGAGGTTCAACCAGATTTGCATGGTGATGTTGTTGTCGAGGAGAGGGAATTCATTGCGCTGCGCGGCACACGGCCACGAAATCGGCGGCCTTCAAGGCAGCACCGCCGATCAGGCCGCCATCGATGTCCGCCTGCGCAAACAGGCTTGCTGCGTTGTCTGGCTTGACGCTGCCGCCGTAGAGGATCTTCATGTCGTCGGCGCGCGCCGTCGCGGCACGCAACTGTGCGCGCAACAGTGCATGCACTGCCTGCGCCTGTTCGGGTGTGGCGGTGCGGCCAGTGCCAATGGCCCACACCGGCTCATAGGCCACGACCATCTCGCCGGCGCAATGGGCCAGCGTGTGGATCGCCGCCGAAAGCTGGCGCTTGACGACGGCTTCGGTCTCGCCCGCCTCGCGCTGGGTCAATGTCTCGCCGACGCAGACGATCGGTGTCACGCCGCGCGCCAGGGCAGCCTTGGCCTTGTCCGCCACCAATTGGTCGCTCTCGGCGTGATACGCCCGCCGCTCTGAGTGGCCGACGATGACGTAACGGCACCCGAATTCGGCCAGCATCGCGGCCGAGACTTCACCGGTGTAGGCGCCCTGCTCATGCGCTGAACAGTCCTGCGCGCCCCAGCGGATGTCGTGCGCCGCGAGCGCGACGGTTGTTTCGGACAAGTAAGGAAAGGGCACGCAGACCGCCACATCGGCCATGAAGGGCCGCGCGGCCACGATGCCCGCCAGCAGTTCGGCATTCGCGGAGTGACTGCCGTGCATCTTCCAGTTGCCGACGATGAGCTTCCTGCGCATGGTCAACTCCAGTCCAGGACGATCTTGCCGACGTGGGTGCTCGACTCCATCAGCGCATGCGCGGACGCCGCCTCTGGCGCTGCGAACACCTGATGGATCACAGGCTTGATTCGGCCAGCCTCGAGCAGCGGCCACACGCGCTCGCGCAAGGCCTTGGCCAACACCGCCTTGTAGGCCACACTGCGCGGGCGCAGCGTCGAGCCGGCGATGCTGAGCCGCTTGCGCAGCACGGCGCCGACGTCGAGTGCGCTCTTTGTCCCGCCCTGCACCGCGATGATCGCAATGCGGCCGTCGCTCGCCAGACACTCGACCTCGCGCGCCACGTAGTCGCCGGCGACCATGTCGAGAACGACATCCACACCGCGCTTGTCGGTCAGGCGCAGCACCTCGGCGACGAAGTCCTGGGTCCGGTAATTGATCGCAACGTCGGCGCCCAACGCCAGACAGGCGGCACACTTCTCGTCGCTGCCCGCGGTGACGATGACCTTGGCACCGAAGGCCTTGGCCAGTTGGATGGCCGTGACGCCGATGCCGCTCGATCCACCCTGCACCAGCAGCCACTCACCTGCCTGAAGGGCGGCGATGTGGAAGACGTTCTGCCAGACGGTGAAGAAGGTCTCAGGCAGGCTCGCGGCTTCGATGTCCGACAGGCCATGCGGCGCCGGCAAGGTTTGGGCGATCGGTGCGACGCACAATTGCGCGTAGCCGCCGCCTGCAACCAGCGCACACACGCGGTCGCCAAGCGCCAGGCCAGCAGCCTTCAGCTCGACCGAATCACCGCCCACCACGGTGCCGGCGACCTCGAGTCCTGGCAGATCCGACACGCCGGGCGGCATCGGGTACAGCCCCTTGCGTTGCAGCACGTCGGGCCGGTTGATGCCCGACGCACTGACACGGATCAGCACCTCGCCCGGCCCGGCAACCGGATCGGGGCGTGTCACTTCCTTCAGCACCTCGGGGGCGCCGAAGCTCGTGATCTCGATCGCTCGCATCGGGTCGGGCGCTCGCCGGCTCTGAAGCGTTACTCGGGTTGGCGATCGCCGCCGTCGCGGGCCGGCGCTGGTGCCGAGTCGGCTGCCGGCGCGTCGCCACGCGGCTCGCGGGGTTCCCGGTCGCGGCGCGGACCACGCTCGTCGCGACGCGGGCGGTCGCCGCGATCACCAAAGTCGCGGCGCGGACGCTCCTCCTCGACATAGCCTTCCGGCTTGTCGAGCAGCGCCTTCAGCGACAGCTTGATGCGACCCTTCTCGTCGGTCTCGAGCACCTTGACCTTGACGATCTGGCCTTCCTTGAGGAAGTCCTCGACGCGCTCGACGCGCTGGTGCGCGATCTGGCTGATGTGCAGCAGGCCGTCTTTGCCCGGCAGGATGTTGACCAGGGCACCGAAGTCGAGGATCTTGGTGATCGCACCTTCGTAGACCTTGCCGACTTCGGCTTCGGCCGTGATCTCGGTGATGCGCTGCTTGGCGTACTCGGCCTTGCCGGCGTCAGTCGAGGCGATCGTGATCGTGCCGTCTTCGCCGATGTCGATGACGCAGCCGGTCTCTTCGGTCAGGCCGCGGATGACGGCGCCGCCCTTGCCGATCACGTCGCGGATCTTCTCCGGATTGATCTTCATCGTGTACAGGCGCGGAGCGAACTGAGACACCTCGGCCTTCGCGCCGCCCACCGCCTCCTGCATCTTGCCCAGGATGTGCAGGCGCGCTTCCTTGGCTTGCGCCAGCGCCACCTGCATGATTTCCTTGGTAATGCCCTGGATCTTGATGTCCATCTGCAGCGCGGTCACACCGGTCGTCGTACCGGCAACCTTGAAATCCATGTCGCCGAGGTGATCCTCGTCACCCAGGATGTCAGTCAGCACGGCGAACTTGTTGCCGTCCTTGATCAGGCCCATTGCGATGCCGGCCACGTGGGCCTTCATCGGCACACCGGCGTCCATCATCGCCAGGCAGCCACCGCACACCGAGGCCATCGACGACGAGCCGTTGCTCTCGGTGATTTCCGAAACCACACGGATCGTGTACGGGAAGTCTTCCTTGCTCGGCAACGCAGCGATCAGCGCGCGCTTGGCCAGGCGGCCGTGCCCGATCTCGCGTCGCTTGGGCGAGCCCACGCGGCCGGTTTCGCCGGTGGCGAAAGGCGGCATGTTGTAGTGCAGCATGAAGCGGTCGGTGAACTCGCCCGCGAGCGCGTCGATGCGCTGCGCATCGCGTTCGGTGCCCAGGGTGGCGATGACCACCGCCTGGGTTTCGCCGCGCGTGAACAACGACGAGCCGTGGGTGCGCGGCAGCACGCCGTTGCGGATCTCGATAGGGCGCACGGTACGCGTGTCGCGGCCGTCGATGCGCGGCTCGCCGGCCAGAATCTGGCCACGCACGATGCGCGACTCGATCTCGAACAGCAGGCCTTCGACCTCGACCTTGTCGAACTCGATGCCGTCCTTCTTCAGCGCGGCCATCACATCGGCGGTGGCCGAGCGGCAGGCCTGGGTGCGCGCCTGCTTGCTGCGGATCTGGTAGGCCGCGCGCAGCGCCGGCTCGGCCAATGCCGTCACGTTGGCAATAAAGGGCTCGTTCTTGGCCGGGGCCGTCCACTGCCACTCGGGCTTGCCGGCGTCGCGCACCAGCTCGTTGATGGCGGCGATGGCGATGTTGCCTTGCTCATGGCCGAAGACCACGCCGCCGAGCATCACCTCTTCGCTCAACTGGTCGGCTTCGGATTCGACCATCAACACAGCAGACTCGGTGCCGGCGACGATCAATTCCATCTTGCTGCTGGCGAGCTGGGTCTGGCTGGGATTCAGCACGTACGCGCCGTCGATGTAGCCGACTCGGGCGGCGCCGATCGGGCCGTTGAACGGGATACCGGAAATCGCCAGCGCGGCGCTGGTGCCGATCATCGCGGCGATGTCCGCTTGCACTTCGGGGTTCAGGCTCAGCACATGGATGACGACCTGGACTTCATTGAAGAAGCCTTCGGGGAAGAGCGGGCGGATCGGGCGATCGATCAGGCGCGAAGTCAGGGTCTCGAGTTCGCTCGGACGGCCTTCACGCTTGAAGAAGCTGCCCGGGATCTTGCCAGCGGCATAGGTCTTCTCGATGTAGTCGACGGTCAGCGGGAAGAAGTCCTGGCCGGCCTTGGCTTCGGTCTTGGCGACCACAGTGGCCAGGACCACGGTGTCGTCGATCGTCACGACCACGGCACCGCTCGACTGGCGCGCGATCTCGCCGGTTTCCATCGTGACGGAGTGCTGGCCCCACTGGAAGGTCTTGCTGACTTTGTTGAACATGCTCATGTCGACTCCTGCTTGTATAGGGGGCTAAAAAAAGCCCCGGGGCGGAGTTCAGAGCCTTCGGCGGGATGCCATTCCAGCGCAGTGCGGTTGCGGCGATGACGCCTGGGGCAACGGCATTGGAATGACACAGCAGCGCGTCGGGTTCCGCTCTCCAAGGTGACTCAAGGACGAAAAGCCTGCGGCCTGGTGTTCCAGTGCAGGCCCCTCGTCGTGCGTTTTCCTACTTGCGCAGACCCAGTTTCTGGATCAGTGCGGTGTAGCGGTCTGCGTCCTTGTCTTTCAGATAGGTCAGCAGACGCTTGCGCTGGTTGACCATCTTCAGCAAGCCACGCCGGCCGTGGTGGTCCTTGGCATGGAGCTTGAAGTGGGGGGTGAGTGCATTGATGTGCGCGGTCAGCAAAGCGACCTGCACTTCAGGGCTGCCGGTGTCGTTGGCAGCGCGCGCGTTGGCCTTGACGACCTCGGCGACTTGTTGGGTATTCATGGCCATGGTGGCGATTTCCTGATGGACATGGAAACCGCTGGCCGGCCCCATGAGGCGCCGAGGCGGTTTCCGGTTCGACTTGCGGTCACGGGTGAAACCGACCCATGCCGTGCTTGATCCGAGCGGTTTCCCGCTCAGAGCCCAGGATTATAGGTCAAGCGCCCAACCCAGCCGTGCCAGCCCTTCGCGCAGGCGCGCTGGGTCCTTGGCTGCGAAGCACCAGCGCAGCCAGCCCTCGGCCTCCTCGCCGAAGGCCGCACCTGGCGCCAGGCCAAGCCCATGGGCGGAAACCAGGTGCTTGGCGTAGGCCAGCGAATCGGGTTGGCCCTCGATGCGGAAGAAGGCGTACATCCCGCCCTGCGGCAGCGCGACTCGGATGCCGGGCATTGCCTGCAAGCCGCCGACGAGCAGGTCGCGGCCAGCGCGCAAGCGTGCGACCAGGCCCGGCACGAAGTCGGCCTCGATCGACAAAGCCGCCAGAGCGCCGCGCTGCACGAAAACCGGCGCACAGGAGCTGTTGAACTCGATCAGCTTGCCGATGGCGTCGAGGTGGCCCGGCGGCAGTACCAGCCAGCCCAGGCGCCAACCGGTCATCAGGAAGGTCTTGGAGAAACTCTGCGCCACCACCAGCCTGTCGTCGGGTGCGGCGATGTCGAGAAAGCTCGGCGCAGCCTTTCCCTCGCCGAACCAGACCCGCTCGTAGACCTCGTCGGCGACGATCCAGGTGCCCGTCCGGCGGCAATGCTCGAGGATGGCCTGCTGCTCCGGGCGCGTCAGCGTCCAGCCGGTGGGGTTGTTCGGCGCATTGACCAGGAGCACGCGCGTGGCCTGCGTCACCACATCGAGCAGGCGCTGCAGGTCCAGCGCCCACGCGCCGTCTTCGCTCGGCCGCAGCGGCACCCGCTTGACGTTTGCACCGAGGATTGCCGGCTGGGCCGTGAGGTTGGGCCACACCGGCACCACCACCGCCACCTCGTCGCCAGGCCCTGCCAGCAGCTGCATCGCCAGCATCAGCGCGGTGACGCCGGCCGACGTGACGGCGATCCGATCGGTGTCGATCGGGCGATGCAGCGCGCTGGCATAGGCCGCCAGGCCCTCGCGCAACTCGACCAGCCCCAGGTTGTGCGCGTAGAAAGTCTCGCCCCGCATCAGCGACGCCGCGGCAGCCTCCCGCACGGCCATCGGCGTGACCTCGTCGCTCTCGCCGAACCAGAACGCCAGCACGTCGCTGCGCCCGAGCCCGGCATTGGCCACCTCGCGGATGCGCGAAGCCGGCAGTTGTTCGATCGTGTGGCGCATGGTTCAGCCCTGCCCTGCTGCCTTCATTCGATGCGCGCCATCTTGCAGCTGTGCGGCATCTCGACTTCTCGCGCCTCGAAACGGCGCACCGTGCGAAAGCCGAAGCCGGATCCTTCGACATCGTGGCGCACACCCGGAGCACCCACGCGGTCCATCACGCTGACGACCAGCGGTTGCTGGAACTGGTGATCGCCGGCGCGCAGCGCGCCGCTGTGCAGGCCGCCGAGCGTGCGCGGATCGAAGTCCATGCCGGGCAAGGCGCGCGCCACGGCTCCGGCCTCGGCGCTCCTGGCGCGTTCGATGGCCCCGGCCAGCATCTCGACGAGCACCTGCATGCGCACATGGACGTAGTCGTCGCGCGGCTCCGGAAAGCGCTGGCGGAAGGCGGCGTAGAAGGCATCCGAAGTTGCGCCGCCGAGATTCGGGTGCCACTCGGCGACGGCGTGCACCGCGCCGACGCCGGCCGCGCCGATGGCCGCCGGCGCCCCCAGCGCATTGCCGTAGAAGGTGAAGAACTTGACCGTTGCACCAATCTCGCGCACCGCCTTCACCAGCAGGGTCAAATCGTTGCCCCAGTTGCCGGTCAGCACGGCCTGTGCACCGCTGGCCTGGATCTTGGCGGCATAGGGCAGGAAATCCTTGATGCGGCCGAGCGGATGCAACTCGTCGCCGACGATCTCGATGTCGGGCCGCTTGACGCTCAGCATCGCACGCGCCTGGCGGTTCACATGTTGACCGAAGCTGTAGTCCTGGCCGATGAGGTACAGCTTCTTCAGCAAGGCATCGTCGCGCAGCACCTCGGTCAACGCGGCCAGACGCATGTCGGCGTGGGCGTCGAAACGGAAGTGCCAGGGGCTGCAACGTTCATTGGTCAGCGGTGGGTCGACGGCCGAGTAGTTGAGAAGGAGCGCGCGGCGCTCCGGCGAGCGCGCGTTGTGCTTGTCCAGCGCATCGATCAGCGCCGCTGCGGTCGCCGAACTGTTGCCTTGCAGGATGAAGGCCACACCCTGGTCGAGCGCGGCGCGCAACATCGACAGCGCCTCCTCGGTGCTGCCCTTGCTGTCCAGGCGCAACAACTCGAGGCGGCGCTTGCCGCCCGGCAAGGCCACGCCGCCACGCTGGTTGACCCGCTCGACCGCCCACAGCAGGTTGCGCCAAACCGCTTCGCCCGCATTGGCGAACGCACCCGACAGACCCTCGACAAGTGCCAGGCGCAATGGCGGTGCGGTGCCCTGTGCGCCAACCGAAGACGCCAGCGTGGCCAAGACGAATGACAGCGCCCTGCGCCGCGTGAATGTCGATCGATGCATCGAAAAAACAAGGCCCTTGAAAACAAAAAAGCCGCTGCCAAGTTGAGCGGCATGGTGGTCGGCGTGGCGTGCATTGCGCAGCCGGACACCTCAACCCATTGTAGGAGTTCCGACCATGTTTCTCGTCCCCTTGCCTGCCTTCCATCGCCATGCCCGGTACAGCACCAAATTTCACGATGCCGCACTGCGCAGCCCGGCCCTTGACGTCGCCGAGTCCGATGCCGGCTACAGCGTCAGCCTCGACCTGCCCGGCGTGGTCAAGGAAGATGTGAAGATCGCCATCGACGGCCGCTGCATCAGCGTCAGCGCGAAGCCTCAGGCCGGCGCGCCCCTGCCAGAAGGCGAGCGTGTCATCCATCGTGAGCGTGCCGAGGCCAGCTTCGAACGCAGCTTTGCGCTACCGGAGGAGATCGACGAAGAGGCCTCGTTGGCCAAACTCGACAACGGTGTGCTGTCGCTCTCGCTGGCCAAGAAGCGGATCGCCGCCCGCACGCTGACCGTCAACTGACGATCACGCGACTTCTGATAGTGCCCAGCGCGGCTTCACGTCGAACGTGAAGTCGCGCTTCGGCACCGTACAGCCGGCCTGAACGCGCATGGCAGCTGCCAGCGCAATCATCGCGCCGTTGTCGCTGCACAGCTCGAGCTCGGGATAGTGCACGCGCGCGCCGATCTTGGCGCATGCCGCGCCAAGTTGTGCGCGCAGTTCGCTGTTGGCGCCAACGCCACCGGCAACCACTAGACGCGCCATGCCGCTGTCGCGCAGCGCACGCATCGACTTCTTCACCAGCACGTCGACAATCGCGGCCTGGGTCGATGCAGCCACGTCGGCACGCTGCTGTTCGCTCGGCGCGGTACCCAGCTTACGCGTCTGGGTGAGCACGGCTGTCTTCAGCCCGGCGAAGGAGAAGTCCAGGTCGCCGCTGTGCAGCAGGGGTCGCGGCAAGGCGAATGCTGTCGGATCGCCCATCGCAGCCAGGCGCGCCAACGCCGGGCCGCCCGGGTAGCCCAGCCCGAGCAGCTTGGCGCTCTTGTCGAAGGCCTCCCCCGCGGCATCGTCGATGGTTTCGCCGAGCAAGACGTAGTCGCCCACGGCCTGAACCTGCATCAACTGCGTGTGCCCGCCCGAGACCAGCAGGGCGATGAAGGGGAACTGCGGCGGATCCGCAGACAGGAACGGCGACAAGAGATGGCCTTCGAGGTGGTGCACGCCGAGGGCCGGCTTGCCCAGGGCCGCGGCCAGGGAACAGCCGATGCCGGCGCCGATCAGCAGTGCGCCGGCCAAGCCGGGGCCTCGCGTGTAGGCCACCAGATCGACCTGATCGAGTCGGCTGGCGGCGTCGGCCAGAACCTGCCGCGCCAGCGGCAGGATGCGCCGGATGTGGTCGCGCGAGGCCAGCTCAGGCACGACACCGCCGTAGGCCTGGTGCATGTCGACCTGGCTGTAGAGCGCGTGCGAGCGCAACGTCGGGATCCCTTGGCCCTCCCATCGCACCAGGGCCACACCACTCTCGTCGCACGACGACTCGATTCCCAGGACCTGCATCCGGGCCAGTGTAGCCAGCGGCCCAGCATCAAACCGGTCCGTGAAATGAGGCACACCGTTTGCGAAACCAAACAACAGAAGCTCAGAAATAACCCTCGATCACCCCCTATTCGCTTGGCTTGACCCCGCGAGCGCGGCTACTCTAGTGGCCACGTAACCAAAAATGGGCCCGGAGCCGTTGTGGGCCGACCCGAGGGACATGAAGGAATTCAGACTCGCGGCCTGGCCGGAACTCCCGGCGCCTTACCACCGCACGGTGTACCGCCGCATGCTCAGCGACCTGTCGCACCGCTACATGTCGGTGCCGCAACTGGTAATGTCCAGCGGCGCCAGCAAGCTGGAAGTGCGCGTGTTCATGCAGATGCTCAACGAACGCGGCCTTTTGCACGAGCGTGATGGGGAATCCGACTCGATCTTCGACTCGCTGCGCCCCATCGGCGAATGGTTCCGGCGCACGATCACCGGCTCCGAAGTGCCGAAGAACTGAATCGCGGTCGCACCATCGAAAAACCCGCCAAGGCGGGTTTTTTCATGGCTCAGTGGTTTTCCTTGGCGTGGTTGATCGAGTACTTGGGGATCTCGATCGTCACGTCACTATTGGAGACGATGGCCTGACACGACAGGCGCGAGCTCGGCTCTAGGCCCCACGCGCGGTCGAGCAGGTCCTCCTCGCTCTCGTCCATTTCGCCCAGCGAGTCGAAGCCTTCGCGCACGATGACATGGCAGGTGGTGCAGGCGCAACTCATCTCACAGGCATGCTCGATGGCGATTCCGTTCTCGAGCAGGGCTTCGCAGATTGAGGTGCCCGAAGGCGCGTCGATCTGGTCGCCCTGCGGGCAGTACTCGGCGTGAGGAAGGATCTTGATGACGGGCATGGCGGTCTCTTCAGATCTCGTCGACCCGGCGACCCGCCAGCGCCTTGCGGATGCCCCGGTTCATGCGTGCCGCGGCGAAGGCCTCGGTGGCGGCCGCCAGATCCTTGACTGCCGAGTCGATGGCGCGATGGTCATCGGACCGCGCGACGCCCTGGGTCTTGATCATCTGGCGCTCGATTGCCGCGAGCTCGCCCTCGGTCAGCAGGTCGCCGTCCGCAGCCATTGCCGAGCGCGTGGCCAGCAGCAGGCGATCCGCATCGACGCGGGCCTCGCGCAGCGAACGCAGCGCGGCATCGCCGTCGGCCTGGGCGAAGCCCTCACGCAGCATGCGAGCGATGTCCTCGTCGGCCACGCCGTAGCTCGGCTTGACGGTGATCGCCGCCTCGACACCGGAACCCAACTCTCGCGCGCCGACATTGAGCAGGCCATCCGCATCGACCTCGAAGGTCACGCGGATGCGCGCCGCACCGGCCACCATCGGCGGAATGCCGCGCAACTCGAAGCGCGCCAGCGAGCGGCAATCGGCGACCCCTTCGCGCTCGCCTTGCACCACGTGCAAAGCCAGCGCCGTTTGGCCGTCCTGGTAGGTGGTGAAGTCCTGCGCCTTGGCGGTCGGGATGGTGCTGTTGCGCTCGACGATGCGCTCAACCAGGCCACCCATGGTCTCGATGCCGAGCGACAGCGGAACCACATCCAGCAGCAGGATCTCGCCGTCTGCGGCATTGCCGGCCAGCTGATTGGCCTGGATCGCCGCACCGACGGCGACCACCTCGTCAGGATTCAGATTCGTCAATGGCGGACGGCCGAACAGTTCGCCGACCGCCGTGCGTACCGCCGGCATGCGGGTCGATCCGCCCACCAACACGACACCCTGGATCTCGTCGCGCGCCAGCTTGGCGTCGCGCAGCACGCGCCGGGCGGCGGCCAGGGTCTGTTCGATCAGAGGCTTCGCCAGCGCCTCGAACTGCGCACGCGAGACCTGCACCGACAGCGGCCCGTCTGCGAGCGCGCAGGCGAGCGCCGTGTCGGCAGCATCCGTCAGGGCTTCCTTTGCAGCGCGGGCGGCCACAAGCACGGCGCGACGGTCATGCGCCGACGTGGCTTGCCGCCCGGCGCTCCCCAGGGCCCACTCGGCCAGCGCGGCATCGAAGTCATCACCACCGAGCGCGGCGTTGCCGCCGGTTGCGACAACCTCGAACACCCCCTTGGTCAGGCGCAGTAAGGAGATGTCGAAGGTGCCGCCGCCGAGATCGTAGACCGCGTACAGGCCCTCGCTGGCGTTGTCCAGCCCATAGGCCAGCGCCGCTGCAGTCGGCTCGTTGATCAGGCGCAGCACGTTAAGGCCGGCGAGTCGGGCGGCGTCCTTCGTCGCCTGGCGCTGGGCATCGTCGAAGTAGGCCGGCACCGTGATCACGGCACCAAACAGATCGTCGCTGTCGAAGCTGTCCTCGGCGCGTTGCCGCAGTGCGGCGAGGATTTCTGCCGAGACCTCGACTGGCGTCTTGGTCCCGTCGCGGGTTTCGATGGCGACCATGCCCGGCTTGTCGACGAAGCGGTACGGCAACTTGGCATGGCCGGCCACGTCGGCCAGCGCCCGGCCCATCAGGCGCTTCACGGAAACCACCGTGTTCAGCGGATCGTCGGCCTGTGCTGCCAAGGCGTCGGCGCCGATCGCCCGGCGCCCGCCCTCCAGGTAGCGCACCGCCGACGGCAGGATCGCGCGACCCTGGGCATCGGGCAGGCATTCGGCGAGTCCATGGCGCACGGCAGCCACCAGCGAATGCGTCGTGCCCAGATCGATGCCGACAGCGATGCGCCGCGTGTGCGGATCGGGAGACTGTCCGGGTTCGGAGATTTGCAGCAAGGCCATAGTTCAGCCGGCGCAGGAATCCAGGCGTTCAGCGAGATCGGCGCGGAAGCGTTGGATGAACATCAACGCGCGCACGCGCTCCGCTGCGAGCGCGGGGGCGGATTCGTCGTCGAGCAGGAGGGCCAGCTGCGCCAGCAGGTCGCGCTCGGCAGCCTGCACCTCCGCCTCCAGCGCGCCGAGTTCAGCGCCGGCAGCGCCGTCCCTGGCCTCGTCGAGTGCCTCGCGCCAGGCCATCTGCTGCATCAGGAAGTCGCCTGGCATAGCGGTGTTGCTTTGGGCGGCGATCGGTGCACCGCGCAACTCGCACAGGTAGGCGGCACGCGTGAGCGGCTCGCGCAAGCGGCGGTAAGCCTCGTTGATGCGCACCGACCACTGCATCGCCAGACGCTGCGCCGCTGCCCCGTCGGCAGCAAAACGATCCGGGTGGGCCGAAGCTTGAAGGCGGCGCCAACGCGCATCGAGATCGGCACGATCGATGGCAAAGCGCTCAGGCAGGCCGAACAGAACGAAGTCGTTGTCGTCGAGTTTCATATCGAGCTTGGGGCGCAGCCTCGCCGCGCTTAGCAGCGCAGTGACGCCGCTAGACGCGGAACGACTCCCCACAGCCGCAGCGGTCCTTCTCGCGCGGGTTGTGGAACTTGAAGCCCTCGTTGAGCCCTTCGCGCACGAAGTCGAGCTCGGTGCCGTCGATGTAGGGAAGACTCTTAGGGTCGATCAGGATCTTCACGCCATGGCCCTCGAAGACGTGGTCTTCGGGCGCCACCTCGTCGGCGTACTCGAGCTTGTAGGCCAGGCCCGAGCAGCCGGTGGTCTTGACGCCCAGGCGCACGCCAACCCCCTTGCCGCGGCGTGAGATGTAGCGGCTGACATGGCGCGCCGCCGCTTCGGTCAAGGTCACCGGCATGTCAGTGCGCTTTCTTGGCCTTGTAGTCCTCGACAGCCGCCTTTATCGCGTCTTCGGCCAGGATCGAGCAGTGAATCTTCACCGGCGGGAGCGCCAGTTCTTGGGCGATGCGCGTGTTCTTGATCGTCAGCGCCTCGTCGAGCGACTTGCCCTTGACCCATTCGGTGACCAGCGAGCTCGACGCGATCGCCGAGCCGCAGCCATAGGTCTTGAACTTGGCATCCTCGATCAGGCCGGTGGCCGGGTTGACCTTGATCTGCAGTTTCATCACGTCGCCGCAGGCGGGCGCGCCGACCATGCCGGTGCCGACCGTCTCGTCGCCCTTGTCGAACGAGCCGACGTTGCGCGGGTTTTCGTAGTGGTCGATGACTTTTTCGCTGTAGGCCATGGAAGTCTCCTCAATTCAATGTGCAGTCCACTGGATCGTGCTGATATCGATCCCGTCCTTGAACATCTCCCACAGGGGCGAGAGTTCACGCAGCTTGGCCACGCGGTCCTTCAGGGTGCTGACCGCGTAGTCGATTTCTTCCTCGGTCGTGAAGCGGCCGATCGTCATGCGCAGGCTCGAGTGCGCGAGCTCGTCGCTGCGGCCCAGGGCGCGCAGCACGTAGCTCGGCTCGAGGCTGGCCGAGGTGCAGGCCGAACCCGAACTGACGGCGAGGCCCTTGACGCCCATGATCAGCGACTCGCCCTCGACGAAGTTGAAGCTGATGTTCAGGTTGTGCGGCACGCGCTTCTCGGTGTGGCCGTTGATGAACACCTGCTCGATGTCGGTCAAGCCGCGCAGCAGACGCTGCTGCAGCATGCGGATGCGCTCGCTCTCGACGCCCATCTCCTCGCGCGCGATGCGAAAGGCTTCGCCCATGCCGACGATCTGGTGTGTGGGCAAGGTGCCCGAGCGCATGCCGCGCTCGTGGCCGCCACCGTGCATCTGGGCCTCGATGCGCACCCGCGGCTTGCGGCGTACGTAGAGCGCGCCGATGCCTTTGGGGCCATAGGTCTTGTGCGAGGCCAGGCTCATCAGGTCCACTGGCAGCGTGGTCATGTCGATCGCCACCTTGCCGGTGGCCTGTGCTGCGTCGACGTGGAAGATGATGTTGCGCTCTCGGCACAGCTTGCCGAGCGTGGGGATGTCTTGGATCACACCGATCTCGTTGTTCACGAACATCACCGAGGCCAGGATCGTGTCGGGCCGCAGCGCGGCCTCGAAGGCCGCAAGGTCGAGCATGCCGTCTTCCTGCACCGCCAGGTAGGTCACGTCGAAGCCTTGGCGCTCGAGTTCGCGGCAGGTGTCGAGCACCGCCTTGTGCTCGGTCTTGACCGTGACGATGTGCTTGCCACGCGTCTTGTAGAAGTTCGCCGCACCCTTCAGGGCCAGGTTATTGCTCTCTGTCGCGCCAGAGGTCCAGACGATCTCGCGCGGGTCAGCGCCGATCAGCTCGGCCACCTGCACGCGCGCCTTTTCGACCGCCGCCTCGGCCTCCCAGCCCCAGGCGTGGCTGCGCGACGCCGGGTTACCGAAATGCTCGCGCAGCCAGGGCACCATGGCGTCGACCACGCGCGGGTCGACCGGCGTCGTCGCGCCGTAATCCAGGTAGATCGGAAAGTGCGGCGTCATGTCCATCGCGATTCAGCCTACTGCCTGAGTGGTTATTGCTTCGCCAGGGCGGCCGTGCCGAGGGCGAAGACCGAGTTCGGCGCGGTGATGCGGATCGGCTTGACCACCGGGGCCGAGGAAATGGCACGTTTGATGGGTGATTCGACGATGGATACGCCCTTAGCCGTCTGCTCGTCGACCAGCTTCTTCAGCGTGATCGAGCTCAGGAAGTCGATCATCCTGGTGTTGAGCGCGGCCCACAGGTCGTGCGTCATGCACTTGCCGTTGTCGTCACCCATGCAGTTTTCCTTGCCGGCGCAGCCGGTGGCGTCGATCGGCTCGTCGACGGCGACGATGATGTCGGCCACCGTGATCTCGGCAGCTGCGCGACCGAGCGAGTAGCCCCCGCCGGGGCCGCGCGTGCTCTCGACCAGTTCGGCACGGCGCAGCTTGCCGAACAGCTGCTCAAGGTAGGACAGAGAGATCTGTTGCCGGGCGCTGATCGCTGCCAGGGCCACCGGCCCATTGGTGGAACGCAGGCCGAGATCGATCATGGCGGTGACCGCAAAACGGCCTTTGGTGGTGAGGCGCATGGAGTTCTCCTGCAGGTGGGGCTCGGAAACCCGTGGGGCACCGTCTTTCGACGGGTTAACCCTCGGTTGATTCCGAGAAGATCAGTCAAGTTTAACAGAAGCCGAGTGATTTGGTCGGGTTCGATTCAGGAAGTTCCGAGGCGGCCGCGAAGCTCAGCAACCAGCACATCGCTGGACCGCTCGATCAGGTCGAGCACGTTTTCGAACCCCTGGGCCGCCCCGTGGTACGGATCGGGTACCTCGACTGCGGCGAAGAGGCGAAGTTCGGCGCTTGCGCCGCTGGCCGGCTTCAGTCGCTGCAGGTCGGCCAGGTTGTCCTCGTCCATCGCCAGCACCAGGTCGAAACGTTCGAAGTCCTCCTCGACCACGCGGCGTGCACGCAGTCGCGACAGGTCGTAGCCGCGCAGCAGAGCGTGGCGCTGTGCACGCGCATCAGGTGCCTCCCCGGTGTGCCAACCGCCTGTGCCGGCGGAGTCGACTTCCACCTGGCCGTCCAGGCCTGCAGCCGACAGGCGCTGGCGCAGCACGGCTTCGGCCGTCGGCGAGCGGCAGATGTTGCCCATGCAGACCAGCAGAACGCGCATCAATTCGGTCCTCCAGAATTGCCCAAGGGAACGACGTTGCTGTCGTGGCCCGGTGCGCCGAAGGCCTGCTCGCGCAACTGGGCCAGCTGGTCACGCACCCGCGCCGCCTTCTCGAACTCGAGGTTGCGCGCATGCTCGAGCATCTGCTTCTCCAACAGCTTGATGCGCTTGCCCAGGTCCTTCTCGCTCATCGCCTCGACCTCCGCCGCGGCGTGGGCGCGCTGCAGATCGTCCTTGGCGCTCTTCGCCGAAACGGCACCCTCGATCATGTCGCGCACCTGCTTGACGACGCTGCGCGGCGTGATCCCGTGCAGCTCGTTGTGCGTGACCTGCCGGGCACGGCGACGCTCGGTCTCGCCGATCGCGCTGGTCATCGAGTCGGTCACCCTGTCGGCATACAGGATCGCCTTGCCGTTCAGGTTGCGTGCGGCGCGGCCGATGGTCTGGATCAGCGAACGCCCCGAGCGCAGGAAGCCTTCCTTGTCCGCGTCGAGGATCGCCACCAGCGACACCTCCGGGATGTCCAGGCCCTCCCGCAGCAGGTTGATGCCGACCAGCACGTCGAACATCCCCAGGCGCAGGTCGCGCAGGATCTCGACCCGCTCCACCGTGTCAATGTCGCTGTGCAGGTAGCGCACCTTGACGCCGTTGTCGGAAAGGTAATCCGTCAGCTGTTCGGCCATGCGCTTGGTCAACGTGGTGATCAGCACGCGCTCGCCCACCTCGGTCCGAAGGCGGATTTCCTGGAGCACGTCGTCGACCTGGGTGACCGCCGGCCGCACCTCGACCACGGGGTCGATCAGTCCGGTCGGGCGCACCAGTTGCTCGACAACCTGACCGGCATGCTGCTCCTCATAGGCCGCGGGCGTGGCCGAGACGAACACGGTCTGGCGCATCCGGGTTTCAAACTCATCGAACTTCAGTGGCCGGTTGTCGAGCGCGCTCGGCAGGCGAAAGCCGTATTCCACCAAGGTGCTCTTGCGCGCGCGGTCGCCGTTGAACATGCCGCCGAATTGCCCGATCAGAACGTGGCTCTCATCCAGGAACATCAGGGCGTCCTTGGGCAAGTAGTCGACCATGGTCGGCGGCGGGTCACCGGGCTTGGCGCCCGACAGGTGCCGGGTGTAGTTCTCGATGCCCTTGCAGTGGCCAACCTCTTGCATCATTTCCAGATCGAAGCGCGTCCGTTGTTCCAGGCGCTGCGCCTCGACCAGCTTGCCGGCCGCGACGAACTCGGCGACGCGATCGCGCAGTTCGGCCTTGATGGTCTCGATCGCCGCCAACACCCGATCGCGCGGCGTCACGTAGTGGCTGGCCGGGTAGATCACGAAGCGCGGCACCTTCTGGCGAATGCGGCCGGTCAACGGGTCCAGCAACTGCAGCGATTCGACCTGGTCGTCGAATAGTTCAATGCGAATCGCGAGTTCGGAGTGTTCGGCCGGAAAGATGTCGATCACGTCGCCGCGTACGCGGAAGGTGCCGCGCGAGAAGTCGGTCTCGTTGCGCGTGTACTGCATACGGATCAGCTGCGCAATTGCATCGCGCTGGCCGATCTTGTCGCCCACACGCACGATGAAGCGCATCTGGGTGTAGTCCTCGGGCTTGCCAATGCCGTAGATGGCGCTGACGCTGGCAACGATGACGACGTCGCGCCGTTCGAGCAGGCTCTTCGTCGCCGACAGGCGCATCTGCTCGATGTGCTCGTTGATCGCGCTGTCCTTCTCGATGAACAGGTCGCGCTGCGGCACGTAGGCCTCGGGCTGGTAGTAGTCGTAGTAGCTGACGAAGTACTCGATCGCGTTCTTCGGGAAGAACTCGCGGAACTCGCTGTACAGCTGCGCGGCCAGGGTCTTGTTCGGCGCAAAGACGATCGCGGGGCGGCCCAGCTGCGCGATCACATTGGCCATCGTGAAGGTCTTGCCCGAACCGGTAACACCCAGCAGGGTCTGGTAGGCCAGGCCGTCGTTGATGCCTTCGACCAACTGGGCGATCGCTGTCGGCTGGTCGCCCGCCGGCGGGTAAGGCTGGAACAACTGGAAAGGCGAGTCCGGATAGCTGACGAACTCGCCCGCGCCCGGCCCCTGGGCCGTGGGCATTGCATCGATCAGGGCTTCTGAAACTGTGGGCATCGGGCTTGCTAGGGGTTGACCCGTAAAATCGGGACCATCGAACAGCGTACCGCAATGCGCTGTGGCCCTCCTCCCCTTCCTGACAACACCCCCGCCATGAGCCTGTTTTCCGCCGTCGAGATGGCCCCGCGCGACCCGATCCTGGGTCTGAACGAACAATTCGCGGCCGACCCGAACCCGAACAAGGTCAACCTCGGTGTCGGCGTCTATTACGACGAGAACGGCAAGCTGCCGCTCCTGGCCTGTGTGGCCGCGGCCGAGCAGCAGCTCGTCGAGGCCGCCAAGCCACGAGGCTACCTGCCGATCGACGGCATCGCTGCCTACGACGCGGCCGTTCAGGGCCTCGTGTTCGGCGCAGACAGCGAGCTCGTCAACGCGCGGCGCGTCGCCACCGTCCAGGCCATCGGCGGCACCGGTGGCCTAAAGATCGGGGCGGACTTCCTCAAGCGCGTGAGCCCGAATGCGAAGGTGCTGATCAGCGACCCGAGCTGGGAGAACCACCGTGCGCTCTTCAGCAACGCCGGCTTCAAGGTCGAGAGCTATCCGTACTACGACGCCGCATCGCACGGCATCAACTTCGCGGGCCTGCGCGCATCGCTTGAAGCGTCCCCTGCGGGCACGATCGTCGTGCTGCACGCCTGCTGCCACAACCCGACCGGCGTCGACCTGACGGCCGGTCAATGGGCCGAAGTGGTGGCGATCGTCAAAGCGCGCGGACTGGTCCCTTTCCTGGACATGGCATACCAGGGGTTCGGCGCGGGTCTGGCCGAAGACGGTGCGGCGGTCGCGCTGTTCGTTGCCAGCGGGCTGGACTTCTTCGTCTCGACCTCGTTCTCCAAGAGCTTCTCGCTCTACGGCGAACGCGTCGGCGCGCTCAGTGTGGTGTGCAAGAGCGCCGACGAAGCGGCGCGTGTGCTGTCGCAGTTGAAGATCGTGATCCGCACCAACTACTCCAACCCGCCCATCCATGGCGCCCAGATCGTGGCCACGGTGCTGGCCACGCCCGCCCTGCGCGCGTTGTGGGAGGAAGAACTCACCGCCATGCGTACACGCATCAAGGCGATGCGCACCGCCCTGGTCGCGCAGCTCACGGCCGCAGGCGTCAAGCAGGACTCGAGCTTCATAACCCGTCAACAGGGCATGTTCAGCTACTCCGGGCTCAATGCCGCGCAAATGCAGCGACTGCGGGCCGAATACGGCATCTACGGCGTCGATTCAGGGCGCATCTGCGTCGCAGCACTGAACCAGAAGAACCTTGGCGCCGTCGTCAAGGCGATTGCCAGCGTGATGTAGGTGGGGGTGCGCAAACTGCGGACAGTGCTCGAAAGCTACGTGTTTTCTCGCTGTTGTCGCTGCTGAGAGCAAGGCACATTTGTTGCGACGCAACAATCGGCGACACTCCTACCCATGCTCTACCAGTTCTACGAGGCCCAGCGTGCGCTGATGGCGCCGTTCTCCGAGTTCGCCAGCGCGTCGGCCAAGCTCTACAACCATCCGCTGTCACCGTTCACCCACACGCCGATGGCACAGCGTGTTTCGGCGGGGTTCGACCTGATCCACCGCCTGGCCAAGGAATACGAGAAGCCGCAGTTCGAGATCCGCAGCGCCACCGTCGACGGCGTGCAGGTGGCCGTGCAGGAGCAGGTGGCGATCGATAAGCCCTTCTGTCGCCTGCTGCGCTTCAAGCGCTTCACCGACGACCCAACCGCACTGGCCGACATGAAGACGCAGCCGGTGGTCCTGGTGGTTGCGCCATTGTCCGGGCACCACTCGACCCTGCTGCGCGACACCGTGAAGAGCCTGCTCAGCGGGCACAAGGTGTTCATCACCGACTGGACCGACGCCCGCATGGTGCCGGCCGACAAGGGCCCGTTTCACCTCGACGACTATGTGGCCTACATGCAGGAGTTCATGCGCCACATCGGCCCCGAAGTGAACGTGATCTCGGTCTGCCAGCCGACCGTGCCGGTGCTCGCCGCGGTGTCGCTGATGGCCAGCCGGGGTGAGTTCACGCCGCGCACGATGACCATGATGGGTGGCCCGATCGATGCCCGCAAGTCGCCTACCGCGGTCAACAACCTGGCGATGAACAAGAGCCACGAATGGTTCGAGCACAACGTGATCTACCGCGTGCCGCAGAACTACCCGGGCGCAACGCGCCGCGTCTATCCCGGCTTCCTGCAGCACACCGGCTTCGTGGCGATGAACCCTGATCGCCACCTGAGTTCGCACTACGACTACTTTCTCGACCTGGTGCGTGGCGACGACGACAGTGCCGAGAGCCACCGCCAGTTCTACGACGAGTACAACGCCGTGCTCGACATGCCGGCCGAGTACTACCTCGACACCATCAAGACCGTGTTCCAGGATTTCGCCCTGGTCAACGGCACCTGGCATGTCAACGGCGAGCTGGTGCGACCGCAAGACATCAGGACCACCGCCCTCCTGACGGTGGAGGGCGAGCTCGACGACATCTCCGGCGCCGGCCAGACCCGCGCCGCACACGAGCTGTGCACCGGCGTGCCCGCGTCGCGACGCTTTCACTACGACGCCGAAGGCGCCGGACACTACGGCATCTTCTCGGGCCGGCGCTGGCGCGAGCACGTGCATCCCAAGGTGAGCGACTTCATCGCGCGATTCGGCAGCGGAGAGTCGCCCACGACAGCGCCGGCCAAGCGCAAGCCCGCAGCAAAGAAGGTCAACACCCGCCGCCGATAATCGGGCAGTGCCGCACACCGCTCTCGCCGATCGACTGAACGCCGCGCTGCCGCAGACGCAGTGCACGCGCTGCGGCTACCCTGATTGCCGGCAATATGCGCAGGCCATCGCGGCTGGCGAGGCGCCGATCAATCAGTGCCCACCTGGCGGCGCGGAAGGGATCGACCGACTGGCGGCGATCACCGGCCGGACCGTGATCGCGCTGAACCCAGCCAATGGCCACGAAGGGCCGCGCAAGCTGGCCATCGTCGACGAGGTCTGGTGCATCGGTTGTACTCTGTGCATCAAAGCCTGCCCGGTCGATTGCATCATCGGTGCCCCCAAGCTGATGCACACCGTGGTCGAGTCGCTGTGCACCGGGTGCGAGCTGTGCATCCCCGTCTGCCCGGTCGATTGCATCTCGCTCGAAGAGGCCACACCCGGCGCGAGTGGCTGGTCGGCATGGAGCCCGTCCCAGGCCGACGAAGCGCGCCAGCGCTACGCTGCCCATGCTGCGCGCACCGAGCGTGAGCAGCGCGAAAACGATCAGCGCCTGGCCGACAAGGCCAGTGCCAAGCTCGCCGATCTCGAAGCCGCCAGCGTGATCAGCGACCCGGTGGCGCTGGAGCGCAAGCGCGCTGTGATCGACGCCGCGCTCAAGCGTGCGCGTGAGGGCAATTCGCCATGACGACGATGAGTGCCGCAGACATCGAAGCGCTCTTCGCCACCCTGCGCGAGGCCAATCCGCAGCCCGTTTCGGAACTCCGCTACACCAGCGTGTTCGAGTTGCTGGCCGCCGTGCTGCTGTCGGCACAAGCCACCGATGTGAGTGTCAACAAGGCGACGCAGCGCCTGTTCGCGATCGCGCCCACGCCGCGCGCCATGGTCGCGCTGGGCGCCGATGCCGTGGCCGAGCACATCCGAACCATCGGCCTGTACCGCAACAAGGCGAGGAACCTGATCGAGACCTGCCGAATCCTGATCGAGCGCCACGGCGCCGCGGTGCCGCGCTCGCGCGAAGCGCTCGAGGCCCTGCCAGGCGTGGGCCGCAAGACGGCCAACGTGGTGCTGAATGTCGCCTTCGGTGAGCCGACGTTCGCAGTCGACACCCATGTGTTTCGCGTCGGCAACCGCACCGGACTGGCCCCTGGCAAGACGCCCCTGGAGGTTGAGCTGAAACTGATCGCGCGCGTCCCGCCAGCCTACCGCGTCGGTGCGCACCACTGGTTGATCCTGCACGGGCGTTACGTCTGCCTGGCGCGCAAACCGCAGTGCTGGCGCTGCGGTGTCGCTGCGCAGTGCAGCTTCCCGGACAAGACGCCGGCCCCATGAAGCGCCTCCTGACCGCGCTCAGCGCCTTCATTTGCGCGGTGGCCTGCCAGGCCCAGGTCAGTGTGCAGGACGACAGTGGACACACCGTCACGCTGACCACGCCGGCCCGGCGGGTGGTGAGCCTCGCACCCCATCTGACCGAGATGGCCTTTGCCGTCGGCGCCGGCACCAGCGTCAAGGCCGTCATCCGTTACAGCGACCACCCGGCCGCGGCGCGCCAACTGCCGATCGTCGGCGACGCGTTCGCGCTCGATTTCGAGGCCATCGCGCGCTTGAAGCCCGACCTGGTCCTGGTCTGGGCCAGCGGCCTCAATGAGCGCCATCGCGCCCGCCTGCGTGCGCTCGGGCTGACGGTCTACGAGAGCGAGATCCGTCAAGCCGCAGCCATCCCCGATACCCTGCGTCGCCTCGGCGTCCTGCTCGGCCACGTCGACGAAGCCTCTGCGGCAGCCACGGCGTTCGAGCACGCCTGGCAGGCGCTGCGTGAGCGTCATGCGGGCAAGGCGCCGCTGCGGGTGTTTTGGCAGCTCTGGCAGGAGCCGCTGATGACGGTCAATCGCGAACATCTGATCGGCCAGGCGATCGAGGTCTGCGGCGGGGTCAATGTGTTCGGCGGCCTGCCGCTGCTGACACCCACCGTCAGCTGGGAAGCAGCCATCGGCGCCGATCCGCAGTTGATCGCATCATCGGGGCGCCTGGCCGACGCCGAGCGCGACTTCGCGCGTTGGCAGCGCTTCGCCCAGGTCAGTGCCGTACGGCAGCGACAGTTCGGATTTGTCGATGGGGACCTGATCGGCCGGATGGGGCCGCGCTTCGTTCAGGGTGCGGCCACGCTGTGCGACGCGATCGACCGGGCGCGGCCGAAGTAGTTCTGTCGGCCGCTCAATGCGCGACCCACACGGGGGCGCCGTCGCCGTTCACCGCACGCCACGCACAACCGTACACACGCTCCAAGCGATCGGCGACCAGCATCTCGGCCGCTGTCCCCTGCTCGCACCGGCCGTCGGGCAACAGCGCCAACACATGGGTGGCGGCGCCCGCGATCCAGTTGACATCGTGCGCAGAGATCACGAGCGCGTGGTCCTGCGCCAGGGTGCCAAGCCACTGCGCCACCTGGAGTTGGTGCGCGGGATCCTGAAACGCGACCGGCTCATCGAGCAATAGGAGGGGCGCGCCCTGGACCGCGCACTGAGCCAACGCCACGCGCTGGCGTTCGCCGCCCGACAGCTCGAGCACATTGCGCTCAGGCAACGCGGCTGCATCGAGCGCCAGGAGCAGGGCGTGCGGATCATGGCGCGCCTGAACGAGGCTCAGTTCGAGCAGGCGACGCACCGTGATCGGGAAGCGGTCGCTGGTTTGTTGCGGCAGGAAAGCACGCACGCTCGCGGCATCCGACGCCGGCCAGGCGTCGGTCGCGCGGCCCAGCCACCGCACCTCGCCCGCGCGTTGCAGGGCCGCGTCGCCGATGCCGGCCAGCGCGCGCAGCAGGCTGCTCTTGCCCGCAGCATTGCGGCCGATCACGCACCAGCGCTCGCCGATCGCGGCGCGCCAGTCGAGCGCGTGCACCAGGGTGCGGCCGGCGGCAACCAGCGTCAGGGCATGCGATTCGATCAGGGCCGCACTCATCGGATACCCCGCGCCAGAAAGAAAATGAACACAGGTGCGCCGATGAGCGCCATCACGGCCCCCACCGGCAACTCGATCGGCGCCACCACACTGCGCGACAGCAGGTCGGCCGACATCAACAGTGTGGCGCCGCCGAGCGGCGTCATCCAGGCCAAGTCGCGCGTTCGCTGCACACCGGCCAGGCGCAGGGCGTGTGGCACGACCAGGCCGACGAAACCGATGGCACCGGCGCTGGCCACGGCCAATCCTGCCGCCAGCGAGGCGCAGACCAGCAGCTCCAGCCGCAGACGCCGCACCGGCTCCCCGAGCAGGTGCGCAACCTCGCTGCCGAGTAGCAGGCGATCGATGGCGCGCTGACGCGCAAGCAGCGCCAGCGTGAACAGCACCGCGGCGGACAGACTGGTGCCGGCATGGTCGGCGCCGGAGAGGTCGCCAACAAGCCAGAAGATCGCGCCGCGCAGGCGTTGTTCGGAGGTCAGCGTGAGCAGCAACGTGGCCAGGGAACCGAACACCGCCGCAAGCATCGCCCCACTCAGGATGAGTCGCGTCGAGGCATCATCGCTGGACGCAAGCGCACGCCGCGCCAACAGCAGCAGCAGTGCGCCGGCAACCACGGCGCCCGCGGCGGCACCCCAGGCCATAGCAACGCCGAACATCAGGGCCAGCAAGGCCCCCACAGCGGCCCCACCCGAAGTGCCGAGCACGTAGGGATCGGCCAGAGGGTTGCGCAGGAGGGCCTGCATCGCCAGCCCCGACAGCGCGAGCAGCGCTCCGACGCCTGCAGCAGCCGCCACGCGCGGCGCGCGCAGCGTGCGGATCATCTCGCTGTCCAGCCCCGCGCTGCCGATCAGCAGCGAGAGCGCAACCACGGCCAGCGTCGCCGCCGCCAGCGCAGCTGCGAACCAGACCAGGCGGGGGCCAGACAGGGGCACGGCCTATCGCCAGCTGCCCTGCAGCGATACGAGCACGCTGCGTGGTGTCGCGGTGTAACCCAGCACCTCGGGACGCTTGTGGTCGGTGGCGTTGTCCACCGTCACCGCGGCGCGCCAGCCGGGCGCAAATGATCGCGCGACGCCCAGGCCGAAGGTCGTGCGAGCGGGCGTCATGTCGTCGGAGAAGTCGCTGTCGCGCCGAGTGCCGACGTGGCGCAGCGAGGCGCGCAACTCCCAGGCCTCGAGGCGGCCGTTCCACCCAAGAACCAGCGCCTGCTTCGAACGGCGCGCGAGGGTCACGCCGGTGTCTGCATTACGCGGGTTCTGCAGGGTCACTTCAGCGTTCAATGCGCCCACAGCAATTGGCCACTGCGCCATTAGTTCCAAGCCTTCGTTGCGGGCACGAGCGATGTTGCCGGCCACGAAGGTGTTCGGATCGAAGTCAATGCGGTCGCGTTGGCGCTGCACGAACAGCGCCGCACGCAGGCTCGCCGCGCCCTCACGCCAATGCAGGGCGGCCTCGGCCTGGCGCGAATGCTCGGCCTTCAGCGGCTGCGCCGGGTCGGCGTACTGCTGGTCGAGAAACGACGGCGCAGAGAACGCGGTAGACACCTGCAGGCTCGCCCTCCATCCGGGGGCGAAGGCAAACGCGACGGCACCCAGACCCGTGGTGGTCGAACCGAAGTCGCTGCTGTCGTCGTGCCGCAGGTGCGCCTGGACCTGCCAGTCCGTGGTCACACGCGCTTGCCAGCCGATGCGCGCGCTCCCAGTGCTGCGTTGCTGGGTTGCGCCGCCCGGCACGCTGTAGCGGTCGCGTCGCGACTCGAGGCCGAACTGCAGGTCGTGGTTCGGGGTGGCGTGCCAGCCGAGCGTGGCCGCGACGTTGCGCACCCGGTTGTCAGCCTGCGAGACGCCGAAATTCTGCGGGGCAGTGGGGTCGTCGAAGTGCTCCGTCGTCTGGCCCGCTTCAGCGTCGATCGACCAGCCGGCGCCAAGGGCATGCCGTGTGGTCAGCGCGAGCATGCGCACGCGGGTGGTCAACTGATCGTCGAGGCCCGGCGTGAAGCCGTCATAGGCGCTTCGGGTGTCGCTCTCGCCGAGCGAAAGCTGCGTGCGATGCCCCCCCGCCCAGCCCTGCTCGACACGCAGGCTGGCACCGCCCTGGCGCGCAGGGTCGCGGTCGGGGTTGGCACCGGCGACGACGTCCGGGTCGCGCGCAGACCAGCCGTCGGTTCGTCTCCACGACAGCGAGCCCGAGAGCCGAGTGCCTGTCTCACCCTCGCCCCATGCGCCGCCGGCGGCCGCAGAAGCTCTGTACGTTCCCTGCGAGCCGGCCGCGAGCATCACTTCCGGTTTGGTCGCGCGCCGCGTGACGATCTGCACCACGCCGCCGATTGCCTGGGCTCCATAGACGCTCGAGTGGTTGCCTCGCACGATCTCGACGCGTTCGATCTGGTCGAGTGGCAGATGCTGCCAGGACGCCGTGCCGAAGTCGGCGCGCGCAAAGGGCACGCCATCGACCAGGACGAGTGTCTGGCGGCTGTCGGCGCCGCGCAGGAAGAGCGAGGTCTGAGAGCCGAGCGGGCCGGCCTGCGACACATCGATGGCAGTCAGCGTGCGCAGCAGTGCCGGCAGGTCGACCGCCTGTGACGTCTCGATCTCGGCACGACCGATGACCCGCGTGCTCGGCAGTGCGTCCGCCAGCGCCTGCTCGGTGCGGGCCGCAGTGACGACGATCGTGGTGGTGGTGGGCTCGGCGACCGTCTGGGCCGACGAGCAGGGGCTCGCACAGGCGAGCGAAAACGCCAGAAGGGCAGACAGCCCGATGGTTTGGCAAGACATGATGGAAGGAAGACCCGGTTCAACGTGCTCGCCAGCTTCCCCGCAGGCACGCACCTCATGGCGCCCTGCTCACGCAGCGCGCCGCCCTGTTGGCCGGTATCCGGGCTGGCGCATCGACCCGTGCTGGCCTTCCCAGGGCGCATGTCCGCGCTCCAGTGGCCGGTGTTGCACGAGCGGGGCGACGGTGAGAGTCCCACCGGCGCCCGTGCACTTACCGTTGCGGGGGCAGCTCGGGTTGGCGCGGCCGCGTGGCGGCTTGAGCTCCCGATTCCCGTTTACCCCGCGCCCCATGAATTTGTGGCGCAGGCACCAACGGCGGCGATGCTAACAGGCGCTGAGCGCCGGTTGGCCACCGCATAATTCCGCACCCCCGCCTCGCCCTCGCCCATGGCCACGCTGCAAGACCTCGCCGAGCGCCTCGACCGCCTGCTGTTGCGACATGACGAACTCGAGCGCACCAATGCGCTCCTGCAGGCCCAGCTCGGCAGCACGACCAGCGAGCGCGACAGCCTGAAGTCGCGCCTGACGGCAGCCCGCTCGCGCATCGACGCTTTGCTCGAGCGCCTGCCGGTCAACGGCGGCACCGACGACGGGAGCGCCGCATGAAGCAGATGGAAGTCACAATCCTCGGCCAGAGCTACTTGCTGGCCTGCCCCGACGGCGGCGAGGCCTCGTTGCTGGCAGCCGTCGCCAGCGTCGACAAGGAGATGAGTGCGATCCGCGATGCCGGGAAGGTCAAGGCTCGCGAACGCATCGCCGTCCTGGCAGCCTTGAACTTGGCCTATCAACTGGTCGAACGACCCGGTGCAGGTGCGGCGCCAGCGCGCGCAACGCCTGCCGACGATAGCGTGCAGATCGACACGATGCTGGCCCGCATCGACGCCGCATTGAGTCGCGACGGCCAGCTCCTGTAGCCGTAGAATCGACCCCGTCTGCCGCGTTCGCGCGGGTTTTTAATTTCCTAGAACCGATGCTCTCTGAGCTAGGGCTTGGAATATTGCAGGGCTGGTGTGAGCGTCTCGCGTCAGATGAACCCGAAGCCCTGCTGACCTCGCCCACCTGAACTTCCCCTTGGGTTCAGGAATGCGGCCTGCGGGGGCGCGGCAGACACCTTACCTTGCGCCCCTTCAATTCGTCGGATGCACGCCGTGGCCCATTCCTATTGGCTGATGAAGAGCGAGCCCAGTGAGTGCAGCATCGACGACATGGTGCGGCTGGGTTGCGTGCCCTGGGTCGGGGTGCGCAATTACCAGGCGCGCAACTTCATGCGGGATTCGATGCGCGTCGGCGACGGTGTCCTCTTCTATCACTCGTCGTGCCCCGAACCGGGCATCACCGGCCTGGCCGAAGTCGCGTCGACCGCGTACCCCGACGCGACGCAGTTCGACCGGAAAAGTCCGTACCACGATCCGAAGGCGACGCTCGACGCGCCGCGTTGGCTGCATGTGGACGTGAAACTCGTGCGCAAGACACGCCTGCTCTCGTTGGCTGAGATGCGGCACCAGCCTGCCTTGGCATCGATGCAGGTGCTGCAGCGCGGCAACCGGCTGTCGATCACGCCGGTATCGGCGCCCGAGTGGCGGGCGGTGCAGGCGCTGCTGGCCGCCGCTGGATGACGCTGTTCGGCATCGAGCCTCTGCTGATCCTCGAACTGGGCGTGCTCGGTATCGGCACCGGATTCCTGGCCGGTCTGCTGGGTGTCGGCGGGGGCATGGTGATGGTGCCCTTCCTGACGTGGATCCTCACGCAACGCGGGGTGTCCAGCGACATGGCGGTGAAGATGGCGATCGCCACCGCGATGGCGACCATCCTGTTCACCTCGCTGTCGACGATGCGAGCGCACCAGCGTCGCAAGGCCATCCGCTGGGACATCGTGCGCGGCATGGCCCCCGGTATCGTGATCGGAGGGCTGGCGGCCGGGGCCGGCGTCTTCGCCCTGGTCAAGGGACAGGCGCTGGCGCTCTTCTTCGCCGCCTTCGTCGGCTACTCGGCCACCCAGATGCTGCGCGCCGTGGCACCCAAGCCCAGCCGTCAATTGCCCGGGCCAGTCGGCCAGTCGGCAGTCGGTGGCGTGATCGGTTTCCTGGCCGGCCTGGTTGGTGCTGGTGGCGCCTTCATTGCGGTGCCGTTCATGACGCGCTGCAACGTGCCGATCCATCAGGCAATCGCCACCGGCGCTGCGATCGGGTTTCCGATTGCGCTGGCCAATACCGCGGGCGTCATAGTCGGCGGCTGGTCGCAGCCCGCCCCCTTGCCAGGTGCCTTCGGCTTTCTGTACCTGCCGGCGCTGGCCGTGATCGCCTCGGCCAGCGTCCTGATCGCCCCCCTGGGCGCGCGCATGGCGCATTCGCTCGATGTGCGCCACTTGCGCCGCATCTTCGCGGTAATGCTCTACGCACTGGCACTCGATATGCTGTGGCGCGGACTGGCCGGCTGAAGGCCTAGCTCGGATCGAAACGGATGCTGGCCAGCGTGACGTGATTGCCACCACGCTGGCGCGCGTCGGCCAACGCCAGATCGCAGGCCGCGCTCAGCTCCTCTTGCGTGTGTGCCGTGTGCGGGAAGCTGGCTACACCCATCGACGCGGTGAAGCCGATGTCACGCCCGTCATGAGCCACGATCTGCGTCGCGCATTGGCGGCGAAGGCCTTCCATTCGCGAATGGGCCGTCGCCAGTCCGACGCCGGACAGCAGGACGGCGAACCGGGTCTCGTCGAAGCGGCAGGAGGCATCCATGGCGCGGGTATTGCCGCGCAAGAGCCGTCCGAGCGCCTCGTACACGCGCACACGTGCGGCGCTGCCGAGCGCAACCACGTCTGCAGGCGGTGGGTCGAGTTCGATCGACACGAGCGCGAACTCGCGGTGTTCGCGCGTCGAGAGGTCGACCTCTCGCCGAAGCTGGTCTTCGAAGTGGGCGCGGTTGTAGAGGCCGGTTTCACTGTCCCGCAGGGTGTGGTCCTGCATCTCGCGCCGCAGGGCCTCATTGGCGCGCTGCTGCGCTTCGAGCTGTTCGATCGCGGCCGCGCGCAAGGCTTCGCTGCGACGCAGCGGCGCGAGGTCACGCCAGACGGCAGCCAGCAGGGTCCGCCCGTCGCCCCCGTCGAGCCGTTGGCGCAGCACACTGAAGTCGCGCCGCACTCCAAGTCGCTCGACCTTGTGTTCACTGATCAACGCACCCGTCTGCGCCAGCGCCGCCTGCTCGGCGATGCGCAGCGCTGCAACCACGGCAGGCTCGAAAAGCACGCCATCGCCGCGGCCGATGATGTCGTTGGCAGTACAGGCCCAGCACTCGAGCCAGGCGGCGTCGGCGTGCAGGTAGTCCCCGGTGGCGTCTTTGACGGTCAGGCTGTCGCCGTCCCGCCGCAGCACGGCGGGCAACAGCGCTCCGAGGGAGGCGATCACCCGGTCCGTACGCGCGCCGGAGGCATCGCGGTCAGGGCCATCGGGCAGCAAAGTGTCGGGCATCGTCTTGGGCTAACTGGACAGGATGCTATGGTGGGTCGCGGAGTGGGGACGGGCAAGTGAACAATCACCGGCCCCCCTCGAACAGGCAGCCCCATCCCTAGCTTGAGGATGACGCCATGGTAGCCACGCCGCACCCTCGCTCCAACCGGCCCCTGGCGGCAAGTGACGGACGGAGAATACTGGCTATAATCGCGCTCTTTGCTGGAAAACCCGCGCGCTCGATTCGCGGGCGGAACGCCGAAACCTCCGCCCGAACGTCCTTCAGGACACCGAGCGCACACCCCAAGGATCACCTGTTTCATGACCACGATTCGCGTCAAAGAGAACGAGCCGTTCGACGTCGCCCTGCGCCGTTTCAAGCGCACCATCGAAAAGCTCGGCCTGCTGACCGACCTGCGTGCGCGCGAGTTCTACGAAAAGCCGACCGCCGAACGCAAGCGCAAGAAGGCCGCGGCAGTCAAGCGTCACTTCAAGCGCGTGCGCTCGATGCAGCTGCCGAAGAAGCTCTACTGAGCGGGGCAGTCCCCCACCGCCTGACCCAGAGCCCGCGCGGGTTGCCGCTGCGGGCTTTCTTCATTGTGGAGAACACCGAGACATGAGCCTCAAGGACCGCATTACCGATGACATGAAGGCCGCCATGCGCGCCAAGGACAGCCAGCGCCTGTTGGCCATCCGCATGCTGCTGGCCGCGATCAAGCAGAAGGAAGTCGACGAGCGCATCGCGCTTGACGATGTGCAGGTCGTGGGCATCGTCGACAAGCTGATGAAGCAACGCAAGGACTCCATTGCGGCGTTCCAGCAGGCGCAGCGCGCCGACTTGGTGGACAAGGAGACTGCCGAGCTGCGCGTGCTGGAGGCTTATCTGCCGCAGCGCCTGTCGGCCGACGAGGTCACGACCGCCGTGGCGCACATCGTCGCTGGGCTCGGTGCCAGCGGACCGGGCGACATGGGCAAGGTGATGGCTGTCGCGAAGGCCGAGCTGGCCGGCAAGGCCGACATGGGGCAGGTTTCGGCAGCGGTCAAGGCCGCTCTGGCGAAGTAGGCTGCGCGTCATGAACACGAACCTACCCCTGCGTGCCGTGGCGCCCGATGTCTGCGTCGCCCCGCAACTGACCCCCGAAGCGATGGCCGAAGCTGCGCGTGCGGGTTTTCGAAGCGTCATCAACAACCGGCCGGACTTCGAGCATGGGCCCGACCAGCCGACTCATGCCGCAATCGAAGTTGCGGCACGCGCTGCAGGACTCGAGTACCGCTTTCTGCCGGTCTCGGGCGCCTTCCAGACGCCCGAGCAGATTGCGCAGTTTGCGCAGTTGCTGGAAGAGCTTCCGCGGCCGATCCTGGCCTTCTGTCGCAGCGGCAGTCGCTCGGCGAACTTGTTCCGGCAAGCAATCCAACCCTGACCCGTCACGCCGGTCGCCCTGGCCCGGTGCCAACTTCAGGGCTTTCCCGCAGCAAGGCCCGCCCGAGGCTACGACGCCCGCGTTCGCCATTACATTGCGCACCAGCCATGGTCTGAACTGGGCCTTCGGAGCGTCGAATGAACGGATTGTTGTCACTCTCGCGCGGCATCGACGTCGTCAACGATCGCTTCGCGACCGTCGCGAAGTGGGCTGTCTTCGCCTCCTGTCTCATCAGTGCCGCCAACGCGGTCGTTCGCTACCTCGCCAATTACAGCTCGAACGCCTACCTCGAGATCCAGTGGTACCTGTTCGCCGGCTGCGTAATGTTGGGGGCCTCGCAGGTCCTGCGCGTCAATGAGCACGTGCGCGTTGATGTCATCTACGGCCGCTATTCGGGCCGAGTCCAGGCCCTGATCGATCTTGCAGGCCTCGTGTTCTTCATGTTGCCGTCGATGCTGGTGATGATCTATTACGCTTGGCCGCTGTTCGTGAAGATGTACGTGTCGGGCGAGATGTCCAGCAATGCGGGCGGCCTGATCCGCTGGCCGGCCATGCTGATGCTGCCGCTGGGATTCAGCCTGCTGTTCGCGCAGGGAATCTCGGAGGCCATCAAGCGAGTCGCCTGGCTGCAGCACAAATACGAAGGCGACTTCCACTACGAGAGGCCGCTGCAATGACCATGGACACCTTTGCCCCGCTGATGTTCGCGGGCCTGATCTTCGTCCTGCTGATCGGCTTTCCGGTCGCGTTCTCGCTGACAGCCCTGGGTCTGGGCTGCGGCTTCTTCGCGGTGTGGATGGGATGGTTTCCGGCCAGCTTCATGAGCGCACTGCCGCTCAACGTGTTCGGCATCCTGTCCAACGACCTGCTGCTGGCGATACCCTTCTTCACCCTGATGGGCACGATCCTGGAACGTTGCGGCCTGGCCGAGGACATGCTCGACTCGATGGGACAGCTGTTCGGCCCGATCCGCGGCGGCCTGGGCTACTCGGTCATCATCGTCGGCTTCATTCTGGGCGCCATCACTGGCACGGTCGCCGGACAGGTGATTGCGATGGCGATGATCTCCCTGCCGGTGATGATGCGCTGGGGCTACAACATGCGCTACGCCACGGGCGTGCTGGCGGCTTCCGGCACCATCACCCAGCTGGTGCCGCCCTCGCTGGTGCTGATCGTGCTGGCCGACCAGTTGGGCAAGCCTGTGGGTGACATGTACAAGGGTGCCTGGGGCCCGTCCTTGCTGCAGGTCGCGCTGTTCGCGCTCTATACCTTCATGTTGTCGCGCATCAAGCCGGCGCACGTACCGGGCGTGCCGAAAGAGGGCCGCACCCTGGAAGGTTGGGCCCTCTGGTCGAAGTGTCTGCGCGGCATCATCCCGTCCGCCGTGCTGATCTTCACCGTCCTGGGCAGCATGGGCGGCCTGCCCGGCATGAAATCGGCGATCGCCACGCCGACCGAGGCGGGCGCGATGGGAGCGGTGGGCGCCTTCATCCTTGCCGCCATGCACAAGCGGCTGACCCTGTCGTTGCTGAAGCAGGCACTGCTGAACACGATGCGCATCACCGCGATGGTGGTGTTCATCCTGATCGGTTCGCGCGTGTTCTCGTTGGTGTTCCAGGGCGTCGACGGCGGCATCTGGATCGAGCACATGCTCGCCGGCTTGCCCGGCGGACAACTCGGCTTCCTGATCGCCGTCAACATCTTCATCTTCTTCCTGGCCTTCTTCCTCGACTTCTTCGAGATCGCCTTCATCATCCTGCCGATGCTCGGGCCGGTGGCCGACAAGATGGGCATCGACCTGATCTGGTTCGGCGTGCTGCTGTGCGTGAACATGC
>JAZKIW010000007.1:35109-45969 GCA_040384625.1 Pseudomonadota bacterium | reverse complement strand
CGGCGCGTCGATGTATCAGAGGACATTCCTCACGGGATTAGGTACAGCCTGACATTGCACGATCGGTACGGCACGCGAGTCCTTGGGTATGACAACGCGCATGCCGTGAAGCTGCCAATGAAGTTCAAGTTCGCCGGTCAGCGGCTGCCCTACGACCATCGACATAGAACGGCAAGAGACAAGGGCGTCGCGTATTCGTTCGAGTCCGCGCAGCGGTTGCTGGAGGATTTCTTCTCTGAGGTTGATCTGGTCATCAAGGAGGCACAGTCATGAAGCCCATCGTCATCGGTGTGATGCCGCAAGCGCAGATTCGCGCGCGAATGATTGCTATTGCTAAGGGCTCATACAAGCCGAAAGCTGGAGAGCCTAAGATCTGGTTCACCTCGATGAAGTCGGTGGCCGAGGTGCTCAGCGATCAGAATCGAGCGCTGCTGAAAGTCATTCGGGAGACGAACCCGGAGTCGATGGCCAACCTGGCAAAGGTAACAGGTCGGCAGCCAAGCAATTTGTCTCGAACGCTGAAGACAATGTCTCGCTACGGTCTCGTGGATCTTCAGCGCAGCAAGAACCAGGTCCGACCTGTCGTAAAGGCCACGGAGTTTCGGATATTGGCTGCCGCCTGAGGTTTGCGGGCGCTGCTGGCTGGCGGTGCGCCGTCCTCTGTGCTCCCCAGCGAGGGGAACCTCCCGTAGATGCAGATCAAAGGATGGCTGATCCCTTGTTCGCGGCCTCTGCCGATGGGACCAAGGGCGTCGGCAACCCATTGGCCGTGCGCTCTCTCAGACCAGCTCGTGGACCAGCCTTTCCATCGCAGGCCGCTTCCTTGGGAACAGTTCGCGAACGGCGCTGCGATCAGCAATGCCGAGCATTAAACCGACCTGGTCCTCGTCGGCGCCACGGTCGTACAGCCTCGCCACAATGGTGTGGCGCACCGAAAGCGCGGTTGCCCCTGCGAGTTCTGCATGGCGAAAGAGCTTCCGGTAAATCTCCAGAATGGGCCGGCACAAGAATCGACGTTGCCCGAGTTCTCCGTACGTCGTGATCGGAAAGGGATCGCCCGCTGCGGTGAGGAACAGGCGGCTTTTCGGGTCTAGCCCGCGAAAGTCGGGCGTCGATGCGAGTCCTTGCCGGCGCTCCAGCCGCTCGAGAAGGTAAGAGTCCAGTGCCTGAACGAGTCTGCTGCTCGCAAAGTACAAGGGTCTCGACTTGCCGGTTATGGCCACCTCTGCCCGAAACTCGGATGCAACCCGCACGGTCCCGTCGACCTGGAGGTAGTCACCCAGCTGGAGGCGCGCCACCTCCAGTGGCCTGGCGCCGGTGGCGAACAGCGTGTAGAAGAGTGCGATGTCTCGCGGGGACTGCGTGCTTCTGCCGCGTATGCGTATGACTGCCTGTGCAAGCTCTTCCTCCGAGACGACCCGCGTCGGTCTGATTGGGCTCTTGCACTGCGGCTCAAAGGCCTCAAGGGCGGCCAGGATCGACTCACGATGGCGACGCAAGCGCCAGACAAATGCGACGCTTCCCTCGTTCAGGCCGTCAATGCCGACCTGTCTGTTGAGTTTGGCTGCGATGCTCTTGATCCTGCGCTCCACGGCGGTTCTGGAAATTCCAAACTCAAGCCCGACTGTCTCGTAGGTACGGCCCTCCAGCACTGCCTTCAGCATCTGCACCGATCGAGCCGCGTTCACTGGTCTGCTTGCGTGTCCGACGCCATTCATCGTTTCCCTCCACCCGCTGGCGCAAGCAGTCGCTCTCCGAGTGGGCAGTCCGGCGCAGTCAGTCGAAGATCCAACTCACATGCGGCGGCGCCCAGCAGAGATGTCAGTTGAGCGGTTGCTGTTTGCTGACGAAAGACTGCGCGGCAAGCGCGATCGCGTCAAAGGACGGGGATGCATCGTTGCTTGTGTTCGGCCGGCATCGCCTTTGGTCGGCACTGTTGAGGAGCAGGCCTTCCGAGCAGAGCAAAAGCTTGGTGGCGGAGCAGGGTAGTCGCTTCCACGCGCGACACCTGCTGATGTCTGGGGCGGACAAGAGTAGTAACGTCATCAACGTTCGGTCAGGCTGTCGCGCTGAGATCCCGGAGTGCTTGTCCCCGGTGCCCAGGCCCCCAAGCGACTCACCCGCGGGGACTTGCCGCCGCCTTCAGGCCGGCGCGACGCAGCGCGGTCGCTTCTTCGATGATCCGCTCCACGGGCGTGGCCAGGATCTGCCGATCGACCGGACTGGCCCGGCGGGCCGCCATTTGCTCGCTCAGCGTGGCCTTGGCACGCTCGAAGTAGCGCGCCACCGCCGCCGCAGAGCACAGACCATGTGTGGTGGCCAGGCAGGCAACGAGCCCGCGTCCCCGCGCGCTCGTGACATCAGAGGCGGTGTGCAGTCCCGCTGCGCTCAGTCCCAATTTCGCGGCGGCCCAGATCTCGAGGAGCCCGAGCGCGCCATCGATCCCACCCTTGTTGCCGATGCCGCTGGCCGCAACGAGTGCTGCCGCTGCCGCGCGGCGTACCTCCTTGGCTGAGGCCGGCCTATTTGCGCCTCCGCTGCCTGTGGCCAGCACCAGGCCGCGTGTCAGCTCCCACACCTGCCGCTCCTGCTCGGATGGGCGCCGAGCCACCCAGGCCCGCAACGCGGCACGCGCTTCGGGCACCGACACACCAAACACACGCAGCAGCGGGCGGGCGTCAAATCCTTCGCCGGGTGTGAGCCCCAGCGCGATGCGGTAGGCGGCATGCGGGTAGTGGGCCGGCGTCGTGCACAAGCCATGAAACACGGCCCGCCAGGCCAGCATCCGTGCCTCATCCCGCTGCTCGTCGGCCGAGCCGATGCGGCGTGCCCGATACGGTCCTGCGAGGACCGGGCTGCGTACGGGCAGAGCGGCGCGCACCCAGCGCGCCACGATGTTGCCGACGGCTCGCGCCACGCTGCCGGCGGTGTCGCCCGGTGCAATCTCCGCCACCACATGGATCTCGGTCGGCAGCAACGCGTAGTCAACGAGGACCCGTCCCTGGCGCTTGTGTGCGTCGATGAGCCGGCCGCGGACGCGGCTGTACAGGGCTGGGTCCGCGAAGAACTCGCGCCCGACGGCCGCCTGCCAGCACAGGTGCCACATCGACGGCACGCTGCTGGGCGTCTCGTGCGTCGGGACGGGGCTAGCGGTGGGATCCATTCTCTGATGACGCTGCAGCGGTCGGTTCACTCATGGGTGCTGAATTCGCGGTGGGCGTGCATCGCATCGCGCCCGCTTGGACCCGCGGTCGCGCGAAGTAGACCGAACAGTGGTGGCCTTGGCAAGCTCGTCCTTGGACCGATCGTTTGCTGAGCCACGCCTGCAGCATGAGAGCCCTGCGGTCCCGGGCGTTCACTGACTCCGAAGGCCCACTTGCCTGTGCATCTGCTGGGATGCACACACCGACCGAACGCGACAGGTCACGCGACGAGCGGATTGCCGTGGGTGGGCATCTGAAACTAGTCTGGCTGTGCCGGAGTCATCTGGCCAATGGCCGAAGGCACATGCCATTCATCTCAACTGAAGGAGCAAATCATGAACGACCTGAAAGAGCTGGAGATCGTCGACCTGGGCGACGCGAGCGAAGCCACGATGGGTCCCCCCGCGGGGCCCCAGTTGGAGTCTGACCCGGAGTACCCGACTCGTCCGTAATCGGCCAAGCCGATAGCAGGGTGTGCGGCGTTGTGCTGCACACCCTGTGCCGGAGGGTTAAAGGGCAATGAAATGAGCTTGGTGACACAGGGGCAGGTACAGAAGCTTTGGCTTGCTCCGCATGTGTATGCCTGTCGCAGCGAGGATCAGGTCATCCTGCTTGACCTGCGACGGGACAAGTACTTGGGCGTTGGGGGTGTGCACATGCCGGCCCTCTCAGATGCGGTTGAGGGCTGGCCGCCAGATCCGGTCGTCAACGACGTGCCGGTCTCATCCGCCGACCTCAGCGCAGTCACGAAGCGCCTGATGCTTCAAGGGCTGTTGACCGACAGGCCGCCCGGCAAAGAGTGGCGGTCGTCAGCAACCGTCCCGGAGGCGATCTCCTCGCTGGTCGACGAAGACTCGGCGCATCGTGTTCGGATCGGTCTGCGTCGCATGTTTTGGTTTCTGCAGAGTGTGGCTGCAGCAGCGTTGTCGTTGCGGTGCCGCTCGCTCTTGGCTGTTGTTGGTGCGGTGGCCACGCGCAGGGAGCGGCTGACGGTGGGCGCTGAGCCTTTTTCACTTGCCGCGGCGCGGGATGCCGTGGCGGCGTTCGACAGGCTTCGTCCGCTTGTCTTCACATCACGCGACAAGTGTCTGTTCGATTCGCTGGCGCTCGTCAACTTCCTGGCCCATGAGGGAATCTTTCCCAGATGGGTCGTCGGAGTCCACACCGGTCCCTTCGGAGCGCACTCCTGGGTGCAGAGCGGAGGCCTCGTACTCAATGATCTTCATCAGCGCGTGCGCAGGTTCAGGCCGATTCTGGTCGTGTGACTGGCCGCCGACAGCCCAGCTTCATGTTCCGCTATATCGCGCTGGCATGGAGCACCGCCAATCAAGCTGGCGCGGAGACCGCCAGGCTGTTCGCTCAAAGGCTGCAGGTGCACCCCGATTGGCAGGCCGTCCTGTCGCGCCCCGGCTTGAGTGTCTTCTGTACCGGCATCAAGGCGGACATCAACACGTCCTACCTGCTGCCTCCGGACCACGGCGTGGTGCTGGGAAAGCTGTTCCGTCGGCGGGCACTCGAGAGGCCGGCGCGGCCGATCTCGCTCACCGCGGATGAAGCCGCCCATGTTCTGAAGAACCATGGCCGCGCGCTGATCGATGAATTCTGGGGCCGGTATGTCGCACTCCTGTACGACGCGGTCACGGGCAGTACCCGCATCCTGCGCGACCCGACAGGTGCGTTGCCCTGCTATCTGATTCAGTACCGCGGGGTATGCGTTATCTTCTCGTGGCTCGAGGACGTACTGACGCTGTCCCCAGGCTTGCCTGAGTTGCTGGTGGACTGGGACTTCCTGGCCGCGCACCTCCTTGCAGGCGCCTTGCCGGGTCGTCGCACGGCGATAAGTGGGGTGAGGGAGATCCTTGGCGGGGAAGCGGTCGACATCTGCGGAGACACGATCGCATCCACCTTGTTGTGGAGCGCAGTCGAGTTTGCCCGGGCCCCAATCCACGACGAGCGTGTGCAAGCCGCTGACGCATTGCGTCGTACGGTGCGTGGCTGCGCGCTGTCCTGGGCCTCAAGCTACGGCAACATCATGCTTCGCCTCTCCGGAGGCGTTGACTCCTCCATCCTGGCCAGCTGTCTCGCCGCCGACAGCACATCAGCACGGGTGACCTGCATCAACTACCACTCGGCCGGGTCGGACAGTGACGAACGCGAGTACGCCCGGCTGGCTGCTGCCAGGGCGCAGCGCGAACTCATCGAGCGAGAACGGGATCCGAGCTTTCGCCTAGAGAGCATCCTGAACGTTGCGCGCACGCCGAATCCGAGCAACTACATCGGTCGCATGGACGCGACGCGGATGGATGCCGTGCTGGCTGCATCGCATGGCGCGAATGCAGTGTTCACTGGAGCGGGTGGCGACCAGCTCTTCTTCCAGTACTCGACGTTCTGGCCGGCGGCGGACTACCTGCGATTGCGTGGACTGAATGCCGGCTTCCTTTGGGCGGCGATGGACGCCGCCAGACTTGGCAGGGTGTCGGTCTGGAAGGCGCTGCGTTTTGCGGTGTCCGATCGACTGCGGCTGCGCCCGGTGGATGTTCAGCCAGAGGTTGGCGAGCACCTGGCACTCATCAGCCGAGAAGCTCTGGCAGCCGTACGGGGTCAACGTCGCTTCCTGCACCCCGGGCTTGAAGCCGTCTCCGATGTGCCCGTGAGCAAGCTCAAACAGGTGCGAGACCTGATGCACCCGGTCGGGTACTACGACCCATTTGACTTGGAGGCATTCGTCGAGCGGGTTCAGCCGCTGCTGTCCCAACCCGTGGTTGAGCTGTGTCTGCGGCTTCCCACCTATCTGCTGACCAATGGTGGCCGTGGCCGGGCTCTGGCCCGCCAGGCTTTCGCGGCCGACCTGCCTTCAGAGATCGCCCGGCGCCACTCCAAAGGTGGCATGGAAGAGCATGTCAAGGCGATCCTGCTCCGCAACCTGGACTTCGCGCGAAGCCTGCTGCTGGACGGCGCGCTTGTCGGCAAAGGCCTCCTCGATCGAGCCAAGGTTGAAGAAGTGCTTTCAGGCCGGCCGACCGCCATTGCGAGCTACATGGGGGAGATCCACACGTGCCTTGGTATCGAGGCGTGGCTCAACCGCTGGTCGAGCGGCCGGCAGACGGCGCCGGCGCAAACGTAGGTAGGCTGAGGCCAAGTTTCCATGAGGTCACCAGGCACGTTTCGCGACATCGTTCGGCTCCTGTATGCCGAAGCGGACACGACAGTCAAGCGCAGGTTTGCCGTTGCGCTCCTGTTGGTGGTTGCAGGAGCCTTGCTTGCAGCCTTGGCGCCGCTGGCGCTCAAGGGTCTGGTTGACGCCGTCGCTGATGGTCAGGCCGCACCTCGTGCATGGACCGCTTCAGCCGCCGCGTTCGGCGCGGCCTATCTCCTCTCCATCTGCGGCGCCAGGTTGCTCGCCGAAATCCGCCCCCTGGCCTACGGAACGGCTGAGCAGCGGCTTTACTCACGTCTCGCTCGCCGCTTTACTCAGCATCTGTTCAAGCTGTGCCTTGAGTTTCACTTGAGCCGGCGCACAGGTGCACTGGTGCACACGTTGTCCCAGGCGATGGCCGGCTGCCAGTTGCTCGTACTGCATGCCGTCAACAGCGTCGCGATGGTCATGGTTGAGGTGGTGACCGTGGCGGTCGTGCTCACCTACCTCGATCAGCCCTTGCTGGTCGCCACGTTCACCGTCACCGCAGTCGTCTATCTCTTGATCTTCTCGACGAGCATGTTCCAAGTCGCCAGGAAGGCGCACGCCGTCTCGGCCGCCAGCCTGAACACCCATGGTGCCTTGGCCGACAACCTGCTGAACTACGAAACCATCAAGTACTTCAATGCAGAGGCAAGCGCCGGCGAGCGATACGCGAGTGCGATCGCAGAGCTTGAGGTGCAGTGGGGGCGGCTGCATTGGCAGAGGGTCAAGATCGGGCTGGCGGTCACGGCAACCTTCACCGTGTCTGTGGTCATATCGCTGACGGTGGCCGCTGACGCCGTGTTCAAAGGCAGGCTCAGCATTGGCGGCTTCGTTCTTGCCAACGTCTACATCCTGCAGATCGTTCGGCCGCTGGAGTTGTTGGGCGCTGCGCTTCGCGATGTGTCGCAGGCCATGGGGTTTGTGCGGCCGATCCTTGCCGTACTCGAAGAGCCGACTGAGGAAGCGCACGGCGACCATCTCGTGGAGTCGGAAGTGGCGCAAGCCGACCTTGAGCTGGTCCAGGCTGCGACCTCGACAACGGCGCGCCGTCGACCGGCTGCGATCGGCCTCTGCTTTGAGGGCGTGTGCTTCGGATACCACCCGGAGCAGCCTGTACTGAGGGACCTGAATCTGGATGTAGGAGCTGGTCGCTCGGTGGCGATCGTGGGGTCGAGCGGTGCTGGTAAATCGTCGCTGGTCCGCCTGATCTTGCGGCTCTACCAGCCGCAGCGGGGCCGCATCCTGCTCGACCGTGTCCCGATCAACGAGCTGCCAGCGGCCCGGGTGCGTTCCATGATCGGGCTGGTGCCGCAAGACACGGCGCTGTTCAATGACACTGTCGCCTTCAACATCGGGATAGGAAAAGCGGGTGCTTCCCGGATGGAGATCGAGCGCGCCGCCCGCGTTGCCCATCTGCATGATTTCATCGCGGCGCTGCCTGACGGCTACGACACTTTGGTCGGTGAGCGTGGGCTCAAAGTCTCCGGGGGGGAGAGGCAGCGCATGGCGATCGCGCGTGCCGTCATCAGGCGACCTCTGCTCTACATCTTCGACGAGGCGACGTCCTCGCTTGACAGCCAGACGGAGGCCGCGATTCTTCGCGACTTGAAGGAGATTTCCTCAGGATGCACCACGATCACGATTGCGCATCGGCTATCGACGATCATGCATGCTGACGAGATCGTGGTCTTGGATAAGGGGCAAGTCGCGGAGCGGGGTACCCATACCGCGCTGCTACTTCAAGACAAGGTCTACGCCAGACTGTGGCAAGCGCAGATTTCCAAGCCAAGCGTGCGGAACGAGGAGACAGTGCCATGCTTGGGCCAATAAAAACCGCGAAGGGGCGCCTGTATGCAGTGGTGTTCGCTGCTCACATCGGAAATGGGTGCCTCGGCGCGGTGTCTGGGTGATTTCGCCGATCAGGACTCCGGACGCGTAGGAAAGTCGGGGTCGGAGTCGAGAAGTGGCCCAAGCCAGGTCTGCGTCACTTCTTTGATATCTCCCAGATTGCGCTGTCGACTGCGCCCACCGACGACAATGTGTTCGTTCGGCCTTAGTGGCCAGTGCCGGCGTATGCAATAGCTCTCCGCGGTCGCTGTCGTCGACTATCGGATGTCCTGATCTACCGGACAGCGCGGCTTCGCATCGTCGGCTCGCTTGAGTTCCGCCATCTCCCGCCAGCGTGCGTACTGCTCTTTGAGTGAAGCCCCAGTCTCACCGGGGATCAGAGTCCCATTGCGCTCCTGGCCTTGCAGCCAGAACCTGTACCAGTCGACGTTGCCCTGCAGAGAGATCATTCGCTCGCTCGGTCGCGACAGGCTGTGAGCACCGGCCGGGATCATGATCATTTCTGCGGCCTTGTACTGTCTGCGCAGCAACGAGTAGGTATCCCAATGCGGTTTGACGTAGGGGCCGTAGGACTCGATGCGAACGGCTGCCCTGACGCAATGGGTGTTCAGAGAGGGGTCGTTCTTCGCCCACCGGGCGACAGAATCACCGAATGGCTTAGCATCGTTCGCGTCCTCACCGAGAAGTAGATAAGGCAGCAAGTATCCGTAGGTGATCGCCGTCGTGAACAAGGTTGCGGCATCGCCGTCCGCGATTGTCGCTGCGCGAACTGGCGAGTTGCTGAACGTCAGATAGCGATTCACAAAGTTGCCCGTGGCGCTGAATCCCATGATTCCGATGCGATCGCGGTCAACCAGCCCCTGCCCGACCAACGTCTCGATGGCGGCCTCGACACCGTCCATGAAGTTGGCAATGACCTTGCGCTCACCGATCTCCGTCCCACCCTCCGGACCCCATTCCATCGCCAGCACCAGAATACCTTCGCGCATGAACGCGCGCCCAGGGAATCCGCTGGTGAATGCGGTATGCCAGTTCGATCCATCCAGATAGAACCTGTCAGGCAGGAATCCATAGGTCTGAATGACCAGCGGATATCTGACATCGGGATCGAAGTGGTTCGGCACGATCAGGCCACCATTCCATGGTCGTCCTTTGCGATCTTTCCATGAGTAGCGACGTACCGTGCCCCACGTCGCACTGTCGAACTGTGGGTTCAATTGCGTCAGCTTGACGACCTTGCCGGCTGGGCCGACTGCCACGAGATCCGGTGGTTCATTCCAGGCCTGCGCAATGCGCAGGGTCCACTGGGCAGAGGCGGTCAGACTTTCAATGGGTTCATCGACCTCTGACCAGGAATCGGCCGAGTTGCGCTGAAAGCGTCGTCGCCTGCCGCCATCGTCAGCGACAAATGCATTTGGATCGTCGGCAGCCGGGTAAATGGCGTCGAGGCGCCCCCTCAGCCGGGTGATGACCTGCCATTTGCCTGTTTGAGGCCAGTACTCGATGACATGCGAGCTTGTGCTCTCTGGTGTAGTTTCACCTGGCGACAGGGGGAGGTGGGTGCCCGCAATGACAACCGAGCTGCCTTGTCGCTGCCACAGCAGATCCGGGCGCGCTTGGTAGGAGCTCGGAAACGCGTCATCAGGGGCGTCCAGGACAAGGCGCCCGGTCGACTTGCTCTCGCCTGTAAGTCGATAGGCAAGCAGACGCCTCGTGAGATAGAAATCTCGTTTCGAGAAGTACTGCAGTGGATCGACATCCTTCGGATTAAACCGCGCAAGTGCGTCGGCAATCAGTGGGTACTGCTTTGCCCACTGTGGCTGGCGATCGCGTTCCGGCATCTTGAGTAAAGCCCACCGGCCATCCGGTGAAACGGTCACTGTCGGGGGCTTGGATTGTGTAAAGGATGGGCCGAGTGGCTTCGGCGGCGCGTGTGAGCCACTTTCAGTGACGAAGTATTGGTATCGCGGCTTCTGCGCCACGATGTCATCCTGGCCGTGCTCGATGTTCCAGAATGAGTGGTTCTGAACGACGACACTGCGCGCGCCCGGCGTCATGGCCGGGTTGGGCAGCCTCGCTGCAAACACGACTCGCTTGAGATCGAGCGGGACTTCGAATGAGCCGATCCCGTGGCTTGAAAAGGTGAGCTGGGTCAAGCGCCGGGTCGCGACATCCAGGCCATACACCTGGAATGGCGCGTCCTTGATTCGCGCACGAAAGACGATCGTGTGGTTGCCGATCCACCGCGCGTCCTGAATTGACGGATCGGTATAGCTCCGATCTTTCTCCGAGATCACCGTGAGCAGTCGTTCTGGCGGACGGGGACGACCGGCCGCCAGGCGGGTCGGATCGAGATCCAGCAGCAGTATCTCGAAGCGATTCCGGTCGGTGCCGACGTCGCCGCGCCGGGTGACAACGAAGGCCCACGTCCGATTCGGTGTGATCAGCGCCTGGAGAGCGTCGTTGTTGTGGTTGTCCGGTTGCACGATGCGCGTGAACTCGACGATGTCCTTCACGCTAGGTCCGATCGTCTGGGTTGCCCGAGCTCCTTGACCACTGGCGGCGGTCGGCGCCAGCAAAGTCGCTAGCATGGGCAGCGCAGCGGCGAGCGACCGGAGAATGGAGATT
>JAZKIW010000007.1:31258-35009 GCA_040384625.1 Pseudomonadota bacterium | reverse complement strand
TGCAAGACGCACGCTGGCGTAGCGTCCTCTCCAGTCGGCTTGGGTGTGGTCGTAGAAGGGCTGTGTGCTGCCCGCAAACTGCGGTAGCTTGTCGCCCACGTTGACGATGGCGGCTGACAGCGTGGCGCTCTTGACGGCGCCAGCAACTGCCGGCGACAGCTTGTTCAGGTCAACGCTGGCGGAGAGGTCAAAGGTCCAGGTGCCACCCAGTTCTCGGACGCTCGTGCCTGCGTCTTTGTAGCCACCGAGGTAACGTCCGACGACACCCAGGCTCCACGCCCCTCGGTCGAGCCCCGCCCCGAGCCTGCCCTTCCACTCCGGCGCCCACGCTTCCAGGTTGCGCCTGCCAAGCCGGTTGTCGACGGGAGCACCCGGTGCGAGCACGACGTCGTACTTGCTGGTCCGGGTGGCACTCGCCGAGAAACTCCACTTTCCCAGGGCGGTGGGCAGTGTGTAAGCCGCTTCCAAGTCAGTGCCTGAGACATTGATCTCGCCGAAGTTCACGTAAGTCTGCCGCACTGCAGTCACCGGCCCCGGAGCACCGCCGACAGATGGGCCACGTGTCACGAGCCCAGGAAAGAGCGACTCGAAGTTGAGAACGGTTTGCGGTTGAATCAAGGCAATCTGATCGCGCAGCTTGACGTGCCACCCGGTCACCCCCAAACGAAAGCCGGAGACGACATCAGGCTCCCAAGCCGCACCAAGCGTCAGCGCCTTTCCGGTTTCTGGCCGCAAGTCCGGGTTCGGCCCCAGCACGACCTGGCCGCCAACGATGGGCGCGTTCGCTGCCCGGGGATCAGTCAGGCCGAACAACTCTGTGGTGAACGTCCGCGGCGCCACGCTCACTTGGAGCAAGGAGGGGGGTTTGAACGATGTGGCGGTTGCTGCGCGAAGCAAGGCGGAGCGCGCCGGACGGACCTCCAGGCCCGCCTGGTACGTGTTGGCACTGCCAAAGTCGCTATAGCTGTCGCGCCGCCCTGCAGCGGTCAGGGTGGCGAGCTCAAACTTGCGTCCCGAGTCGGAGGTCGCGGAAATCACCGGCAACCGCGCTTCGGCAAACAGGGCCTTGATGCTACGGGTTGCATGACGGTTCGAAGTGATCACGCCGCCAGCCGTGCTGATTGACTTCCACTCGTCGCGTTGCCATTCCGCTCCGGCGACGACATCGACAGCGCCTGCCGGCAGCGCGAGTGCAGACCCGCGAACGAAGACATTGACCTGATCCCTGCGGCCCTCGCCGGCGCGCACCACGTCCGACCAAATGCCGCTCAGCACTTCTTCACTGGCTGCCGACCCTGACGTGAATGGATTGAGGGCCATTGCCGGTGTAGATGACGCAAGTGCCGCGGTTCGCGCGGCGGCATTGACCGAGTCATTCCGGGTCGTGTCCAGAGTCTCGTCCCTGGCAGTGCCTGCGGTCGCCTCGACGTCCCAGCCCTCGGCGAGATCACCGCGAGCGCCAACGAACACGCGGGTGAACTTGGACTTGCGCGCAAAGCCCTCCGCGCCATTCTCCATGCCCAAGCGCTCTGTGACCCGCACTGGCACGCCGAAGGGATTGAAAGCGTTGGTGGCGGGCACGAGGACATTGTTCAAGGAGAGACCGCGCTGGGTGGCGCTGAGTCGGTCATCCGTGTACGTGAGCTCCCCGAAGACCGTCCACTCGCCAGCCAGGTGGTAGTCGGCGGTGGCATGCAATGCCGCAGTCTCGGTGCCATGGGCGAGCGCCAGTCCATTGCCACTCGCGAAGTCGTTGCAAAGGTTCGCCGACCCGGCAGTGGCCTCGAAATCTGCCATCGAGAGTGTCTGGCCGGGAACAGTCGAAGGAATGCCTGCGAACGTTGAGTTCAAGCCCGGAAGATTTGTGGCTGTGTTGCTGCTGACCGTGCCCGGTGTGCATGTACGTGCCCGCGCATCCGGCCCACCGAAGCGGCGAAAGTCGGCATCCTTGAAGAACTCCCGCTCGCCCATGTGAAGCGGCGTTCTCTTGCTCAAGGCCCCCAGCAGCAGAAAGCGCCCTTGGCCAAAGGTTCCGCCGGCCGTCAATGAAAGGCTGCCGTCCTCGGTTCCCTTGGCGGACCCATAGCGAAGCTCGGCGCCCACGCCATCGGCGGTCTTCTTGAGGACGATGTTCACCACACCGGCAAGCGCGTCGCCACCGTACACGGCCGACGACCCCACCGGCAGAATCTCGACCCGTTCGACCGCAGCCAGCGGAATCAGATTCAGGTTGAAGAAGTTTCCGCCCGCCGAGGACCCTACCGACTCGACCCTGCGACCGTTGATCAGGACGAGTGTGGTGCCGAGCGGTAGCCCGCGAAGTTGCACGGTGGCTTGACCACCCAATGGACCGATGCCTCCCTCGCCCCCGCTCATAGGTACCTCGTTCAGGCTGCTCAGGAACCTGCCCAAGGTCGGTTGGCCGCTCTTCTCGATGTCTTCCCTTGTGTAGACGTTGATGGGCATCGCTGCATCTGTTTCGACGCGCTTGATGCGTGACCCCGTGATCTCGAGCCTCTGCGGTTTCGCGTCCTCTTCGCGTCCGTCGGTGGGTCTGCCCGTACCGGCATCCGTCGCGATCTGCCCAGCCGCCGGCGCTTGCGCGAGCTGGATCGAGAGCGTGGCACGGGCCGCACTTGTGCCGCCGACCGTCGTGGTCTCGTCGAGGCTGCCGGCCTGTGCGGCAACGCTGTGCGGAAGGGTCAGTGCAGCCCTGGGCTTCACAACGATCGACCCATCCTTCATCACTTCCGCAGTCAGCCCCGTTCCCTCCAGCGCCCTTGAGATTGCCTCGGCTCCGGAGAACTCCCCAGTCACCGGCTGCGACAGGCGCTGGCCGACGGCGCCGGGGTCGAATAGGACGGAGCTGTTCGTCTGCTTGGCGATCGCCTTGAGGGCGTCCGAGAGCGGCTGTGATGGCTGCACGACTCGGTAACGTGCAGCGGCCGGCTCTGCCCAGGCGCTGATGGGCTGCAAGGCGAGCAGCGCGTACACGACGGCAAGGCCGACGGTACTCAATGTGCCTGGCTGATCGTTCACTCGCATCCAACCCCTCCTGTGTGCTTGTCTTTGGTGACAGGGAGGTGACGCGGCAGACAGCAGAAACCTCAAGGCGAGGTGCGAACTTCTTGCACGACCTGAGGTGAGTGCGTGTTGATGTCCCCGACTAAGTCAGCAGCGCGGCAGGTTGCGGCACTTGCGCGTGAGACGCCTTCACGGCGATGCGGCGCCGTGATCAGAGCATCGGGCTCTTGGCGGCTCGGGTCGTCAGGCGCCGGCGCGGCTGCGCAGGCGGGTTGTCGCCCGTGCGCCGCATCGCACGGCGCAGTGCCAGCCACACGAACGCGATTGCGGCCTGATCGCTCGGGAAGTGACCGTGCCGGCCGATCCCCCGGCTCAATTGCAGGTGGAGCAGCTCGAGGACGTGATCTGCCAAGAGGATCACGCGCCGGGTCTTGGGCGGCATGACCATGAAGGGGGCGAGCTGCTGTCTGGCGGCCTGCCAGCGCAGCGCGATCAGTGGGTACTTCGTCCCCCAAGGACTGGCGGCAAACACATCGAGTGCTGCCTGCGCTGCGGCCCCACTGTTGGCGGAGTGAAGCGGCTGCAAGGCGGTGGTCACAGGCTGCTGGTCGCTCGGAGTCACTTCGAGCAGGCACTGTCTGACCAGGTGCGCGATGGAGCTATGGAGTTTCGTGGCCGGAAAGGCGGCTTGGACTGCTGTGGACAAGTCCTTCGATCCGTGGACTGC
>JAZKIW010000007.1:0-31158 GCA_040384625.1 Pseudomonadota bacterium | reverse complement strand
CGCGGTCGATCCGCCGATGGCCAACGCGGCGATCACGCCGCCGGTCGGGCCGAATACCGGTGCTGCGATGCCGGATCCACCGACGATGTAGCCGCCGTGGCTTGCAGTGAAGCCGTCGCGCCTGGCGCGCTTGATCCACCGCAGCAGGGCGTCGCGATCGGTAATGGTGTTTGGCGTGATGGCGGTGCGCTTCACACGGGCGAGGACTGCCTCCGCTACTCCCGGGCCTTGCTGGGCCAGGAGGACGATGCCGGACGCCGTGCAGTAGACCGGCCGTCTCAGCGCCAGTGAGGCGTCATAGCGGATCTCATGTGGGGTGAGCTCCTTGGCCAGATACTGGACTTCGTCCTCGACCAGCGCGGCCAAGAAAGCCGACTGCTCGGTTTCCTGTGACAACTGCTTGAGTACCGGGGAGGCCAGCAAGAGGAGCCGAGCCCGCGCGCTGCCGATCCAGCCTGCGCTGCGCAGCTCCGCGGGCAGCGAGTACTCGACACCGACCCGGGCGAGATAGCCCCGACCGGTGAGCGTCGCAAGGAGCTCCTGTGCACTGCTCTTCGGGATCCCCATCCTCTTGGCAACTTGGCTGAGGCCCATCGCCTCAGGGCTTGCCGCGAAAACCTCCAGCATGTCGAGAATGCGGCCTGGCGATTTGACGTCCATGCTCATATGCAGAAGAAGCGCACTTTCACGGCGGCATCCTATGGATCATTGAAGTGCGATGTCAATTGTGACCATCGGGTCGCCTGTCCGGGGCTTCCTGTGCAGCAATCGCGCCGCTCGATCTGGGTTCGAGTTCTGCGCGGTGAGACCGCCCTAAGGCGCCTGACTCGCACTCGAGACGGCGAGGGGTTGGCGCTGATTGAGTCGACGTGGGTCACCGAACGTTGGTGACGTTACTGGCCGTGCCTTGTTGAACCTCCGCGCCAATGTCACTTGCCATTGCGATCGCACCCGACTCCGACCGAACGCGAGGGGACATCCACCGAACACTTTGACGCGGGCGCGTGTCGCCGAGCAAGGTACGTGCGCCCAATGCCTACTTGAGAAGCCCCCCGTGCGCGCCGAGACAGAACACAAAGTGCCCTTGCATACTGCGACCGAGGCGGCGGTGTGGATCGCGCGTCTTCACGGGCCGGCTCGCTCGCGGCAGATGGAGCGGGCATGCCTGGCGTGGCAGTCGCGCTCGGAAGTGAATCGGATTGCATTCGAGTGTTGCTCGGCCACTTGGGAAGAGGTACGCGGCGTTTCGTTCGGTGCGCCTCGGATAGGCCATCGCCCTCCCACAGTTCGGTCGTTGCTCCCTTGAGCGAATGGGCCAGGGCGAGTGACCTTCCCCGAGCACCTTGTGCGCCCGTTCGAGGCCGACACGACGCGCCCCGAACGCCGGCGCAGCTGCGTTGCGAGAGCAATGCCGTGATTGATGCCGGCGGCAGTGGTCCGTGGAGCTACTCCTGCAATGCGCTTGGCGGTGCGTGGCCACTCTTGAGGCTCAACATGCGGCGAACTCTTGTCCTGGCAGCCCTTGTCGGTTTTCTCGTCCCGCTGTGGGCCCAGGCACCGTCCAGCAGTTACCCCGAGCGACCTGTTCGCATCGTCGTTCCCTATGCGGCGGGCGGCACCGCGGATGCGGTGGCCCGCCTGGTGGGGCAAAAGATGTCCGAGTCGCTGGGTCAGACGGTGGTGATCGAGAACCGTGCCGGTGCGGATGGCAACCTCGGGGCTGAGCTGGTCGCCCGCGCGGCGCCGGACGGGTACACATTGCTGCTGGGTGATGTGGGCAATCTGACGATGGGGCCGGCCGTTCGCCGCTCGGTGCCCTACGATGCCGTGCGCGACTTCGCGCCGATCGTTCAGCTCATCGCGGCGGCCAATGTGCTGGCGGTGCATCCGTCCGTGCCGGCAAGCAATTTTCGCGAGCTGGTGTCCTATGCCAAGGCGAATCCAGGCAAGTTGAGCTATGCGTCGTCCGGAGTCGGTGGCTCGGCGCACCTGGCGGGCGAGCTGCTGAAGAAGGCGGCCGGCATTGACCTGCTCCACGTGCCCTACAAGGGAGCCAGCCCGGCCATTACGGACGTCCTGCGCGGCGACGTGCAGCTGATGTTTGGACTGAGTGTGGTGCTACCCAATGTCAGGGAAGGCAAGCTCAGGGCGCTGGCCACGACCGGCGCCACCCGTCTGGCTGTTCTGCCCGAGGTCCCGACGATTGCTGAGCTGGGCTACCCCGGTTTCGAGGCGACCGCCTGGTATGGCCTGCTTGCGCCTGCGGGCACACCAAGACCGATCGTGCGGCGCCTGCACCAGGTCGCCGTGCTGGCGCTCGAGTCCCCGGACGTGAAGCAGAGGCTGGAGGCGGCTGGCAACCAGCCCATCGGCAACACGCCTGATGAATTCGCTGCCTATATCCGGTCAGAAAAGGCCAAGTGGACCGAGGTTGTGGCGGCCGCCGGGATCAAGGCGGAGTGAATGTCCGGCCCAACGCGCCGGTCGCCGCCCTGGTACTCGCGTTCGCTCGACTTCGAGGCGCTTTGGCGGGAGTACCCGCCGCCGCCCGACTACATGGAGCGCGTCTGTGGCCTGTCGGCCGATGCTCTGCGGGACCTGCAGGAGCGCCGGTTCCTGGCCCAGGTGAAAAGGGCCTGGGAGGTGCCGTTCTACCGTAGGCACTGGTCTGCGGCGGGGATGGAGCCGGGTGACGTCCGCGGCCTCGATGACCTGCCGCAGATTCCGAGCTACACGGTCTACGACATCCGCGACAGCATCGCGCGACACCCCCCGTGGGGCGACTTCATGGGCATCGATTTCGAGAGCGACGAGCCGATGCCCCTGGTGCTGCAGACCAGTGGTGGCACCACGAGCCTGCCCAGGCCCATGATGTATTCGCCGCGCGATCGCGAGGTGATGAACATCCTGATGGGCCGACGCCTCTTCATGCAGGGTGTTCGCCCGTTCGACCTGCTGCAGATCACCCTTTCGTCTGGGCTGGCGAATGCCGGGACGGGCGCGCGCGAGGGCATCTGGAAGTACTCGGGCGCGATTCCGGTCATGACGAGTTCTGGCAACTGCACCCCGTCACGGCGGCAGCTGGAGATCATGAGGGAATGGGGAACCACGTTTCTGATGGGATTTCCGGCCTACCTGCGGCACATGGCGCATGTCGCCCGCGACGAGCTGGGTTTCGACCCTAAGGGCCTGGGTCTGAAGGGCTTGCTTGTTCACCTCGGCATCGACAGCCGCGAAGCGCTGCAAGATCTCTGGGGAGCGCCGGTGTACGACGCCTACGGACTGCACGAGTGCGGCACCGTCGCTGCCGACTGTGAGCAGCGAAGCGGGATGCACATCTTCGAGGACGCGTTTGTCGTTGAGGTGGTGGATCCCGACCGCGGCACGCGCCAGCCGGCGGGGGAGCGAGGATCCCTTGTCGTGACGACGCTCTTTCGGCATCTCGCGCCGGCCATCCGCTATGACACGCGTGATATATCGGCATTTGTCCCGGGCAACTGCGCTTGTGGCGGCACGCACCGCCGGCTCGAGCGGATCTTCGGCCGCGCCGATCACATGGTGAAGCTGCGGGGCATCAACGTATTTCCGGAAGCGATCGGCACCGTCGTGGCCAAGGAGGCCCGCAGCAATGGCGAGTACGTCTGCGTGGTCGAGACAGAGACCAGCAAGGGGCAGGACGAGCTGACGGTCATGGTCGAGGCGGTATGCGATCCGGCGCACTGGACCGTCCTCGCAAAATCCCTGGAACGCGAACTGCGAGAAGGTCTGGGCATGCGCCTGGCCGTCAAGGTCGTTGCGGGTGGCGAATTGGGCGCGCTCACCGGGCTGACCAGCGCGCTGAAGGTCAGGCGCCTGATCGACCGGCGTCAAACCGACTCTTGACCAGCCGTGCGCGCTTGGTTGTGCGTCAGCGCGGAATGGACCTCGGCGGTTCCCGTTGCTGCGCGAGCTCCAGGCGCTTTCCCTGCTCCTTGACGGTCAGGCCGTGCAAGGCCGCGACTGCCTGTGCGAAGGCGAGGTTGTCGCCGGTGCGAAACACCCCGCTGACGCGCCGCGCCGCGAGCATGTCGTCAGCGAGCACGATGGGAATGCGGTTGTAGCGGTTCATCTCGGCCACGGCGTCTCCGAGAGACACATCGTCGAACGCAGCTTCGCCGCGTCTCCACGCGGTGACCTGCTCGATCCGCGGGGTGTCGACCGAGGCAGGGCCGCCTGGGCGGCCCAGGCTCAAGCGCTCGCCGGGTCGCATCATGACTTGCGACCCAGGCGTTCGGCCGGCCTCGGTTGCCACCGGTCTGACCGCCACCTGGCCCTCGATCAGCGTCACCGCCAGGGCGTCGTGTGTGCGGCGGACGGCGAAGACGGTGCCGATTGCCAGCACCTCGCTGCCGGCCACGCGGACCATAAAGGGGCGCTTGACGTCCTTGGCCACCTCGAATAGCGCCTCGCCGCGCTCAAGCGTGACGGTGCGCACTGCGGCAGCAAGCTCCACGCGGACGCGGCTGTCGGTGTTCAGCGAGACGCGCGAGCCGTCCTCCAGCACCACCACCCGTTGTTCGCCCACATCGGTGCTGAAAGCGTCGTGGCCCCAGAAGAGCACGCCGAGCGCCACGATGGTGATCACGGCAAAGCTCATGGCGGCCAAGGAGAGAGCTGATGCCCATCGAGGCCAGCGGCTGATCGCGATCCAGGGTGACGCAGAGGGCGGCGTGGCGGGCAGGGCGGCAAAGGCGGTCGAGAGCGACACGCCGCGCACATCCTCCCAGGTGGCTGTGCAATGCTCGAATGCGCGGCGGTGCGCTTCGGATTGCGCCTGCCACTCCAGGCATTCGCGCTCCATCTGCGCCGAGCGGTGAGGGCCGTGGAGGCGTGAGATCCACACCGCGGCCTCGGCGGCGATGGGCATGGGGATCCTGGGCGAACTGGTCTTGCGCACGACTACCAGCCTTCCATCCATGCCGTTGTGAGCAGCGTGGCCTTGGCGATGTGCTTTTCGATCGAACTGAGGGTCAAGTTTTCGCGTCGGGCAATCTCGGCATAGCTCATGCCGTCGACCCGGTGGGCAAGGAAGATGTCGCGCGTCTTGGGGCTCAGTCGGCTCAGACCCGTGATCAACCTGGCAAGGCGTTCCTTGGCGAGCAAGACATCTTCGGCTCCTGGGCGGGTGTCCAGAACCAGAGTGTCCTCGGTCAGAACCTCGTCGCCGTGGCGCGCCTGCATGCGGTGCGAGTCGATCGACAGATTCAGCGCGGTGCGCATCAGGAACGCGTCGGCACACTCGATCTCGTGCTCGCGCTCGTAGCAGGCCAGGCGCACCCAGGCCTCCTGTACCAGGTCATCGGCGTCGTGCTCGCTGCGGCCGCGGCGCATCAGCGCGCCCTTGACGCGGGCAAAGAGCGCTTTCCAGTCGTCTTTGGCCATGACGGGATGACGTTTGAGACGGGCGAAACCTCACTGGCGCACGACCAAGATATCAGATGGACGCAGCAGGAATAGGGCTGGACATACGTTGTGGAGGCCTACCGCTCGATTGATTGGTTAGGCATCGCTGCTGCGGCTGCACTCAGGTCACGACCCTCTCAATTGCCGCGAACACTCGCTCGACAAACCACATTGGCTGACCGAGCAGGCCAGGCAACCCCGCAGCGATGCACGACAGCCCAAAGAGTATCCAAAGGGGCCACACACCAACTGGCATGGGTTGTCCGGCGGTCGTGAGCTGAGGAACACCCCTGCAGTGTCTTAACCAGCGCACGATCGCCACGCCTGCGAACAGCACCCCACCGACAACGAAGAGGAGATTGAGTGCGAACAGCAACTGTGATGCCCCGTTCGAGCTAAGCGAGCGACGATGGCAGGGCGCCAGGCCCGGGCTGGTGAAAGTGTGCCGCGTACCCCCAGACCGGACCTGGCGTCTTGCCGTTGGCGCGGACCTTGCTCCGCTTGAGCGAGGTGTTAGGTCTCGCCGGGCCCACGGAAGGCAAAGTGCTCATGCGTCGTGCGCGTAGACGACGAATCCATGGTGCTTGGCCACCTTGTCATACAGAAGCCGACCCGCTGCATTGGTGTGGTGGGTTTGCCAGTAGACCCGCTTGATTCCGCTTCTCTCAGCTGCCGCGTACACAGCTTCGATGAGCGCGCGACCTACACCTTGACCTCTCGCTTCGGGTGCCGTGAAGAGGTCTTGCAGGTAGGTTGTGAGCTCGATCCGCGTTGTGCTGCGGTGATGCAGGAAGTGGGTGAGACCCAGGACTTTGCCCTCCACCTCTGCCACCAATGCGAAAACTGGTTCGGTTGGATCGAAGAACCGGTGCCAAGTTGTCTTGGTAACTTGTGCATCGAGCGCGGTTGAACCTTCTCGACCATAGAAGGCGTTGTAGCCATTCCAGAGCGGAAGCCATGCTTCGAAGTCAGTCTCTCGGAGTGCGCGGACGGTGACAGAAGGGCGCATTGCGTGTTCTCAAGGCTGGACGTACCGAGAAGGCTTGCTTGCGAGGCCTAGACATGATGGCTTCGTGAAGTCGGGTGGCCCGTCCCCTGCAACTCCGTAGGTTGCAGGCCAAAGGCCTGCAGAGCTACACCAATGCACCCGGCGGACGGGCTGCCGGGCCGTTGCGAATCTGCAAGGAGACGGGCGATGGAGGTCGCATGCAAGGACTATTCATCGACTCGGTCTCCGTGACTGGGCGGAGTTGAAACAACCAAGAACTCAAGAATTTGTTCGTGCTCATTGCTCAAAGTGTGGGGAACGCCCGCCGGTACATGGAAACCCTCGTTGTGTCCCAACACGTGAACGGCACCGGCAACGTCGAGCGTAGCAAAGCCATTTAGGACGTAAAAGAACTGCTCGGCTCTGTTGTGCAGATGACGAACTTCAGAGGAGCCACTTGGTACGCGCTCATGAATTACGCTGAGAGTTGAAGATGCAGCGAGATGCCAACCGTCGCAATTGCCACCCCATACGTAATGCTTCCCTGTTTGTGTTGATGCTACAGACACCATTGTTTCCTATGCATAAGTTTGAGATGAGAGGCGCCGCTCGGTTTGCCGGGTAAAGACCTCTCGATTGAAGAGTTAGGCGGTGCCTGGCTTTGCTCACCTCAAGCTGCCTCTCATGGCAGATTGATTTTCGTGACGCGTGTTGCATGACGCCCACCTTCGAACGCTGCGCTTAGGAAGGCTTCTACGATATCAATTGCCGTTCCCGGCCCAAGGACTCTTGAACCAATGCAAAGCACGTTGGTATTGTTGTGCTGACGGCTCATTCGTGCACTGAAAGGCTCACTGCAAACTACCGCGCGCACTGCAGAGTGTCGATTTGCCGCGATTGACATGCCCACGCCTGTTCCGCAAACCAAGATCGCACGCTCGATCTCGCCGCCTTCAATTGCGAGCGCTACTGCGTGTGCGAAGTCTGGATAGTCACAGGATTCATTCGTGGTTGTGCCGAAATCGCGCACGGCGACACCTCGCTTTTCGAGTTCAACAACTAGCAGGCGCTTCAAATCAAGGCCTGCGTGATCGGAGGCGACGCCAAGGCTTTTGGTCATGCTCGGTTCATTTCAAGAGAAGAGTCAGCGTCTGTGGTGAGGTTCGTGAGGTTGATATCCAACCTCCGTCGAAGGCGGTCTGAGTCGGGGAGAAATGCTTGGGCCTGCGAACAGGAACTGCAACGCGTCGAAGATGACGTATGCGACGCCAATGCACTTTAGGGAACCAGGAACGCGAGCCATAGAGCCCTAACGCCGGTGCGAGTCGGCTCGAGCGAACGGTTGGTCCCCACTCGTCACTCCCACTCGCCTCCACTCGGAGGCGGCTGTTTGGACAGGACCTCATGATCGGTGAGTGGCCGCCTGGTCCATACGTGCACCTGCGAGGCCCCTGCACCGAGTGCCATTTCTCGGAAGGCTCAGCGCTCAACCTGGGTGAACCCTCCGGCTGGTGACCCAAGCGGATGGATGACCACGCAAGGTGATAGAGACAGCAACGAGTTGCCCAAGACTCTTCGCAATTGATGCTTCAAGAGTTGTTCCGCGACGGTGAAGTCGGAGACCAGGGTCCGAGGATGCGCAAACGGGCTGACCACTTCTGCCGGCTGAGACGCTGCCGCGACTCTTGCCTGCGGACCGACCGCAAGGATCTTCGGCTTCGGCGGTGCGCTGATCGCCAGTTCCGGCACTTCCGAGATTGACTCACCTGTTTTGAGGTTCTTGAGCGTTAGACGCTCGGCCGAGATTTGGACGTAGATGATCGGCTGGAGTGCGAAGAACATGCGTGGGCGCCGTGGGGCCTGAAGTTCGAATCAACGGGGCCGCCAGGCGTACCGTTGAATGAAGGGTTAGGCCTCGCCACTACCGATTTGCTGCCCAACAAAGAACAGATGGCAGTCCAGGTTGGCCAAGAGACGGATCTCGTTTCGCGTGAACTCTTCGGCACACCGATCCAGGAAGCGACGATGAAAGTGAAGCGTGAACTCAACGGCACCGGCTGTCCTAAAGGCGGGTAGCAGTTCTGCCAAGTGCATGCAGGCGATGGCGAAGTCTCCATCACGATTTGGGCGGGGAAGATCTTGCGGAACCTCATAAAGGGCTGAGCCAAATGAAACGATCCGTCCGAAGTTTCCGCCAAAGGTGGCTCCCTCGCCAGCGTGATATGAGCTCGTGAACACCAGCGACATGTCGCGCGGAGTGAAGGCTGGACCGCGAGCCTGAAACGTTAGCTTTAGCCAGGGAGCAGAGTTCGACATGTATCGAGCGTCGTGGTGGGTGGTTTTTAGTCAGCCTCGGTGGCTGCTGTGGCTTTGTCTGCAAGGCCTAACTTGGTCTTGGGCGAGCCTCGCGCCCCAACTTCGATCGATGCTGCATAACCTCGGCGCCGGCGAGCTGAGAAAACTCAGGCAAGACAGGTAGTTGCGCCCAGCCGTGTTGCACGACACCTTTACCAAATTTCAGACATGAGCGGCACCGGACTGGATCAAGTGGCCGAACTGTGATTGGGCTTCCAACGAATGGTAAGAATCGTAGCGGCCCGCAGGCCGAAGGCGCGGTGATACACACCCGGCCCCCAGATGACGAAGTCCCCGGCACGCCGAAGAGAGTGTGTGACAGGGCCTTCAGATGGGAAGGATGGTTCCGCGCTGTACTCGAGCCGGAACTCGCTCTCCTGAGATATCAGAACGGACATAGACCGCCCCGTGCTCACAGGCTTGGCTTGACCGTTCGGATCCCCCATCGCATGTGAGAACCACTTGACGCAAAGATCTCTGGAGACATGGACGTCGGGCATGTACCTCAGGCCATGGGGTCCAGACTTGCACCAATCGCTGAATCCGACCAACCAGCCGGTCCCCTCTGTATCAATGGTGCCGGCGCTCCCAAACTCAACTGGCAACGCGACGGACAGGTCGCTCATGCGCGCCACCCAGCGGCCTGGCGCAGCCTGTCAAACAAGGTTTGGCCAAACTGATTGATCAGCAGGCCGGTGATGACCAAAGCCGCAGCCAGCAGTTTCCAGGGCTGGGTTGACTCTCCGAGAAGCCAGGAGGCACCCGCGAGGCCGAACACGGGTACCACCAGCGTGTAAGGAGCCACGATCGCCGCCGGATACCTCCTGAGTTGCCAGGCCCAGAGTCCGAATCCGAACAGTGTGGTCGGATAGACGATGTAGGCGAGCGCCCATAGCGTCGTGGCGTCCAGCCGGGCTGCGGCCACGACCCAACTGTCGATGCCTTCAACCATCGCCGAGACGAATAGCACTGGCAGCACAGCAAAAAGGTTGCCCCACGCGACGAGCGTGATCGGGGGCACTCCGGCCAGTCGGCGCTTGGAGAAGACGTTGGCAACGCCCCAGGATGCCGCGGCACCCAGGACGCACAACAACCCTGGCAAGCTGACATCGCCGGCTGAACCTTGGGCGATGATCAACAGGCCCAGTGCAGCAACCAATGCGCCAAAAAGTTGGGGTGCAGATGGCCTGTCTCCTGCCACGACGGCAGAGAACGCCATGGTGAAGAACGCCTGCGCCTGCAGCGCGACGGAGGCTAGTCCTGCGCTCAGCCCCAACCACATGCCGCCAAACAACAGCCCGAACTGCACGGTGAACATCAACGTGGAATAGACCAGCAAGTTTCGCAGCTGCACCGCAGGACGGGGCAACAGCAGCACGGCCGGAAATGCCACCAGCGCAAAGCGGGCTGCGCACAGCAGCAGCGGAGGAACCTCGCGCAAACCGATCTTAATGACGGCGAAGTTGAGACCCCAGATCGCGGTCAAACCCAGGAGCAAGAGTCGATCTGTCCACCGCATCGACCGATTGTTCTGGCCCGCACGAGATTCGTCGAATGTGCAGTGCGAATGCCGAGATACCCAAGGCTAGGGTGACTTCTACATATCCGGCATCGACATCGCTCGGGCGCTGGCATCGGATCGCCGCCCGAGTGGCACCGTCGGCGTCAACGAGGAGAGGCCGCGATCCGCGACGCTGCAGTTATGCGGCCCGCTTGAGAGCCGACCCGCGCAGCATGAGAACGACACCGACCAGGACCACGCTGGCGGCGGCCCACTCGTGGCCGGTGACCGACTCGCCGAGCACGGCCACGCCGAGCAGCATCGCGATCGCCGGATTGACCAAGGTATAGCTAGAGGCGAGCCCCGCGCTCGCATGCGCGAGCAGGTACATGTAGGCATTGAATGCGATCAGCGAACCGGCGACGACGAGGTACAGCCACGCCGCCACAGCCGCGGGTTGCGCCGGCCACTCCGGCTGCTCGCCGGCGAACCACGACAGCGCCATCAGCACCGCGCCGCCGCACAGCATCTCACTGGCAAAGCCCATCGCGCCCGGTGCCAGAGGCAGGCTGCGCTGGCTGAGCACGCTGCCAACCGCCCAGGCGATGCAGGCGATCGAGATGGCCGCCAAGCCAGCAGGCGACGCCTGGAAACCGGCGCCCTGGGTCAGAGCCAGCACGCCGGCGAGACCGACCACAATGCCGGTGAGTTCCAGTCGGCTGGGCACCACCCGCCAGATCAGGTTCAGCGCCGCGATCATCAGCGGCACCACGGCGATGAAGGCGACCACCAGGCCCGAACCAAGCCTCGTTTCTGCGACCGCCGTGCCGCCCATGCCGCCGCCCAGCATCAGCGTCCCCACCACCACCGCATTGCGCCACTGAACACTGCTGGGCCATGGTGCGCCCCGCCACCGCATCCAGGCAAACAGCAGCGTTCCGGCGGCGAGAAAGCGCGTGCCCATCTGGAAGAAGGGCGGGAAGCTCAGCAACGCAAATTTGATCGCGAGGTAGGTCGAACCCCAGATCAGCCAGGTGGCCGCCAGGCAGAGTTGGATTTGGATGGACAGCGGCGCGGTGCGCAGCGTGCCGCCCGTCAGGGCGCTCGAGGACATGGAGGGGCTCTCTGTTTGAGCTTCAAATGGTATGAAAGCCGATCCCGACAATCCATGGCCGATTGAAGCTCGTGAGGGCACAATCCTGAGAACAATAAAGGAGTTTTGCCGCCATGGCCTTGAGTTTGGAACTCGACGCGCACGACACGCGGATCCTCACAGAGCTGCAGGCAGATGCGAGGCTGACCATGGCCGAGTTGGGCCGGCGGGTGCACCTCAGCCAGCCGGCCGTCACCGAGCGTGTGCGCAAGCTGGAGTCGGCCGGCGTGATCACGGGCTATCGTGCGACGGTGGATCTGGCCAAGCTCGGCTACGGAATCCGCGCAATGATTCGCATCGGGCGGGCTGAGTACCCCCGCCTGGTCAAGCTGATCCAGCAGACGCCCGAGTGCATCAATGCCTACAACGTGACAGGCGAGGACAGTTGGGTGCTGGAGATCGCCGTCATGGATGTGGCTCACCTGGATTCGGTGGTCAGCAAGTTCTGCGTCCTTACTGAGACCGCCACGTCGATCATCCTCAACCCTGTCAAAGAGCACGAGACCATGCTGCCGGCGCGCCGCGAGGATGTGAAGCCGCCCATCCGGAAAGCGACCAATGCATGAGGGCGACCGCTGGCCGCGCTACCAGCAATCGGTGCGGCACGTCCAAGGTCGACTACGCCATCGGTGACGGCGCTTTGCGCCGGCTGTAGCCAGTCACCAAGGGCGCTGGGCGAGTTGAGTGTTCTGCGGCCCCTTGATGACGGAAGTGCCTTCATCAGGAGGCGCCGTCCGCCCTGACCAGCGTGTGTGACGGTTGTGGTGCTGACCTGGTCAGCCTCAACATCGAATGGCAACCTCACCATCAATGTAGCCATTTAGCAACTCGCATTCTGCAAGCCGCGCCGGCCGAGGGATCTCAGCGTGCTGGACCATGTTGCCATCCTGGTCAGAGAGCTATCGGACGGCGTTCTGGGTGGTCGTGTGAGTAGGCAAGCGGTCTCACCCGGCATTGTCGGAATGCGGCGCCGCAGGGAAATCAGTTGATCGAGGGCGCGCCGGAAGCTTCAATGAACTAGCCACCCGACTGTTCAATGCCTCCGACCTGGCAGCTGCGTGCTTGCGGCCTCGTAGCAACGGCTTGCCCTGTGCCGAACCAGTCGAAGAGTGGTTTCAGCCTCGGTTGGAGCTTTTCTGCCTCTCACTACGGAGTGCATTCGGCGAGACACGCCAGACCTGACGTGCAGGCACCGCCTAGTCCAAAGAAAGACGTACCGCTCAATGATGTTCCGCAAGCCAATGGCTGCCGCGCTATCCGCTCTGCTTTTCCCCCGTTCGGAGACATGTCTTGCAGCCAACGGCAATGAGTGGTCCTTCTGGATAGAACAGGACGGACGGAAATTTCAGCCTGAGAGCGCGCTTGTTCTAGCCAAGAAGCCCTTCGCCATCAGCTTCAGAGGGTCACCCGACGACGACTACGGTTTCGCTGCCACATCGGTGCTTGGGGAGCTTCCCAGGACCGACGATCTGAGCTCAGTCTTCAGGGCGTCAAACGGGTTGCTTGTTGACGATCCAAATACAAAGATCTCGATCAGCGGCCCTGGCGTTATCAAGAAGGGGTGGAGCTCCTGGAACATGTGGGCATACCACGCTCCATCAGAAGTCGACCTCATATCGGGGTTTCAGGTTCGCACGGCGAATCCAGACGGAACCGTGACCCTCACCAGAACAGTCGACACCCTGTGCCTCGACGATGGGCACTGCGATATTTGCGGGCCGATAGGTTCGACTGCCTTTTCAACAGTCCACGCCCTTGTCACCAGGACTCCCATCCTGCGCGCCGGTCAGTCAATTCGAGACAGGCGATGGCTCGATCCAAAAGTCGTCTCGATTGAATTTCGATGAGGTCCACCAGTCTCAGGGACGACATCTCTGCACCTCGGCAAGAGTGAGGTTTGCGATCAGTGCGACGTGTCGTGCGTCAAATCTGCCATGTCAGGTCAGGTGCCACACCTTACAACCGTCCCGAAGACGTCCTCTCACTCTTACGGCGCCGCCGCGTCCGGCTTTTTATTCTGTAGAAAATCTCTTATAATTCATCGAACAATTCATTAAGAATTCATGTGAGCATCGACTTCCCATCTTCTGGCGACGGCTTGGCGCGCAAGATAGAGCGCGAGCTGGCAGCAGGGCCCCGAACGGCGGCGCAGCTGATTGCAGCCATCGGAGTCAGCCAGCCAACACTATCGCGAACTATTCAAACTTTGTCGAAGGCCGTGACCAGCTTTAGGGTGAGGGGCCAGAGGACACCGCTGTATGGGCTGCTGCGGCAACTGCCGATGGGCCTCAACCCACGGCAGCACGTCCATCGGTATCTCAGTAAGGGCCACATCCGGACGTTTGCTGACATCGAGTTCCTGGCGGGTGGGGCGACCTTGGAGAGGGCGGGCAACGTCAGCACCTTGTACCAAGGCCTGCCTCCCTACTTGGCGTTCGCAGCGCCTTCGGGCTTCCTCGGACGCCAGCTTGCCCAGGAAGCGGCCCGCTCGCAGTCGTTCCCGGAAAGCCTCAAGGACTGGAGCGATGAGCACCAGATCGCCTACTTGTTCACCCAGGGGCTGAACCTGCCGGGCAATCTGGTGTTTGGTGACGTTCCGCTGCAGAAGGAGATGGATCTGCGCGCCGCAGCACCGATCCCTGTTGGCGAGAAGCTTGCGCACTACGTGGGGATGGCATCGGCCCTCAAGACGGCTGCGTACGGCTCGAGTGCGGGTGGCGAGCAGCCGAAGTTCCTCAGCCTGACTGAGGACGCGGGCCACGTCATCGTGAAGTTCGCCAAGCTCGGAAGTCGGATGGCAGAGCTGCTGCCTCTCGAGCATCTGGCGCTGCGCGCGTTGGAAGAGGTCGGGCTTCCGGCTGCACCGACGCAGGTGTTGGCCGCGGGCGATTACGTCTTTCTCGAGGTTGGGCGCTTCGATCGGGTGGGTCTGACCGGTCGAATCGGAATGCTCTCGGCTGGCTCCGTGGACGATGAGTTCTTCGGGATGCGCGACTCATGGTCGGAGTTCGCGGCGCGCTGCGAGGTGGCGAAGTACCTGTCGCCTCGCGATGCCCGACACGTATACACGATGGCGGCATTCAGTGAGCTGATCGGAAACAATGACAGGCACTTCGAGAACATCTCCCTGCTCATCGACGATGACGGGGAGTACAAGGGCATTGCCCCGGCTTACGACATCCTGCCGATGCGCTACGCCTCCATTGGCGGCGGAATCGACCCGGACCTGACACCTATCGAGCCGAGGATCGGCACCGTCGGCCCCAAGCCGGAGGTCTGGGAGCAGGCGGCCCGAGCCGCTGAGAGATTCTGGCGGTCGGCGCAGACGGAGGAGCTGATGGCGCCGTTGTCGCGAGAGATTCGGCACTTGGCTGCTCAGAACCAGGAGGTCGCGAGGGCATTTGCCGCGCCCCTCGTGTCGGCGTGAACAGTCGATCTGCAGGCGGGAACGAACTTCAAAGGGTTCTTCAAGCAGATGAGATCGGACATGTTGCATGAAGCTCAGCGCGTTTGAGTTCGCCAATGCGGTTGACCGGCAGATTGAGGAACTGTCGACGGCAGACTTTCAGCTCAGGAGCTTCCTTGATCCATATGGAAAAACACGCACATCGTCAGGCCACAGAAAAGTTCGCTCTTTCGCCGTGATCTGACTCCGGCAGCTGCCGATCCGGTGCTCCTCGGGGCCCGACTCACGGTCTAGCCGCGATATCGAGCAGCCGCGCGCGCCCGCGCACAGCCTCTAGAGCGGGCTGCTCTTGGGACCCTAGACCACATCGAGTCTTTCAGCTCCTTCCCCAGCCTGACCTCGAGACTAGCCACCGACCACATGCAACACCGCATTGCCATCGCCCAGATCAATATGCAATGGACCACGCGGGAGAACGTGGTGTCCATTCGCAGTGCGATGGACATTGCGAAGTCACGAGGGGCGCATGTCTGCGGTTTCTCGGAGCTCGCAGTCACAGGGTTCCATCGACAGATTGCACGTGAGGCCAAACCAGAGATCGTCTCTCCTGCCATTCGTGAGTTGCAGGCCCATGGAGCCAGGCTGTCACTTGCCATTGCCGTCGGGGCGCCGAGCTTCGCAGACGACGGAGCCAGGTTCATCTCCCATCTGCTCATCGACGAGCGGGGTGAGACCGTCGCGATAGTCCAAAAGAGGGGCCTCACTGAGCCTGAGGCAACATTCTTTGCAAGGGGCTCAGCACGTCCCTTGGGAACGCTGCATGGCCTGCGCTGCTCTGCGGTCATCTGTCGCGAGGTTGAGGACCTGGAGCTGATCGCGGCTGAGTTGCCTCCGGGTACAGCCGATCTGATCTTTGTCCCTGGCGCACTTCGCCAAGACCCCGAGAAGCCGCGGACAGACCCCCCCGAGTACGTGCGCAACATTCAACGCCTGGCGCAAGCCACAAGAAGCCACGTCGTCCAAACCAACTGGCCGAACGCTCTCAACCGGCCGGAAGAGAGCGTCGATGGAGGGAGCAGTACGGTCGCAAGCCCGGATGGAGAGGTGTTGTTTCGCCTACCCGCGCAGGCTTCAGGTGTCGGTATCTTCACGCTTGGTGAACGGCACTATGAGTGGCACCCGCAGTGAAGTCCAATTGATCGCTTCCGCGATTGACTCGTTCCTGCCTTGAGAGCCCGGCTGCACTCATTGCGACAGCGCGCTTCAAAAAATTCTCGCCATGCTGATCCTTTTCTCCACCCTGCATCAGTCCCACGCGCCCGAGTCAGAGTTCTTTCGTGGCGAGCGTGTGCCATGCTTCGAGTCGCCCGCGCGTGCGGAGTTCGTGTTCCAGGCCTTGCTCGCCCGCGGCCATGACGTCCGTGCTCCCGAGGACGATAGCGCTGCTGTGCTACCCCTGGTACACAGCGAGCGCTATCTGGCGTTCCTTGCAGCTGCCTGGGACCAGTGGCTCGCGCTGGACCCTTGCAACAGCGACCGTCAACCATTTCCGTCGGTGTGGCCGGTGCGCACGCTGCGCAGCGACCAGGAGCCCGCCAACTTCACCGCCCGTCTGGGGCTCTACTCGATGGACAACGGCAGCCCCATTTCGGCCGGCACCTGGGTTGCTGCGAAGGCTGGGGCCGATGCGGCGGCCAGTGCTGCCAACCTGTTGACCCGGGGGGTTCGAAGCGTGTTTTGCGCAACCCGTCCGCCGGGCCACCATGCGGGCGCCGACTTCATGGGCGGCTATTGCTTCATCAACAATGCTGCGGTGGCCGCCCAGAGCCTGTTGAACCGTGGCTGCACTCGGGTGGCGGTCTTGGATGTGGACTACCACCACGGCAACGGCACCCAAGGCATCTTCTATGAGCGCCCGGAGGTGCTGGTTGTGAGCATCCACGGAGACCCGAAGACCGAGTACCCGTTCTACCTGGGCCATGCCGATGAGTCGGGTGTTGGGCCCGGACAGGGATACAACCTGAACCTGCCTTTGCCGGCGGGATCGTCTGCAGCCACCTGGTTCGATGCACTCGAGACCGCCTGTTCTCGGATCGTGCGCCACCGGCCCGATGCCCTCGTCGTTTCGCTCGGCCTAGACACCTTCGAGGGCGACCCGATTTCGACCTTCAAGCTGAGGGCTGCCGATTTTCTGCGGCTGGGTGCTCGCCTGCAGCGGCTGGGTTACCCGACGATCTTTGTGCTGGAGGGGGGCTATGCGGCAAGCGAGCTTGGTACCAACGCCGCCAACGTGGCGGATGGGTTCGAGCAGGACTGAGACACCGCTGGCTGACTGCGCGCGCATGGTGCGCCGGGCGCGTCAGCCTCACCGCGTTGGGGGGCGCTGGGGATTCGGTGACGTCGCGGCCCTCTGCCTCAGTACGAGCGCAGCGCAATACCCCAGCGCTGGTGTGCGTGCGTGACCACCCAGACGTTCTCGTGGGCGCTGACAACCGTGTCGCCGGCGGCGCGTCTCTCATAGACGACGAGAAAGTGAACCTTGTCCGAGTGTGCGAGAAGCGGGTCGACTTGGAGACATTCGGTCCTCACCCAACCGGTGTCGCGCAACTCAACGAAGAAGATCGGCGGATGTTGACCCGGAGTGGCCCAGACGACCGGATCGCCCCGCGACAGCAGGACGTGCGGAAAGTGAAGCTCCCGGTCCATCGCATCGACATCGCAGCGGTTGAAAGCGGACGTGAAGCGACGAATGCACTCTCGGGCGCTGCGGATCGCGTCCTCGATCGGTATTGCGGCTGGCGCTTGGGCAGTCAGGGACAGGAGATCAGTGCTCACGGGTGATTGACTTCGTGGAAGGGCAGGGGGCTCGTTGGCGGTGCAAGCGGCGAGTCGGTTATCAAACGTGATGCCTGCGGGCTGGCCCGATCGCGAAGCGCGCACGACGAACAGAGGCGACACACGCGCGGGTCACCGTTTCGCCTCGGACAAGCTCCCAGCTCCTTCCATATGCGGGCATTCGGTGAATGGCATTCCGCGACAGGGCGGGATGCTAGGTCGTCTCGTCTTCTGCGCTCGCCTTTGCCGGATTTGCCACCCAAAAACGACATTCCTTCGCCTCAACAGAGGGGCTGATATACCGCCGACACCAGTTCGCGGCCGCGGACGAAGCCACAAGCTCCGGACGAGCAACCCAACCTCTGTCGACTGCTTCGCTCAGGGACCCCCGCAACGCACCAAGGGAAACGTACTCGACCTATATGAATTCAAACCGTGAAACTTCGATTGCCTCTACGGGGAAGCCGCCCGATCACACATCGGACCGCTCGAGCATGGTGACCGCACGGACACGTGCCTTTGCCGCTGCGCTGACGACCGTCGTTCTCTGGGCCGGCAGTTTTCCGCTTGCCACGATCGCGCTTGGTTCGTTCGAACCGGCTGCGCTGGCGGCATTCCGCATTGGCATGGCGGCCTGCCTGATGCTGATCTGGTGGGCATGGAGGCGGCCTCGCTTGCCTTCCCTGGTCGATGCATTGCGACTTGCGCTGTGTGGTGGCATCGGGATTGGCGCCTACAACCTGCTCATTAACGCCGGACAGCAGACCGTTGCCGCGTCGGCCACCAGTTTCATCGTGAACGTCGCCCCAGTCATCACCGCGGCTCTGGGCGTGGCCTTTCTCAATGAACGCTTCACCAACTGGGCCTGGGCCGGCACGCTGATCAGCTTCATCGGTGTGGCGGTGATTGCGATCGGACAGCCGGGCGGGCTCACATTCGGTGCTGGGTCTTCGCTGATACTGGCCGCAGCGGTCTCACAGGCGGTCTTTTTCGTCTTGCAGCGGCCCCTGCTCGCCCGTTACGGTCCCTCGACCTGCGCGCCTGCGGTCATCATCTTCGGGGCGCTGTGTCTCGCGCCCTGGCTTCCCGGTGCGATTCCGCAGGTGGTCTCTGCGTCCGGCCCGGCTCTTCTGAGCGCCATCATGCTGGCAGTGTTTCCGGCAGCGATCGGCTACGCGACGTGGGGCGTCGCTCAGGCGTACTTCGGCGCGAGCAGGGCCGCGAACTTTCTCTATCTTGTACCGCCCGTGGCGACGGTCATGGAGTTGGTGGTGCTTGGAAAGGGGCCTACTGTGACCACTCTCGTCGGCGGCACGCTCGCGGTGGCAGGCGTTGCGCTGGTGAACGCCTTCGGGCGTGAGTAGGAATTCCTGCAGCTGCCGCCAGGGCAACGCTTCTTCCCGCCCGGCGTCGAGCCGGGACCCCCAGCATCTCGCGTGCGCGACGGCGCGATCCGGCATGCCCCTTGTCTAACACCTAGTCACTGTCGAGCGCGCGGTCCAGGGCTCGTCGGGTCGCCGGACTTCGTTCCAGCGCGGAGCGGAGCGCAGCACGGTGTCGCACAAGGACGCTCTTGACGGCCCGCGGCAATTCGACCGCGGAGTCGGACAGTGCGTCTTCATCCTGCTCGGTGAGGATGGCAGCCAGCGTGACGGCCTGGCGAAAATCCTTGGCGGCCTTTTCGGGGAAGGACTTGCGCACGGCACTCGCGTAGAGCTTGTGCCAGATGAACCGCTCGGGCGCGGGCAGACGCACCGGAATGCAGTGACCGCCCGCCAGGATGGCAGCCTCGCGCGTGTCTTGCAGGAGGTAGTCGTAGTGGGCCACCGTCTGTGCGTGCCACTGCAGCGGCGCCAGGGCCACCGTCTTGCCGGTCTTCTCGCCGTGGGTGAGTACGTTGACCCGCAGACCCGCAGCGCCGGGCAGCTTCACGGAGGCGGAGGGCAGCTGCGAGGGCAGGCCGGGAACCGGATTGAATCCCATCTTCGTGCCTTCGACGACTTCGAAGAATGACCGGGGCGCGGCGAGCTTGAGGCCCTGCCGAGCGGCCAGATCGATGTCCTCGGTGCGTGCCACCACGGCGCGCGCGCCGAGCTCGTTGAGCCAGGCCATATAGCCTAAGGTCCCGACAACGCACAGGCTCGAGCCCAGGAGCTGGGCGTTGTGAAGCTGAACCAGCACGTTTGCCACGGCCTTGTCGGCCGTCTGGAACTCCAGCTTGCGCAGGGTGCGCACTTGGGTGCCGACCCACTTCGCGAATGCCAGGTCGGAAGCGGCCTGCGCATATGCATCTTCGTCCGTGTCGCGACCTACAAGGTCCTCGACCTGGTTGCCGTTCGCGCCTTGGTAGGCCCGGTACCAGTACGACCGACCCGTTCCACTGCGCAGGACGAGCGTGCCCGGGCTACCTGGCAAGAGCGCTGCGGTAGCGCGCACACGTTCCTTGAGTTCGGCGTACTGCGTGCGGTACGCAAGCTCGTGAGGATGGAACAAGGGGTCTTTCAGCACTTGGACGGCATACCCAGGATAATTTAGAAATCCTGGGTATTCTATCGAATATACCCAGGAAATGGAAGCTTTCCTGGGTATGCCCGCTCTTGCCCGGCAGCCGCTGATAGGCCCACGCGCTGTCGTTTGCGCCAGGTGCACGCCGCGAGGAACGGCAACGAGGCCTTGCACCACGATCAAGCCCATGTCTGCTGCGCGCAACGGCCAGCCAGTCTGTCGATGAGTCTCGTTGCCAATCGGGTGTCCGAGGACGAGTTGAATCGAAGCACCTGACATCGATAGCCCGTCACCGGCGCCGCGGCTTTTGCTGGCGGGTCAGAAGGGTGAGGTGCAGTGTGTGATCGGCATGCAGACGCAACGCCTCTCGATCAGGGGTCGGGTCTTCGGCGCCGACGACCCGGCGATCCAGTCGGTCCTGGCACAGGTGCACCACTCGGCCGAACGGCCCCGATGCCTTTGCGTGCCGGGGGGGATCGAGATGTACGTGTCCCGCCGTGGCACCTTCCTCGCCAAGCGCATGCCCGACACCGGCGGCTCGCACCACCCAGGCTGTGTGTCCTACGAGCCGGACCCGGCCTCGTCAGGCCCCGGCGAGTTGCTGGGTGACGCGCTGCGCGAGTCGCCGACCGGGGAGGTCGAGCTGTCGGTCGACTTTCCCTGGACGCGAATGCAAGGCAGCGGCCGATCGCGCAGGGACGCCCGCTCTTCGAGGGCCGTCGAGGAGGCACGTCGCCGCATCAGCCTGCATGAAGTGATGCATTTCCTCTTCGAGCGTGCCAGATTCAACCGCTGGACACCGGCTATGGAGGGCAAGCGCAACCAGGGCGTGCTCCACAAGTACCTGACCGAGGCGGCGCAGGACGTGCGCGCAAGGGGCGTCTCGTTGGCGCAGCGCCTGTACGTCCCGGAGCCGTTCAGCGAAGCGACCCACAGTGAGGCAGTTCGGCGGCGCCGCGCCAGGCTGGACGTCCTCCGACCGATCGATGGCTGCAGTCCCCTGGCCCTGGTCCTGGGTGAGTTCAAGACCATCGACACAAGAGGCTCGAACCACAGGGTATGGATTCGGCACATGCCGGACGTGCCGCTGCTGGTGGCCGGCAAAACCTGGAGACGGATCGAGAAGGGCTTTGCCCCCTTGTTCGAAGCGCGCGATGCCGGCTCGGGCGGTCGTGTGCGTCTGATCATGGCCGCGCTGATCCGGGCTCGTCGCGAGCACACATACGAGCTCGACGCCGCGAGCTTGATGTTGACCAGCGAACACTGGATCCCGGTGGAAGGCGTGCACGAGTTGCCGCTCGTACAAATGCTGGTCAGGCAGCAGCGTCGCTTTCTCAAGCCCCTGCGCTACGACGCCCGCGCTGCATCCCGGTTTGCGAATGTCCTGCTGCTGGACGCGGGCGCGGCTCCGATAGCGCTGCATGTCTTGAGCCCCTTCATGACCGCGAAGGAACGTGATGCCAAGGAAGCTGCCGTGCGCTCTGACGGCCGTGCCTGGGTGTGGCCGGCGGACGAGATCGTCATGCCGGCGCTACCCGCCCCGAGCCCTTGACCTGGCGCCACGACTTGGCGAGCAAGGACGGTCGGTAGACGACTCAGTCCGAAAGGGGTTTTGGCGCTCCGTGCATGTAGGGTTTGAGTGCCAGATAGGCAATCTCGTGTATGGGTGTGGGCACGCCGAGCTTTCGCGCCGTCCTCACCAGGTGGCCCGACAGACTGTCGAGCTCCATCGGTTTGCCTCTGGCAAGGTCGTGGTACATCGAGGCGTACATCGTCTTGGGGAAGGTCTGGTGGACCGCCAGCATGCGCTCGGCAGCATCGTCCGGCAGCGCAATGCCCTGCGCGCGTGCGACCGCAGCCACTTCCTCAAAGGCGCTGCGTGCCATCGGAATGATCTCGGGGTCGTGATAGATGAATCCGGCGGGCAGGCGGAACAGGCTGGTCAAGGCCGCATTGGTGGCCAGCCCGACGAATTTCGCCCACTGGGCAGTGCGAATGTCGGCGACGATTTCGGCACCGAAGCCGGCAGCCAGGCAGGCATCTCGAAAGGCGATGGCCCGGGCACTCATGCTCCCATCGGCCTCGCCGAAGCGCAGTGTCGACATCGCCGTCGTGTAGCGAATCACCCCCGGTGTGGTGATCACACCGGACACCAGCGCCAGGCCACCCAGCACGCGGCCGGCACCCAGCACGGCACCGATGCGATCCTGATGATCGACGCCGTTGAGCACCGAGACCACCGTGGCACCGGCCTCCACCAGGGGTTTGAGGGCGGCGGCGGCGGCCTCGATGTCATAGGCCTTGACGGCAAACAGGACCACCTCGCAGGCGCCGACCTGACTTGGCTCGGCCACGAAGCGTGCGTTCGTGACCCGCAGACTGCCCTTGGGAGTCTCGAGCGTCAGGCCATTTTTCTGCATGGCCAGCAGGTGCTCACCACGCGCAATGAAGGTGACGTTCTGCCCGCTGAGCGCCAGCAGACCTCCGAAGTAGCCGCCGACCGCACCGGCACCCATGATGGCAACTCGCATTCAATCTCCTTGTATCTTCAGTTCAGGGGGAAGTGAACGTCCGCGATTGTTCAGCATGGCGGTTAGCAGGTCAGATTCCAGGAGATGCAGTGCCGGCACGGCCGCGAGTTCGGGCGCCAGCCCGGCGTTGGAAGCGTCCGATCGGCTGATCGATCGATGGCGGCCGGGAGCCCGAGGGCTGCACTACGCCGGCAAACGTGACCAAGTCTGCGAAGGTGAATTGCCCCGGTGTCTTTCATCACCGATCCGACTCACGACACTTGGCGGCTGCAATGAGGGCCATTGCATCGATTCTGTAATTCGAGTATTATGGAAACATGAATGAAACAGACGTCGTCAGGTCCTTGGCAGCACTCGCCCAGCCGGTGCGCCTGAAAGTGTTCCGCGCCCTTGTGGTCAGTGGGCGGGATGGTCTGACTCCCGGAACCATGGCCGAGGCGCTGGACATGCCACCCAACACCTTGTCCTTCCATCTCAAAGAGCTGACCCATGCAGGGCTGGTGACGCAGGAGCGCTCGAGCCGAAACATCATCTACCGGGCGGCCTACGAGCAGATGAATGCGCTGCTCGCCTATCTTTCCGAAAACTGCTGCCAGGGTGTCGAGTGCCTCGACGCAACGGCGGCGACTTGCTGCTGATGGCGCGGGCAGGATGGAGCGCTTGCAGCCTTGCTGTTCGACACGATGAGCGATGCAGAGCTTGAGTGGCACGCTGGTGGACACAGCGAGCGCTTGACCGCCATGGCCGAGACTCCCTGCAGACTTTTCGCCGAGGCACTCGGCACTGCACTGTTGCTGGCGGTGGTGATTGGCTCAGGCATCATGGCCGAGCGGCTGTCGGGCGGCAACACCGCCATCGGCCTGCTGGCCAACACGCTGGCGACAGTTGGAGGCCTTTTCATCCTTATTGAGGTGTTCGGGCCAGTCAGCGGTGCGCATTTCAATCCCGCTGTCTCGCTGGTCATGGCGCTGCGCGGGGCTTTTCCCCGCTCGTTGCTCGTTCCCTACGTCGTCGCGCAACTGATTGGCGCCGTCGTGGGCGCCTGGCTCGCTCACGCCATGTTTGACGCGAACATTCTGCAGTTATCGACGCGCATGCGCAGCGGCTCCGGCCAGTGGGTCGCCGAAGCCGTGGCGACAGCGGGACTGTTGCTGGTCATTCTCAGAGCCCCTCCAGGCCGCGTCGCGCCGATGGTCGCCTGCTACATCGGCTCGGCCTACTGGTTCACCGCGTCAACGTCGTTTGCCAACCCGGCGGCAACCTTCGGGCGCATGTTCAGCGACAGCTTCGCCGGCATCGCGCCGTCGAGCGTGCCCGGTTTCGTGGTGGCTGAGCTGGTCGGCGCGGGCATGGGCGCGGGCGTCCACGCCTTGCTGGGCGCACGCGACACGCAACTCATCCGTACGAATCGGGATGCGCCGAACCCTGCCATCTCGGCCGAGTAACCACAGTGAACCCCCTTTGCCCCATGACCGTCACGATTTTCCACAACCCCGCCTGTGGAACCTCTCGCAACACGCTGGCCTTGATCCGGTCTGGCGGCATTGAGCCCGAGATCATTGAATACTTGAATACGCCGCCCTCCAGTGAGCGCCTTCGCGAACTTGTCGCTGCGACGGGCGCGCCCGTCCGTGCACTGCTGCGGGAGAAGGACACCCCTTATGCCGAGCTGCAGCTTGGCGATTCCAAGTGGTCCGACGAGGAACTGCTGGGCTTCATGCTGCATCACCCCATCCTCATGAACCGTCCGATCGTCGTGACGCCGCTGGGGACAAAGTTGTGCCGGCCATCCGAAGCGGTTCTCGAGATCCTGCCGGTACGACTGGCGGCCCCGTTCATCAAAGAGGACGGCGAAGTCGTGGTCGACAACGGAGCGCGCCGGGGCAGCGTCTGACCCCGCACGCGGGGCTAGGACTTACCCAACCATTCGTCAGTAGTTGCTGTTGACACTCAGTATTGAGGAGCCGAAGATGCGAGCATATAGTTGCTATCAACAACCAAATGAGCCAACCCCAGATCCTCTCCGGCAGCCTGCTGCGCGAGGTCGCCCGGATGTACACGCGGGCCCAGCGCGTGGTGGCCGACTGCTGTCGCAGCACCAACACCCAGTGCCACCTGCTGACCGAGCTGGACCGCAGCGGACCGTTGTCGTTGTCGGAGCTCGGCGCCCGCGTCAGCCTCGAGAAGAGCTGGGTCTCGCGGGCGGTCGATGCCATGGTCGAGCGTGGCGTGGTGAGCAAGGGGCCGAACCCGTCCGACGCAAGGAGTTGGCTCGTCGCACTCACCGACGAAGGCGCCCGCACCGTGCAGGAGCTCAACCAGACGCTGGACTCGCATGCCGAGCAGCTCCTGAGCTCGCTCAGCGAACGTGAGCGCTCGGCGGTCGAGCACTCGTTGTTGTTGTTGTTGAAGGCATTGCGCGAAGACACGGCGGCCAACTGCTGCCTCCCGATGCCCGAACGGAAGGAATCCAAATCATGCACAACCTGAACATCTCCCTGCGCACGGCGAGCCAGAACGACTGGCCCGCGGTAGCCGCTTTGCTCCAGGCCAACAAGCTGCCCCTGGACGGCGCCAGAGAGCACCTGTCGGGCTACTTGCTCGCCGAGAGCAACGGCGAGGTCGTCGGCAGTGCCGGCACCGAGGTTTACGACCAAGTCGCGCTGCTGCGCTCGGTCGCGATCGCCCCAGGACTGCACCGCCAGGGCGTCGGGCGCGCGCTGGTCGCGCGGTTGCTCGAAGAGGCCGGCAAGCGTCAGATTGGCAGCATTCATCTGTTGACCGTGACGGCGCCGGAGTACTTCGCGCAGTTCGGCTTCAAGCGCGGGCCGATCGACCAGGCACCGCAGGCATTGAAGGCTTCGACGGAGTTTCAGGGGGCCTGCCCAGCGTGTGCGGCCTTCATGACACTGAACCTGAGTGCCGTGTCCACGCAGGTCGCGGACCTGCCTGTGGCCGTGCTCGGTGCTGGCCCCGCCGGCCTGGCGGCGGCCGCACGTCTCATCGAGCGCGGCCTGCAGCCGATCGTGCTGGAGGCCGGGGAGCAGGTGGGCACGAGCCTGCTCGACTACGGGCACGTGCGCCTGTTTTCACCTTGGCGCTACAACATTGATTCCGCCATGGCTGCGCTGCTCGAGCCGACGGGCTGGCGAGCGCCGCCCGCCGACGAACTGCCGCTTGCCGGAGAAGTCACCGAGAGCGTGCTCAAGCCCTTCGCGGCCCTGCCGCAGGTCGCGCGCGCGCTTCATCTCGGCACGCGGGTCGTATCGGTCAGCCGCGAGGGCTACGACAAGGTCAAGACGGTCGGGCGCGGCGGAGCAGCGTTCGTCATCCGCGCCGTACGCGGTGGCGAACCGCTCGAGTTCCGTGCTCGCGCTGTGATCGACGCGACAGGAACCTGGAGCACGCCCAACCCGCTGGGCGCCAACGGCCTACCGGCTCTCGGAGAGCGTGAACTTGCTGACCGCATCAGCTATGGCATCCCAGACGTCCAGGGGCGCCAGAGGAGCCGCTACGCCGGCAAGCGCACCTTGGTGGTCGGTGCCGGACATTCGGCGGCCAATGCACTGCTGTCGTTGGCCGAACTGGCGAAGGACGAGCCTTCGACCAGGCTGGTCTGGGCGGTTCGCTCGCCCGCGCTGACCCGTGTCTTCGGCGGAGGCGACGCCGATGCCTTGCCCGCCCGTGGCCAGTTGGGCTCGTCGCTGAAGGCCTTGCGTGACAGCGGCGGCCTTGAGTTCGCCAGCGGCCTGCGCATCACCGAGTTGCTGCGCGAGTCTGCAGGCATCACGGTGCGCGGGCTCGACGCCGAGCGCAGGCCGGTCACGCTGACCGGCATCGACGAAATCGTCTGCGCCACAGGGCAGCGACCCGACCTCGGGATCACGAGCGAGCTCCGGCTGAAGCTCGACACCGGGCTCGAGTCGACCGAAGCACTGGGCCCACTCATCGACCCGAATGTGCACAGCTGCGGCACCGTGCGCCCGCACGGCCACCGCGAACTGGCGCACCCGGAGCCGGGCTTTTACACGCTCGGCGTCAAGAGCTACGGACGCGCGCCGACCTTCCTGATGGCGACGGGCTTCGAACAGGCCCGGTCGGTCGTCGCAGCCATTGCTGGAGACATGGTCGCGGCAGACCGGGTCGAGCTTGACCTGCCGGAGACCGGTGTGTGCGGTCTGGCCCCGGCGCATGACGACGGCGGTGGCGCGGGTGGCGATTGCTGCGGCACGGCCGTCGCACCGAAGCCGGAACCCGCGAAGGTGCTTGTGCCCGCCTCCGGCTGTGGGCCCAAGTCCTGCGGCCCGAAACCCGTACCGGTTCCGGTGGCTGCGGCCAAGGCCAGCTGCTGCCGCTGACCGTGCCGTTTGGCCGCTCAGGCACGGTTGCCGCGCTGGGATCCGCGCAAACGCTTGCCTGGGCGTCTTCGTACTACCTGCCGGCGATGCTGGCCGCGCCCATGGCCAAGGATCTCGGGACGTCGATGCCCGTGGTCTTTGCGGCCTTCTCGGCAGCGCTCATCGTCTCGGCACTTCTGGGGCCGCGGATCGGCGGCGCCATCGACCGCTGGGGCGGCCGGCCCGTGCTGATGGTGACCAGTGTCGTGTTTGCCCTCGGCTTGACAGGCCTGGGCTTGGCGCAGGGTCCGGCCGGTCTGTTTGCGGCCTGGGTGGTGTTAGGCATCGGCATGGGCAGCGGCCTCTACGAGGCGGCGTTCGCGACGCTCGTTCGTCTCTACGGCATCGGGTCTCGCAACGCCATCACGGGCATCACCCTCATCGCAGGCTTTGCCAGCACGGTGGGCTGGCCGCTGTCGACACTCCTCGAGGCACACGTGGGGTGGCGCGGCGCCTGCTTCACCTGGGCGGCCCTGCATCTGCTGCTGGGTCTGCCGCTGAATGCGCTACTGCCGCAGGCGCCTGCGCCAACCACAGTCTGCGCGGCCGCCGCACCCGATTTGGCCTTGTCGTCTGGCTCGCCGAGCTCATGGCGTGGCGCCTTGCTGTTGTCATTCGTGTTCGCAGCCACAGGGTTCGTCTCGACGGCCATGGCAGCCCATCTGCCGCGACTGCTTCAGGCCACTGGCGCAACTCTGGCGACCGCCGTCCTCGTTGGCGCCCTGATTGGACCTGCACAAGTCGGGGCTCGGCTGCTGGAGTTCGGACTCCTGCGCAAAGTGCACCCATTGCGCTCCGCGCGCATTGCGGCCGCGTTGCACCCGGCGGGCGCCGTCATCCTGGCGATCGTGGGGGCTCCGGCCGCGGCCGCCTTTGGCGTTTTGCACGGAGCAGGAAACGGCATCCTGACCATCGCCAAAGGCACGCTGCCGCTGGTCATCTTTGGGCCGCAAGGCTACGGTCGCCGACAGGGCGTGCTGATGGTCCCGGCTCGCATCACGCAGGCGCTCTCGCCCTGGCTCTTCGGACTCGCACTCGACCGCTGGGGCGCGGGCGCGTTGCAGGTTTCGGCGGCGGTCGGCGCGATCGCACTCCTGGCGTTGTTCCTGCTTCCCCGCGACACGACCGACCGATAGCGGGCTTGTCTTGGCCCCCGCTGGGCGAGGGCTCGTTCAGCCGGCGGCGCCAGCTGCGATTGGAGAAGGCCTGGTCCCTATGCCCAACCCAGGGGCATCCAGACTCGTGGCTAAGCCCTCGAGCATCAGATCCACCTCGGCCCGCGAAACGGTGAGCGCCGGCATGAAGCGAAGCACCGAGGGTCGCGGCGCATTGAGCAGCAGTCCAGTGTTGGCAGCCGCTCCACCCAGCATCAGCTGCTCGCGGGCATGGTCCACCACGGCTGCGGCCAGGGGCCGGCCGAGCTCCAGGGCGCGCAACAGCCCGACTCCGCGGACCTCGCCCAGCCCGTGCGTCGCCGACAGTGCCTGCAGTCGCTCGGCCAGATAGTCGCCGGTGCTGCGCACCCGGGCCAGGAAGCCATCGGCCATGACGACCTCCATCACGGCCACACCCACTGCGCACATCAAGGGGTTGCCATTGAAAGTGCCGCCCTGGTCGCCGTGGGCAAACGCGCACGCAGGCTGCCGGGCCAGCAGGGCGCCGATCGGCACGCCACCGCCCAGTCCCTTGGCCAGCGTCATGATGTCCGGTGCGACACCGAAGTGCTGGTAGCCGAACAAGTTGCCCAGGCGGCCCACACCGGTCTGAACCTCGTCAAAGATCAGGAGCAGCCCGTGCCGATCGCACAGTTCGCGCAGGCCTTGAAGGAAGGCCTTCGTGGCCGGGTTCACGCCACTCTCTCCCTGCACCGGCTCGAGCATGATGCCCACGGTGTCCTTGCCAATCAGCGCCTGCACCGAATCGAGGTCGTTGAGACGTGCCTTTGGAAAGCCTGCCACCTGGGGGGCGAACATGCGATCCCATCCCGGCTTGCCGGAGGCAGACATGGTGGCCAGGGTGCGTCCGTGAAACGCGTCGACAAGAGTGATGATCTCGTGGGCCCCGCCCCTGTGCACTTGCCCCCACTTGCGCGCCAGCTTGATGGCCCCCTCATTCGCTTCGGCGCCGCTGTTGGTGAAGAACACCTGGTCAAAGACACTGTTCCGACACAGCAGATCGGCCAGGGCGATCGCGGGCGCGTTGTGAAAAGCTGGACTGGGCGTGATCAACAAGGCTGATTGCTGCGCCAGCGCTTTGCTGATGCACGCCGGTGCATGGCCGAGCGTGTTCACCGCCCAGCCCTGCACGAAATCCAGATGACGTCGACCGCGGTCGTCCCACACCCAACTGCCCTCTCCGCGCAGGAAAACCTGCTCGGGTCGGGAGGTGATGTTCATCAAGGCGTGGCTGGCCGCCCGCGGTGCGCTGACGGTCGGACAATCCACGCTGGCCGTCAAGGCCGGTGCCGGTATCACGCTGCGTGCTCCAGGGGACGGAGGGCGCTTTCTTGGTGGCCATCATCCGACGCTCCGGACTGGCCGAGCATCAACATCAGGTTCTGGACGGCGGCGCCGGCAGCCCCCTTGCCGAGGTTGTCGAAGACGGCGCTCAGCAGGATCTGGTCATGCGTGTCGCTGCCGAACACGGCCAGCTGCAGGTCGTTGCTGCCATTGAGTGCCTGTGGGTCCAGCTGCGTCAACGCTTCGGTCTGATCGGCATCGAGCACCAGCACGTGACGGTGATCGTCATAACGCTGTGCGAGAAGGTCGCGCAGCGAATGAGCCCGCATCGGTCGACTCAGCATGGAAGCGTGCAAGGGAATGGTCAGAACGATGCCCTGCCGGAAGCTGCCGTACGACGGCACGAAGAACGGGCGGTTGCTCAGGCCCGAACGCAGGCGGATCTCCGGCACGTGCTTGTGCTGCAGGCCCAGGCCATAGGTCTGGAAGGAGGGGGCCGCTGCGGCACCCCGGCTTTCGTAGGCCTCGACGCCCTCGCGCCCCCGTCCGGAGTAGCCGGACACGGCGTGGATGCTCAACGGGGCATCGGCGCGAAGGAAACCGGCCTCGACCAGGGGGCGCAGCAGGGCGACGGCCCCCGTGGGGTAGCAACCGGGATTGCTGACGAACCGCGCACGGGCGATTTTGTCGGCTTGTTGTGGCGTCATTTCAGGAAAGCCATAAACCCAATCCGCATCGATGCGATGCGCCGAGGAGGCATCGATGACGCGCACGCGCGGACTGCGGATGCTGGACACCGCCTGGCGGGCGGCCTGGTCGGGCAGACACAGCACGGCCACGTCGCAGTCGTTGATGGCCTCGGCGCGCGCGGCGGAATTCTTGCGCAGGGCCTCGGGTAGCGTGACCAGGTGGATGTTCTGGTTACCGGACAGGCGATCCAGGATCTTCAGGCCGGTGGTGCCCTGGTCGCCGTCAATGAAAACGCTCGCGTTCATGGGTGGGTGTGCTCCTGTCAGGATGGGCGGAGATTGGGGTTTCCTGATAGATTAGTAAAGTTGAATGTCATAAACATGACGTGCATAAAAGCTGACTGCCAATGAGAGCGCTCAACCTCGATCAATTGCGCACGCTAGTCACGATTGCCGACCTCGGTTCGTTCGCAGGCGCAGCGCGCGCCTTGCATCTGGCTGCGCCGACCGTCAGCCTGCACGTGGCTGAACTGGAGTCACGCCTTGGCGCAGAGTTGCTGCTGCGCCAGCGACAACGCGTGGTGCCCACTGGGGTCGGTCAAGCGCTCATCGAGCGCGCCCGCCGCCTGCTCGCGGATGTGGACGCGACGCTCGATGAAGTGGCCCGCCAGGTCGAGGGCCGCGCCGGCCGGGTGCGGCTCGGGGCGTCCACCGGCGCGCTGGCATGGCTTCTGCCGCAGGCCCTCGCGGGCATGGGCCGTGATCATCCTGGTGTTGATGTGCAGGTGGCCGTTCTGACCTCGCAAGAGGCCTTGTCCCGTGTACAGGACGGCACCCTGGACATCGGCTTGGTGGCGCTGCCCCAGGCGGCCGCCAAGGGTGTGCAGATCGTGCCCT
>JAZKIW010000006.1:37234-83040 GCA_040384625.1 Pseudomonadota bacterium | reverse complement strand
CTTCATACGAGGGTTCGATTCCCTTCACCCGCTCCATGACTCCTGGGCCTCTTGCGAGCGCCCGGTTCCTTCAGCGATGAGCCGCGACAGCGTTCCGCCCAAGCCGACGGCCACATTGCTGTGCGTGGGCCTGGAGGTACCTGGTGCGACCTGTTGCGCGAGCCTCGAGCAGGCCGCCGCCAAGCTGGGCGAAGTGAGTTTCGAGGTCATGGTGGCCGCTGCGCCGGCCGAGACCCTGCTGCACTGGGCTGCCCTGTCGCACGCTGTGCTCGATACGGCGGTGGTGGCACTGCTGGTCGAAGCGCCGCCCGAGGCGGTGCTGGCCGCCCTGCTCGAGCGAGGGGTGCAGGACATCGTGGTCCAGACCGATGACGCCGCGACGGCACTGCAGCGACGCATGGACATCGCGGTGCGGCGCAAGGCGCTCGACCGCGATGCGCGCAGGGCCTTCGCCACTGACCTGGCTACCGGCCTACCCAATCACGCGCAATTGCTCGAACACATGACCCATCTGCTGGCATTGCGCGAGCGTGAGCCGGCGCCGATGGCCGTGATCGCCTTGCGCATCGAGGGTCTTGCAACAGTGCAGGCGTCGCTGGGAGCGGAGTCTGCGAATGTGCTGCGGCGCAAGGTGGCGGTTCGCTTGCGCGCGGGGTTGCGGGCCAGCGACGTGGTGGCCTCCATCGGCAACGATGCGTTCCTTGTCCTGCTGGCCTGGATCGACGCCGCGACCGATGGCGAACGCGTCGCCGCGAAACTGGTTCAGTCCCTGCGCCAGCCCTTCAACGTCGCCGGCAGCGACGTGGCCGTGACGGTGAGTGCAGGGTTGGCGCTGTACCCCGAGCATGGCAAGTCGGCCCAGGCGCTGTTGCGGCGCTCGGTCGGTCAGGCCGCCAGTTTGGCCACGGTGGGCCGCAGCGGGTTCGCCAACCGCGTCGAACGCGGGCCGAGCACGGCCGCCAACGACGACACGCCCTGACGCAGCCGGGCGCGCGGCAGGGCGTTCCTATAATCGAAATCTGTGCGCCTGCACTCGATGTGCAGGTCATTGCACGTCCCCTCCAGACTGAGAGCCCCGGATGAAAGCCGCCGAGATCCGTTCCACGTTCCTGAACTTCTTCGAAGGGAAGGGTCACCAGGTCGTGGCCTCTTCGCCCGTCGTTCCGGGCGACGACCCGACCCTGCTGTTCACCAACGCAGGGATGAACCAGTTCAAGGATGTCTTCCTCGGTTTCGACAAGCGGCACTACAACCGCGCCGCCACCAGCCAGAAGTGCATCCGCGCCGGGGGCAAGCACAACGACCTCGAGAATGTCGGCTACACCGCGCGCCATCTCACCTTCTTCGAGATGCTCGGCAACTTCAGCTTCGGCGACTACTTCAAGCACGATGCGCTGAAGTTCGCCTGGGAGCTGCTGACCGAGCACTTCAAGCTGCCGAAGGAGAAGCTCTGGGCCACCGTGTACGCCGAAGATGACGAGGCCTACGACATCTGGCTCAAGGTGATCGGCCTGCCGGCGGAGCGCATCGTGCGCATCGGCGACAACAAGGGTGCACGCTACGCCTCCGACAATTTCTGGATGATGGGCGACACAGGCCCCTGCGGCCCGTGCAGCGAGATCTTCTACGACCACGGCCCGGCCGTGGCCGGCGGCCCGCCCGGTTCGCCCGAGCAGGACGGCGACCGCTACGTCGAGATCTGGAACAACGTCTTCATGCAGTTCAACCGCACCGAGGACGGTGTGATGCACAAGCTGCCCAAGCCGAGCGTGGACACCGGCATGGGTCTGGAGCGCCTGTCGACGGTGCTGCAGGGCGTGCACACCGTGTTCCAGGTCGATCTGTTCATGCGCCTGCTGGACGGGGCCAAGCGTTCAGTCGACATCGCGGGCGCCGGAGATTGCGACCGTGAATCACCGTCGCTGAAGGTCATCGCAGACCACATCCGCGCCTGCGCCTTCACCGTCGCCGACGGCGTGATCCCAGGCAACGAGGGCCGTGGCTACGTGCTTCGACGCATTGCCCGCCGCGCGATCCGCCATGGCTACAAACTTGGCGCGCGCAAGGCCTTCTTCCACACGCTGGTCGCGCCACTGGCCGCTGAAATGGGTGACGCCTATCCCGAATTGCGCCGCGACGCTGCCCGCGTCACCGAGGTGCTGAAGCAGGAAGAAGAGCGCTTCTTCCAGACCATCGCGAACGGCATGGAGATCCTAGAGAACGCGCTGGCCAAGGGAGTCAAGACGATCGATGGCGACCTGGCCTTCAAGCTGCACGACACCTTCGGCTTCCCGCTCGACCTGACGGCCGACGTCTGCCGCGAGCGCGGCGTCACGGTCGACGAGGCCGGTTTCAACGTCGCGATGAATCGTCAGCGTGATCAAGCGCGCGCCGCGGGCAAGTTCAAGCTCGCCCAGGGCCTGGTCTACAGCGGTGCCGACACTGGCTTCCACGGCTACGAACACCTGGTCTGCGAACACAGCAAGGTCACGGCGCTGTACATCGACGGCGCGCCGGTGAACCGGGCCCGCGCCGGCGACGACGTGGTCGTCGTACTCGACCACACCCCTTTCTATGCCGAAAGCGGCGGCCAGGTTGGTGATGCTGGTGAGCTGCGCAATCCGCGGGCGCGGGTGATCGTCGAAGACACGACCAAGATCCAGGCCGCGGTGTTCGGCCACCAGGGCCGCATCGTCGAAGGTGAGGTCGAGGTGGGCGACGGCTTCGTCGCCCGTGTCGACCCTGAGCGCCGTGCCCGGACCGTACGCAACCACAGTGCGACGCACCTGATGCACAAGGCCCTGCGCGAGGTGCTCGGTGCACATGTGCAGCAGAAGGGTTCACTGGTCAACGCCGAGCGCACACGCTTCGACTTCGCCCACAACGCGCCGGTCACCGATGCCCAGATCCGCCAGGTCGAGGCGCTGGTCAACGCAGAAGTGCTGGCGAACGCCGCGACGCAGGCGCGCGTGCTGCCGATGGAAGAGGCGCAGAAGCTCGGCGCGATGATGCTCTTCGGCGAGAAGTACGGCGATGAGGTGCGCGTGCTCGACATCGGCACCAGCCGTGAGCTCTGCGGCGGCACGCATGTGCAGCGCAGTGGTGACATCGGCCTGTTCAAGATCGTCGCCGAGGGCGGCGTCGCGGCGGGCATCCGCCGCGTCGAAGCCGTTACCGGCGACAACGCGCTGGCCTACCTGCAGCAGGTCGAGGGCACGCTGGGTGGCGTCGCTGGGGCACTGAAGGTCACGCCGGCCGAGGTCCCGGCCCGGGTCCAGGCGACACTCGACCAGGTGCGCGCGCTGGAGAAGGAAGTTGCGGCCCTGAAGGGCAAGCTGGCGTCGTCGCAAGGCGACGAGTTGCTGGCCCAGGCGGTGGACATCAAGGGCCTGAAGGTGCTGGCGGCTTTGCTCGACGGAGCCGACGCCAGGACCCTGCGCGAGACGATGGACAAGCTGAAAGACAAGCTGAAGAGCGCGGTCATCGTGCTCGGCGCGGTCTACGCCGGCAAGGTGCAGCTCGCCGCAGGGGTCACCGCCGATCGCATGGGCCAGATCAAGGCCGGCGAGCTGGTCAATTTCGTTGCGCAACAGGTGGGCGGCAAGGGCGGCGGCAAGGCCGACATGGCCATGGCCGGCGGCAGCGACGCTGCGGCGCTGCCGAAGGCCCTGGCGTCGGTGGCGGGTTGGGTGACCGAGCGTGCCTGATCGACCGGCCATCGTCGTGCGTCGGGTGCGTCGCGACGACGCGGCGGCGATCGCCGCGATGATGTCCGACCCGCAGATCGCGCGCGGCCTGCTGCAGATGCCGCATGGCAGTGAAGATTTCTGGCGCAAGCGCATCGACGATATGCCGGCCGGCAATGCGGTGCTCGACATCATGCTGGTGGCCGAGCGCGGCGGTTTGGTGGTCGGCAATGCCGGCCTGCTCGGCGTGGCGGCGCTGCGCCGGCGCCATGTCGCGGGCCTGGGCATTTCGGTCGCGCAGTCGGCGCAGGGGCAGGGCGTCGGCACGGCCCTGATGGCGGCGTTGGTCGACTGGGCCGACAACTGGGCGCAGTTGCTGCGCCTGGAGTTGACGGTCTTCACCGACAACGTCGCGGCGATCGCGCTGTACCGCAAGTTCGGCTTCGCGGACGAAGGCGTGCACCGTTCCTATGCCCTGCGTGACGGCGCCTACGCCGACGTGCTGGCGATGGCACGCCTGCACCCGAATCCGCCATCTCTGCGTTGAGCGTCGGCGGGACGCCGCTGCTAGAGTCGCGCCCCATGAGTGACCCTCTGAAGGATCTCGCCGGTCGGCACATCGTGCTCGGCCTGAGCGGTGGTATCGCCTGCTACAAGGCAGCCGAGCTGACGCGCGAGCTGGTCAAGGCCGGCGCGACCGTGCAGGTGGTGATGACCGAGGCGGCCGAGCGCTTCATCGGCACGGTGACCATGCAGGCGCTGTCGAACCGGCCGGTGTTCAGCAGCCAGTGGGATGGGCGTGAGGCCAACAACATGGCCCACATCAACCTCACGCGCGAGGCCGACGCACTGCTGGTCGCACCCGCCAGCGCTGATTTCATCGCCAAGCTGGCCCAAGGCCGCGCCGACGACCTGTTGAGCCTGGCCTGCCTGGCGCGTCCCATCGCGACGTGCCCGTTACTGGTAGCTCCAGCGATGAACCGCGAGATGTGGGCCCATCCGGCAACGCGGCGCAATGTGACGCAAGCGATGGCCGACGGGGCTCACATGCTCGGCCCCGACAGCGGCGACCAGGCCTGCGGCGAGATCGGCGAGGGCCGCATGCTCGAAGCGACCGAGTTGCGCGACGAACTGATCGCCTTCTTCCAGCCCAAGCTGCTGGCCGGCCGCTCGGTGCTGGTGACCGCCGGCCCGACCTACGAGGCCATCGATCCGGTGCGCGGCATCACCAACCTGTCGAGCGGAAAGATGGGCTTCGCCATTGCCCGGGCCGCGGCCGAGGCCGGTGCGCGCGTGACTCTCGTGGCCGGGCCGGTCGCCCAGTCGACGCCGCGTGGCGTATCTCGCATCGACGTGCGCAGCGCGCAGCAGATGCACGACGCGGTGCTGCCACTGGCGGCGACGCACGACATCTTTGTCGCCACCGCAGCGGTCGCTGACTGGCGACCGGCGCAAGCCTCGGAACAGAAGATCAAGAAGGCCGCGGGGCGTGAGGCGCCGGTTTTCGAACTGACCGAGAACCCGGACATCCTCGCCGCTGTGGCGGCCTTGCCCCAGCCACCTTTCTGTGTCGGCTTCGCAGCCGAGAGCAGTGACGTCGCGCGGCACGCGCGCGAGAAACTGGCACGCAAGAAGGTCCCACTGATCGTCGGCAACCTCGGGCCGGCGACCTTTGGCCACGACGACAACGCGCTGCTGCTGGTCGATGCCCAGGGCGATCGCGAGTTGCCCGGCGGCGGCCGGCGCGCCGACAAGCTCGTGCTCGCGCGCCAGTTGGTCGCCCAGATCGCAAGGCGTGTCGCCGCATGACGCCGATCGACGTCAAGGTGCTGGATGCCCGCATGGCCGCGCACCTGCCGCATTACGCGACGCCGGGCAGTGCGGGTCTGGATCTGCGTGCCTGCCTCGACGAGGCGCTGGTGCTGGCCCCGGGACAGACACAGCTGATCCCGACCGGCCTGTCGATCCATATCGGCGACCCCGCTCTGTGCGCGATGCTGCTGCCGCGTTCGGGCCTGGGCCACAAGCACGGCATCGTGCTGGGCAATCTCGTCGGTTTGATTGACAGCGACTACCAGGGCCCGTTGATGGTCAGCTGCTGGAATCGGGGCAACGCGGCGTTCACGATCGAGCCGATGGAGCGCATTGCACAGATGGTGATCGTGCCCGTGGTCCAGGCGAGCTTCCGGCGTGTCGACAGCTTTGCTGCCTCCGACCGCGGCGAAGGTGGCTTCGGCTCGACCGGGAAGCGCTGACGTCAGTGGATGCCGCGCGCGACGGGCAGCACTTCCAGGGCGTCCAGGACACTGCCGCCGACGCTACCCGCCTCGACTTCGGCGCCAGTCGCTTCGCGCACGTCGCGCACGGTGACGTGCAGACGCAGCGCCATGCCGGCCAGTGGGTGATTACCGTCGAGCACCACATGCGCCGGGTACACCTCGGTCACGGTGTACAGCGTGTCGGGCGGCATGTCTGGCGTGGCGCTGCCCTCGGGCAGGCCCTCGAACTGCATCCCCAACGCCACCTCAGCCGGAAACAGGGCGCGATCCTCGAAGCAGACCAGGGCCGGGTCGTACTCGCCGAAGGCGTGCTCGGGCTCGAGGTGGAGGTGCGCATCGAAGCCGACGTCCTGGCCGGCCAGGGCGTCTTCCACCTTGGGCAGCAGATCGTCGCCACCGAACAGGAACTCCACAGGATCGGCCAGCTCGTCGATCGCTTGGCCTTGCGCGTCTGACAGTGTCCACGTCAAGGACACGACGCAGGGTTTTTGAATCAACATCGAGCGATGATGGCACAGCAGGACAATCCTTCGATGGATCCGAATCAAGCCCAGGCACTGCTCGGTGGCTTGTCGCCGGCGCAGTTCATGCATCGCCATTGGCACAAGCAGCCGCTGTGGGTGCGCGAGGCTGTGCCGCGCGTCGTATCGCCGGTCACACGCGCCGAGATGTTCGCTTTGGCCGCGCGCGACGATGTCGAGTCGCGCCTGATCCGCTGCGACGAGGGTCATCGCTGGCACCTGCGTCACGGCCCCTTGCCGCGGCGCGCCCTGCCGGCTCTGGCACAGGCGGGCTGGACCCTGCTGGTCCAGGGACTGGATCTGCACGTCGATGCGGCCCATGAACTGTTAGCGCGCTTTCGCTTCGTTCCCGCGGCGCGACTCGACGACCTCATGCTTTCGTACGCCAGCGACGGCGGCGGCGTCGGGCCGCATGTCGACTCCTACGACGTGTTCCTGCTTCAGGTGCAGGGGCGGCGCCGCTGGCGCATCGCTCGAGTCGAGCAGCCGACGCTGCGCGACGATGTGCCACTGAAGATGCTCGCGCGGTTCGTGCCCGAACAGGAAGCCTTGCTCGAGCCGGGCGACATGCTCTACTTGCCGCCCGGCTGGGCGCACGAGGGCGTCGCCGTGGGGGGCGACTGCCTGACCGCGTCGATTGGTTTTCGCGCACCTCGCGCCGATGAGCTCGCCCAGGCCCTGTTGGCGCGACTTGCCGATGGTGCGGGTGAGGACAAAGCGGGACTGCGCTATCGCGATGCCGGCCAGCCAGCCACCACGTCTCCGGGCGCGGTACCCGAGTCCCTGCAGCGGTTCGCCCGGCGCGCCGTGACCAGCGCGCTGCGCGATCCATCGGCCCTGGAACGCACATTGGGCGAATGGCTCACCGAGCCGAAGCCACAGGTCTGGTTCGATGCGTCGCGCGTGGCGCAAAATGCCCACGGCGGTGTGCGGCTCGACCGCCGCACGCGCATGGCCTACGACGCCCGGCACATCTTCATCAACGGCGAGTCACTGCGCGCCGCAGGGCGTGATGCGCGGCTGGTGCGCATGCTGGCCGATCGGCGCAGGCTAGACGCCGCCAGCATGCACAGGGCCAGCGCGCAGGCACAGGCCCTGCTCGCCGAGTGGCTGGGCAACGGCTGGCTGCACGCGCTCGACTGACTTGCCTCAGGAGGTCCCATGACGTCCGAACCCCCACTCACTCCGGCCGGCGCCGCTCTCATTGACGGGCGCAGCGCCTTCACAGGCGCCCTGCGTCAGGCGCTGTCGCAGGCAGCGCGCGAGCGCGCGCGCGAGTTGTGCTTCGTCGACCCAGACTTCGAGGCCTGGCCGCTCGATGATCCGCTTGTCCTGGGCGCACTCACGGCCTGGGCGCGATTGCCCAAGCGCCACTTGCTGATGATTGCCTGCCGCTTCGACGGCGTGCCCCGGCGCTGCCCGCGCTTCACAGTGTGGCGCCGCGACTGGGCGCATGTGGTCGAGTGCCGCGCTACGGAGATCGAGAGTTCGCAGGTGCCGACGCTGCTGCTGGCCGGTGCCCACAGCCTGCAGCTGGCCGACCGCCTGCAATGGCGTGGCCATTGGCTGGCCGACGACAGCGAGATCAGCGCCTGGCGCGAGGTGGTTGACGTTCTTATGCAACGCTCTGAGGCCGACTTTCCGGCCAATGTGCTCGGCCTATAGGGCAATTCCCTAGCGACGCTATAATCTTTGGCTAGGTCCAAGGCGCCCCGCGTGCCCTGACCTGCTCGAAGCGGGTTCTTTTGAATCCCACAATTACCTGTAATCGTTTGACTCACTGAACTCCAAGGATTTCCCTCATGAACAAGTCGCTCCTTTTGGCCGCCGTGGTTGCTGCCTTCGCCCTCTCCGCTTGTGGCAAGAAGGAAGAAGTCGCTCCGGCCGCCGTGGCTCCGGTCGCTGCTGCCGCTTCTGCCGCCGCCGCTGATGCTGCATCGGCCGTGACCGGTGCCGCCGCCGCCGCCGCCGACAGTGCCGCTTCGGCCATGGCTGGCGCCGCGTCGGCCGTTTCGGCTGCTGCTTCTGCTGCTGCCGAAACTGTCAAGAAGTAATCGAAAGTCCGGTTCCTTCAGAAGGCCGCCCTCGGGCGGCCTTTTGTTTGGGCTCAGTGAATCTCGATCCACTCACAGCCATCGACCGCGTCGGCCACGGCGAGTTGCGTCGTGCTGCCGCTCACGACCCGCCGCAAGGCGGCCAGCGCCAGTTCGGGCCGGTTGTTCTGCCGGCTCAGGTGGGCCGCCACCACGTGCCGCAGGCCATCGTGGCGGCATGCGTCGAGCAGCGCGGCTGCCTGTCCGTTGGCCAGGTGGCCCAGGTCGCCACCGATGCGGCGCTTGAGCCACGTCGGGTAGTTGCCGGCGGCCAACAGGGCCGGATCGTGATTGGTTTCCAGCAGCAGCGCGTCGCAGCCGTGGAGGGCGCGCGCGACGGCCTCGGTGGGTTCCCCGATGTCGGTCAGGATGCCGATGGCGTGTCGACCTGCGCTGCATATCAATTGCAGCGGCTCGGCCGCGTCATGCGGAACCGCGAAGGGCCGCAGCGTGATCGAGCCGACGCTGATCGAGACGCCGTCACGGGCCTGATGGCAGGCAGGCGCGGCATCCAACCTGGCAGTGGCCCGCGCCCAGGTGCCTGCGCTGGCCCAGACCGGGATGCCGTAGCGCCTTTGCAGCGCCAGCACCCCGCCAAAGTGGTCGTTGTGTTCGTGGGTGACGAAAACGGCGTCGATGTCGCTCAGGCGCAGGGCACGTGTCGCCAGGCGCTTGGCCAGCTGGCGTGGGGCCAGGCCGCAATCGACCAGCACCCGCGTCGCCCGCGCCCCATCGTCGGGTTGACTCTCGACCAGGGTGGCATTGCCGCTGCTGCCGCTGCCCAGGCTGGTGAAGCGCAGCACTCCGGGCGGCGCCGGGCTACTTCAGGTCTTCGACCAGGAGGCCGGCAATGCGCTGGCCGACGGCGCCGTTTTCCGGCCCCCCCTGAGCGTTCTGCACAGAGACGTTGGTCCGCTCGCCTTCGGCCTTGACGGCGATGCGGTAGCGGCCAGGAGGGGCTTGCGTCGGAGCGGGCCTGGCGAAGCTGAACAGCTTGGCGAAGAAGCCCGGCTCGGCGGCGGTCGCGGCATCCTTGGGGTCGATGTAGCGCACGAAGTACAGGCCGCCGGCGCGGTCGCGGTCTTCCACGGTGAAGCCGCTGCGGTCGAGTGTCAAGCCGACGCGACGCCACGCGCGATCGAAGCCTTCGTCGACCTGCAGCGTCGCGGCAGCCTGGCCGCTGACCAGGCGCGCGCGGGGCACGCTGGTCACCGGATTCGCGACCACCGTTCGCGCAACGTCTTCCCTCGCACCGAGCTTGACCATCAGGCGCGACAGGAACTCGGCTTCGAGTTGCGGGTCGCTCGGGCGCTGGGTCCAGATGGTCTGGTCCTGGCGATCGGTCGTGTAGACCTCGACCATGCCGCGGTGAGTGAGAAAGACCTCGCTGCCGGTCGTCGAGCGCTCGACGCGGACACGAAAGCGATCGCGCTCGCCGGTGTCGTACAGGGTATCGAGGGCCCGGCCGATGGTGCGGCGGATCATGTCCTGCGGCAGCTTGGCCCGATTTTCCGCCCAGTCGGTCTCCATGAAACCGGCCTCGGCGTTGTCGATTACCACGTTGAACCCGCGCTCTTGCCAGAAGGAGCGCAGCAGCGGCCACAATTGTTCGGCCGGCATCGGCACCGACAACCAGCGTTGATTGCCCTCGCGAATGATGCGCATCTCGCCGATGCTTACCGGCGCCACGTTGTTGCTGACGGCGCGGTTGCTGACCGCCGCAGCGGCGGTTGCCGAACCGTAGCTGGTTGCGCTGACCGTGCCACTACTTTGCGGCGCGTAGCGTCCATCGCGTTGCAGTTGCGTCAGGTCGGGCGGGACTTCGAGGGGCGTCGTCTTGGCCGACTGGCTCTTGTAGTCGATCTTTTCGCCGGCCATGAAGTTATCGATGGTCGAGCAGGCGCCAAGCGCGAGAGCCATGGCAGTCCATGCGGCGATGCGCAGATTCGAGAGCAGTGGAGCGTTCACAGATTGCATGGGTGGTGCGGCGCATTGCGGCGGCCGACGATCGGGGAAGGGGAGTAACGCGAGAGGGCGAGCAATGGTTGGCAGGGATCGCCCTCAGAGCAGCCCGGCCTCGCGCAGGGCCGACTCGAGCGGTGCTTGCAGTGCCTCGGACATCGCGACCAGCGGCAGGCGCAGGGCTGGTCCGCAATGACCCAGCCGAGCCATGGCCCACTTGACGGGTATCGGGTTCGCCTCGGCGAACAATTGCTTGTGCAGCGCCAGCAGCTTCAGGTGGATCTCGCTGGCCCGCTGCGCGTCGCCAGCGATCGCTGTGCGGCACAGCTCGGCCATCGCGCGCGGTGCGACGTTCGCTGTGACGCTGACATTGCCATGGCCGCCGAGCAGCATCAGCGCGATCGCGGTCTGGTCGTCGCCGGAGTAGATCGAGAAGCCGCGCGGTGCCTGCTTGATGAGCCAGGCCGCGCGGTCGAGGTTGCCGCTGGCTTCCTTGATGCCGATGATGCCCGGCACCTGGGCCAGGCGCAGCACGGTCTCGTGCTGCATATCGGCCACGGTGCGCCCTGGCACGTTGTAGAGGACGACCGGAATGTCGACGGCTTCGGCGATGGCGAGGAAGTGCCGGTAGATGCCATCCTGCGTCGGCTTGTTGTAGTAAGGCACCACCTGGAGCGTGCAATCGGCACCGACATCGAGCGCGAACTTCGACAGCTCGATCGCCTCGCGGGTCGAGTTCGCGCCGGCGCCGGCCATCACCGGCACGCGCCCCGCGGCGTGTTCGACCGCGACGCGGATGATCTCGCAGTGCTCGGGCACATCGACCGTCGGCGACTCGCCGGTCGTGCCGACCACGCCGATGCAGGCCGTGCCCTCGGCAATGTGCCAGTCGATCAGGCGGCGCAGCGCCGCATAGTCGACGCTGCCGTCGTCGTGCATCGGCGTGATCAGCGCCACGATGCTGCCAACAATCGGGTTCATGGAGGCTCGCTTTTTCGTCAAGCGGCGGATTTTAGCTGCCGCGGCGGGTCGGCCCGGTCAGAGCGGATGGCGTGCGTCGGCGCCTGCGGCCTTGACGGCCGCGATGCGTTGCACGCGGCGTTGCGGCGAGTCGAGGATCCCGTCTTCGAAAGCCACGACGTGCAGCCCGGCGCAAACCCTGAGTAACTCGCCCGGACCGAGCAGGAAATCGGGGTTCGACGGTTTGCCGAAGGCCTCGTTGCCGAGCGCAAAGGTCTCGTAGATCAGCACGCCGCCGTCGGCCAGGCTGTCCATGAGCTGTGGCCACAAAGGTCGCCACAGGTAGTTCGTGACGAGCACTGCATCGAAGCGCTCGCCCGGCAAGGGCCACGCGGCGCCTTCGATGTCGGCCACCACGGCACGTGCCTGCGGGGGCATGTCGGCCAAGGCGACAGCGTCCCGATCGACGCCAGTGAGGACAAAGCCCCGGGCCGCCAGCCAGCGTAGGTGGCGGCCGCTGCCGCAGGCCACGTCCAGCACGTGGCCACCCGGCTCGATGAGGTGCGACCAGCGCACGACCCAGGCCGAGGGTTCGAGCCCTGCATGCGCGCTCAGAAGCAGCTCCAGACCCGGTTCGCCAGCTCGAGCATCAGATCGGGCTGAAGATAGGACGCGAACACCAAGGCCAGCGCGAACAGTGCAGCCGTTCGCCACAGCCAACGCGATCGCCACCAGGCGGCGCGCATCTGGTTCACACTGCGGCCGCGACCGCACCGGGCCGGTGGATCGCCGTCTCGCGCACCGGCAGGTTGATCAGCGCCGCAAAGATGCCCAGTGCCACCGCGATGCCCCAGACCACGTCGTAGCTGCCGGTCGCGTCGTAGAGCTTGCCGCCGAGCCAGACGCCGAGGAAGGAGCCCAGTTGGTGGCTGAGGAAGATGAAGCCGCCGAGCATCGAGAAGTGGCGCAGGCCGAACATCTGCGCCACCACCGCGTTTGTCGGCGGTACGGTCGACAGCCACAGCACGCCCATCACTGCGGCAAACAGGTACACCGACCACGGGCTCAACGGCGCGGCGAGAAAGGTCATGATGGCCACGGAGCGCGCGAGGTAGATGCCGCTCAGGATATGGCGCTTCGGGATGCGTTGTCCGAGCGATCCGGCGGCATAGGTGCCGATGACGTTGAACAGGCCGATCAGGGCCAGCGAGACCGTCGCGACTTGCGGCGTCATGCCGTGGTCCTTGAGGTAGCTCGGCAGGTGCACGCCGATGAAAACCACCTGGAAGCCGCACACGAAATAGCCCGCCATCAGCAGCTGGAAGCTGCGGTAGCCGAAAGCCTCGCGCACGGCGTGCATGATGCTTTGCTGTGCGCCGCCCGTCGCCACCGCGCGCACCGGCTCCCTCAGGCCCAGCGCCAGCGGCAGGATCATCAGCAGGCCCAGGCCCAGGATCAGCAGCGCCTGCTGCCAGCCGAAAGCGCTGATCAAGCCGCTCGACACCGGCACCATCAGGAACTGGCCGAACGAGCCGGCCGCCGCGGTGACGCCCATGGCCCAGGAACGCTTCTCGGCCGATACGTTGCGGCTGACCACACCATAGATCACGGCATAGGTGCAGCCAGCCTGCGCAATGCCGATCAGGATGCCTGCACTGCCTGTGAAGGCCAGGCCGGTCGTCGCCCACGCCATCGAGATCAGGCCGGCGGCGTACATCAGCGCGGCGCCGAGCAGGACCTTGAAGGCACCAAAGCGGTCGGCCAGTGCGCCGACGAACGGCCCGGCCACGCCCCAGGCCAGATTCTGCACCGCCAGCGCAAAGGAGAAGGTCTCGCGCGTCCATCCGCGCTCCATCGTGATCGGTTGCAGCCACAGGCCAAAACCGTGCCGCACGCCCATCGAGAGGGTCACGATCGCGGCGCCGCACAGTAGCACCTGGGTCATCGAGAGGGGTGGTGCGGCGGGGGCAGATGAAGTCATGTGATCACTTTAGCGGCTCCGTGTCGCCCCTGCCGGCGGGGGGTTGCTGCCTAGAATCCGCCGCCATGCCGACCAAGACCAGCAAGTACGCCGAAGCCTCGATCCGGGTCCTGAAGGGCCTCGAGCCCGTCAAGCAGCGCCCGGGGATGTACACCCGCACCGAGACACCGCTGCATGTGATCCAGGAGGTCATCGACAACGCGGCGGACGAAGCCCTGGCCGGCTTTGGTCGGCGCATCGGACTGACCCTGCATGCCGATGGCTCGATCGGCGTCGAGGACGATGGCCGTGGTATTCCGTTCGGACTGCACCCCGAGGAGGGGGTGCCGGTGGTCGAGATCGTCTTCACGCGCCTGCACGCCGGTGGCAAGTTCGACAAGGGCGGGGGCGGCGCCTACAGTTTTTCGGGGGGGCTGCACGGCGTGGGCGTCAGCGTGACCAATGCCTTGGCCAGGCGCCTCGCGGTGACGGTCTATCGCGAAGGCCAAGTCGCGACGATGGCCTTCGCCGGCGGCGACGTGGTCGAACCGCAAGCCCTGCGCAAGGCCGCGTCAGGCGACCGCAAGCAAGGCACCAGCGTGCGCGTCTGGCCCGACCCGAAGTATTTCGACAGCCCCGACCTGCCGCGTGCCGAACTGCTGCACCTGTTGCGCAGCAAAGCGGTACTGATGCCCGGCGTGACGGTCACCTTGTCGCAGGAAAAGTCCGGCGATGTACAGACCTGGCTGTACCAGGGCGGCCTGCGCGACTACCTCCTGCAGAGTTTGCCAGCCGAGCCGCTGATCCCGCTTTTCGAAGGCGAGCACTACGCCGAAGCCGGCGACAGCGAGAACAACGCCGAAGGCGAGGGCGCGGCCTGGTGCGTGGCTTTCACTGAAGATGGCCCGACCTTGCGCGAGAGCTACGTCAACCTGATCCCGACGGTGGCCGGCGGGACCCACGAGGCCGGTTTGAAGGATGGCCTATTCGCGGCGATCAAGGGCTTCATCGAGGTCCACGCCCTCCAGCCCAAGGGCGTCAAGCTGATGCCCGACGACGTCTTCTCGCGCGCCAGCTTCGTGCTCTCGGCCAAGGTGCTGGACCCGCAGTTCCAGGGCCAGACCAAGGAGCGCCTGAACTCGCGCGACGCCCTGCGCCTGGTCTCGGGCTACACCCGGCCTGCGCTCGAGCTGTGGCTGAACCAGCATGTCGAGCACGGCAAGAAGCTGGCCGAACTGGTGATCCGGCAGGCGCAGACGCGCCAACGGGCGAGCCAGAAGGTCGAGAAGAAGCGCGGCTCGGGCGTGGCCGTGCTGCCCGGCAAGTTGACCGATTGCGAGAGCCGCGATCTGGGCTTGAACGAGGTGTTCCTGGTCGAAGGCGACTCGGCCGGCGGCAGCGCCAAGATGGGCCGCAACAAGGAGACCCAGGCCGTGCTCCCGTTGCGCGGCAAGGTGCTGAATGCGTGGGAGGTCGAGCGCGACCGCCTGTTCGCTAACAACGAGATCCACGACATCGCAGTGGCCGTCGGCGTCGATCCGCATGGCGCGGGCGATGAGCCTGACTTCTCAGGACTGCGTTATGGCAAGGTCTGCATCCTCTCCGACGCCGACGTCGACGGCTCGCACATCCAGGTCCTGCTGCTGACCCTCTTCTTTCGCCACTTCCCCAAGCTGATCGAGCGCGGCCATGTCTACATCGCCAAACCACCGCTGTTCCGCATCGATGCCCCGGCGCGCGGCAAGAAGCCGGCGGCCAAGATCTACGCCCTCGACCAGGGGGAGCTCGAGGCCACGCTCGACAAGTTGCGCAAGGAAGGGGCACGCGAAGGCAGCTGGGCCATCAGCCGCTTCAAGGGTCTGGGCGAAATGAGTGCAGAGCAGCTATGGGAGACGACGCTCAACCCGGACACGAGGCGTCTGCTGCAGGTGGCCTACGGCGCACTCGATCATGCCGGGACCGTCGTCGCGTTGACCAAGCTGATGGGCAAGGGCGAGGCCGCAGCCAGGCGCGAGTTGATGGAAGTCAAGGGCGACGCGGTGGAGATCGATGTCTGACGTGGCGCTGCTGCGGCTGCGTCCGACGATGCTGTCGGACCTGGACTTTGTGCAGACCGTCGAAACCGACCCGCACAACCTGCCCTTCATCACGCCTTGGGAACGCACCCAGCACGAAGGCGCCGTGCGCTTCCCCGACTTTCGCCATTTCATCGTCGAGGCCGGCGACGGATGGGCCAGCGCGGGCTTCGTCATCCTGCAGGGTTGCCGCAGCCCGCACAGGAGCGTCGAGCTGAAGCGCATCGTGCTGCAGCCGAAGGGGCGGGGCATCGGGCGCGCCTGTGTGCGGCTGCTCAAGCGCATGGCCTTTCGCGATCTGCATGCGCACCGCTTCTGGCTCGACGTCAAGGCCCTCAACCTGCGGGCCACGGCACTTTATGCCAGTGAAGGCTTCGTCGAAGAAGGGCGCCTGCGCGAGAGCGTCAGGCTGGCCGAGGGCTACGAATCCCTGATCGTGATGAGCATGCTCGACCGCGAGTACCTCGCCCGCGTCGCGCTTGGGCGAGAGTAGCGCCGGTGCAGCGCGGCCGCGAAATGGCTAGCGCGAAGCGCGGCCAGCCAAAGTCTTCACCGGCGGCTTGCTGTGGACCCAGCCCGGACGCGGCTCGGTGTAACCGCCGGTGGCCAGTGCCCAGCCTTCGGTGGCTGCCGCGCGCGGCAGCCAGTGCCAGGCCTTGCCACCCAGGCCGCGACGTGCCGCGATGCGCAGCACATGCTCGCAGCTGCTTTCGTCAAGCTGCAAGGCAAAGCGCTGCCAACGGCGCTGGACTGCCGCGTCGGCCCACTGATCTTCGAGAGCGTGGCGCAGCTCGATGCCACCGGTCTGCAGGCCGATCTGCATCGAGATCGCCATGCGCCGCGCCTGCAGGGTGAGGACGAAGACCTGGAAGTCGTGTCGCGCCACTACGGGCAGGTGGCCCAGCAACTCGCGCAGGCGCGGTACGGCCTGGGTTTGCGTGAAGGCCAGCGTCAGCACCGCCTGAAGGGCCTGCACCGGATTGAGCAGGCGCAGGCGGTTCGGCGGCAGCACGAGGAGCGGCAGGCACGCCGCCTGCTCGTACGGCAGCGGCGTCACGAAGCTCATCAGCACACCCAGGCGCGACCAGTGCAACGGGGACAGCCCGTCGAGCATGTCCAAGCCAGAGGCCTCGAGCTGGCGCACCACGTCAAGCGCCTCGCGCCAGCCCAGGTCGGCCTTGGCTTGGTTGGCGCGGGTGCTGATGACGGCCAGATTGCCGGCGGCGTAGCCGGCCTGGTTGCAGACCCGATCGACCGAGGCGTCGCTGCCGGCGCCGCTGGCGTGGGTCAGTGGTGTGCGCGTGATCGGGCAGACCGGGACGTCGATCTGCGCCAGGAAGTGTGGCGTCACCTGCACGCCCTCGAAAGCGCGGCCGCGGCGCCAGGCATTGAGGCGCAGCTGCAGCCATTTGCGCACATGCGGCGTGGGCTTCAGCGTTCGCGTGCCGAAGACCGCGGTGCCGGCCTGCCAGCCCTGGCGCACGGGGTGCTGATCGGACAGGCAGCTCGGCGGCGGTGTGAGCCGGTAGTGGGCAAAGTCCCAGCCGATCTCGAAGCCCGCGGCATCGGCAGTCCTGACCGCTTGCACTGCGGCAAGGGTGTCTTCGAAGAGGTCGGCGGTGTGCATGGCAGCGTCGCTTTCTGGCGGGCGCCGGGACGACCCCCGGCAGCGCCAGTCTCGAAGCCCACAGGCTCATAGCGTGAGCCTGCCGATCGACCTCAGTCGATGGTCTGGCGGTAGCGCAGCATCGCCACCGTGCCGACGACGACCGTGAAGGCCACGATCGCTCCCGCTTCCGGCCAAACGTCGGACCAGCCGACGCCCTTCAGCATGATGCCGCGCACGATGCGCACGAAGTGCGTCAGCGGCAGGACCTCGCCGATCGCCTGGGCCCAAGCCGGCATGCCGCGGAACGGAAACATGAAGCCCGACAGCAGGATGTTGGGCAAGAAATAGAACATCGTCATCTGCATCGACTGCATCTGCGAGCGCGCGATGGTCGAGAAGGTGAAGCCGACCGCCAGCGTGGCGACGATGAACAGCAGCACGGCGGCGCTCAGCATGCCGAAGCTGCCGGCCATCGGCACGTCGAACAGCAGGCGGGCAGCGCTGAAGACCACGATCACCTGCACATAGCCGATGAAGACGTAGGGCAGGATCTTGCCGATCATCATCTCCAGCGGCCGCACTGGCGTGGCGAGCAGGTTTTCCAGCGTGCCGCGTTCCCGCTCGCGCGTCATCGCCATGGCCGTCATCATCACCAGGGTCATGGTCAGGATCACGCCCATCAGCCCGGGCACCACGTTGTAGGCGGTCAGGCCCTCGGGGTTGTAGCGGCGGTGCACGCGCAGCTCGAAGGGCTGGGTGCCGGGGCGCAACGCGGCCAGCGGCCCCTTCAGGTCGTTGACCAGCGCAAGGCCCGGCAGGGCCTGCAACGCGGCGACTGCCGGCCCGGTGGCCGCCGGGTCGGTGGCGTCGGCATACACCACCAGGGCCGGGCGCTCGCCGCGCAGCACGCGGCGCGAGAAGTCGGCCGGGAAGACCAGGGCGAACTGCACCTTGCCGCTGGCGATCAGGCGTTCGGCCTCGCCGTCGGCGACCGCAGCGACGACCTTGAAGTAGCCGGTGTTCTCGGCCGCACGCACGATGCTACGCACCAGCGGGCCGTTGTCGGCAGCGACGACGGCGGTCGGCAGGCCGCGCGGGTCGCCATTGATGGCGTAGCCGAACAGCACCAGCTGCATGATCGGCACGCCCAGCATCATCGCGAAGGTCAGGCGGTCGCGTCTCAACTGCACGAACTCCTTGCGCAGCACCGCCACGATGCGGCCCCAGGACAGGCCGAACCAGCTGCCGCTGGCGCGCCTACTGGAAGTTGTCGGTCGCATGCTGAGTCAGCGAGATGAAGACGTCTTCGAGGCCGGTGGCGATCGGCGTCACCTTCCAGGTCGCGTCCAGCTCGTGGGCAGCGAGCCAGGCCGGCAAGTCGGCGCCGACGTCGCGGCGCTCGGTGCTCACGTGCAGGCTGTTGCCGAAGGCGACGACCATCCAGCGCGGGTCCTGCTGCAGCAGGGCGCCGACGCGCGCCAGGTCGTCGCCGTTCAGGGCCCAGGTGACGAGCCCCGACTGCGCGATCACTTCGGCCGCCGTGCCCGCGGCCAAGAGCCGGCCGTAGGAGATGTAGGCCAGGCGGTGGCAGCGTTCGGCCTCGTCCATGTAGTGCGTGCTGACGAGCACCGTCAAGCCATCGGCAGCGAGGGCGTGGATCTGCTGCCAGAAGTCGCGCCGTGCTTTCGGGTCGACCCCGGCGGTCGGCTCGTCGAGCAGCAGCAGGTCGGGCTCGTGCAGCATGCAGGCGGCCAAGGCCAGGCGCTGCTTCCACCCGCCCGACAGGGTGCCAGCGAGCTGGGTGCGCCGCGCTTCCAGGCCCAGGCGTTCGAGCGTGGCCTTGACCACGCCGCGCCGATCGGCCATCCCGTAGGCGCGGGCAACGAAGTCGAGGTTCTCTTCGATCGACAGGTCTTCGTAGAGACCGAAGCGCTGCGTCATGTAGCCCACGCGCAGCTTGATCTGGCGCGATTGGGTGCGGATGTCCAGTCCCAGGCAGCTGCCTTCACCGGCGTCCGGTTCGAGCAAGCCGCAGAGCATGCGGATGGTGGTCGTCTTGCCGCTGCCATTGGGACCGAGGAAGCCGCAAATCTCGCCGCGCCGGACCTGGATCGACAGGTCGTCGACCACCTTGCGCGCGCCGAAAGACTTCGTCAGGCCGCGAACATCGATCGCGAAATCGCTCATGGCGCCTTGGCTGGCGCGAAGCGCACATCGATCGGCTGCCCTGGCTTCAGCGAGGCCGCTCCCTCCAGCGGCGTGGCCTCGACCGCGAACACCAGTTTGCTGCGGCTGGCATTGCTGTAGATCACCGGGGGCGTGTACTCCGCCTGCGGAGACACCCAGCGGATGCGTGCGCGCAAGCCGCTGCCGCAACCGTCGCAGGCGAGCGCGACCTCCGCGCCGACCGCGGCCCGTGGCAGCGCAGCCTCGGGCACGAAGAAACGCAGCTTCAGCGCCCCGGGCGGCAGCAGCGCCACCACTGGTGCGCCAGCATTGACCCATTCGCCGACGCGGTACATGACGTCGAACACCAGGGCGTCGGCCGGCGCCTCGCGGGTCTTCTGCGCTTCGCGCCAGGCAGTCAGGGCCACGTCGCTCGAGGCGCTGCGCGATCCGGCGGCGGCGGCGGCAATCTCGTCGCTTCTCGCGGCCTGGGTGGCCAGAGCGCGCTGCGCCTGCAGTTCGCGCACATGCGCGGCATCACGGTCGCGCGCCGCAACCAGCTCCTCGAGGCGCAGCGGCGACTGGAAGCCCTGGTTGACGAGGAGCTGGTTGCGTTGCAGCGTGGAGGTCGACGCCGCCAACGTGGCGCGCGCCTGTACCAGTTGCTGATCGATGGCCTGCAGCTCGGCCGGCCGCTTGCCCTTGCGCAGGTCCTGCTCCTGGGCCTGGGCCTGCTCACTGCGCGCCTGCGCGGCCTGCTTTTCCAGCAGCTCGGCGTCGCTGTCGAGTGCGTAGAGCCGCTGCCCGCGCTTGACGCTGTCGCCGCGCTGCACCGCCAGGGCCCGCAGGGTGCCCGCCGCTGCGGGCGCCACGTAGACCAGCTCGGCTTCGGCGTAGCCGCTCATGGCCGGGTCGTCTTTCGTGCTGCCTGTGCAGGCGCACAGCAGGAGGGCGATCACGGTGGGCAGGCGGCATCTCATCGAAGCTCTCCAGGGGGCCATTGCGTAGTATCCAGCCGCACACAGCCCCGACAGCGATGGACCGCACCGAACGCTTCTACAAGATTGAGATGCTGATCCGCAGCCGCGGCTCGGTGTCGTTCGTCGCATTGATGGACGAGCTTGGCGTGAGCCGCGCGACCCTGAAGCGCGATCTTGAGTACCTGCGCGATCGTCTGGATGCGCCGATCGTCTACGACCGCTTTGCGAACGGCTACTCGATGCGCCCCGATGCGCGCGATCAGCGTCAGGTGCGGCACGAACTGCCTGGCGTCTGGTTCAGTGAGCGCGAGATCCACGCCCTGCTCACGATGCACCAGCTGATTCAGGGGCTGGACGAGGGGGGTGTGCTGGCGCGTCATCTGCAGCCCTTGCTCGACAAGTTGCACGGCATGCTGGGCACCAGCGATGCGGAAGCCCGGGAGATGATGAAGCGCGTCAAGATCCTGGGTGCGGCGCGTCGGCCGGTGATGGGGCGGCATTTCGAGCTGATCGGCAGTGCGCTCACCCAGCGCCGGCGCGTGCAGATGCAGTACTACGTGCGCAGCCGGCGCGAACAGACCGAACGCAGCGTTTCGCCGCAGCGCCTGGTCTATTGGCGCAACACCTGGTACCTCGATGCGTGGTGCCACACGAGCGACGCGTTGCGGCGCTTCGCGCTGGATGCGATCAGCCGCGCCACGCTGCTGGAGGAACGCGCGAAGGACGTATCGGTGAAGGCGATCGAGGCCGCGCTCGACGCCGGCTATGGCGCCTTCAGCGGCGCGAAGGTGCAGTGGGCGACGCTCCGGTTCTCGCCCGAGGCGGCGCAGTGGGTGCAGCATGAACAGTGGCACCCGCAACAGCAGGGCACGCTGCACGACGATGGCTCGCTGACGCTGCGTGTGCCCTACGCCGACGCAACCGAACTGGCGATGGACATCCTGCGCCACGGTGAGCAGGTCGAGGTGGAGGCACCGCCGACCCTGCGTGACAGCGTAGGGCGGTTGCTGGCCAGGGCGGCAGCGCGATACGACTGATGCGCCGCCGCGACGCCCGACGGCATTAGGATTGAAAATAGGAATGATTCGCATTTATACTGAATGCGAACTTTCCGCCCGATCCTGTCCCGCCGGTATCCGTCTCTTCGCATGGCCGCCCTCCCGCTCAGCCCCTTCAATGCCAGCCCGCGCTGGGGCCCGAAGCCGAAACCCGGCGCGATGATCGCCATCGTGCTGCTGCACCTGGGCCTGGGCTGGCTGCTGTCGCAGATGCCGGCGGTGCGGGAGGCCGCCGACCATGTCGCCCCGCTGATGGTGCGCATCGTCAGCGCCGAGCGACCCGAGCCCGTGGCGGCCGAACCGCTGCCCTTGCCGCGCGTGCTGCACGCCCCCACACCCCCTGTGCCGCTGGCCGTGCCGACCATCGAGTGGACACCGACGCCGCCGATCAGCGCACCGGTTCGACCGGCGGCCCCCGTCAGCGAAGCGGTCGCGGTGGCGCCGCCGGCCCCGCCCCCCACCGCGCCGCCGGCCGAGCGGCAGATTGCCATCAGCCAGGTCGAATACCTGTCCCCGCCCCAGCTGCTGTACCCGCAGGCCGCGCGGCGCATGCGTGAACAGGGCCAGGTGCAGGTCCGCGTGCGCGTGGACGAACAGGGGCGGACCGAGCAGTGCCTGGTGCTGCGCTCCTCGGGCTACGCGCGCCTGGACGAGGCAGCGCTCGCCACGGTGCGCGCCACACGCTTCAAGCCTTACCGCGAAGACGGTGTCGCGCGCCCCTTCTGGGTCGTGATGCCCCTCGTATTCGAACTGGACACCTGAAGGAGAACCGTGACAGCACCCGCTCGAAACCGCCGTCGCCCGGCGACCGCCTTGCTGCCGATCCCAGCCGTGCTCGCCCTGTGGGCAGGCGGAGCCATCGCGCAGTCGACGGCGCCCGCACCGGCGCCGGCGCCCGCGCCCGCACCTGCACCCGCATCGACCGACACCGCTCCGGTCCTGCCGGTGGTGCGCGCCAAGGCCGCGGCAGAGCCCACCGACAAGGAGACCTTGCGTGCAACCACCACGACCATCGGCAAGGGCAAGCAGGACCTGCGCGATGTACCGCAGTCGGTGACGGTGGTGACGGAGCGGCTGATCGACGACCGCAACCTCGACACGATGAAGGACGCGCTGCGCAACACCTCCGGCATCACCTTCCTGGCCGCCGAGGGTGGCGAAGAGGACATCCGCCTGCGCGGCTTTCCGCTCCAGGCCAGCGGCGACGTGTTCGTCGACGGCATGCGCGACCCGGCGTTCTACGACCGCGACACCTTCTTCCTGGAGCGCCTGGAGGTGCTGCGCGGCTCAGCGTCGATGCTGTTCGGCCGCGGCTCGACCGGCGGTGCTGTCAACCTGGTGACCAAGGCGCCGCGCCTGCTCAGCGAGAGCCAGATCGACGTCACGCTCGGCAGCCACGAGCACATGCGCGTGGTGGGCGAGCACAACGTGCGCGTCAGCGAGAGCAGCGCCTACAACATCGGCGTGATGGCCACCCAATCCAAGAACAATGGCGCCGGCAGCTCGCTCGACAAGTGGGGCTTCGGCGCCGGCTACCGCTTCGGGATCGGCGAGAAAGACGAGTTCTCCATCGGGCTGTACCACCTCGACAACCACAATGGCATGAACTACGGCATGCCCTTCATCCGGCCCACCGCCGCTTCGCCGGTGGCCAACCAATTGCTGCCTTTGCCCCCGGAGCGCTACTACGGCATGGCCAGCGATTACAACGCCGGCACGGCCAGCACGCTCTCGCTCGGCCACATCCACCGCTTCAGCCCGCGCACCGAGCTGAGCACGCGGGCGCGCATCGGGTCCTATTCGCGCGACCAGCGTGCCGGCACCGTGCGCTTCGCCGCAGCGGCGCTGCAGCCGGGCGGGCAGGTGGTCTCGCTGGACACCTTCGGGCCCGACACCGTGCTCACGCGCGGCACGCAACTGAAGATCCAGGACATGCGCACGTTGTTCGTGCAAAGCGACCTGTCGAGCCGCTTCGAAGCGTTGGGCATGCGTCACGAGATCCTGGCCGGCGTCGATGCGGCGAGTGAACACAAGCAGGTGTTCAACCAGCGCAGCGCCGCCCAGGGTGGCGTCAACCTGACCAAGCCGACCACGACCGTCGGGTCGCCCGACGACGGCGCCTTCGTCGACGAGGGCAGGCGCGTCCTGCGCAAGACCAACCAGTACGAGTCGCAGGCCTTTGGCGCGTATGTGCAGGACCTGATCGAGTTCCTGCCCGGCTGGAAGCTGCTGATGGGCCTGCGCTACGACGAGCTGACCGGCGACTACGACGCCTTTGCGATCCCGAACAACGCACCGGGGCCGGTCGCCACCACGAGCTACCGCATGAAGGTCAGCGAGCTGTCCAAGCGTGCCGGCTTGATCTACCAGCCGAATGAGAAGCTCTCGCTCCACTTCTCGGCTGCCACCTCGTTCAACACCTCGGGAGACGCCTACTCGCTTTCTGCCGACAACGCCGACATCCCGCCCGAACAGTCGATCAATGTCGAGCTCGGCGGGCGCTGGGACATCGACAGCAACTTCACGACACGCGTCGCGCTGTTCCGCACGACCAAGCTGCACGAGCGCAACACCGATCCGCTGGTCGACCTGGTCACGCTATCGGGCAAGCGCCATGTGGCGGGCATCGAACTCGACCTGACCGGCCGCCTGGCGCCGGGCTGGGAGGTCTACGGTTCCTACATGTGGCTGCCGGTGGCGCGCATCGACGAGGGCGTTCCTGGCGCCGAAGGGGAGGGCTCACGACCTTCGCTGACGCCGCGCCACTCCGGCACGATCTGGACCACCTACCAGCTGACGCCCAGGCTGCGCGTCGGCGGCGGCCTGAATGCACGCTCGTCGCAGACGCCGCTGCGCAACCCGGTCGGCGTGGTGGTGCCGAAGTTCATCACGGGCGACCTGATGGCCGAGTATGTGGTGGCACGCGACCAGTTCACCATCAAGGCGAACCTGATCAACGTCACCGACAAGCTGTATGCGGAGTCGCTCTACACCAACCACTACATCCCCGGCCCGGGGCGCATGCTCCAGGTGACCGGCTCGTGGAAGTTCTGATCCGAGCGGTGACAATCCGGCGATGCTGATCCGCATCGCCGGCCTGCTGGATGCCACTGCACTGACCCAGGCGCAGCGTCTGCTCGACGCTGCGGCCTGGGACGACGGCCGCGCCACGGCGGGCCCGCAGGCGGCGCGGGTCAAGAACAACCAGCAACTCGCAAGGGGCAGCGAGGCGTCCATCACCTTGCAGGATATGGTGCTCGGCGCGCTCGAACGGAACACGGGCTTCTTCGCCGCGGCCCTGCCCAAGCGGGTGTTGCCACCCCAGTTCAACCGCTATGGTGGGGATCAGAATTTCTATGGCGCCCATGTCGATCAGGCGGTGCGCTTCGTGCCGGGCGGCGCCGAGAAGCTGCGCAGCGACATCAGCGCGACGCTGTTCCTCTCCGACCCGCTGAGCTACGACGGTGGCGAGCTCGTCATCGACCACAGCTTCGGCGAGCAACGCATCAAGCTCGAGGCCGGCGACCTGGTGCTGTACCCCGGCAGCAGCGTGCACCGCGTTGAGCCGGTGACGCGCGGCGTGCGACTGGCCAGCTTCTTCTGGATCGAGAGCATGGTTCGCCAGACCGAACAGCGTCGCCTGCTGTGGGAGCTCGACGGCGCGATCAGCGCGCTGCGCGCGCGGCATGGCGAGGGCGAAGAGACGGTCCGCCTAACCGGCGTGTACCACAACCTGCTGCGCGAATGGGCCGACACGTGAGCGCAGAGGGGCCCTTCCCGCGGCGCTCGCTCCCCCTCGTGGAGACCGCCCGCAGGGCCAAGGGGGCCAATTGACCGCTGTGGCGTCGCCCGCGATCAACCTGCACGACTTCGAGGCGCTGGCGCGTGATCGGCTCGACCCCGCGGCGTTCGACTACATCGCCGGTGGTGCCGGCGACGAGGGCACGTTGGCGGCCAACCGTGCGGCGTGGGATGCGATTTGCCTGGTGCCGCGTGTGCTGCGCGATGTGAGCACAGTGGACACAGGCATCGAGTGCCTCGGCCGCCGCTGGCCGCACCCGTTGTGGATGGCGCCAATGGCCTGGCAGCGCATGGCCCACCCGCATGGCGAGGCGGCCAGCGCGCTGGCCGCCGCCGCGCAAGGCGCCGGCTTTGTGCTGGCCGAGCAGGCGGGGGTCTCGATCGAGGAGATCGGCGCCCTGGTGCGCGACGAACCCGGGCGCGGCCCGCTGACACTGCAGATGCGCCTGCACCACGACCGTGGCTTCGATCTCGCACTGACCGAACGGGCCCGTGCGGCGGGCTTCGACGCCATCGTGCTGACGCTCGACTCGGTGTGCAACGGCGCGCGCGACCGCGAACGGCGGGGCGGCTTTGCGCCGCCGCCAGGCGTGACGGCGGTGAACCTGGCCGACCTACCGCCACCGCCGGCTGATGCAGCGACGCACCCGGCGATGACCTGGAACGATCTCGACTGGTTGCTGGGCGCGTGCAAGCTGCCGGTCCTGGTCAAAGGCTTGCTGCACCCAGCCGACGCGAAGCAGGCCGCGGCGGCAGGCGTCGCGGCGATCGTCGTGTCGAACCATGGCGGGCGCACCCTGGACAGCGGCTTCGCGACGGCGCGCGCCTTGCCGCGCATCGCCGACGCCGTGGCGGGCAGCGTGCCTCTGCTGGTTGATGGTGGCATCCGCCGCGGCACCGACGTGCTGAAGGCGCTGGCACTCGGCGCGCGCGCGGTCTTGGTCGGTCGACCGCTGTACTTCGCGCTGGCCGCGGCCGGGCCCCAAGGCGTGGCGCAGGCGCTGCGCCTGTTGCGCGACGAACTCGAGATCGCGATGGTGCTCGCGGGGTGCGCCACAACGGCGCAAGCGGGCCCGGACTTGCTCGATCGACCGGCCTGAGCCCGGGCGCGGCGACGCCGGCATGTGCGGCTGGCATCATCGCGGTTGGGCAATCACCGGTGCAACGGATGTGTGCGAGCAAGGTCGCCGAGGGCAAGCAGCGCGGCTGGATCATCCCGATCGGCGGCGCCGAGGAGAAGGACAACGCGCCGGCGATCCTGCAGCGCTTCGTGCAATTGGCGGGGGCCGAGCGGGCCGACATCGTCGTCATTCCGACGGCCAGCCAATTGCGCGACACCGGCGCCCGCTATGAGCGCCTGTTCGGCGGGCTCGGCGCCGCGCGCGTCACCGCAATCGACTTCGACACCCGGCGCGACGCTGAAGAGCCAGGCCGGCTGGACCGCTTGCAGCAGGCGACGGGCGTCTTCTTCACCGGTGGCAACCAGCTGCGGCTGTCGACCCTGATCGGCGGCACCTCGGTCGCCAGGGCGGTGCGTGCCTTGAATGCTGCCGGCGTGCCGGTGGCAGGCACCAGTGCCGGCGCGGCCTTCATCAGCGAACACATGATCGCCTTCGGCGACGAGGGCAGCTCGCCGGTCGCGGGCTCGGTGCGCCTGGCGCCGGGCCTGGGCCTGACCAACCGCTTCATCATCGACCAGCATTTCCGCCAGCGCGACCGCCTCGGCCGCCTCCTGACCGCGCTGGCCTACAACCCGTTCGCGATCGGCCTCGGTCTGGACGAGGACACGGCTGCCTTCATCGCCCCCGACAACACCGTGCACGTGCAGGGCTCGGGCGGCATCACCGTGGTCGACGCCGCCGAGGTGCAGTTCTCGTCGATGGACAGCATCGCCGAGGGTAAGCCGGTGTGCCTGCTCGGCATGAAGCTGCACATCCTGACGCAGGGCGCGACCTTCAACCTGCACACGCGGCAGGCCGACGCCGGCTCGCTGATCCAAGCCAAGACCTGAAGCGAAGGGCTCCAGAGATGCGCATCCTCGAACGCAACGTCTATGTCGGCCCGTCGCTGTACGCGCACTTTCCGGTCATCCGCCTGCTCCTCGACCTCGGGCCGCTGGAGGATTGGCCGACCGGCAAGCTCGGCCCGGCCTATGTCGACGCCCTGGTCACGGCGCTGCCGAGCCTGCAGGAACACGGTTGCTCGTACCGCACCGCGGGCGGCCTGATCCGCCGCATGCGCGAAGACGACGGCACCTGGCTCGGCCATGTCTTTGAGCATGTGGCGATCGAGCTGCAGAACATCGCCGGCGAGGACGTGACCTTCGGCAAGACGCGTAGCGTCGAGGGGCAACGCGGCGTCTACAGCGTGGTCTACGAGTATGCGCAGCGCGACGAGGGCATCGAGGCCGGCGAACTGGCGATCCGCTTGCTGTGCTCCTTGCTGCCTGCTGAACTCCGGCCCGAAGGCGTCGTGCCTGCCGATTGGCAATGGAGCGAGGCGCGCGACGAGTACATCCGCTATGCCCAGCGTCGCGCCCTTGGGCCGTCGACCGCGTCCCTGGTCAAGGCAGCGCAGGCGCGCGACATCCCCTGGTTGCGCCTGAACGAGCAGAGCCTGATCCAACTCGGCCACGGTAGGTTCCAGCAGCGCCTGCAGGCCACGGTGACCGGCCGCACCAGTTTCATCGCGGTCGAGCTGGCGCAGGACAAGGAGGAGACCAATAAGATCCTGGCCAACGGCGGGCTGCCGGTGCCCAGGCAGGAACTGGTGCGCAGCGCCGAGCGAGCGGTGCGCGCGGCCGAGCGCCTGGGCTTTCCGGTCGTGACCAAGCCCTACAACGGCAACCACGGCCGCGGCATCTCGATCGGGCTGGCCGACGCCGAGGCGGTGCGCGCCGGCTTTGCTGCGGCGACCGAGCACTCGACCTCGGTGATCGTCGAGTCCTACCTGCACGGCGACGACCACCGCCTGCTGGTCGTCAACGGCGAGCTGATCGCGGCCACACGGCGCACGCCGGGCCACGTGGTCGGCGACGGTGCGTCGAGCGTCAAGGTCCTGGTCGAGCGGGTCAACCAGGATCCGCGGCGCGGCGTCGGCCACGAGAAGGTGATGACGCGCATCGAGCTCGACGCGCAGGCCGACACGATGCTGGCGCGCGCGGGACTGACGGTCGACTCGGTGCCCGCTGCGGGCCAGACAGTCTTGCTGCGCAGTACCGCGAACCTGTCGACCGGGGGCACCGCCACTGACGTCACCGACGTGATCCACCCCGACAACCGCGACATGGCGGTGCGCGCCGTCACTGCCATCGGCCTGGATGTCGGCGGCGTCGACTTCCTCTGCCCCGACATCACCGAGAGCTACAAATCGGCCGAGAACCAGGGCTCGGGCATCTGCGAGGTAAACGCCGCGCCGGGTTTCCGCATGCACGTGGCGCCGAGCGAAGGCACGCCGCGCGACGCCGCGGGCCCGGTGATCGACATGCTGTTCCCCGCCGGCACGTCGTCGCGCGTGCCGATCGCCTGCGTCACCGGCACGAATGGCAAGACGACCACGGCACGCATGCTGGCCCACATCACCAAGATGGCCGGCTTCACGCCCGGACTTACCACCACCGACGGGGTCTATATCGACGGCCAGCGCACCGTCGAAGGCGACATGACCGGGCCGGTGTCGACGCGCATGGTCCTGGCCGACCCGAAGATCGACATCGCCGTGCTCGAAGTCGCACGCGGCGGCCTGCTGCGCGCCGGTATGGGCGTGCCCTTCGTCAACGTCGGCGCCGTGCTCAATGTGCAGAGCGATCACCTCGGCCTGAAGGGCATCGACACGCTGGAACAGTTGGCTGAAGTGAAGCGCATCGTGGTCGAGGTCGCGCGTGACTGCGCGGTGCTGAATGCAGACGATGCCAATGTGATCCGCATGTCGGCGCATACCGAAGCGAAGCACCTGTGCTACGTGACCCTGAACCCGCAGCACGCGGTGGTGCGCGAGCACATCCGCGCCGGGGGGCGGGCCTGCGCGCTCGAAGCCGGCGTGAACGGCCAGATGATCACGCTGTACGACAAGGGCCGCCACATCCCGCTGATGTGGACCCACCTGATCCCGGCGACGCTGGAAGGCCGTGCGATGCACAACGTGCAGAATGCGATGTTCGCCGCCGCGATGGCGTTCTCGCTGGACCTCAAGCTGGACGCCATCCGCCAGGGCCTGCGCACTTTCGACAGTACCTTCTTCCAGGCTCCGGGGCGCATGAACGTCTACGACGAGCACCCGTTCAAGGTGATCTTCGACTATGCCCACAATGCGCACGCAGTCGGCGCTATGGTGGATCTGGCCCAGCGCCTGGACGTGCACGGTCGGCGCATCGTGGTGGTCGCCGGCCCCGGCGATCGGCGCGACGAAGACATCCAGGCGATTGCCGAGCAGGTGGCTGGGCGTTTCGACCTGTACATCTGTCGCCGCGACGACAGCCTTCGCGGTCGCGCTCCCGACGAGGTGCCGAACATCATCGCCACGGTGCTGCGCCGCAGGGGCGTGGCCGACAGCGCCATCAAGATCATTCCCGACGAGCAAGAAGCGATCGACTCGGTGCTGCGCATGGGCCGGCTCGGCGACCTGCTGTTGATCTTCGCCGATGCACTGACGCGCTCCTGGAAGCAGGTGATCAAGTTCAAGCCCGAAGGCGGCGCCGCATCGCGCAGCCCCGGCGTGTCGAACAAGGCGCCGGCCACGGTCGCCGCTGAACCGGAAGACGAGGCGATGGCCACGGCCGCTCCCGACGACGGTGCGCTACAGGCAGCAGGCTTCGTGCGTGACGAGCGCGGCCTGCGCTTCGTTGGCGAGGCGGGCGACTGAGCATGCGTCGATGAGCGACACGGCGCCCAGCGCTGAGACCCCGTTCCTGTTCGACGACTCGCGCCGGCTCACCGGGCCGAACCGCCACTTCGATCGCCCGGCGGTCGTGCTGAGCGCGCTGGGCGCTGCCGCCGACGATGCCGACGCACACCGTTGCTGGGCCGCGCGGGTGAGCGCGGTGTGTGCGGTCCTGCGCTGGCCCGACCCGCAGCCGCACGTGCATCGCCACGCCTCGGGTTTTGCGCTGGCGTTCGCCGCGCCCGAGGATGCCTTGTTCACCGCCACCGAAGTCAACGAGTGGGCCTGGGAGCGCTGTGCGGCTGGGGCCGGTTTCGCGTTCGCACAACCCGAGATGAACGACCCGGCCGCGGTCGCCGCCACCTTCGCTGTGCGCGCCGAATCCGAACGCTCGCGCCCGCTGGCGCGACTGAAGGCGGCGGCGCTGGCGCACGGTCTGCCTTGTTTCGACGACGACGACACGCTGTCGATCGGCGCCGGTGCGGGCAGTGTCAGCTACCCGCACGCGGCCTTGCCCTTGGCGATGGACGTGCCATGGTCCCGGCTGCGCGACCTGCCGACGATCCTGGTGACGGGCTCGAACGGCAAGACGACGACGACCCGCCTGCTGGCCGCGATGGCGGCGGCGGCGGGCCGCCGTGCGGGCAGTTGTTCCACCGAAGGCGTGGTCGTCGGCGAGAAACTCGTCGCCAGCGGCGACTACGCCGGACCCGCCGGTGCGCGCGCAGTGCTGCGCCACCCCGGCGTCGAGTTCGCCGCGCTTGAAACCGCGCGCGGCGGCCTGTTGCGCCGTGGCCTGGCGGTGCGCCGCGCCGACGCCGCCGTCGTCACGAATGTCAGCGCCGACCATTTCGGCGAGTACGGCGTCCACAGCCTGGACGACATTGCCGAAGTCAAACTGGTCGTCGCGCACGCACTGCGCAACGGGGGCTGCCTGATATTGAATGCGGCCGACGAATGCCTGATGCGCGTGGCTGCGCGCACGCCGCACGCTGTCGCGGCCAGTCAGGCCCTGTTCGCGCAGAACCACGAACATCCGGCGCTGCAGGCACGGCGCGGCCAGGGCGGCAGCACCTGCGGTGCCCGCGCAGGGCGCCTGGTGCTCTCAGCCGACGGAGTCGAACACGAGCTCGGCGCCGTCGGCGAGATGCCACTGACCATGGGCGGCGCCGCGCGCCACAACCTCGACAACATCGCTGCAGCGGTGCTGGCCGCCCAGGCCGCCGGACTGCCGCTGCACGCCGTTCGCGAGACCCTGAGCCGCTTCGGCAGCCAGCCCCAGGACAATCCGGGCCGCCTCGAACGCTGGACGCACCGCGGTGCGACGGTGCTGATCGACTACGCCCACAACCCCGACGGGCTGGGCCAGTTGCTGCAGGTGGCGCATACGCTCAAGCCGCAGCGGCTCGGCCTGCTGCTCGGCCAGGCCGGTAACCGCGACGACGACGCCATCGCCGATCTCGCGCGCACGGCGGCGCGTGCGGTGCCCGACCTGGTCGTCATCAAGGAACTGCCGCTGATGTTGCGCGGCCGATTGCTGGGCGAGGTGCCGGCCCTGATCGAGCGTGAACTGCGGGCCGGCGGCGTGGCGCAGGCCTCGATCCAGCACCATGCCGACGAAGCCGCCGCCGCCGAGTGGCTGCTGCAGTGGTCCCGGCCGGGCGACGTGGTCGTGCTGCCGCTGCACACCGCCGCGGTGCGCGCGCGCGTCTCGGCCGTGCTGACGGTGCGGTGATAAGCTGAACCGAAAGCGTTTTCGCGCGAAGGAGACAAGACCATGCCCGGCCTGCTGCCCGATACCGATCCTGACGGCCTGCTCGAATATTCGGTGGTCTACACCGACCGCGCGCTGAACCACATGTCGCGCAAGTTCCAGCAGGTGATGCGCGACATCTCGGGGGTGTTGAAGGAGGTCTACCACGCGCGCTCGGCGATCGTCGTTCCCGGCAGCGGTAGCTTCGGCATGGAAGCTGTGGCGCGCCAGTTCGCCACCGGCCGCCAGGCCCTGGTGATCCGCAATGGCTGGTTCAGCTACCGGTGGACGCAGATCTTCGACATGGGCCAGATCCCGTCCGCGCACACGGTACTCAAGGCGCGTCCGATCGCCGCCGGCCGCCAGATGGCCTTTGCGCCGGCGCCGATCGACGAGGTGGTGGCGGCGATCCGGGCCGAGCGGCCGGCCGCGGTGTTTGCGCCGCACGTGGAAACCGCTGCCGGCATGCTGCTGCCGGACGCCTACCTGCGCGCGGTGGCCGACGCGGTGCATGAGGTCGGTGGCCTGTTCGTGCTCGACTGCATCGCCTCGGGCGCGATCTGGGTCGACATGCAAGCCACGGGGGTCGACGTGCTGGTCAGCGCGCCGCAGAAGGGCTGGAGCGGATCGCCCTGCTGCGCCTTCGTGATGCTGAGCGAACGCGCCCGCACGGCGATCGACGCCACCACCAGCACCAGCTTCGCTGCCGACTTGAAGAAGTGGCTGCAGATCATGGAGACCTACGAAGGCGGCGCGCACATGTACCACACCACGCTGCCGACCGATGCGCTGACGCGCACCCGCGACGCGATGCTGGAGACTCGCAGCTATGGCTTCGAGCGCCTGCGCGACGAACAGCTCGAGCTCGGACGCAAGGTGCGCGCGATGCTCGCCGCCAACGGCCTGCGCAGTGTCGCCGCCGAAGGCTTCCAGGCCCCGGGTGTGGTCGTCAGCTACACCGACGATGACGGCCTGCACTCCGCCAAGGCCTTCCTTGGCGAGGGCCTGCAGACCGCGTCGGGCGTGCCGCTGCAATGCGACGAGGGGGTCGACTTCAAGACCTTCCGTGTAGGCCTGTTCGGCCTCGACAAGCTGCACAACCCCGACCGGACGGTGGCCCACCTCGAGGGGGCGCTGCAGCGCATCCTGGGCGCGAAGACGAGCCAGCGCGCCGCCGCTTGAGCGCACCGGGAAGCATCCGCCACACTCTGCGGCACGACACGTTCCGCGGCCTGTGCGGCGGCGGTGCGGTGTATTTCATCGGCAACGCCATGCAGACGATGGCGGCGACCTGGGAGATGGTCGAGGCCACAGGTTCCGGTTTTTTGGCGGCCCTGGTGCAGACGGCGGTGTTCCTGCCGATGTTCCTGTTTTCGCTGCCGGCCGGCGTGCTGGCCGACACCACCGACCGCCGGCGCCTGATCGTCGCCGCGCTGGTGGCGCAGGTGATCGCGGTGGCCCTGCTGACGGCCCTGCTGGCCGCCGACCTGGCCGGCCCGGCCCTGCTGTTGTTCCTGACCTTCGTCACCGGCTGCTCGACGGCGCTGATCACGCCGGCCTGGAATTCGACCATCGCCGACAGTGTGCCGCGCGACGAACTCGGTCCGGCGATCACCGTCGTCTCGGTGGCCTACAACGGCGCGCGCGCCCTCGGCCCCACGCTGGCCGGCTTCGTGTTCGCCCATTTCGGCGGGCCCTGGGTCTTCGTCATCGCGACGCTCAGCACGCTGTGGATGCTGCGCTCGATCCGGCGCTGGCCGCCGCTGCCGCACCCGCCTTCGCGCCTGCCGGCCGAACGCCTGTGGGGCGGCATGCTTGCGGGCCTGCGCTTTGCGTGGCACTCACAGGCCATTTTCGCCCAGCTCCTGCGCACGATGGCCTACAGCGCCACCGGTTCGGCCCTCTGGGCCCTGCTGCCGGTGATCGGGCAGAAGCGCATCGGTCTGGGGGCTTCGGGCTTCGGTCTGCTGATGGGTTGTCTGGGGGTCGGTGCGGTTGCCGCCGGCCTGTCGATGGCCCGCGTGCGCGCGCGCTTCTCGCTCGAGGGCGTGGTGGCGACCGGCTGCATCACCTTCGCTGCGGCCACGGCGGTGGCGGCCTGGTCGCCATGGATCTGGACCATCTACGTCGCCCTGATGTTCAGCGGCGCGGCCTGGATGTCGGTGATGTCGACCTTCAACACCGCCACCCAGACCAGTGCGCCACCCTGGGTGCGCGCCCGCGCTTCATCGATGCACGCCTTGTGCGCACTGGGTGCGTTCTCTCTCGGCTCTGCGCTGTGGGGCGCGGTGTCGGGCCTGCTCGGCCTGCAGGCCGCGCTGAGCGTTGCCGCCGCGGGCATGGCGGCCGGTCTGCTGCTGGCGCGGCCCTTCCCGCTGCGCATGGGCGAGGCCCAAGACGTGACGCCGGCGGCGCCCTGGGGTGATGTCTTCGTCGTCGACGAACCGGCGCCCGAGGCCGGCCCGGTGGCGGTCGAGATCGCCTACCGCATCCGGCTCGAGGACGCCGCCGCGTTTCTCGACGAGCTGAGCCACCTGCGCGCGCCGCGAAGGCGCGACGGCGCCACCTTCTGGCGCGCCTACCGCGACCTGGCGGACCCAACGCGCTACGTCGAGCGCTTCATCGTCACCTCCTGGGCCGACTACCTGCACCAGCGCGCCCGCGCCACGGTGGCCGATCAGGAGATCGAGGCCCGCGTGCGCGCCTTCCTGGCCGAGGGCGAGGCAGTGACGATGCAGCACTACATCGCCGAGCGTTGAAGCGCCGCGAGGTCAGCCCCGGGCTGTGGCGCGTGCATAAAGCCGCGTCAGATGCCGATCAAGGCGTGTCGCGCCAGAAGCGCCGACAGCACGAACATGGTCACACCGATCAGGCCATCCAGTGCCTGCCATGACCGTGGCCGCCCGAACCAGGGCGCCAGCCAACGCGCCCCGAAGCCGAGCAACGCAAACCAGAACAGGCTGGCACACGCGGCCCCTGCAATGAACCAGCCGCGCAGCGCCGCTGGCTGCTGGGCACCGATGCTGCCGACCAGGAGCACGGTGTCCAGATAGACATGGGGATTGAGCAGCGTGAAGGCGGCCGCTTGTGCCACCGCCGCGCTGCGGCTCAGGCCCACGCCACCCGTGGCCGCGCTGAGTTGGCGTACCTGCCGCGCACGGCGCAGGGCCTGCCATCCGTACACTGCCAGGAAGAGGGCACCGGCCAGGGCAAGAGTCCGCGCCAGGCCGGGGTTCTGTCCGAGCGCCTGGGCCATGCCCAGGACCCCTGCGGCGATGAGCGCGGCATCTGCCAGCGCGCAGAACAGGATCACGCTGCCGACGTGTTCACGGCGCAAGCCCTGGCGCAGCACGAAGGCGTTCTGTGCGCCGATGGCCACGATCAGCCCGAAGCTCAAGACCACGGCTTGGACGAAGACGGAAAAGGCGAGCGCGGGGGTTGCGGTCAGGCTCATGGAGCGCCGAGCTTGCCAGCCCTGATTAATGAAGACAAACTAATCAGACTAATGCGGATGAAGAAGAACTGAATCATGTTGGATTACGCCGCACTGGCCGCCCTGGCGGCTGTCATCCGAGAGGGCAGTTTCGAGCGCGCAGCCAGCGCACTGCATGTCACGCCATCGGCGGTATCTCAGCGGATTCGCTCGCTCGAAGAGCGCGTGGGCTGTTCGCTGGTGGTGCGGGGTCAGCCGTGCCAGGCCACAGAGACGGGACGGCGCTTGTGCCAGCACGTGGACCGTGTACGGCTGCTCGAGCAGGAGCTGCAGGGTGCGCTGCCGGCGCTGGCGCCTGAAGGGGCCACGCGCGTGGCACTGCCGATCGCCGTGAACGCCGACAGCTTGGCGACCTGGTTCGCGCCGGCCATCGCGGCCTTCGCGGCCGATGCGCCCGTGCTGGTGGAACTGGCGGTCGACGACCAGGACCACACCACCGAGTGGCTGCGCAGTGGCAAGGTGCTGGCCGCCGTGACCGGCACTGGCCGTGCTGCGGCAGGCTGCAACAGTCGACCACTGGGCGCCATGCGCTATCTCGCGGCGGCCAGCCCGGCCTTCGTGGCGCGCCACTTTGGCAGCGGTGTCGGGGCGGGCAGCCTGGCGCAAGCGCCCAGCCTGGTTTTCAACACGAAGGACGACTTGCAGGCCCGCTGGGTAAGACGTCTGTGCCACCGGGATGTGGACCTGCCACGGCATACCGTGCCGTCACCGCATGCGTTCGTGGCCGCAGCCGTGCACGGGATGGGTTGGGGCCTGCAACCACTGGCGCTGGTCGCCGATCGCCTGCACGACGGATCGCTGGTCGAGCTGCTGCCGGACAGCCCGCTGGACGTGCCGCTGTACTGGCACCATGCGCGGGCCGCGTCGACCTTGCTCGACGGGCTGAGCCGCGAGGTTCTGGCCGGCGCCGCTCGTGCCCTGTTGCCGCCATGAAATGCGTCCGTGCCGAAGGCGGGCGCCTCCACGCCGCGCGCAGGCCCATCGGGGTCCCATCGCACTCTCGCTAAACTGCGCGCCTTCCCGCCCGCTGCCGGGCCGCCCGTCCCGACATGACCCTCGACCTCTTCACTGCGGAGCCGCCCCCCGGCGACGACGCCGTCACCCTCGCTCACTACGCCGAGCGGGCCTACCTCGAATACGCGCTGTCGGTCGTCAAGGGCCGCGCCTTGCCCGATGTGTGCGACGGCCAGAAGCCGGTCCAGCGCCGCATCCTGTACGCGATGCAGCGCATGGGCCTGGCCTTCGGTGCTGCGGCAGGCGGGCCCAAGGCGGTGAAGAGCGCGCGCGTGGTGGGCGACGTGCTCGGTCGCTACCACCCGCATGGCGACACCGCCGCTTACGACGCGATGGTGCGCATGGCGCAGGACTTCGCGCTGCGCTACCCGTTGATCGACGGCCAGGGCAACTTCGGCTCGCGCGACGGCGACGGCGCGGCGGCGATGCGCTACACCGAGGCGCGGCTGGCCCCGATCGCGCGCCTGCTGCTCGACGAGATCGACGAGGGCACGGTCGCCTTCATTGCTAACTACGACGGCTCGACCGAGGAGCCCAATCAGCTGCCGGCGCGCCTGCCCTTCGTATTGCTGAACGGCGCCTCGGGCATCGCGGTCGGTCTGGCCACCGAGGTGCCGAGCCACAACTTGCGCGAGGTGGCGGCGGCCGCGGTGGCGCTGCTGAAGAACGAGAAGTTGTCCGACGACGACTTGTTCGCACTGCTGCCCGGCCCCGATTACCCGGGCGGCGGCCAGATCATCAGCGCCGAAGCCGAGATCCGCGAGGCCTACCGCACGGGCCGCGGCAGCCTGAAGGTGCGCGCACGCTGGAACATCGAAGACCTGGCGCGCGGCCAGTGGCAGCTGGTGGTGCAGGAACTGCCGCCGGGCACCAGCACGCAGAAGGTGCTCGAAGAGATCGAAGAGCTGACCAATCCGAAGCTCAAGGCCGGCAAGAAGGCGTTGACCCAGGAACAGGTGCAGCTGAAGCAGACCGTGCTGGCGGTGCTCGACGCGGTCCGCGACGAGTCGAGCAAGGACGCCGCGGTGCGGCTGGTGTTCGAGCCGAAGACGCGCACCGTCGAGCAACAGGAGCTGATCAACATCCTGCTCGCCCACACCAGCCTGGAGTCGAACGCGCCGATCAATCTGACGATGGTCGGCATCGACGGCCGTCCGACGCAGAAGAGCCTGCGCCAGATGCTGGCCGAGTGGGTCCAGTTCCGCCAGGCCACGGTCGAGCGGCGCACGCGTCACCGGCTGCAGAAGGTGCTCGATCGCATCCACGTGCTCGAAGGCCGGCAACTGGTGTTGCTGAACATCGACGAGGTGATCCGCATCATCCGCCACGCCGACGAGCCGAAGCCGGCGCTGATCACGCGTTTCAAGCTCAGCGAGAGGCAGGCCGACGACATCCTCGACATCCGCCTGCGCCAGCTGGCGCGGCTGGAGGCGATCAAGATCGAACAGGAATTGAAGTCGCTGCGCGACGACCAGACCAGGCTCGAGGAGATCCTGGGCAGTGCGGCGGCGCTGAAGCGCACGGTGGTCAAGGAGATCGAGGCCGATGCGAAGCAGTTCGGCGACGCCCGTCGCAGCGTGTTGCTGGCCGACAGGCGCGCGGTCGCCGAGGTCAAGGTGGTCGACGAGGCGGTGACCGTGGTGGTCAGCCTGAAGGGCTGGGTGAGGGCGCTGAAGGGGCACGAGGTCGACATCTCGAGCCTGGCCTTCAAGGCTGGCGACGCGCTCTACGGCGCCTTCCCTTGCCGCAGTGTCGATACCCTGGTCGTGCTCGGCAGCAACGGCCGGGTCTACAGCGTCGCCGCGATGGGCTTGCCTGGCGGGCGTGGCGACGGCGTCCCGGTCACCTCGCTGGTCGATCTCGAAGCCGGCACGCAGGCGGCACACTACGTCGCTGGTGCGGCTGACACCCTGCTCTTGCTGGCCCACACGGGGGGCTTCGGCCTGCTGGCCCGGCTCGGTGACCTGGTCAGCCGCCAGCGCGGCGGCAAGACCTTCCTGACGCTCGAAGGCGGCGAGCATGTGCTGCCGCCGTCGGCCGTCGCGCCGACCCACGCCCGAGCGGCCTGCCTGTCACTGAGCGGTCGCCTGCTGGTGTTCCCGCTGGCCGAGCTGAAGCGGCAGGCCAATGGCGGGCGTGGTCTGACGCTGATGGACGTGGATGCCAAGGATCCACTGCTGTCGGCGGCCAGTTGCGGCGACGTCTTCAGCGTGCACGGCAACGGCCGCGGCGGCAAGGCCAAGGAAGAGCTGGTCCGCGGCGAGCGGCTTGCAGCCCATGAGGGCCGACGCGCGCGCAAGGGGCGTAAGGTCGAGGGCCTGGTCAAGGCCCTGCGGATCGTCGCCTGATTGTCATGGGCGTGAGGCACACTCGCGAGCGCCGCATTCTTGGAGCGAGGGCGATGGAGCGCAGACAGTGTTTGACCTTGGGCCTGGCCGCGGCGCTGCCGTCGCTGGCGCGTGCGCAGGCCGGCGCGACGCCGCTGCAATTGATCGTGCCGGTGCCGCCTGGGGGCTCGGTCGACCTGACCGGCCGCCTGCTCGCCGAACACCTGCCGCGCACGCTCAGGCAGGGCGTCGTGGTCGAGAACCGGCCGGGCGCGTCGGGCTCGATCGCGGCGGCCAGCATCGCGCGCGCTTCCGGTGACCCGAACCAGCTGATGCTGGTCTTCGACTCGCATGTCACCAACCCCCTGGTCTATCCGCAGCTGCCGTACAGCTTGCGCGACTTCACTCCGATCTCGCGCCTGCTGAGCTTTCCATTGGTGTTCGCCGTGCCGGCCAGCCTGCCCGTGAACAGCATCGCCGAGTTCATCGCCCTGGCCAAGCGCAAGCCGGGCGCGCTCAACGTCTCTTCGGCCGGCCTGGGTACGCTGAACCATCTGGCCGCGGAACTCTTCAAGATGAAGACCCGCACCCACATCGTCCACATCCCCTACCGCGGCGGCGTGCCGGCCCTGCAGGCGGTGATGAACGACGAAGTTCAGCTGTTCATGGGCAGCTGGGTCGCGATCGGACCGCATGTGAAGAGCGGGCGCGTCAAGGCACTGGCCGTGACCTCCGCCAAGCGCTACTCGGTGGCGCCGGAATTGCCGACGCTGATCGAGGCCGGCGTGCCGGGCTTCGACGTGTCGACTTGGATCGGTGCATTGGCTCCGGCACGCATCGGCGCCGAACGCCAGCAGGTCCTTCATGCGGCCCTCGTGCAGGCCCTTGCGGCGCCGACAGTGCGCCAGGTCCTCGCCCAACAGGGTCTAGAGTGGGTCGGGAGCACGCCTGCCGAGTTCGAGACCTTCATGACCGCCGAGGGTCAGCGCTGGAACGAACTGGTCATCGCGCAGAAGCTGAGTTTCGGCTGACACCAAACTGACGCCGGCGCGCGCTTGTTGCGCGCGTGCCGCGCTGTAGTGACAAGCCCTCTACGCAGCGCCCGGCGCCGGTTCTAGACTGCCCGCCACAGAGGCCCGAAGCGGCCCGCGGCAGGAGACAAGCGATCGTGCAGCCCACCAACGTGGCCGATCCGGCCTACTTCCACAAGGTCGTGGACTGTCAGTGGGCCTGCCCCGCGCATACCCCCGTGCCGGAGTACATCCGCCTGATCGGGCAGGGCCGCTACAGCGACGCCTACATGGTCAACTGGGTGTCCAACGTGTTCCCGGGCATCCTCGGCCGCACCTGCGACCGGCCCTGTGAACCGGCCTGCCGTCGCGGCCGGGTGGAGGAAGAGAACGCCGTCAAGCCCGAGCCGGTGGCGATCTGCCGCCTGAAGCGCGTGGCCGCCGACCACAAGGACGACATCACGTCACGCCTGCCGAAGGCCAGGGCCCCGAACGGCAAGCGCATCGCCTGCATCGGCGCCGGACCGGCTTCGCTGACGGTGGCGCGCGACCTGGCGCCGCTCGGTTACGAGGTGACGATCTTCGACGCCGAGGCCAAGCCCGGCGGCTTCATGCGCACCCAGGTGCCACGTTTCCGCCTGCCCGAATCGGTGATCGATGAGGAGTGCGGCTACATCCTGCGCGACAACGTGCACTTGCGCGCCGGCTGGCGTGTCGATTCGATGAAGGCCCTGCTGGCCGAGGGATGGGACGCTGTCTTCGTCGGCTGCGGCGCGCCTCGCGGGCGCGACCTGGATCTGCCCGGCCGGCACGAGGCGGCCGAGCGGATCCGCCTGGGTATCGACTGGCTCGCCTCCGTCTCCTTTGGCCACGTCACCCGTGTCGAGCCGCGCGTCATCGTGCTCGGCGGCGGAAATACCGCGATGGACTGCTGCCGCTCGGCGCGCCGCCTCGGCGCGAGCGACGTCAAGGTGATCGTGCGCAGCGGCTTCGAGGAGATGAAGGCCTCGCCGTGGGAGAAGGAAGACGCGATGCACGAGGGCATCCCGATCATCAACTTCCACGTGCCCAAGGCCTTCGTGCACGAAGGCGGCGTGTTGAAGGGCATGAACTTCGAGATCGTCGAAGCGGTGTTCGACGACAAGGGCAAGCGCGCGCTGAAACCCACCGGCGCGCCGGAGGTGTTCATCGAGTGCGACGAAGTGCTGATCGCGGTCGGACAGGAAAACGCCTTCCCTTGGATCGAGCGCGACTGCGGTGTCGACTTCGACAAGTGGGGTCTGCCGCTGCTCGACGCGAACACGATGCGATCGACGAGCAACCCGCGCGTCTTCTTCGGCGGCGACGCCGCCTTCGGCCCGAAGAACATCATCTGGGCCGTGGCCCACGGCCATGAGGCCGCGGTCTCGATCGACCGTCAACTCTCGGGCGAGGACATCGGCGAGCGGCCCGCGCCCCAGGTCAGCCTGCTGTCGCAAAAGATGGGCATCCACGAGTGGAGCTACGACAACGCCGTCAGCAACGACCTGCGCTACAAGGTGCCGTGGACCAAGGCCGAGATCGCGCTGGCCAGCATCAAGGTCGAAGTCGAACTCGGCTTCGATGCCGCCACCGCCTTCAAGGAAACCCAGCGCTGCCTGAACTGCGACGTGCAGACGGTGTTCGCCGACAAGCTGTGCATCGAGTGCGACGCCTGCGTCGACATCTGCCCGATGGACTGCATCAGCTTCGTCGACAACGGCGAAGAGGCCGAATTGCGCCAGCGCCTGAGCGCGCCGGCGACCGAGTTGACCCAGGACCTGTACGTCAGCCCGACGCTGAAGACCGCACGCGTGATGGTCAAGGACGAAGATGTCTGCCTGCACTGCGGGCTGTGCGCCGAGCGTTGCCCCACCGGGGCCTGGGACATGCAAAAGTTCCTGCTCCAGATGGCACACGCCGGTCCGGCCAGCCGCGATCGACCGAAATCGGCCAACGTGGTGATGGAGGTGTCGGCACCATGAAGCGCCTCGAAGCCCTCAACGATTTCGTCGTCAAGTTCGCCAACGTCAACGGCTCGGGCTCGGCCTCGGCCAACGAACTCTTCGCCAAGGCGATCCTGCGCATGGGCGTCCCGGTCAGCCCGCGCAACATCTTCCCCAGCAACATCCAGGGCTTGCCGACCTGGTACGAGGTGCGCGTGTCCGAGCGGGGCTGGCTCGGCCGGCGCGGCGGCATCGACATGATGGTGGCGATGAATCCGCAGACCTGGGATCAGGATGTGCGCGAACTCGAGCCTGGAGGCTACCTGTTCTACGACAGCACGCGGCCGTTGCCGGCAAGTGCCTTTCGCAGCGACATCAATGTGCTTGGGATGCCGATGACGGCGATCTGCAACGCCACCTACAGCGATCCGCGCCAGCGCCAGCTGTTCAAGAACATCCTCTACGTCGGCGCGCTGGCGCAGTTGCTCGGCATCGAGCCCGCCGTCATCGAGACCCTGTTCTCGGAGCAGTACAAGGGCAAGGAGAAGTTGCTGACGTCGAACGTGCAGGCCTTGCACCTGGGCATCGACTTCGCGCGCGAACACTTGGCCGCTCAGGCGGTGGGTCTGCAGGTACAGCGGCGCGACCGCGTCGGCAACCGCATCTTCATCGACGGCAACGCGGCGGCCGCGCTCGGCTGCGTGTACGGCGGCGCGACGGTCTGTGCCTGGTATCCGATCACGCCCAGCTCGTCCGTGGCCGAGGCCTTCCAGGCCTACTGCAAGAAGTTCCGCCACGACCCGGACACTGGCGCCGCCAAGTACGCGATCGTGCAGGCCGAGGACGAGATCGCCTCGATCGGCATGGTCACCGGAGCGGGCTGGAACGGCGCACGCGCCTTCACCGCCACCTCGGGCCCGGGCGTCAGCCTGATGACCGAGTTCATCGGACTGGCCTACTTTGCCGAGATCCCGGTGACGATCATCGACGTCCAGCGCGGTGGCCCGTCGACCGGCATGCCGACGCGCACCCAGCAGGCCGACATCCTGAGTTGTGCCTACGCTTCGCACGGCGACACCAAGCATGTGCTGCTGCTGCCTGAAGATCCGAAGGAGTGCTTCGACCACGCCGCGACCGCGCTCGACCTGGCCGACCGCTTGCAGACACCGGTCTTCCTGATGACCGACCTGGACATCGGCATGAACCAGCGCCTCGCCGAGCCCTTCGAGTGGGACGATGCGCGGCGCCTGGATCGCGGCAAGGTGATGAGCGCCGCCGACCTCGACGCCGGGCGTGAGTTCGCGCGCTACAAGGACGTCGATGGTGACGGCATCCCGTGGCGCACCTTGCCCGGCACGCACGAGAGCAAGGGTGCCTACTTCACGCGGGGGACCACGCGAGACCCTTATGCGCGCTACTCCGAAGCCGGGCCGGACTACGTCTACAACGTCAAGCGCCTGCTGCAGAAGTTCGACACTGCGTCGACCCTGGTGCCGCAACCCGTGCTGACCAAGGCCAGCCGCAAGACGCGCCTGGGAGTCATCTACTACGGCTCCACCAGCCCGGCGATGGACGAAGCACTGGAGCTGCTCGCCAATGGCGGCATCCCGCTCGATGCATTGCGCCTGCGCGCCTTCCCCTTCCCCGACAGCGTGACCAAGTTCATCGCCGCACACGACGAGGTCTTCGTCGTCGAGCAAAACCGCGACGCGCAGATGCGCACTCTCTTGATGAGCGAGCTCAATGCCAAGCCGTCGCGCCTGGTGCCGGTGCTGCACTTCGACGGCACGCCGATCACGGCGCGCTTCATCGCCGGCGCGATCACGCGCCATGTGCACGCCGAAATCGTCGAACCCAAGCCGAGCAAGAAGGCCGAGGAGCGCGCATGACCTATTTGGCGAAACCCCGGCTGCACCACCCGACCCTGGAGACCAACAAGGTCGGCTACACGCGGCGCGACTACGAGGGCAAGATCAGCACTTTGTGCGCCGGCTGTGGCCACGACTCGATCTCGGCGGCGATCGTGCAGGCCTGCTGGCAGCTCGACATCGAGCCGCACCGTGTGGCCAAGCTCTCCGGCATCGGCTGTTCGTCGAAGACGCCCGACTACTTCCTCGGCGCCAGCCACGGCTTCAACACCGTGCACGGCCGCATGCCCAGCGTGCTCACCGGCGCCAACCTGGCGAATCGGGAGCTGCTCTACCTGGGCGTGTCCGGCGACGGCGACTCGGCTTCGATCGGCCTGGGCCAGTTCGCGCACGCGATGCGGCGCGGCGTGAACATGGTCTACATCGTCGAGAACAACGGCGTGTACGGCCTGACCAAAGGCCAGTTCTCGGCGACGGCCGATCGCGGCAGCAAGAGCAAGAAGGGTGTGGCCAATGCCGATAACCCGATCGACCTGGCGGCCCTCGCGCTGCAGCTCGGTGCGACCTATGTCGGTCGCGGGTTCTCGGGCGACAAGGCACAGTTGGTGCCGTTGATCGAAGGGGCCATCCGGCACCAGGGCGCCGCCTTCATCGATGTCGTCAGTCCCTGCGTGGCCTTCAACAACCACGCCGGAAGCACCAAGAGCTACGACTACGTGCGCGAGCACAACCAGGCTGTGGCGCGCATCGACTTCATCGATCTGGCAGAGGAGCTGAACGTTTCGCCTGCGCCGGGCGAGGGGATCGATCTGCCGCAGGCCGATGGCAGCGTGATGCGGCTGCGCAAGCTACGCGCCGACTTCGATCCGACCGACCGCTTGGCAGCGATGCGCCTGGTCCAGAGCCTGGCTGCCGAGGGCGAGGTGGCGACCGGTCTGCTCTACGTCGAGTCGGGTGCGGCCGACCTGCACGCTGCACTGAACACCAGCGCCACGCCCCTGAACCGCCTTGGCGAAGCCGAGCTGAGTCCGGGCGCGGCCGCGCTGTCCAAGCTCAACGCCAGCTTGCGCTGAAGCGCTTGCTCAGCACCAGGTAGAGCGCCGCGGCCTCGATGGCCAGGAACAGCGCCAGGGCCCAGAACTCGTAGGGCACGCCGAGCAGGCTGACGGCGGCGTCAGCGCAGGTGGCGCGGGCCTCGAAGACGTCGGGCAACAGGCCTGGCAGGCCACTGCCGTTCATGATCCGGTCGGCCAAGGTCAGGTTGCAAGAGGTGCTGGCGGCGGCAACGAAGTGCTGCCACAGCACGGCGGCCATGCCGGCGCCGCACAGCAGCAGCAGGGCGAGCGCGAGGCCGCGTTGGCCCGGCCTGGACTCCCAGGCCACACCGGCCAGCGCCACCAATGCAACAAGGACGAAGATCAGGCGCTGCAGCACGCACCAGGGGCAGGGCTGCATGTCGAAGGCATGCTGCGAGGTCAGCGCCGCCGCGACGGCGGCCAGCGAGAGCAGGGCGATGGCGCCGAACACGGCGCGCGCACTCGGCTTCATTCGACTTCAGCGATCAGCTCGATCTCGACGCAGGCACCGAAGGGGAGCTGCGCCACGCCGAAGGCACTGCGTGCGTGTGCCCCGATCTCGGCGCCGAAGACCTCGGCCAGCAGTTGTGAACAGCCATTGGTCACCAGGTGCTGCTCGGTGAAGCTCGGCGTGCTGTTGACCAGGCTCATCACCTTGACGATGCGCCGGACGCGCCCGAGGTCGCCGCCGCAGGCCGCGGCCAGGGTGCCCATCAGGTCGATCGCGATGGCGCGCGCGGCCGCCTGACCTTCGGCGGTGGCCGTCGTCAAGCCGAGCTGGCCGACCCAGGGCTTGCCGTCCTTCCTGGCGATGTGGCCGGAAACGAAGACCAGGTTGCCGCTGCGCATGAAGGGCACATAGGCGGCTGCCGGCACCGCCAACGGCGGCAGGCTGATGCCCAGGGATTGCAGGCGTTCGGCAACTGTCGTCATGGTGTGCGCGGGCATCGTTGATGGAGGCGCGGCGATCCTACACTGCAGCGATGGGAGGCATGGACGCCTGGGGCCTGCGCGTGGCCGTGCTGCTGCTGGCCGGCATCGGCGGCGCGGCGCTGCAGTTGCAGCAACCGGCCCTGCGGCCGGGCGGGGCCTACGCCAGCGTGCCGGCGCTGGCCGTTGCGGCCCTGACGCTGGCGCTACTGAAGCGGCCGACACGCTGGCTTGTGCTGACGCTGGCCTTGGCGCTGACCTTGTTCGCTGCGGCCGGCCTGCGTGCTAGCTCGCGCCTGGCCTATGCCTTGCCACGGCCCTGCTGGCCGCCTTGCCGGTGACG
>JAZKIW010000006.1:0-37134 GCA_040384625.1 Pseudomonadota bacterium | reverse complement strand
GTCGCGGTCATGCAGGCAGGCCGGTTACCGCAACCGCTTCGGCCATCCGGCGCCGACGGTGGCGGCGGCGCTACGCGCAGCGCGGGATCGCGCTGCAGCGTTTGGACCGCTGCGGTGCCTGGACCTGGCACCCGGGGGAGCCCGAACCTGCAGCCCACTGCGAACGCGAGCGGCGTGCCCGATACTGGCACCATCGGCTGGGCGGCGATGGCGCAGAACTTGCGAACCGCTGATCGTCCCACCCTCTCTCCTGGAGACCTGCCTTGTCCATCCATGTTGCGCTGAACCACGTCACGCACTACCGCTACGACCGCCGCGTCGCGCTGTCGCCGCAAGTCGTTCGCCTGAAGCCCGCGCCGCATTGCCGCACGCCTATCCTGGCCTATTCGCTGCGCATTGAGCCCGAGCCGCACTTCATCAACTGGCAGCAAGATCCCTTCGCCAACCACCTGGCACGCCTGGTGTTTCCGGACAAGACGACCGAGTTCAAGGTCACGGTCGACCTGGTGGCCGAGATGTCGGTCTACAACCCATTTGACTTCTTCCTGGAACCTGGCGCCGAGAAATTTCCCTTCAGCTACGACGCCGACGTGGCGCGCGAACTGGCGCCTTACCTGGCCAAGGGGGAGGCCACGCCGCGCTTCGCGGCCCTGCTGAAGGGCATCGACCTGACGCCGCAACGCACGATCGACTTCCTGGTCGGCCTGAACCAGCGTCTGCAGAAGGACATCCGCTACCTGATCCGTATGGAGCCGGGCGTGCAGACGCCCGAGGTGACCCTCGTCAACGCCAGCGGCTCGTGCCGCGACAGCGGCTGGCTGATGGTGCAAGTGCTGCGCCACCTGGGCCTCGCGGCGCGTTTCGTTTCGGGCTACCTGATCCAGCTGAAGCCCGACGTCAAGGCGCTGGACGGCCCGAGCGGGGCCGAGGTCGACTTCACCGACCTGCACGCCTGGTGCGAGGTCTACCTGCCCGGCGCCGGCTGGATCGGCTTCGATCCGACCTCCGGCCTGATGGCGGGCGAGGGCCACATCCCGGTGGCCTGCACGCCCGAACCGTCGAGCGCCGCGCCAGTGAGCGGGGCGGTCGACGACTGCGAGGTGTCGTTCGAGCATCGCATGGCGGTGACGCGCATCCACGAGTCGCCGCGCGTCACGCTGCCGTACAGCGACGATCAGTGGCAGGCCATCGTCGCCCTGGGCCACCGCGTCGACGAACAACTCGAGGCCGGTGACGTGCGCTTGACGATGGGCGGCGAGCCAACTTTCGTCTCGGTCGACGACCGCGAGGGGGCGGAGTGGAACACCGACGCCCTGGGGCCGACCAAGCGCGGCCTGGCCCAGGGCCTGACGATGAAGCTGCGCGACCGCTACGGCGCGGGTGGCTTCCTGCACTTCGGCCAGGGCAAGTGGTATCCGGGTGAGCAGCTGCCGCGCTGGGCCCTGTCGATCGCCTGGCGCGCCGATGGCCAGCCGTGCTGGAACGATCCGACGCTGTTTGCAGACGAACGCGAACCGCAGCGCCACACCGCCGCCGACGCGGGTCGCTTCTTGGCGGCGTTGACCGACAAGCTCGGCCTCGATCCCAAGTTCATCATGCCGGCCTACGAGGACACCTGGTACTACTTGTGGCGCGAAAGGCGCCTGCCGGTCAACGTCGACCCCTTCGATTCGCGTCTCGACGACGAGATGGAGCGCGCGCGTCTGCGGCGCGTGTTCGATCAAGGCTTGTCGCAGGTCGTCGGCCACCTGCTGCCTTTGCGCCGCGATGAAGACGCGCCGCTGCGCGGCCCGCGCTGGCAGACCGGCCCCTGGTTCCTGCGCGACGACCGTCTACTGCTGTTGCCGGGCGACTCGCCGATGGGCTACCGGCTGCCGCTTGATTCTCTGCCCTGGGTGAAGAAGTCGGAGGCGCCGCAGCTGATCGAGCAGGACCCGTTTGCGCCGCGCGATGCGCTGCCGGCGCAGGTGGTGCTGAAGCGACAGTTCGAAGTGGGTACGGCGACACCTTCGGCGCGAGCGCCGGGCAATGCCACCGCTCCTGCGGCGCCGAAGCGCTTCGCCAGCGCAACCGATATCACCCGCACCGCCTTGTGCGTCGAAGTGCGCGATCCGCGGCGCATGAGCGGTCCGAAGGCCGAGACGGGCGAGGGCGAGAAGCGCGGCGTCATCTATGTCTTCATGCCGCCCCTGGCCGCGCTCGATGACTACCTCGAGTTGCTGGCCGCCGTCGAAGCCACGACGGCCGAACTGGGCCTGAAGATCGTGCTCGAGGGCTACCCGCCGCCGCGCGACCCGCGCCTGAAGATGCTGCAGGTCACGCCCGACCCGGGGGTGATCGAGGTCAACATCCACCCGGCGCACAACTGGAGCGAATTGGTGGACCACACCGAGTTCCTCTACGAGACTGCGCACCATACCCGCCTGTCGACCGAGAAGTTCATGCTCGACGGCCGACATACCGGCACGGGCGGCGGCAACCACTTCGTGCTCGGTGGCGCGACACCGGCCGACAGCCCCTTCCTGCGCCGGCCCGACCTGCTGGGCAGCCTGCTCACTTACTGGCACAACCATCCCAGCCTGTCCTACCTGTTCTCCGGCCTGTTCATCGGCCCGACGAGCCAGGCGCCGCGCATCGACGAGGCGCGGCACGATCAGGTCTACGAGATCGAGATCGCGCTGGCCGAGCTGGAGCGCCAGATGCGCGAACGCGGCGCGGAGGTACCGCCGTGGCTGATCGACCGCGCCCTGCGCAACCTGCTGATCGACGCCACCGGCAACACCCATCGCTCCGAGTTCTGCATCGACAAGCTGTACTCGCCCGACGGCCCCACCGGCCGCCTCGGCCTGCTGGAACTGCGCGCCTTCGAGATGCCGCCGCATGCACGCATGAGCCTGGCGCAACAGCTACTGCTGCGCTCGCTGGTGACCTGGTTCTGGCGTACCCCCTACAGCGGCCGCGGCGCGACGCGCCTGACACGCTGGGGCACCGGCCTGCACGACCGATTCCTACTGCCGACTTTCGTGCAGGCCGACTTCGACGACGTGATGGCCGACCTGCAGGGCGCGGGCTTCGCATTCGATGTCGACTGGTTCGCACCGCACTTCGAGTTCCGCTTCCCGCGCATCGGCGAGATGGCCGCGGCCGGCGTGCAGTTGGCCTTGCGCAATGCGCTCGAACCCTGGCATGTGATGGGCGAGGAGGGCGCACCAGGCGGCACCGTGCGCTATGTCGACTCAACACTGGAACGGATCGAGATCAAGGCCAGTGGCCTGAACGGCAACCGCCATGTGGTCACCGTCAACGGTCGTGCGCTGCCCCTGCAGGCCACCGGGCGCGTCGGCGAGTTCGTCTGCGGCGTGCGCTACCGCGCCTGGACGGCGCCGTCGTCCCTGCACCCGACCATCAAGGCGCATGCGCCGCTGACCTTCGACCTGGTCGACACCTGGTCCGAACGCTCGCTCGGCGGCTGCCGTTATCACGTGGCGCATCCGGGTGGGCGCAACCATGACACCTTCCCGGTGAATGCCTACGAGGCCGAGAGCCGGCGCCTGGCGCGCTTCTTCCCGATCGGCCACACGCCGGGGCGGATGGTGGTTTCGCGCTCGGCACCGAGCCGGGAATTCCCGTGCACGCTGGACCTGAGGCTCGGCTAACGTGGACCCGCGGTCAGCGCCGCTGCCTTCCCTCCACTGACGCCGTCAACCGTTGTCCAGCCTGCCTGCCACCCAAGCCAAAGCCTTGCTGCCGCAGGCCTTCGACCTCGCCGAACCGGCGGCTGGTGACAGCTGGGACGAATGCCGTGACGCGGACGGCAGTCTGCGCCCCGTCTGGCGGCGCTTCTTCGATGCCGCGCCCGCGCTGCACGACGATCTGGCGCAGGTGTTCGAGCGGCAGCGCGTGTCGATCGCGCAGCAGATCCGGGCCGACGGCGTCACGCACAACCTGCATGCCGCCGATGCCTCGCAGCCGATCGCCGCGCGACCCTGGTCGCTGGAAGCCCTTCCACTCATCATCGAGCCGGCCGACTGGGCCTTGATCGAGCGCGGCGTGCTGCAGCGCGCACGCCTGCTCGGGACCATGCTGGCCGACCTGTACGGCCCGCAGCGCCTGCTGCACGAGGCTTTGCTGCCGCCGGCTCTGGTCTTTCGGCACAGCGGCTATCTGCGCCCCTTGCACGGCGTGGCGCCGGTCGGCGGCATGCACCTGCACATCGTGGCCTTCGACGTCGCGCGTGGGCCCGACGGTCGCTGGTGGGTGATTTCGCAACGCACCCAGTCGCCGTCCGGCCTGGGCTACGTGCTGCACAACCGGCTGATCGTCTCCCGCCTGTTCCCGGAGGCGTTTCGCGAACTGCGCGTGCAGCACATCGCCTCGGGTTACCGACGCCTGCTCGACACCGTTCAGCAACAGGCCGGCGAAGTGGCCGCGCGGCTGGGCGACGGCAGCACGCCGCGCGTGGCCCTGCTGACACCGGGGCCGTACAGCGAGACTTATTTCGAGCACGCCTACCTGGCGCGCTACCTGGGCTTGCCCCTGGTCGAGGGGGCCGACCTCACGGTGCGTGGCGAGCGCCTCTTCCTGCGCACCGTTGAGGGCTTGCAGCCGGTGCACGGCTTGCTTCGGCGCCTGGACGACGACTACTGCGACCCGCTCGAGCTGCGCCCCGATTCGGCCCTCGGCGTGCCCGGCCTGGTGCAAGTGCTGCGCGCGCAGAACCTGGTGCTGGCCAATGCCCTGGGCAGCGGCTTTCTCGAATCGAGCGCGGTGCAGGGTTTTCTGCCGGCCATCTGCCGCAAGCTGCTCGGCGACGAACTGAGCCTGCCGTCGCTGGCCACCTGGTGGTGCGGTGAAGAGGCCGCCTGGCAGGCGGTGCGGGGCGATCTGGACGGTCTGGTCCTGCGCCCCGCCTTCAGCGGCAGCGGCGAGGGCGCCAGGCGCATCGGTGCGTTCGACACCGCGGCCATCCAGCAGCGCATCGAGGCCGACCCTGGCGCCTACACCGTGCAGGGCCATCTGCCGCCATCGCGCGCGGCCTTGCCGCTGCCCGGCGGCAGGCTGTCGGCGCGGCCGGCGCTGCTGCGCGTCTACGCCATTGCCGATGCCGCCGAGCGCTGGCACGTGTTGCCCGGGGGATTGACGCGCGTGGCCACGCGGGCGCCGCTGTCGGTGTCGATGGCCCAGGGCGGCACCAGCCTCGACACCTGGGTCCTGACCGACGGGCCGGTCGATACCTTCTCGATGCTGCCGCAACGTCTGGGCCTGAGCGACCTCGCCGCGCGTCGGCCGCCGGTGGCCAGCCGCACGGCCGAGAACCTGTTCTGGCTCGGCCGCTACACCGAGCGCACCGAGCAGGCGGTGCGCTTGGCGCGTGCTGCGCTCGACCTGGTCGACGGCGACGACGAGGTCGCTGCGCCGCTGCTGGCAGCGATGTCCGAATTGATTGAATCCCAGGCCTTGGTGCCGGCCGGCACGCCCGGGGCCGAGCGCTCGACGGCGCTGTTCGAACGCAACTTGCTGGCGGCCCTGACCCAGCGCGATGCCGGCATCGACTTCAACCTGCAAGCCCTGGCGCGCGTGGCAGGTGCGCTGCGCGAGCGCCTTTCGCCCGAACAATGGGGCCTGGTGCGGCGCATGGGCGACGACTTTCACGGCCACTTCGAAGCGCTGCGCGTGCGTGTGCCCAGTGCGGCGCAGGCCCTGCCGGCCCTGCAGCGCTTGACGCTGCAACTGGCGGCCGTCACGGGCACCCAGACCGACCGCATGACGCGTGACCACGGCTGGCGCCTGCTGTCGGTCGGTCGCCTGATCGAGCGCATGGCGGGCATGGCCGCCACCCTGGCGACCTTGCTGCAAGCCTTCGACCCGCGCGGCGGCTCGGCTGCCACTACCGAGTTGCTGCTCGAGCTGTTCGACAGCCGCATCACCTTTCGCGCGCGCTACCAGCGCCATGAAGACCTGCTCGCCCTGGCCGATCTGCTGGTGCAGGACGACAGCAACCCGCGCGCCTTCGCCGGGACCCTGCGCCGCCTGCGCACCGAACTGGGCAAGCTGCCGGGTTCCGACGAGGCCCGCAGCGCGCTGCGCGAAATGCTGCCCCCGCACGGCGCGGGCCTCTCGCTCGCTCAACTGGTCGAGAGCGCCGGCGCCGACGACGCCCTGATGCGTCGGCAGCTGCTGCAACTGGCGCAGCGCCTGCAGGCCAGCGTCGCCAGGCTCAGTGATGCCATCGGCCAGCGCTATTTTGCGCATGCCGACGGTACCGACGGCATGCAGCGCGTGTGATGCCATGACCCTTTCGTCCGCACCGGCCGCGCTGCTCGAGATCGAGCATGTGACGCGCTACCGCTACACCGCACCGGTCGACATGGCGCAGCACCTGGCCTACCTACGCCCGCGCGACGACGCGACCCAGCAGGTGCAGGACTTCGAGCTGCGCATCGACCCGCCCCCGCTGCACCGGCGCAGCGACCCCGACCGCCTGGGCAATCAGCGTTGCTGCTTCACCGTGACCATGCCGCACCGCGAACTGCAGGTGCGCACGGCGAGCCGCGTGCGCGTGTCGGCCACGTCGTCGTTCGACCCTGCAGTCACCGAGCCCTGGGAGACGGTGCGCGAGCGCCTGCGTTACGTCGCAGGCGCGCCCTTCGAGCCGGCCACTGAATTCGTGTTCGCCTCCCCCTTCGTACCTGCGCTGCCGGCGCTGCGCGCGTTGGCCCAGCCCGCGTTCGCACCGGGTCGACCGATCGGAGAGGCGGTGATCGACCTGCTGGCGCGCATCCACGAGAACTTCAGCTACTGCAGCGCGAGCACCGACATCGACACGCCCCTGGCCGAGGTGCTGAGCACACGCGAAGGGGTGTGCCAGGACTTCGCACACCTGATGATCGGTGCCTTGCGGGCGATGGGCCTGGCCGCACGCTACGTCAGCGGCTACCTGCTGACGACCGCGCCCGAAGGAGGTGCGGGCGGCGCACCGATGTTGGGCACGGACGCGTCGCACGCCTGGGTCGCACTCTGGTGCCCGAGCAGCGACGGGACGCCGGCGCAGTGGCTCGAACTGGACCCGACCAACGGGATCCTGCCCTCGACCGGCCACGTGCGGCTGGCCGTTGGGCGCGACTATGGCGATGTCACGCCACTGCGCGGCGTGATCCGTGGTGGTGGCGAACACCGTTTCGAGGTGCAGGTGCGGACGCGCCAGCTGGCGTGATGGCAAAGGAATTGCGAGGAGCCGTGTCCATGAGCAGAGCATTCGACGAGATGTACCGCAGCCCCGAGGCAGTGCGCGAGCATTACCGCAGCTACGCACGCTGGCTGGCCGAACAGCCGGGCGACGCGATGCGCACGCGGCGCGAGGAAGCCGAGGTGATCTTCCGCCGGGTCGGCATCACCTTTGCCGTCTATGGTGCAAAGGACGAAGACGGTTCAGGAACCGAGCGCCTGATCCCCTTCGACCTGATCCCACGCATCATCCCGGCAGACGAGTGGCGCGACATGGAACGTGGTCTGGCGCAGCGCGTCACGGCGTTGAACCGCTTCATCCACGACGTCTACCACGGCCAGGAGATCCTCAAGGCGGGTATCGTGCCGGCCGAGCAGATCGAGCGCAACTCGCAGTTCCGGCCCGAGATGGTGGGCGTCGACGTGCCAGGCAACGTCTATTCGCAGATCGCCGGCATCGACATCGTGCGTGCCGCCGCGGCAGACGGCAGCGGTACCTATTACGTGCTCGAAGACAACCTGCGCGTGCCCAGCGGCGTGAGCTACATGCTCGAGAACCGCAAGATGATGATGCGGCTGTTCCCCGAGCTGTTCAGCCAGCACCGCATCGAGCCGGTGGCGCACTACCCCGACATGCTGCTCGAGACCCTGCGCTCGCTGGCGCCGGCCAGCGCCAATGATCCGACCGTGGTGGTGCTGACGCCCGGCATGTACAACAGCGCCTACTTCGAGCATGCCTTCCTGGCCCAGCAGATGGGTGTCGAGCTGCTTGAGGGCCAGGACCTGTTCGTCGAGGACGGATTCGTCTTCATGCGCACCACACAGGGCCCGCGTCGCATCGACGTGATCTACCGCCGTGTCGATGACGACTTCCTCGACCCCAAGGCCTTCCGGCCCGACAGCACCCTGGGCTGCGCCGGCTTGCTCGACGTCTACCGCGCAGGCAACGTGACCCTGTCCAACGCCATCGGAACCGGCGTCGCCGACGACAAGAGCATCTATCCCTACGTGCCGAAGATGATCGAGTTCTACCTTGGCGAGAAGCCGATCCTGCAGAACGTGCCGACCTACCTGTGCCGCGACAAGGGCGATTTGCAGTACGTGCTCGACCACCTGGCCGAACTGGTGGTCAAGGAAGTGCACGGCGCCGGTGGCTACGGCATGCTGGTCGGCCCGGCGGCGAGCAAGCAGGAGATCGAGGATTTCCGCGCCGCGTTGCTGGCCAATCCGACCAACTACGTCGCCCAGCCGACCCTGGCACTGTCGACCTGCCCGACCTTCGTCGAGTCGGGCATTGCGCCGCGCCACATTGATTTGCGGCCCTTCGTGTTGTCGGGCAAGAGCGTGCAGATGGTGCCCGGTGGCCTGACGCGCGTGGCGCTGAAGGAGGGCTCCCTGGTCGTCAACTCGTCTCAGGGTGGTGGCACCAAAGACACCTGGGTTCTGGAGGTATAGGCCATGTTGTCTCGCACCGCAGACCACCTGTTCTGGATGGCGCGCTACATGGAGCGCGCCGAGAACACCGCCCGCATGCTGGGCGTCAATTACGAGATGTCGCTGCTGCCGCAGTCGCAGGACGCCGCCGAGCAGGGCTGGCGCGGCCTGCTGTCGATCAGTGAGCTGACCGGCAGCTTCGCCAAGCGCTATGGCGAGGTCAGCTCGCGCAATGTCATGGACTTCATGATCCGCGACGAAAGCAACTCGTCGTCGATCCTGTCCTGCGTTCGCGCTGCGCGCGAGAACGCCCGAGCGGTGCGGGGTGCGCTGACCACCGAAGTCTGGGAGACGCAGAACCAGACCTGGCTCGAGTTCAACAAGGCCTTGCGTGCCGAATCCGTGCTGCGCGACCCGGGGCCGATGCTCGAGCGCGTGAAGACCCGCTCGCACCTGTCGCGTGGTGTGACGGTCGGCACCATGTTGCAGGACGAGGCCCTGCACTTCCTGCGCATCGGCACCTTCCTCGAACGCGCCGACAACACCGCGCGCCTGTTGGATGTGAAGTTCCAGGCCCTGGGCGGCAGTGACTACTTCGGCGGCCAGGCCAAGGAGGGCCACGAGGTCGACTTCTATCACTGGAGCGCGATCCTGCGTTCCGTTTCCGGGTTCGAGGTCTATCGCAAGGTCTACCGCAACGTAATCCGACCCGACAAGGTCGCCGAGTTGCTGATCCTGCGCCCCGACATGCCGCGCTCGCTGGCGGCGTGCATGAACGAGGTGGTCTCCAACCTGGCCCTGGTGGCCAACGCCCAGAGCGCCGAGACCTTGCGCCGTGCCGGGCGCCTGCGCAGCGATCTGCAGTACGGCAACACCGACGAGATCCTGGCCACCGGCCTGCATGCCTACCTGACGCAATTCCTCGACCGTGTCGGTGACCTGGGCGTGGGGATCAGCCGCGACTTCCTGGTGCCGATGGCGGCTTGAGCGGCCAGCGCGACGTCGCGCCAGGCGCATGCCCGGGCCCGCCACCGATTGACGCGGCAGCGCGGGGCGTGGACAGTGCGCTTGCGCACGGGCCACCCGCGCCGGGCGCCGGAAAGGGGTATCGCATGTCAGGGCTGCGCACTTCGCTGCTGATCGCACTCGGCCTGGCGCTGCTGCCAGCGCTGTGCAGGGCCCAGGCTGGTGCTACGGTGCCCAACACCATCGAGCAGCGCCTGCTGGCCTGCGCTGCCTGTCATGGCGAAAAAGGCGAAGGCCTTAGCAAGAACGAGTACTACCCGCGCCTGGCCGGCAAGCCCACCGGCTACCTGTACAACCAGCTGATCAACTTCCGCGACAAGCGGCGCGAGTCGGCGATCATGAACTACATGGTGGCGTACCTGTCGGACGCCTATCTGCTCGAGATCGCCGACCACTACGCCAAGCTCCAGCCGGACTATCCGGCGCCTTCGACACGTGCCTCGGCAGCCGAGCTGGCGCGCGGTGCCCAACTGGTCCGGCAGGGCGACCCGGCCCGCAAGCTCCCGGCGTGTGCCGCCTGTCACGGCGAGGCGCTGACCGGCCTGGAGCCGGCCATTCCTGGCCTGGTCGGCCTCTACCCACCGTACATCACGGCCCAGATGGGGGCCTGGAAGAACAACAAGCGGCACGCGATGAAGCCCGACTGCATGCACGACGTGGCCCAGTTGCTGAGTGCGGAGGACATCGGCGCGATCACGGCCTGGCTGGTGGCACAGCCGGTGCCTGCCAATGCCCAGCCGGCGGCGGCCGGCACGCTCAAGCTGCCGCTCGAGTGCGGTGGCCTGAGCAAGAAGTAGGAGTTGCCGTGAAGCGCCTCGCCATTCCCATCCTTGCCCTTCTTGTCGCGGCGTTCGGCGCGGCGTCCTGCTCCAGGCCGGAGCCGCCCGCGGCTCCGGCCGTGACCAATGAGGCCAAGTTCGAGACCATCGCACGCGGCAAGTACCTGGCGGCGGCCGGCGACTGCTACGCCTGCCACACCGTGCGCGGTGGTGAGGCCTATGCCGGCGGCCTGGAAATGCCGACGCCGTTCGGCCGCCTCTACACCCCGAACATCACCCCCGATCCCGAATTCGGCATCGGCAAATGGAGCGCCGACGACTTCTGGCGCGCCATGCACGAAGGCAAGTCGAAGGACGGCTCCTTCCTCTACCCGGGCATGCCGTTCAACAACTACACCCTCGTGACGCGTGAGGACAGCGATGCCATCTATGCCTACTTCATGTCGCTGAAGCCCGTGAAACAGAAGAGCCGGCCGCACGAGATGGGATTCCCGTACAACCAGCGCGAGTTGCTGGCGGGCTGGCGCACCCTGTACTTCAAGGAGGGTGTTTACAAGGACGATCCAAAACAGTCCAAGGAGTGGAACCGCGGCGCCTACCTGGTCGACGGTCTGGGCCATTGCAATGCCTGCCATGCCACGCGCAACATGCTCGGCGCGGTGACCAAGGACGACATCTCGGGTGGCCTGATCCCCTTGCAGAACTGGTACGCGCCGTCGCTGACCTCGAGCCGCGAAACCGGGCTGGGCGACTGGGAGATCAAGGAAATCGTCGACCTGCTGCGCACCGGGGTCTCAGCGCGCGGTGCGGTGTTCGGCCCGATGGCAGCTGTCGTGCAGCACAGCCTGCAGGAGCTGTCGCTGAGCGACCTGACGGCGATGGCCACCTATCTGAAGGTGCAGAGCGAGAAGACGGCGGCCGAGCCACTGATGCACAGCGGCCCGCCCGAGGGCCTGACGGCCGCGATGATGAAGACTGGGGCCCAGGTCTACAAGGACCGTTGCGCCTCATGCCACCAGGACAATGGGCAGGGCGTGCCGCGGATCTATCCGCCGCTGGCCAACAACGAAGCCATCGCGATGCGCAATCCGGTCAACGCCATCCGGATCGTGCTCAACGGCGGCTTTCCGCCGAGCACGGAAGGCAACCCGCGCCCCTACGGCATGCCACCGTTCTACCAGGACCTGAACGACGAACAGGTCGCCGCGGTCGTGACCTACATCCGCCAGTCCTGGGGCAACAAGGCCACGCCGACCTGGCCGGTCGAGGTCGAGCGCTCTCGCAGCGTGCCGGTGGACTGACTGCCCGCAGCAGGGGCTGCGGGTCAGAGCCTCACTGCTCGCTGAACTTGTAGTCGGTCTTCGCCTTCTTGCGCAGCTCAGTCTGGAACTGCTGCAGCTTCTGCTGCGACAGGCGCTGCACGACCTGCGGCTTGACGTCCTCGAAGGCCGGGAACTGCGCTTCGCGGGTGTCTTCCAGCTTGATGATGTGCCAGCCGAACTGGCTCTTCACCGGTACCGACGTGGTCTCGCCCTTTTTCAGCGCGACCATGGCCTGGCCGAATTCAGGGACGTAGCTGTCGGACTTGGCGAAGTCCAGGTCGCCGCCGTTGGCGCCCGAACCCTTGTCGGCGCTGTGCTTCTTGGCCAAGTCGTCGAACTTGGCGCCGCCCGTCAATTGCTTCAGCAGCGACTTGGCTTCGTCTTCCTTCTCCACCAGGATGTGGCGCGCACGGTACTCGGTCCCGCTGGACTGGGCCTTGAATTTGTCGTACTCGGCCTTGGCTTCGGCGTCGCTGACCGGGTTCTTCTTCTGGTAGTCGACGAACAGCTCGCGGATCAGGATCGTCTGACGTGCCAGTTCCATCTGGCTGCGGTAATCGGCACTGGCGGCGATGCCGCGCTTCTCGGCTTCCTGGGCGAAGACCTCGCGCAGCACCACCTCGTCGCGGGCACGGGCTTCGAGTTCGGGCGTGATCGGTTGCTGGCCGCCACGGCTGGCTTGCTGCATCAACAGGTCCAGGCGCGCCTTGGGCACGGCCTTGCCATTGACGATGGCAACGTTCTGCGCCGATGCGGCGCCGCCAAGGGCCATGGCGAGCACGAGCACGGCGAGGGATTTCTGGGACATGGGATCTTGCCTTTCGAGAGCAGGGGGCGCGCCAGGGCGGCGGCAGGAACGGGGAATCAGAAAGCGGAGGGAATGCGCTCAGCGAGGAGGCTCGGCGGGCGTGCGGGCAACGATGGCCAGCGCATGAATACCCTCGGCGACGAGCGAGCGCAGGGCATCATACACAAGGCGATGCCGCGCCACGCGCGAGAGGCCGGCGAAGGCGTCGCTGGTCACACGCACCGTGAAGTGCCGGCCTTCCTTGGCGCCCTCATGACCGGCGTGCAGGTGGCTGTCGTCCTCCACTTCGAGCGCCGTCGGTTGCAGGGCTGCGCGCAGCGCCGCCTCGACCCTGTCGGCGCTGACCGTGGTCACGGGTTTTCCTTGGCCGCCGGCTCGTCGGGCAGATGGCGGCTGAGGTACAGGCCCTGCGCAATCGTGAAGACCAGCATCAGGCCGATGCCGCCGAAGAGCTTGAAATTGACCCAGGTGTCGGTGGAGAAGGTGTACGCCACCCACAGGTTCAGCGCGCCCATCGCGGCGAAGAATCCGACCCAGGCCCAGTTCAGGCGTTGCCAGACCGCGTCTGGCAACTGAAGCTGCTCGCCGAGCAACAGGCGCAACAAGTTCTTGCCGAAGAGCAGGGGGCCGAGCAGAAAGGCGCCGGCCATCACCCAGTAGAGCAGGGTCGGCTTCCACTTTATGAAGGTCTCGCTGTGGAACCAGATCGTTAGCCCGCCCAGCACCGCGACGAGCACCAGGCTGACCCAGAGCATCGTGTCGACCTTGCGGCCGCGTAGTTTCAGCAGCAGCACCTGGGCCAGGGTGGCGATGATCACCACCAGTGTGGCCAGCAGAACGGGGGCCTCGTCGGGACCGACCGTGCCGCCGGAGACCAGGAAGCCGAAGTGCTCGGAGGCGAAGGCGGCCGCGGCGTCCTTGTCGCTGCCGGCGAACTTGAACGCTGCGAAGAACAGGATGATCGGCAGGAAGTCGGCCAGCAGCTTCATTCTGATTTCGGCTTGAAGTCGATCGCAGCGGAATTGATGCAGAAGCGCTCGCCGGTGGGCTCCGGGCCGTCTTCGAAGACATGGCCCAGGTGCGAACCGCACTTGTTGCACCGGACCTCGACCCGCACCATGCCGTGGCTCTTGTCGACCACACGCTCGACAACCTCACTGTTGATCGGTTCGAAGTAGCTCGGCCAGCCGCATCCAGCATCGAACTTGGTGCCCGAGTCGAACAGGGGCGTGCCGCAGCCGACGCAGTTGTACTTGCCGGCTTCGGTGTGGTCCCAGTACTTGCCGCTGAACGCCCGCTCCGTGGCGGCGTGACGCGCCACCTGGTACTGCATCGGGTCGAGCGCGGCACGCCACTCGGCATCGGTCTTCTTCACCGCGTAACGCGGGTCGTCGTGGTCGTGGGGCTTGTTCATGGTCATGAGGAGCAGGAGACTTCGATCTGTTGCGCCCAGGCGGGCGGATGGTCGGCATAAGCCACGTGTTCGGGCTGTTCGTCGAACGGACGCTCGAGAACTTTCAGCAGCCGTTGCACTTCGCCGAAATCGCCTTGGTCTGCGCGCTCGATGGCGGTTTGCGCCAGGTGGTTGCGCAACACGAACTTCGGGTTGACGCGGTTCATGCGCAGGCGGCGCTCGTCGTCGACACTGTTCTCCAGGGCCAGCCGCGCGCGGTACCGCAGGGTCCAGGCATCGAAGGCTTCGCGGTCGATGAAGACATCGCGCGTGGCGTTGTCGGGCCCCGCCAGGCGGCGGAACGTGATCGTGAAGTCGGCATGGTCGGCGGCCATCAGGCGCAGCAGGTCGTCGATCAGGACCTGGTCGTCGTCGTCTTCGGTCGCCAGGCCGAGCTTGGCGCGCAGCGCGGCCAGCATCGAGCGGGCGTACTCGGCCTTGTAGGGTTCGAGAGCGGCGAGCAAGCGTTCGCTCGCCGCTTCGGCCGGGCCTGCGACGGCCGGCAGCAGCGCCTGCGCCAAGGCATGCAGGTTCCAGAATCCCACGCCCGGCTGCCGCGCGTAGGCGTAGCGGCCCTGGTGGTCGCTGTGGTTGCAGACATGGCCCGGGTCGAAGGCGTCCAGGAACCCGAACGGGCCGTAGTCGATCGTCAAGCCCAACAGGGACATGTTGTCGGTGTTCATCACACCATGGCAGAAACCCACCGCCTGCCACTGCGCCATCAGGCGCGCCGTGCGCAGCGCGACCTCGGTCAGCAGTGCCGCGGCCGGTTCGGCCGCGCCCTGCAGTTGCGGGAAGTAGCGCGCAAGCGTGGCATCGAGCAAGTGCCGCAAGGCTGCCGGGTCGTTGGCTGTGTGCGCGAAGTGCTCGAAGTGTCCGAAGCGCAGGAAGCTCGGCGCCACGCGTGTCACCACCGCTGCCGTCTCCAACGTCTCGCGACGCACCGGCAGCGGCGAGCCCACGACAGCCAGGGCGCGCGTGGTCGGGATGCCCAGCGCATGCATCGCCTCCGACCCGAGAAACTCGCGGATCGAAGAGCGCAGCACCGCGCGGCCGTCGCCCATGCGCGAGTAGGGCGTCAGGCCGCTGCCTTTCAACTGCACTTCCATCGGGCCTGAAGGGGTCTCGATTTCGCCCAGCATCAGTGCCCGGCCGTCGCCCAGCTGGCCGGCCCAGACGCCGAACTGGTGCCCCGAGTAGACCGAGGCATGTGGCTGCGAGCCGGCTGGAGTGCGTGAGCCGGAGAGCACGGCGAGCGCGTCATCGGAGTCAAGCCAGCCGGACAGACCGAGGCTTTGCGCCAGGCTAGCGCTGCGCGCCACCCACTGCGGCGCTGGCATCGGCTGCGATGCCAGGTCGGTGCCGAAAGCGCCACCCAGGCCCTGCAGAAAGCTGGCGCCGCGCCAGAGCGGCGACGTGGCGGGAACGATCGATTCAGGGGCATTCACGGGGCCGTATTGTCGGCGCTGCGCGAATGCGCCCGCGCGGGTGGGGGAATCACGCTTTGACAGGCCTGCAGGCGGCTGCCAATACTGCCTGTCGGAACCCACGGAGACGCCATGCTTGGCCTGATGCAAGACCAACCGCTCTCGATCTCGAGCCTGATCGAGTTCGCCGGCCGCCACCATCACGATGCCCAGATCGTCTCGCGCCGGGTCGAGGGCGACATCCATCGTTACACCTACCGTGAAGCCGCGGCGCGTTCACGCCAGGTTGCCGCCGCGCTGGACCGTCTGGGCCTAGGTTTCAGCGAGCGCGTCGCGACGCTGGCCTGGAACGGCTACCGCCACTACGAGCTGTATTTCGGCATCTCAGGCAGTGGCCGCGTCGTGCATACGCTCAATCCGCGCCTTTCACCCGACCAGGTGGTCTGGATCGCCAACCATGCCGAAGACCGGGTGATCGCCTTCGACTTGACGTTCCTGCCGATCATCAAGGCCGTCTGGCGCCAGTGCACGACCGTGCAGCACTGGATCGCGCTCTGCGACGCCGACAAGCTGCCCGCAGACAGCGGCATCGACGGCCTGCAGAGCTACGAAGCCTGGATAGGCCGTGAGAGCGACAGCTACACGTGGCCGGCGTTCGACGAGAAGAGCGCCGCCACGCTGTGCTACACCAGCGGCACCACGGGCAACCCCAAGGGCGCCCTGTACAGCCACCGCTCGACTCTGCTGCATGCCTGGGCCGTGGCCTTGCCCGATTCGCTCAGCCTGTCGGCGCGCGACTGCATCCTGCCAGTGGTGCCGATGTTCCACGTCAATGCCTGGGGCCTGCCGTATGCGGCGGCGATGACCGGGGCCAAGCTGGTCTTCCCGGGCCCGGCGTTGGACGGCAAGTCGGTCTACGAACTGCTCGAATCGGAAAAGGTGACGATGGCCGCCGGCGTGCCCACGGTGTGGCTGATGCTGCTCAACCATGTGCGCCAGAACGACCTCAAGTTCACTCACATGCGGCGCACCGTGATCGGCGGCTCGGCCTGTCCGCCGGCGATGATCCGGTCCTTCCGCGACGACTACGACGTCACTGTGCTGCATGCCTGGGGCATGACCGAGATGTCGCCGGTGGGCACCGTGTGCAAGCTGAAGCTGGCCCAGACCGAGCTCGATGCAGACGCCCAATTGGCGATCATGGCTAAGCAGGGCCGCGCGGTCTACGGCGTCGAGATGCGCATCGTGGACCCCGAGGGCCGCGAGCTGCCTTGGGACGGCATGGCCAGTGGCGATCTGCACGTCAAGGGCCCGTGGGTCGTGGCCAGCTACTTCAAGGCGGAGGGGGGCGACCCGCTGATCGACGGCTGGTTCCCGACCGGTGACGTGGCCTCGATCGACGCCGACGGCTTCCTGCAGATCACCGACCGCAGCAAGGACGTGATCAAGTCGGGCGGCGAGTGGATCAGTTCGATCGACATCGAAAACGTGGCGGTCGCCCACCCGGCGGTGGCGATGGCCGCCTGCATCGCGATGCCGCACCCGAAGTGGGACGAGCGCCCGCTGCTGGTGGTGGTGAAGAAGCCCGGGGCCGAGGTCTCGCGCGACGAGCTGCTGCAGTTCTACGAAGGCAAGGTGGCCAAGTGGCAGGTGCCCGACGATGTGGTCTTCGTCGATGCGATTCCCCTCGGGGCCACTGGAAAGATGCAGAAGAACAAGCTACGTGAACAGCTCAAGGGCCATCGCCTGCCCGCCTGATGTCGCCTGTGTGACAGCTGCGCGCGGCCCGCGATTCGGGATAGTCCCTGGGACCGGCGCCCATCGCGTTCCGTTAACGTCGCGCCATCGCCAGCGCCATCGCGAGGGCGACCGTTGTCAAAGGAGACAGGCATCATGAAGACGACCACCCAGCGACTGTGTGGATTGACCGTGGCGAGCGCAGCGGTGCTGGTCCTTACCAGCGGCAGCGCCCTGGCCCAGCGCGGCGAGACCGTCAAGATCGCCTGGATCGATGCGCTCACCGGCCTCACCGCGGCCACTGGTCAGAACCAGTTGCGCAGCTTCCAGTTCCTGGCCGAGCACTTCAACAAGAGCAACCCGGCCGGCGTCAAGTTCGAGATCGTCTCGTTCGACAACAAGCTGAGCCCGCAGGAAACCGTCAATGCCTTGCAGGCGGCCATTGACCAGGGTATCCGCTACATCGCGCAGGGCACCGGCACCGGCCCGGCGACGGCGATCATCGACTTCCTGAACAAGTACAACGAACGCAACCCCGGCAAGGAGGTGGTGTTCATGAATTACGCGGCGGTCGATCCCGACCTGACCAACAGCAAGTGCAGCTTCTGGCACTTCCGCATGGATGCCGACACCTCGATGAAGATGGAGGCGCTGACGACCTTCATGAAGGACAAGGCGGACATCAAGAAGGTCTACCTGATCAACCAGAACTACGCCCACGGGCACCAGGTGGCCAAGTTCGCCAAGGAAACCCTCGCACGCAAGCGGCCCGACGTGCAGATCGTCGGCGAGGACCTGACGCCGCTGGCGCAGACGCGGGACTTCGCGCCGTACATCGCCAAGATCAAGGCTTCGGGCGCGGACACCGTGGTCACCGGCAACTGGTCGTCTGACCTGACCCTGCTGGTCAAGGCCGCCAATGACGGTGGCCTGAACGCGAACTTCTATACCTACTACGCCGGCGTCAGCGGCACGCCGACGGCCATGGGCGCCAATGCCGCCGGCCGCGTGTTCCAGGTCAGCGTGTTCCCGTACGGTGTGTCGACCGAGACGCGCAAGATCATGGACGAGTACAAGAAGCGCTTCAACGACGACTACTACACGGCCCAGGTCTACCACGCCTACGCTTTGCTGAGCGGCGCGATGGCCAAGGCCAAGAGCACCCAGCCGGTCAAGGTCGCCGAGGCGATGGAAGGCCTGTCGGTGAAAAGCCTGAACGGCGAGGTCACCTTGCGCAAGGCCGATCACCAGCTGCAGCAGACCCTGTACATCCAGGCCTGGCAGAAGGTCGGTGCCGCGCCCAACGACTACAGTGTCGAGAACACGGGCCACAACTTCCAGGTCGTCAAGACCTACGAGCCCTATGTCTCCAGCACGCCGACCTCGTGCCAGATGAAGCGGCCGGGCTGAACGGTCCCATCCCCGTAGCGCCTGCGGCGCTCCCCCACTAGGGGGCGACGCTGGCGGACCGGCGAAGCCGGATCCGCGGCGTCCACTTGGTAACTCCGTGCGCCTGCATCACTGCCTACCGTGGACCAGCTGCTCATTAATGTCCTGAACGGCATCAGCTCCGGGCTGCTGCTGTTCATGTTGAGTTCCGGGCTGACGCTGATCTTCAGCATGATGGGTGTGCTGAACTTTGCACACGCCAGCTTCTACATGCTCGGCGCCTACTTCGGTTATGCCATCACCGGCGTGTTGGGCTTCTGGGTCGCGCTGTTCGTCGCGCCGCTGCTGGTCGGCATCCTGGGTGCGTTGTTCGAGCGAACCGCGCTGCGCCGTGTGCACAAGTTCGGCCATGTGCCCGAACTGCTGATCACCTTCGGCGTGACCTATGTGATCCTCGAGCTGGTCAAGCTGGTCTGGGGCCTGTCGTCTGTGCCGGCATTGCCGCCAGAGAGCCTGCGCGGCTCGGCCTTCACGATCCTGCAGTCGTCGCGTGACGGACTGGGCTTCGCCTGGGGCACCGCGCCCGAGCGCTGTGCCGCCGCGGCTGGTGTGCTCATCCAGTGCTCGACCTTCCCAGCCACGCGGGCCTTCATGATGGGGGTGGCCCTGGTGATGCTGCTGGCGTTGTGGTTGCTGCTGACGCGCACCCGGATCGGCCTGGTGATTCAGGCTGCGCTGACCCAGCCCGAGATGGTCGAGTCGCTCGGCCACAACGTGCCGCGCGTCTTCATGCTGGTCTTCGGCAGCGGCTGCGCCCTCGCTGCACTGGCCGGTGTGGTCGGCGGCATGACCTTCGTCACCGAGCCGTCGATGGCGGCGATCGTCGGCTCGATCATCTTCGTCGTGGTAGTGGTCGGCGGCATGGGTTCGCTGGCCGGCGCCTTCGTCGGGTCTCTCGTCATCGGCCTGCTGCAGACCCTGCCGTTGACGGTCGACAAGTCCCTCGTCCACGCCGCCGCCACCATCGGCTGGCAAATCGTGCCGGGAGATCTGGCGTACCCGCTGGCCAAGGTGACCTTGGCCCAGGCGGCGCCGATCTTGCCGTACCTGCTCCTGGTGCTGATCCTGATCCTGCGGCCCAAGGGCTTGCTCGGCACGCGGGAGGATTGACGTGAATCGGCACCCTGGGAGTCCTTCACCAACGGCCTTGCATGGCGGCGCGAGTGCCGCGAAGCGCGAAGCCTGCCGGTTGAGCTGATATGCCGCGTATCCACGAAGGTCGTCAGCATTACCACTTCAAGCCGTACAACGTCGGCCGGGTGGTGTTGTGGTCGCTGTACGCTTTGCTGCTCGGCGTTGCACCGCTGATCTGGACGACGGGATTCGCCCACACCATGTTGTCGCAGATGGGCATCGCGATCATCGCCTGCCTGGCCTACAACATCCTGTTCGGCCAGGGCGGGATGCTGAGCTTCGGCCACGCGGTGTACAGCGGCCTGGGCGCCTTCCTGGCGATCCACACGCTGAACCTGGTGAGCGCCGGCCACCTGCCGCTGCCCGTGAGCCTGGTGCCCCTGGTCGGTGGCCTGGCCGGGCTCGCGTTCGCCGCGGTGCTCGGCTACGTCAGCACCAAGAAGGCCGGCACCACGTTCGCGATGATCACCCTGGGCATCGGTGAGCTGGTGTGGTCGATGTCGTTGATGATTCCTGAGTTCTTCGGCGGGGAAGGCGGCATCAGTGGCAATCGCGTCGCCGGCCCGGCGCGCCTGGGCATCACGTTCGGCCCGCAGCTGCAGGTGTATTACCTGATCGCCGTCTACTGCTTCGTCTCGACCGCGGCGATGTTCGCCCTGACACGCACGCCTCTGGGGCGGATGCTGAACGCGGTGCGCGACAACCCGGAGCGGGTCGAGTTCATCGGCTACAGCACGCAGCGCGTGCGCTTCCTGGTGTTCATGATCTCGGGTTTCTTCGCTGGCATCGCCGGCGGGCTCGGGGCGCTCAACTTCGAGATCGTGACGGCCGAAGTCGTCGGTGCGGCGCGCTCCGGCGCCTACCTGCTGTTCACCTTCCTCGGCGGCGCGGTGTTCTTCTTCGGCCCGATCATCGGCGCCGTGCTGATGGTGCTGTCCCTGGTGCTGCTGTCGGAGCTGACGCAAGCCTGGCTGCTCTATCTGGGCCTGGTCTTCGTCTTCATGGTGATGTATGCACCGGGCGGGATCTCGAGCCTGATCATGATGAACCTGCGCCTGGCCGCCTTCGGCAAGCTGCGCAACTTGTGGACCGCCTACCTGGCCCTGGCCGGCACGGCCTTCGTGGTGCTCGCCGGTGCGGGGGCGATGATCGAGATGGTCTACCACCTGCAACTCAACGGCGCACTCGGCTCGGGCATGCGCTTCATGGGCGCGAGCCTGGACGCCAAGGCTTTTGACAGCTGGATCGGTGCCGGCCTGGTGCTCGTGACGGGGCTGGGCCTGTTCGAGCTGACGCGGCGCGAGTTCGTGCGCCAGTGGGGCACGATCCAGGAAGAGATCGAGAAGGAAATCAAGCGTCGGGAGGCCCTATGACCGTCGCCCTTGAACTGCGCGACGTGTGCAAGAGCTTCGGCAAGACCGAGATCATCCGCGGCACCAGCCTGGCGGTGAATGCCGGCGAGCGTGTGGCCATCATCGGCCCCAATGGTGCCGGCAAGAGCACCTTGTTCAACCTGATCAGCGGGCGCTTCGGCGCCACCTCAGGCGAGATCCTGCTCAACGGGCGGCGGATCGACGGCCTCGCGCCCTACGAGATCAACCGCCTCGGCCTGGCGCGCAGCTTCCAGGTCAGCAATTTGTTCACGCGCCTGTCGGTGTTCGAGAACATCCGCTGCGCCGTGCTCTGGCATATGGGCTACCGCTATGCGTTCTGGCGCTTTCTGGCCGACCTGCGCGACGCCAACGATCGCACCGACGAGGTGCTGGAGATGATCAAGCTCGACAAGCGACGCGATGTGCTGGCCATGAACCTGACCTATGCCGAGCAGCGCGCGCTCGAGATCGGCGTCACCATCGCCGGCGGCTCGGACGTGATCCTGCTCGACGAGCCGACCGCGGGCATGAGCAAGAGCGAGACGCGGCGCTTCGTCAACCTGATCCGCGACGTGACGGCCGGCAAGACCCTGCTCACCGTCGAGCACGACATGGGTGTCGTGTTCGGCCTGGCCGACCGCATCGCAGTCCTGGTCTACGGCCAGGTCATCGCCTTCGACACGCCCGACGCGGTGCGCGCCAACCCGCGCGTGCAGGAGGCCTATCTTGGCTCTGTTTTGGCGGATTCCCAAGTCGCCGAGGCCGGCCACTGAAGCGCTCTATGCTCAAGCTCGACAACGTCCACGCCTTCTACGGCAAGAGCCATGTGCTGCACGGCGTGCACTTCGAGGTCGGTGCCGGCGAGATAGTGGCCCTGCTCGGGCGCAACGGCTCGGGGCGATCGACCACGGTCAAGACCATCATGGGCCTGGTCGACGGCAACGGCAGCATCATCTGGCGCGAACAGCAGATCCTCGGCCGCAAGGCGTTCGAGATCGCGCATGCCGGCATCGGCTACGTGCCGGAGAACCGCGACATCTTTCCCAAGCTAACCGTGCATCAGAACCTGATGCTGGGCCAGAAGAGCTCGAAGCAGGGGGGGCGTTGGAGCTTCGACGACATGTACGAGCTGTTCCCGCGCCTCAAGGAGCGCCAGCACACCGAGGCGGGCGTGCTGTCGGGCGGCGAGCAGCAGATGCTGACGCTGTGTCGCACCCTGATGGGCGACCCTGAGCTGATCATGATCGACGAGCCGACCGAAGGCCTGGCGCCGAAGATCGTCGAACTGGTGGCCGAGTACCTGCGCGAGCTCAAGCGCCGCGGCATGTCGGTGCTGCTCGTCGAGCAGAAGCTGACCATCGCGCTCGAAGTCGCCGACCGTTGCCTCGTGATGGGCCATGGTCAGATCGTCTTCGAGGGCCCGCCGACCGAGCTGCGTGCCAATGCCGCCATCCGCAAGGAGTGGCTCGAGGTGTGAGGCCGCGGCTCCAGGTCCACTGGCGTGGACTTGGACGGCCGAACAGGTCGCGCGTCTCGCGCGGCGCGCGCTGCAAGGTGTAGCCTGTCACCCCGGCGACGCCAGCGCGTCATGCTCGAACTCTAGAATCGAACGATCGTTCGTTTTCCCTGAAGAAGGAACACCGCCATGAGCGCCAGCTACCAGACGCGCGGCAGCGTTGCCGTCATCACGCTCGACAACCCGCCCGTGAACGGGCTTGGACACGCCACCCGGCAGGCGATCGCCGCCGGTCTCGAGAAGGCCCAGGCCGACGCCGCCGTCAAGGCGGTGGTGCTGACCGGCGCCGGCAAGGCCTTCTCGGGCGGCGCCGACATCCGTGAGTTCGGCTCGCCCAAGGCGATCGCCGAGCCGAACCTGCTGACCCTGATCCGCCTGGTCGAAGACTGCAGCAAGCCGGTGGTTGCCGCGATCCACAGCGTGGTGATGGGCGGCGGGCTGGAACTGGCGCTCGGCTGTCACTACCGCGTGGCGGCGCCAGGCACCAGCGTGGCCCTGCCCGAAGTCAAGCTCGGCCTGGTGCCGGGCGCCGGCGGTACGCAGCGCCTGCCACGCGTGCTGGGTGTCGAGACCGCACTGAACATGATCGTCAGCGGCGAGCCGGTCAAGAGCGAGCTACTGGCCTCTCTGCCGGGCCAGAAGCTCTTCGACAAGCTGGTCCAAGGCGATCTGGTCGACGGTGCGGTGGCCTTCGCGATCGAGAAGGCGGACATTCGACCGCTGCCCCTGGTGCGCCAGCTCAAGGCCACACACCCGAACGCCGATGCCTACTTCCAGTTCGCGCGCAACACCGTGAAGGCGATGGCGAAGCACTTCCCGGCGCCAGCGCGCTGCGTCGACTGCGTCGAACAGGCCCTCAAGGCCACGCGCATCGACGACGGCATCGGGTACGAACGCAGCGTTTTCCTGAGCCTGATGACCACACCCGAGTGCAAGGCACTGCGCCATGCCTTCTTCGGCGAACGCGCGGCGAGCAAGATCGCAGACGTGCCGGAGGACACGCCGCAGCGCAGCGTCGCCAAGGTGGCCGTGATCGGCGCCGGCACCATGGGCGGCGGCATCGCGATGAACTTCCTCAACGCCGGCATCCCGGTCGTGATGCTGGAAACGAAGCAGGAGGCCTTGGACCGCGGTGTCGCGACGATCCGCAAGAACTACGAGTCGCAGGTCAAGAAGGGCAAGCTCAAGCAGGACAAATACGAGGGCCGCATGGCCCTGCTGACGACGACCCTGGCCTATGACGACATCAAGCAGGCCGACCTGGTGATCGAAGCGGTGTTCGAGGAGATGGGCGTCAAGGAAAAGGTCTTCACGACCCTCGACGAGGTGATGAAGCCCGGCGCGATCCTGGCCTCGAACACCTCGACGCTCGACGTGAACAGGATCGCTGGCTTCACGAAGCGTCCACAGGACGTGGTCGGCCTGCACTTCTTCAGCCCGGCCAATGTGATGAAGCTGCTCGAAGTGGTGCGTGGCGAAAAGACGGGCAAGGACGTCATGGCCACCGTGATGGCAGTGGCCAAGAAGATCAAGAAGACGGCGGTGGTCTCGGGCGTCTGCGACGGTTTCATCGGCAACCGCATGATCGAGCAGTACTCGCGCCAGGCCGGCTTCCTGCTCGAGGAAGGCTGCACGCCGCAGCAGGTCGACAAGGCGGCCGAGCGTTTCGGCTTCGCGATGGGCCCGTTCCGCATGGGCGACCTGGCCGGCAACGACATCGGCTGGGCGATTCGCAAGCGTCGCTACGTCGAGAAGCCCCACATGCGCTACAGCAAGACCGCCGACCTCTTGTGCGAACTCGGCCGCTACGGCCAGAAGACGGGCGCCGGCTGGTACGACTATGCGCCCGGCAAACGCGAGCCGATCCCGTCAAAGCTGGTCGAGGAGATGATCGCCAAGCACCGCAGCGAGCTCGGCGTCGCGCCGCGCAAGATCGGTGACGACGAGATCGTGCACCGACTCGTCTACTCGCTGGTTAACGAAGGCGCGAAGATCCTCGACGAGGGCATTGCGTCAAAGGCCAGCGACATCGACATGGTCTACCTCACCGGCTACGGCTACCCGCTGCACCGCGGTGGCCCGATGTGCTACGCCGACCAGCAGGGCTTGTACAACGTGGTGCAGGCAATGAAGAAGTTCGCCGCCAATCCGCTCGACGACGCCACGTTCTGGCAGCCGGCGCCGCTGCTCGCGAAGCTGGCCGAGCAAGGCCGGACTTTCACCTGACGCCGTTCACCTGAACCGAAGGATCCAGATCATGACCCAAGCCCTCATCGTCTCCACCGCGCGCACGCCCCTGGCCAAGAGCTGGAAGGGCGCTTTCAACATGACCCATGGCGCGACGCTGGGTGGCCATGTGGTCAGGGCGGCGGTCGAGCGCGCCGGCATCGACCCCGGCTCGGTCGAGGACGTGCTGCTGGGCTGCGCCAACCCCGAAGGCGCGACCGGCTGGAACATCGCGCGCCAGGCGGGCCTGATGGCCGGGCTCCCCGTGTCGGTGGCCGGCGTCACGGTCAATCGTTTCTGTTCGAGTGGCCTGCAGACCATCGCGCTGGCCGCGCAGCGCATCATCGCTGGCGAGGGGGAGGTGTTCATCGCCGGCGGCGTCGAGAGCATTTCCTGCGTGCAGCAGGAGATGAACCTGCACATGTTCAAGGATCCGAACCTCGACGCGAAGAAGCCCGAGATCTACTGGAACATGATGCAGACCGCCGAGCAGGTGGCCAAGCGCTATGGCGTGAGCAAGGAGCGCATGGACCGCTTCGGTGCCGAGAGCCAGCAGAAGGCCTGCGCAGCGCAGGACAAGGGGCTGTTCGACGCCGAGATCGCGCCGATCACCGTGACGGCCGGCGTCGCCGATGCGCAGCTCGGCCTGCGCAGCAAGGAGGTGACCGTCAAGGCCGACGAAGGCCTGCGCCCCGGCACCACTTACGAAAGCATCAAGGACATTCGCACCGCGGTGCCCGGCGGCGTGGTCACTGCCGGCAACGCCAGCCAGTTCAGCGACGGTGCCGGCGCCTGCGCTGTGGTCAGCGAGCAGGTCGCCCAGCAAAAAGGCCTCAAGCCGCTTGGCCGCTTCCTCGGCTTCGCGGTCGCCGGCTGCGACCCCGACGAGATGGGCATCGGCCCGGTCTTCGCTGTGCCCAAGGTGCTGAAGCGCTTGGGCCTGACGATGGACGACATCGACCTGTGGGAACTGAACGAGGCCTTCGCGGTGCAGGTTCTGTACAGTGCCGACAAGCTCGGGATTCCGTACGAGCGTCTCAATGTCAATGGCGGCGCGATCGCCATCGGCCACCCTTACGGCATGAGCGGCCAGCGCCTGACCGGCCACGCGCTGATCGAAGGCAAGCGGCGCGGCGCGAAGCGCGTCTGCGTGACGATGTGCATCGGCGGCGGCATGGGCGCGGCGGGCGTGTTCGAGGTGCTGTGATCGATGAGCGCGTTCACGTCCTCGCAGTGGATGGCCTTCGGCCGCGAGAAGCTGGAACAGCAGGCTTTCAGCCGCCTGCTTGGAGCCGAATTGACGTCGTTGACAGCGGGCCGGGTGCAGCTGGAGCTGCCACTGCGCGCCGACCTGCTGCAGCAGCACGGGTTCGCGCACGGCGGTGTGGTCAGCTACCTGGCTGACAACGCGCTGACCTACGCCGGCGGTACTGCGTTGGCGGAGCCACACGGCGCGGTCACCTCGGAGTTCAAGATCAACTACGTGCGTCCCGCCGTCGGTGAGCGCCTCATCGCGCGCGCCGAGGCGCTCACGGCGGGGCGCTCGCAGGCCGTGTGCCGCTGCGACGTGTTCGCCGTGAAGGACGGCGAAGAGAAGCTCTGCGCCGTGGCGCAGGGCACCATCGTGGCGATGAGCGAGAAGGGCTGAGGCCGCACAGGTGCGCGCGACGCTCGACTTCCTGCTGTACGACTGGCTGCGGATCGCAGCCCTGGTCGACCGCCCGCGCTTTGCCGATCACAGCCGCGACACCTTCGACGCCGTGCTCGACACCTGCGAGCGCATCGCGCGCGAGAAGTTCGCGCCCTTCAACCGCCTGTCCGACAGCGAGGAACCGAAGCTCGACGGCGAGCGCGTGGTCCTGCCGCAGGCGACGCACGATGCGCTGGCGGCGTATGTCGACTCGGGCATGCTCGCAGCCGCGCAGGATTACGGCGTCGGCGGCTTGCAGCTGCCCTGCGTCGTCGAGATGGCGGCCAACGCCTTCTTCAGCAGAGCCAGCGTGGCGATGTCGGGCTACGCGATGCTCACCGGCGGCAATGCGAACCTGCTGATGGCCCACGGCACACCGGCGCAGCGCGAGGTCTTTGCTCGGAAGCAGTTTGCGGGCCGCTGGTTCGGCACGATGTGCCTGTCGGAACCGCAGGTCGGATCCTCACTGTCGGACATCGCGACGCGCGCCGTGCCCGATGGCGAGGCTTTCGAGTTCGACGCGCTCGGCCCCCGCTATCGCCTGACGGGCCACAAGATGTGGATCTCCGGCGGCGAGCACGAGATCACCGAGAACATCGTGCATCTGGTGCTGGCCAAGATCCCCGGTCCTAACGGCAAGCTGCCTCCCGGCACGCGCGGCATCTCGCTGTTCATCGTGCCGAAGTGGCTGGTCGACGCGCAGGGCCGGCTCAGCGGCGAGCGCAACGACGTCGTGATCGCGGGACTGAACCACAAACTCGGCTACCGAGGGACCAGCAATGCCTTGCTCAACTTCGGTGAAGGCCGTTTCAAACCAGACGACAAGGCCGGTGCAATCGGCTATCGCGTCGGCGCGGCTGGCGACGGCCTGCGCTGCATGTTCCACATGATGAACGAGGCGCGCATCGGCGTCGGCCTCGGAGCGGTGATGCTCGGCATGGCGGGTTACGAGGCGAGCCTCGACTACGCACGCCAGCGCACCCAGGGCCGGCCGATAACCGGCGCGGGCAAGGACGCCTCCCAACCCCCCGTGCGCTTGATCGATCACGCCGACGTGCGCCGCATGCTGCTGGCGCAGAAGGCCTATGTCGAAGGCGGCCTCGCCTTGGCGCTGTACTGCGCGCGCCTGGTCGACGAGCAACACACCGGGATGCCAGAGCGCGCCGCCGAAGCGCGCAGCCTGCTCGAAGTGCTGACGCCGATCGCCAAGAGCTGGCCCAGCGAGTGGTGCCTGGAGGCCAACAGCCTGGCGATCCAGGTCCTCGGTGGCTACGGCTACACGCGCGACTTTCCGGTCGAGCAGTACTGGCGCGACAACCGTCTGAACATGATCCACGAAGGCACGCACGGCATCCAGGCGCTCGACCTGCTCGGCCGCAAGGTGACGCTGGACGGCGGTGCGGCGCTGAAGCTGCTGGCCACGCACATCAGCGGCACGATCGAGCGCGCCGGCCATGCCGCGGGCCTGGCCGAACCAGCGAACGAGCTCGCCACGGCGCTGCAGGCGCTCGGTGCCACGACCAAGTCGGCTTGGGCCACAGGCCTGCCGGAGGACGCACTGGCGAATGCCACGCCCTACCTGCAGGCCTTCGGGCACACCGTGCTGGCCTGGCTCTGGCTGGACGTGGCCCTGGCCTGCCAGAACCGCGACGACGCCTTCGCCCTTGGCAAGCGCGCTGCGATGCGTTACTTCTTCGCTTACGAGCTGCCGAAGACGGGGCCGTGGCTGGCCGTCGCTGCAGCACGCAACCCGGTTTACCGCGACATGCTCGAAGAATGGTTCCCCTGATGCAGCAAAAGCAGATCGAGAAGTGGGTCTGGAAGCTGATCTACGGCGGCATGCTCGGCTTCAGCCTGGGCTGGTTCCTGCTGCCGAGCGCAGACGTCGCGGCCTGGGCCCTGATGAGCGCCGGCGTCGTGGCCGCCGTGGTCGGCGTCGCATTGATCTTCGTGCGCGCGCGCATGGGACCCTGAACTCCGAATCGAGGAAGGAACATGAGCACTCCAGTCCATAAACTGTTCGATCTGAGCGGTCAGACCGCGCTGGTCACCGGTGGCTCGCGCGGCCTGGGCCTGCAGATCGCGGAGGCGCTCGGCGAGGCCGGGGCCCGCGTCATGCTCAGCTCGCGCAAGGCCAGCGACCTGGAAGAGGCGATGGCCCTGCTGCAAGACAAGGGCATCGATGCGCGCTGGGTCGCCGCCGACGCGAGCCAGCCGGCGGATGTCGAGCGCGTGGTCGCCGAGACCATGGAGCGCCTGGGCCGCATCGACATCCTGGTCAACAACGCCGGCGCCACCTGGGGCGCGCCGATGGAGAGCTACCCGCTCGAGGCCTGGGACAAGGTGATGAACCTCAACATCCGCAGCCTGTTCCTGTTTGCGCAGTCGGTCGGCAAGGCCAGCATGTTGCCCAACAAGCACGGCCGCATCATCAACATCGCCTCGATCGCCGGCCTGGCGGGTTCGCTCGACATGCAGTTCATCGCCTACGGCACCAGCAAGGGCGCGGTGATAAATTTCACGCGCACGCTGGCGGGCGAGTGGGGGCCGCACGGCATCACCGTCAACGCGCTGGCGCCGGGCTTCTTCCCGAGCAAGATGACCAAGGGCGTGCTGGCGCACTTCGGCGCCGACAAGCTGGCCTCGGCTTCGCCGTTGCGCCGCCTGGGCGACGATGATGACCTCAAGGGCGCCGCCCTGCTGTTCGCCAGCGCCGCGGGCAAGCACATCACCGGCCAGATCCTGGCCGTCGACGGCGGTGTCAGCGCGGTCCACAACGGCGCTTGACCAGAATCCAAGATGAAGTTTCCGTCTGCGATTCCTTTCGTCGAGACCCTCGGTTTCGAGCTGCACCGTTTCGAGGACGGCACGGCCGAGCTGCAGGTCGATCTGGCCGACGCGCATCTGAATTCCTGGCAGGTCGCACACGGCGGTGTGCTGATGACCCTGCTCGATGTGGCGATGGCCCACGCCGCACGTAGCATCCACGCGCATGAGACCGACCGCGGTCCGGGTGTCGTCACGGTCGAGATGAAGACCAGCTTCATGCGTCCGGCGGAAGGCCGCCTGCGCGCGTTGGGCAAGCTGCTTCACCGCAGCACCACGATGGCCTTCTGCGAAGGCTCGATCTTCGACCCCGACGGCCACTTGTGCGCCCACGCCACCGGCACCTTCAAGTACCTGCGCAAGCTTCCGACCAAGGGCCGCGACATGAAGTCTCTGCGAACACCGAAGGAGTCCTGACCATGACGGCCCTGATCAACCACCAGCTCCTGCTCGCCTCCCGCCCCACGGGGGAGCCCATCCCGGCCAACTTCCGCATGGTCGAGACGCCCGTGCCCGAACTGGCCGACGGCCAGGTGCTGGTGCGCCACCACTATCTGAGCCTGGACCCGTACATGCGAGGGCGCATGGACGAGAGCAAGAGCTACGCCGCATCGCAGCCGCTCGACGAGGTGATGATCGGCGGCACGGTGGGCGAGGTGGTGGCCTCGAGGAGCCCGCGCTTTGCGGTCGGCGACAAGGTCGTGGGGCAGGGCGGCTGGCAGGCCTACGCGATCGTCGACGGCTCGCAGCGCGGCGTGCTGCAGAAGGTCGACACCACCCACATCCCGCTCTCGGCCTACCTCGGCTCGGTGGGCATGCCCGGCGTCACGGCCTGGTACGGCCTGACCCAGATCATCGCGCCGAAGGCGGGCGAGACGCTGGTCGTCAGCGCCGCGTCGGGCGCGGTCGGCAGTGTGTTCGGCCAACTCGCCAAGGCGCGCGGTTGCCGCGCGGTCGGCCTGGCCGGCGGGCCGGACAAGTGTGCCTACGTCGTCGACGAACTCGGCTTCGACGCCTGCATCGACTACAAGCAGCACCCGGACCTGAAGTCGCTGTCCCGCGCGCTGAAGGAGGCCTGCCCCGACGGTATCGACGGCCACTTCGAAAACGTCGGCGGCCTGATCCTCGACGCCGTGATGCTGCGCACCAATGCCTTCGCCCGCATTGCCGTGTGCGGCATGATCGCGCGTTACAACGGCGGTGCGCTGCCGATGGAAAATCCCGCCCTGATCCTCGTCAACCGCATGAAGATCGAAGGCTTCATCGTCAGCGAGCACATGGAGCTCTGGCCCGAGGCCTTGAAGGAACTCGGCGGTGCGGTCGCATCCGGCAAGCTGAAGTACCGCGAGACGGTGGCCCAGGGCCTGGCCAGTGCGCCCGAGGCCTTCATCGGCCTGCTCAAGGGCAGGAATTTCGGCAAGCAGTTGGTGAAGCTGGTTTGAACTGGTCCTGGCTGCGCTTCGATCAACTGGGCGTCGACAACCTGCACGACGCGCTGCAGTTGCGCAGCCGCGTCTTCATCCTCGAGCAGGGCCCTTACCTCGATGTCGACGGCCTTGACCGACGCTCCTGGCATCTGCTCGGGCGCGACGAACACGGTGTATTGACGGCCTACCTGCGCGTGGTCGATCCGGGACTGAAGTACGCCGAGCCTTCGATCGGCCGCGTCGTCACGGCAGCGGAGGTGCGCGGCACAGGCCTCGGCCGCGAGCTGATGCGCGTGGGCCTGGCCGGTTGCGCGCGGCACTGGCCGAACAGTGCGGTGCGCATCAGCGCCCAGGCGCGTCTGCAACGCTTTTATACCGAGCTGGGCTTCGCAGTCGTCGGCGACGAATATCTGGAAGACGACATCCCGCACATCGAGATGCTGTGGACGCCGGCATGAACGCCACGCACGAAGTCCTCAACCAGAGCAGCCCCTGGGCAGACAGCAATCTGTTCGAGGGCAACCGGGCGCTGCGCGATGCGCTGGCCTTCCATCGACCGGCGCTGGACACCTCGCGCCTGGCCGCGCTCGGCGAAGAGGTGGGCCGCGCCGAGATGCAGATGCACGCCCGCCTGTCCAACCAGCACAAGCCGCAGTTGCACAGCCACGACCGGCTCGGTCGGCGCATCGACCAGGTCGAGTTCCACCCCAGCTACCACCTGCTGCTCGGGTCGGCCTTGCGCCATGGCTTGCACGGCGCGCCCTGGCGCGGCGTGCCGGGCGCGCATGTCGAGCGCGCGGCGGCCTTCATGCTCTTCACTGAGCTCGAGGCCTCGGTGCTGTGCCCCGTATCGATGACTTACGCGGTCACCCCAGCCTTGCGCGCCAACCCGGCCCTGCATGCCGACTGGAGCGCGGGCCTGGCCGCCACAGCGTACGACCCGCGCTTCATCCCGGCGGCGTCGAAGACAGCGCTGACGATGGGCATGGGCATGACGGAGAAGCAGGGCGGCTCGGATGTGCGCGCCAACACGACGCGCGCCGCCTTCGACGGCGAAGACGCCTGGGGGCGGCGCTTCACGCTGACCGGACACAAGTGGTTCTTCTCCGCACCGATGTGCGATGCGTTCCTGGTGCTGGCGCAGGCCGAGGCTGGCCTGTCTTGCTTCTTCGTGCCACGCTGGCGTCATGACGGCAGCGTCAACCCGATCCGCATCCAGCGCCTGAAGGACAAGCTCGGCAACCACGCCAACGCCAGCAGCGAGGTTGAGTTCGACGGCGAGACCAGCGCCTGGCTGGTCGGCGACGAAGGCCGCGGCGTGCCGCAGATCCTGGCCATGGGTGCCTTGACGCGGCTCGATTGCGCGCTCGGCACTGCCGGCCTGATGCGTCAGTCCCTGACCCTCGCCTTGCACCATTGCCGCGAGCGCATGGCCTTCGGCAGGCACCTGGCCGAACAGCCGCTGATGAAGAACGTGCTCGCCGACCTCGCGCTCGAAAGCGAGGCTGCCACCGCGCTGGCCTTGCGCTTGGCCCAGGCCATCGATGCCGGCGAGCACGGCGGTGATGCCCATGAGACTGGCACCACGGATCACGGCCATGAGGCTGTGATGCGCCGCGTGCTGACGCCGATCGCCAAGTTCTGGATCTGCAAGCGCGGCGCCGCCTTTGCCCAGGAAGCGATGGAGTGTCTGGGCGGCAATGGCTACGTGGAGGCAGGCGGCGAGGGCGTGATGGCGCGCATCTACCGCGAGATGCCGCTGAACTCGATCTGGGAAGGCGCCGGCAACATCATGGCGCTTGACTTGCTGCGTGCGTTGCGTGGCGCCGATGTGGCGGCCGCCCTGGCCGACGAGCTCGCTCCCGCGCACGGCGCACATGCCGCGTTCGACCGCCTCGCCATTGGCCTGCCCGATCGCATCGATGGCGCGAGCGACGAGACACAAGCACGCACGCTGGCGCGCGACATCGCGCTGCTGGTGCAAGCCGCGCTACTGCGCCGCCACTCCACCGACGCTGTGTTCGCCGCTTTCTGCGCCTCGCGCCTCGCGGGCGCCGCCGATGTGTTCGGCCTGCTGCCGGCCGACACGGCGTTCGATAGCCTGCTCAACCGGGCCCTGCCGCACTGAGTCTCTGCAAGAGGACCAATCGATGAAAAGCTTCAAAGGCCGCACGGCCGTGATCACCGGCGCCGCTTCGGGCTTCGGTCTCGAAACCTGCCGCATCGCCGCGCGCGAGGGCATGAACATCGTGATGGCCGACGTGCAAGCCGATGCGCTTGAAAGATCGGCCGCCGAGATCCGCGGTCTGGCGGCCGAGGTGCTGCCCTTTCGCCTCGACGTGTCGCAGGCGCACGAGGTCGAGGCCCTCGGCGTGGCCACCGTCGAACGTTTCGGTACGCCGCACTTCGTCTTCAACAATGCCGGCGTAGGGGTCGGCGGCCTGATCTGGGAGCACAGTGCGCACGACTGGGCCTGGGTGCTGGGCGTCAACGTGATGGGCGTCGCACACGGCGTGCGTGTGTTCACGCCCTTGATGCTCGCCGCGGCCAAGGCCGACGCCGACTACGAGGGCCACATCGTCAACACCGCCTCGATGGCCGGCCTTCTGAACCCGCCGAACATGGGCGCCTACAACGTCAGCAAGCATGCCGTCGTCAGCCTGTCCGAAACCCTGTACCAGGACCTGTCCCTGGTCAGTGAGCAGATCAGCGCGTCGGTGCTGTGCCCGTTCTTCGTGCCCACCGGCATCCACCAGAGCCACCGCAACCGCCCAGCCGAGACAATGGCACCCGGCACCAAGCCCACGCGCAGCCAGCGCATCGCCCAGGCGATGACCGGCAAGGCCGTCGATTCGGGCAAGGTCAGCGCTGCGGACGTCGCCGCGATGGTCTTCGACGCGCTGCGCGAGAAGCGCTTCTACATCTACAGCCACCCGAAGGCCCTGGCATCGGTGCAGACGCGGCTCGAAGACGTGATGATGGCACGCAACCCGACCGACCCCTTCGCCGGCAAGCCAGAGATCGGTGCCGAGTTGCGCGCGGCGTTGCGGGCCGAAGGCTGACGTGGCTGAAGTCGCCCCCGGACAGAAGGAGCTGATCAAGGCCTTCTGGCTCGACTACCAGCGCAGTTGCGGCGTCGCCGTGCCGGGTTTCGCCGCCAGCGCGCTCGGCCACAGCCGTGCGCTGGCCGATGAGCTGGCCGGCCTGATCGAGAGCGGTGTCAAGCGAGCGCATGCCACGCTCGAACACGACTTCACGGCCGACGACGACGCGCTGCCCCAGCCCGGCGATCACCTGGTGGTGCTCGACGGACGCGGCCGGCCACGCGCGATCGTGCGCAACTCGCATGTCGAGCGCCGCCACTTCGACGAGATCGACGACGCGTTCGCCTTCGAAGCCGGCGAAGGCGACCTGACCCTGCGCTGGTGGCTCACCGCACACCGCCAGGACTTTGCCGAACGCGCCGAGCGCGAGGGCTTCCAGGTCGGCGAGCGCGCGGTGCTGATCCTGGAATATTTCGACCTGGTGTGGCCGCCGACTGCGGCTAATCTAGGGACCTGAGTATGCGGCGGCTGTTGGTGATGCCTCCGGGTGCAGAGGTAGCGATCGTCGGGAATTGGATTTCAGCCAGCGCTGGCACTCTTCGAAGCTCTGGCGTCCGCCCGCCCCACCGCCACGCCAGTATTGGAGGGCCGGTTGGTTGTCCAGGCGGGCTATCGCCTGTCTTGCCGCGTCACGGTCCTCTGCTTGGCATGCGAAGTAGGCAAGGCGGTTGGCATGGAACGGATTGGTCCGCTTGGCGAGCAGACTCTCGAAACCCTGCTTGATCGATGGCCAGCGTGCCGAAGTCACCTTGAACTGATTTCCCTGGACGTCATCCACAACCTCTGTCCACAGCAGCGCGTACACCTCATGGCCCCGACGCGACCGCGTGCGCTCGTCCATGTCTTCAATGGTTCCCGGACCCGCCGGTTGGGTGCAATCAGGGCTGCCTCCTGCCGCGCCCAGGTTCGCACCAAGTCTTTGACTCGAAGGGTGGCTGCCGATACACGTGGTTTCGCCGGTGTCGTCGCACGTGTCGACAATCTGCCGTTGACCTGACTGGGGACTTGATGAATGTCGATCTGGGAGAGTCGCGCCGCCTGTTCTTGCGCGTCAGTGCAGGTGCCGCTGGCAGCATGGTGCTTGGCGCCTGCGGCGGTAGCGACTCGGGCGAGGCGGTCGTTGTCGGCGTCGTGGTGCCACCGCCCGCTGCCGCGCCGCCGCCAGCACCGCCGGGCACCAATGTCATCGACGCCGACCCTTCCAACTACCTGGGCAAGATTGCTCAGCTGAGGCCCGGCGACACGCTGTTGCTGGCGCCGGGTAACTACGGCGTCGATGCGCAGGGCAACGACACGGGCAGTGTTCCAGGCCTGCCGCTGTTCAATGTCAATGGCACCCTGGCCGCGCCGATCACGGTCAGCGGTCCGGCCAGTGGACCGATGCCGGTGCTTCTGGGCCGCAGCACGCACAACACGGTGCGCCTGTCTAACACCAGCCACGTGGTGATCCGCCGCCTGGAAGTCAATGGACGTGACCGCGGCGGCGCCGGGGTCGCGACGCAGGGGCCATCGAACCACATCACGATCGAGGACTGCAACTTCCTGGGGTTCGGCGGCAACAACCAGATCGTCGCCATCTCGACAGTCGGTCAGCCGACTTGGAACTGGATCGTGCGGCGCAATCTGATCGTCGGTGCCGGTACCGGGATGTACTTCGGCAACTCCAACGGCGACAGCCCCTTCGTCAACGGTCTGATCGAATACAACGTCGTGCGCGATTGCCTGGGCTACTGCATGCAGATCAAGCACCAGGCCGTCTGGGTCGCCGTGCCAGCCGGCATGCCGAACACTAAGACGACAACGGTCATCCGCCACAACGTGTTCGCCAAGGCGGGCAACAGCGCGACCGGCGACCTGGCGCGGCCCAACGTGCTGGTAGGCGACTCGCCGCCGAGCGGTCCGGGTTCTAGCAATGGTTTCTCGGTCTACGGCAACTTCTTCTACCAGAACCCCACTGAGTCGCTATTCCAGGGCGAAGGCAACGTTGCGCTGTACGCGAACCTCATGGTGACCAACGGCATCGCCGTGCGAGTGCAAATACACAACGGCGCGGTGCGCGACGTGCGAATCTTCCACAACACCGTGGTTGCCGGCGAGACCGGCATCGCCGTGAGTGGCGGTGCTGCGGGCTACACGCAGCGAGTGCTGGCCAATGCGATTTTCTCAGAGGGCCCCGCGGTGGTACTCAATGGCGCGTTGTCGATCGACAACCTCAGTGATACCCGTGCCGCTGCAGTGAACTACTTGAACAAGCCCTTGGCGTCGATTCCCTCGCTCGACCTGTTCCCGAAGGTGGGCGCGCTGAAGAAGACGGCCGCCGATCTGGGCGGCCTGGACACCTTCGCGGACTGGAACCGCGACTTCAACGGTAACGCCTATGACCCCGCCTGGCGCGGCGCCTACAGCGGCGAAGGAACGAACCCGGGCTGGGTGCCGGCGCTGGATCAGAAGGCCTGACGGCGGCGCAGGACGGCAAGCAAGCCGAGCCCGAGCCCCGCGAGCGCAAGGCCCCCGGGCTCCGGGACCACGCGCAGCGAGTTCGCGGACTCACCGGCCAGGCGCACGTTGTCGACATAAGCGCCCTCGTTGTTGGCATTCACCTCGACGCGGAAGCGGAACTGGAAGTCGCTCAGCCCGTCCGCGCCGGCGATGGCGCCGCTGGCGGTCTGGTGCGCGGCCGGGCCAATCAAGGCGTGCTTGAACAGCTCGGTCCAGCTGCCGGCCGCGCCATTGCGCCACTCGACCCACAGGAAGTCGCCGGCCTCGGTGTTGTTCGTCGGCGCCCAGTCGTACGACAGGCTAACGCCGGTGTAGCCCACGGTCGAGATGCCGTTGAGCTGCGAGGCCACGGCGCGCGGGTCGTCGTCACGCAACTGCATCTGCTGATCCCCGGTCGCGCGAGCCACCAGGGACACATCGACCGCGTCACTCTCGACTTCGGACCAGCCGCCGCCGACGTTGTCGGACACGCCGCGGTTGAAATCGTCGCTGAAGATGGTGCTGGCAGAGGCTGACATGACGCTGCCGAGCGCCAGCGCGATCAAGGACATCGAGACTTTGTTCATTGGGCTTTCCCTTAGCGGCTCATGCCGCCGACGCGCTCGAACTTGAGCACGGTTCACTCTAGCCAAGGCGAGGCCGCGCATCACCCCGCAGCCGCGGGCCTTTTGCGGGTCTGG
>JAZKIW010000005.1:0-10520 GCA_040384625.1 Pseudomonadota bacterium | reverse complement strand
GATCGATCCAGCGCACGACGTAGCCGAGGATGCCCTGGGCGTTGTTGTCCAGTTCCTGCTGGATCTCGACTGCCGACCATTGCGGCTTCTTGACCACCGGAACCGTCAGCAGGCCGCTGAGCAGCGCATCGCGTTCGGCCTCGATGTCGACTTTCTCCAACTGCTTCTGCACCGCGAACACGTCGACCTGGTGGTAATGCAGCGCGTGCAGGGTCGCGGCGGTGGGCGAGGGCACCCAGGCGGTGTTGGCGCCGGCGAGCGGGTGCGCGATCTTCTGCTGCAGCATCGCCGCCATCAGGTCGGGCATGGCCCACATGCCCTTGCCGATCTGCGCCTTGCCGCGCAGACCGCACTCGAGCCCGACCAGCACATTGCTGCGCTCGTAGGCCCGGATCCAGTCGCTGGCCTTCATGTCGCCCTTGCGCAGCATCGGCCCGGCGAACATCGCGGTGTGCATCTCGTCGCCGGTGCGGTCGAGGAAGCCGGTGTTGATGAAGGCCACGCGGCCGTCGGCAGCGGCGATGCAGGCCTTCAGGTTGACGCTGGTGCGCCGCTCCTCGTCCATGATGCCGAGCTTGACGGTGTTCTTCGGCAGGCCGAGCAGGGCCTCGACGTGGGCGAACAGCTCGCTGGCGAAGGCGACCTCGGCGGGGCCGTGCATCTTCGGCTTGACGATGTAGACCGAACCGGTGCGGGAGTTGCGAATGGCGCCCACTGCGCCCTTCGTCCGCAGGTCGTGGATCGCGATGGCCGTGGTCACCACCGCGTCCAGGATGCCTTCCGGAATCTCCTTGCCGTCGCCCCAAAGAACCGCCGGGTGGCTCATCAGGTGGCCGACGTTGCGCACGAAGAGCAGCGAGCGGCCGTGCAGCACGACTTCGCCCTTGCCCGTCGGGGCGGTATAGCGGCGATCGGGATTCAGCCCGCGCGTGAAGGTCCTGCCGTCCTTGGTGATCGCCTCGGTCAGGCTGCCCTTCAGGATGCCGAGCCAGTTGGCATAGGCCTGCACCTTGTCGGCGGCATCGACCACCGCGACCGAGTCTTCCAGGTCGAGGATCGTCGACAGCGCCGCTTCCAGCACGAGGTCGGCCACGCCCGCGGGGTCGCTGGCGCCGATCGGCGTGCTGCGGTCGATGCGCAGGTCCAGGTGCAGACCGTGGTGCAGGAGGAGAACCGACGACGGGGCCCCGGCGGAGCCCTGGTAGCCGACGAATTGCGCTGGCCTGGCCAGCCCGCTCGCGGTGCCGCCCTTCAGGCTCACGAGCAATTGCCCGCCCTGGATGCGGTAAGCGGTGGAATCGACGTGGGAGCCGCTCTTCAGCGGCGCGGTGCGGTCGAGGACGTGGCGTGCGTAGTCGATCACCCTGGCGCCGCGCACCGGGTTGTAGCCGCCTGCGCGCGCAGCGCCCCCGCTCTCGGGCAGCGCGTCGGTGCCGTACAGCGCGTCGTAGAGCGAGCCCCAGCGCGCATTCGCGGCATTCAGCGCGTAGCGCGCATTGGTCACCGGGACCACCAGTTGCGGACCGGCCTGGCGCGCGAGTTCGGCGTCGACGTTCTTCGTGCTGGCGCGCAGGCGGGCCGGCACTGTCACGAGGTAGCCGATCCTTTCGAGGAAGGCGCGGTACTCACGTGGTCGCGAGATCGGCCCCGGATGGGCGCGGTGCCAGGCATCGAGCTCGGCTTGCAGCCGATCGCGCTCGGCCAGCAGCGCGGCATTCTTCGGCGCCAAGGCGTGCACCAGTGCGTCGAAACCGTGCCAGAAGGCGGCCGGTTCGACACCGGTTCCGGGCAGCACCTCTTCGTCGATGAAGCGGTGCAGGGCCGGGGCTACTTGAAGGCGATGGAGGGAGGTGCGTGCGGTCATCGGGTTTGTCGCTGAAGTCAGACGGGAAAGAAGTCGAGCACATCGCGCAGGCTGCTGCCGCTGCGGGTCGGTTCGGTGTCGAGCTGTTCGAGCGGCAGCCCTGCGCGGTTGACCCACAACGTGGTGTAGCCGTACCAGGTGGCACCGATGGCGTCCCAGCCATTGCTCGAAACGAACAGGATCTGCGCGGCCGGCAACTTGAACGCTTGTGGCCCGAGCGCGTAGGCCGCCGGGTCGGTCTTGAAGCGCTGCACACCATGCACCGACAGCACATGCGCCAGCAGGCCGCTGAAGCCGGCACTCTTCACGGCCACGCCCAGCATCTCGGGGTCGCCATTGGACAGGATGCCGGCAACGACGCCGCGGCGCTTCAACTCGACCAGCACCTCGCGATTCTCGGGGAAGGCGCTGAGGTGGCGGTACTGGTTCATCAGCCGCGCCTCCGCCGACGCTTCGAGGGGCAGGCCAAGTCGCGCAGCGGCGAAGCGCAGCCCGGCGCGGGTCAGTTCCCAGAACGGCTTGTAGCGTCCGCTCAGTGTCAGCAGACGCGTGTAGTCGATCTGCTTGTCGCGCCACAGCAGCGCCAGTCGTTCGCCATGGCCGGGAAACAACTGCTCAGCAAGCAGGCCGACGCTGTAGACATCGAACAAGGTGCCATAGGCGTCGAACAGAACGGCGCGCGGCGGCCCGGCGGGGTTTTGCATGCGCCAATCTATTCGTTATGCATAACGGCATTAAGTGCTCAAAACGGCATGGATTGATGACTTGGATGCAAAATCGACGGCCATGGACAAGCTGAAGCAGATCGAGTCCTTTGCCGCCGTTGCCACCAAGGGCAGCCTGACGGCCGCCGCCAACGCCGAGGGCGTGGCGCCCGCGGTGATCGGCCGGCGCATCGACGCGCTGGAGGAACGGCTGGGCGTGAAGCTGCTGGTGCGCACCACGCGCCGTATCACCCTGACTCACGAGGGCAGTGCCTTCCTCGACGATTGCCAGCGCGTTCTGGCCGACTTGGCAAACGCTGAGGCGAGTGTCAGCGCCGGTGGTGTGAAAGCCAGCGGTTACTTGCGCATAACGGCGCCAGCCGGCTTCGGGCGGCGGCATGTGGCTCCGATGGTGCCGAAGTACAGCGCCGAGCACCCCGAGGTGCGCATTTCGCTGAACCTGTCCGACCGCGTGGTGGACATCGTCAACGAAGGCTACGACTGCGCGATCCGCGTCGGCGACCTGCCCGACTCAAGCCTGGTCAGCGTGCGGCTCGCTGACAACCGGCGCCTGTGTGTTGCGGCACCGGCCTACCTGAAGCGTGCCGGCACGCCCAAGTCACCCTCCGAGCTTCAACGCCATGAGTGCCTGACGCTCAGTTCGGACGCGAGCCAGACGCGCGGCTGGGCCTTCAACGTCGATGGTGCGGTGACCCACCTGCGCCCGAACGGCCGTCTCGACTGCAGCGACGGCCAGGTGCTGCACGACTGGTGCGTGCAAGGCCTGGGCATCGCCTGGCGCAGCACATGGGAGGTCGATGACGAGATCGCCACTGGCCGGCTGGTCAGCCTGCTCGACGACTTTGCTGCGCCGCCCAATGGCATATACGCCTTGTTCCCGCAGCGCAAGCACCTGCCGCTGCGCGTTCGCCTGTGGATCGATTTCCTGAAGCACAGCTGGGCCGACGAGGCCTACTGGAAGTCGGCGGCCTGAGAAGTGAGAAGGGCGCCCAAGGCGCCCTTCTGGACCAAGCGGCGGCGCAACGCCGCTGCGTGCTCAGCCTTTGGCCGGGCCGTCAGCCATGCACTTCTTGATGTGGCTCGTCTTCGCCGCGCCGGCCAGCTTCTTGTCGGCGGCTGACTTCTCGCAGGCCGGGCTGGCGGCTGCCGCAGCGGGCTTGGCCGACAGGCAGGTCTTCATGAAGGCTTTGCGAGGCTCGCCCTCGAGCTTCTTGTCCCCAGCGTCCTTGTTGCAGGTGGTCATCTTGGTTTGCTGGGCCGTGGGCTTCTTCTCGGCCGCGGCCATCGGTGCCGCAGCGGGCTTCTTGTCAGCGGCGGCCATCGGCGCCGAGGCCGCGTGGGCAGCGGCGAACGACGGCGACGACAGGGCAGCGAGCGCCAGCGCGACCGCGGAAATGATCAACTTCATGGTTTTCTCCTTGATCCTCGGACCTTGGGCACGATTGCCGTGCCGGATTGAAGCAGAGCTTGGCCCCTCCGGCAATGCCAGCAACGCCGTGCCCGCGATTGCGCTGACAGGGCCGGCCCTCGATGCGCGTCAAAGAATGCGGCGCGGGTGCTCCAGGCTCTCGTGGGCGGCGTGCAAGCGCCGCACCAGGACCTTGATGAAGGCGTCGTCGAAGCGGTGCCGAGTCCCGGGCGACAGCTGGCCCAGGGTCTCGGGCGTGAACGACACAGTCGTGCAGGGTGTGGAGACGATGACGTCGGCGCGATGCAGGCGCAACTCTTCGCTCGGTGCCAGATAGGCCATCTCGCCGACCGATGTGCCGCGGCCAAGTTGCGCTACCTTGCGGCCGTCACGGAAGACATCGACCTCGCCTTGCGCCAGGATGTGGAAGCTGCCCCCGGCCTGGCCCTTCTTGTAGAGCGCGTGTCCGAAGGCGAAGCGCTGCCACTTGGCGCGATGCACGACTTCCCACAGCTCGACATCGCCGAAGTCGGCAAAGAACTCCAATGCGCGCAAGAGAGTGAAGCGCTCAGAGTCCAGCACGCCCTGGATACGACCGCGAGGCACCTCGCGCCGGGCCACCAGGCCCGACAGTTCCTGCGCGAATTCGTCCCAGCTCGCGTGGCGATCGGCGGGTCGCTTGGACAGCGCACGGCGGATCAGGGCGTCCAGGCTTGCCGGTACGCCGCTGCGCAGCTCGGTCAGCGGTGCCGGCGCCTCGTTGAAGACCTGGTGCATCAAGGCGGGTTGGGTCGGCCCCTCAAACGGTGGCCGGCCGGCCACCAGGTGGTAGAGCACGGCGGCCAGCGAATAGATGTCGGCGCCGCAGCCCAGGTTGCTGCCGTCGAGCTGCTCGGGCGACATGTAGGCCAGGGAGCCGACACGGTGGATCTGTGTGCGCTGCGCGTCGAGCTGCAACACGCTGCCGAAGTCGGTGACTTTGACGTCGACCACCTGGTCGCCGTCCATCACCGCCAGCAGGTTGGCCGGCTTGACGTCACGATGGATCAAGCCCTGTCGGTACACGTAGCCCAGGGCCATCGCGCACTTGAAGCCGATCTCGACGATCTGCTCCAGCGACAGCAGGGCGTCGGGGAGGCAGAAGCTGCGCAGCGTGGTGCCGGGCACGTACTCCATCACCAGGTGCGGCTGCACCGGGTCGGCCACCGCGTCGAAGATCTGGACCACGTTGGGGTGGGAGAGGCGACCGACGAGGGCCGCTTCGGCGGCAAAGAAGCGCTCGTAATAGTGCGCGCCGCCACTGCTGTCGGTACCGACGGCCGCGGGCGCGCGCACGCACTTGATGGCGACATCGCGGCCGCGGAATTCGTCGCGGGCGTGGAAGACCTCGCTGGTCGCGCCCTCGCCGAGCTGGGCCAGCACGCGGTACTGGCCGATGTGGCTCGGCAATTTGGCAGGCCGCGAGGCGACAGTGCGCATGGCGTGGCGGGAGGACGGACGGAGGAGGGCTTTGGACATTGTTCAACGAGGGCCGGCGCGCGAAACGTGATCTTCTCCACGTTCGGTCCTCGCTGGTCGCTCAAACAGCGGCTGTCTTGCGAGCCATTCTCGAACGATCGCCTGAGCTCGCGTAACCGGCGGCGACAGAGGCTGGTGCCCGCCGTACGGAAGGCGGTACGTAGAATCCCGCCCATGATCCAAGCCCAGCACGAGCTGCTCGACGCCCTGCGCCAGGCCGCGGCCGAGGCGGCACCGGGCCACGGCCTGAGTCTGGGCTTCGAGTCCCCGAAGCAGGCCGCGCACGGCGATCTGGCGATCACGGCCGCGATGCAGATGGCGCGGGCCACCCGCAGCAACCCTCGCTTGTTGGCCGAGCAGCTGGTGACGGCACTGCGGCGTCAGCCGGCGGTGCAGCGCTGGGTGACCGCGCTCGAGATCGCTGGCCCGGGCTTCATCAACCTGCGTCTGTCGGCGGCGGCCAAGCAGGCCGTGGTGGCTGAAGTGCTGCGTGAGCGCGAGCGCTTCGGCCTGCAGACCGCGAACGGACAGCGCGTGCTGCTCGAGTTCGTCTCAGCCAATCCCACCGGTCCGCTGCACCTGGGGCATGCGCGTCAGGCCGCGCTCGGCGACGCGCTGTGCAGCCTGTTCGCCAGCCAGGGCTGGAGCGTCACGCGCGAGTTCTATTACAACGATGCGGGCGAGCAGATCGCGAGGCTGGCGGCATCGGTGAAGGCGCGGCTGGACGGCCTGGCGCCCGGTGATGCGGGGTGGCCCGAGTCGGCGTACAACGGGGACTACATCGCCGACATCGCGGCCGAGTTCTCGGCCCGCAAGACAGTAAAGGCCGACGACCGCGAGTTTGCGGCCTCGGGCGACAAGAACGATCTCGACGACATTCGCCAGTTCGCCGTGGCCTACCTGCGCCACGAGCAGGACCTCGACTTGCAGGCTTTTGGCCTGCGCTTTGACTCCTACTTCCTGGAGTCGAGCCTGTACAGCAGCGGCAAAGTCGCCGACACCGTGGCCCGGCTGGTCGCCTCGGGCAAGACCTACGAGAAGGACGGTGCGCTCTGGTTGCGCACGACCGACTACGGCGACGACAAGGACCGCGTGATGCGCAGGTCGGTCCAGCCGGGGAACGACGCCAAGGCACCCGACGGCACGCTATACACCTACTTTGTGCCCGACGTGGCCTACCACCTCGACAAATGGGGCCGCGGCTACACCAAGTGCATCAACTTCCAGGGGACCGACCACCACGGCACCATCGCCCGGGTGCGCGCGGGCCTGCAGGCCGCTGACATGGGCGTGCCGCAGGGGTTCCCCGACTACGTGTTGCACAAGATGGTGACCGTGATGCGGGGCGGCCAAGAGGTCAAGCTCTCCAAGCGCGCTGGCAGCTACGTGACCTTGCGCGACCTGATCGACTGGACCAGCCGTGACGCGGTGCGCTTCTTCCTCATCAGCCGCAAGGCCGACACCGAGTACACCTTCGACGTCGACCTGGCGCTGGCGCAGAACGACGAGAACCCCGTGTTCTATGTGCAGTACGCGCACGCACGCATCTGCTCGGTGCTGGCCCAGTACCGCGACAAGGGTGGCGACGGCGCATCGCTGGACGCCGCGGACCTGTCGCTGCTGACTGCGCCGACCGAAGCCGCGCTGATGCTTGAACTCGCTGCCTACCCGGCGATGCTGCAGCGTGCTGCCGCCGGTCTGGCCCCGCACGACGTGGCCTTCTACCTGCGCGGCCTGGCGGCGGCCTTCCACAGCTATTACGCGGCCGAGCGGTTCCTGGTCGATGACGCGGCGCTGGCAGGCGCCCGGCTGGCCCTGTTGTCCGCCACGGCCCAGGTGCTGCGCAATGCCCTCGGGCTGCTTGGCGTCTCGGCGCCGGAACGCATGGACCGCGACACCCCGACTCCTGCACTGGAAACAGCATGACCTCGCAACGCGGCGGTTTCGCCATCGGATTGATCGTCGGCCTGCTGCTGGGGCTGGCGCTGGCGCTCGGGGTGGCCCTGTACGTGACCAAGGTCCCGGTGCCTTTCCTGAACAAGGTGCCCCAGCGCACCGCCGAGCAGGATGCCGCCGAGACCGAGCGCAACAAGAACTGGGACCCGAACGGCCCGCTCGCCAACAAGCCGGCCGTCCGGGCGACAGCGCCCGCCGCGGCGGTGGCCCGCCCGCCCGCGGCATCGGCCGCCCCTGCGGCGGCATCGCCGAAGCCCGCCACGGCCGCCGCGCCCGCGGCGAGCGCCGCGGCGCCCAAGTCCACCAAACCGGGCGCCGAAGCGTTCACCTATTTCGTGCAGGCCGGCGCTTACAGTCGACCCGAGGAGGCCGAACAGCAGCGCGCCAAGGTTGGCCTGATGGGCATGAGCGCCAAGGTCACCGAGCGCGAGCAGGCCGGCCGCACGATGTACCGGGTGCGACTGGGGCCGTTCGACCGCAAGGAGGACGCCGATGCCGCCCAGCAGCGTCTGGCCGGCAGCGGTGTCGAAGCGGCCCTGGTCCGCGTCGAACGATGAGCCGAACCTGAATCGACACAGCAGCCATGAAGGACTCCCAGACCATGATCAGCCGCCGCAACTTCTCCGTCACTGCCGTCGCCGCCACGCTGGGCGTCGGTGGCGCCGCCCAGGCCCAAGGGGCCGCGCCGGTGGAGGGCAAGGACTACGTGCGCCTGAACACGCCGGTGGCCGTGCCCGCCGGTGGCAAGATCGACGTGATCGAGTTCTTCTCCTACGGCTGCCCGCACTGCTACTCGTTCGAGCCCATGCTCGAGCAGTGGATCAAGCGGCTGCCGCCCGATGTGGCCTTCCGCCGCGTCCCTGCCACCTTCAATCCGACTTTCGAGGGCTATGCCCGCCTCTTCTACGCGCTCGAAGCGGTGGGCCAGGTCGAGGCCCTGCACAAGCGCGTTTTTGCGGCGATCCATGTGCAACGCCAGCGCCTGGACAAGGACGCCGACATCGCCGCCTTCGTCAACGCCGGGGGTGGTGACGGGGCCAAGGCCGTCGAGGCCCTGAAGTCCTTCGGCGTCGCCACGAAGCTGCGCCAGGCCAAGCAGGCCTTCGAGGCCTACAAGATCGACGGCGTGCCGGCCCTGGGCGTTCACGGCCGCTGGTTCACCTCGGGCTCGCTGAGCGGCAGCAACGAGCGCGCCTTGATGGTGACCAATTTCCTGATTCAGAGCGCGCGCAAAGCCGCCTGAATTCACGCCTTGGCCGCATGGCGGCGCAGGCTTGTGGCTAGAATGGTCTGCAAGTTCTGTGCCGCCATGAAGTCATTTCCCCTCCTCGCCCTCTTGGCCAGCGCCGCCCTGCTGGCGCCTGCCCAGGCCGAAAAGGCCGATCGCAGCAAACCGCTGACGATCGAGGCCGACCAGCCGGGCACGGTCGATCTGCTCAAGCAGGTGGTGGTGTTCAACGGCAACGTGGTCGTGGCCCAGGGCACGATGGCGATCAGGGCGGAGCGCGTCGAAGTGCGGGAGCGGCCCGACGGCCATCGCTCTGCCACGGCCCTGGGCAGCGCCGGCAAGCCGGCGGCCTTCCGGCAAAAGCGCGACAGCGTCGACGAGACCATCGACGGCCGCGCCGACCGAATCGAGTACGACAGCCGCGGCGACGTCGTGCGCTTCACCGGCAATGCCCAGGTGCGGCGCCTGCGCGGCAGCACGCCGGCCGACGAGATCACCGGCAATGTGATCACCTACGACAACGCCAACGAGGTCTTCAGCGTCCAGGGGACGGCCCCTGCGGCCGGTGCGGCGTCCGCCCCGGGCGCTTCGGGCAGCGGCCGCGTGCGCGTGGTGATCACGCCCAAGCCCGAGGCCCCTGGCGCTTCCGCCGCGGAGCCGCGCCGTTGAACAGCGCGCTGTCGTCGCTGCCGCCCAACACCACGGCGGCGAGTCGCCTCGAGGCGCACGGCCTGCAAAAGCGTTACGGTGCGCGCACGGTGGTCAACGGCGTGCACCTGGCTGTGGCTGCGGGCGAGGTGGTTGGCCTGCTCGGACCCAATGGAGCCGGCAAGACCACCACCTTCTACATGGTGGTCGGCCTGCTGCGAGCGGACGCCGGCGAGATCACGATCGACGGTGCGTCGGTCGAACACCGGCCGATCCACCAGCGCTCGCGCCTGGGCTTGTCCTACCTGCCGCAGGAAGCCTCGATCTTCCGCAAGCTGACGGTCGAGGAGAACATCCGGGCCGTGCTCGAGCTGCAGGTCGGGCCGGATGGCAGGTCCTTGCCAAAGGCCCGCATCGAGGCGCTGCTCGACGGCCTGCTGGCCGACCTGAGCATAGAAAAGCTGCGGGTCAGCCCGGCACCGGCGTTGTCGGGCGGCGAGCGCCGGCGTGTGGAGATCGCGCGTGCCCTGGCCACGCAGCCGCGCTTCATCCTCCTGGACGAGCCCTTCGCTGGCGTCGACCCGATCGCCGTGATCGAGATCCAGCGCATCATCGGCTTCCTGAAGGCGCGCGGCATCGGCGTGCTGATCACCGACCACAACGTGCGCGAGACGCTGGGCATCTGCGATCGCGCCTACATCATCAGCGAGGGCCGCGTGCTGGCCGAAGGCACGCCGCACGAGATCGTCGAGAACCCGGACGTGCGCAAGGTCTATCTCGGCGAACACTTCCGGATGTGAGGGTGTGATGAAGCCCTCATTGCAGGTCCGCCTCTCCCAGCACCTGGCGCTGACGCCGCAGCTGCAGCAGTCGATCCGGCTGTTGCAGTTGTCGACCCTCGAACTGCACCAGGAAGTCGAGCAGATGCTCGAGGCGAACCCTTTCCTCGAAACCGAAGAGGAGGCGATGCCCGCCTACGAGCAATCGCTCGAGCGGCCAACGGCCACCGCTTCGGCGACGGCCGACCGTGAAGACGCCGAGGCGCGCAACGACAGCAGCGCTGAGGGCGGCGGCGGTGGCGACGAGCCGGCGGGCATCGATGCCGCCGGCATGGGCACCACCGAGCGCGACGATTGGGAGAACGGCACCGAGCGCGAAGACTTCGACGGCATC
>JAZKIW010000004.1:0-3234 GCA_040384625.1 Pseudomonadota bacterium | reverse complement strand
CCCGCGCGGCAGCCGCGCCGCACCCAGAGGTGGCGCCAAGCCCTGCCGGCCTGCAACGCATCCTGTTGGCGGTGGATGGGTCCGCGGGTGCGATGAAGGCGGTCGAGCACGTGATCGGCCTGCGCGATGACCTGCGCAAGCCCGAGTCACTCGACGTGCACCTGCTCAGCGTGCAGCGCCCACTGTCGGGCGACGTGAACCGCTTCCTCTCCGGCCAGACGCTCGACGACTACCACCAGGAGCGCTGTGAAGCCGCCCTGGTGCCGGCGCGCGCCGCACTCGACGCCGCCGGTCTGGCCCACACCGACCACTGGCGCATCGGCGAGCCCGGACCGACGATCGCCGAGTTCGCGCGCGATCAAGCCTGCGACATGGTCGTGATGGGCGCGCGCGGCCTGGGTGGCGCCGCGACGGCCCTGCTCGGTTCGGTCGCGCAAAGCGCCATCGAGCACGCCAACATCCCGGTGCTGGTGGTCAAGTAAACCTCCACACCCCGCGCGACGGGCCACGTGCTAACGTGTCCATCGCGTGGCACTGCGCTCCAATCCCCCGGCACCGGACGGCCTGCTTGCAGCCGGGTCGCGACTCGGCGGCGCGCGCATCGAGCGTCTGCTGCGGCGCGGCGCGATGGGGGCGCTCTACCTGGCCGTGCAGGAGCCCGAGGGCGGCCCGCTGGCTGTCAAGGCCGTGCCGCTCGGCACCGCCGGCGGTGCCGCGTCGGCCGCGGCGCAGCAGGACTTCCTGAACGAGTCGGCGCACGCGGTACGCCTGCGCCACCCGGGCATCGTCACGACCTACGGCGCCCTGGTGCATGAGGGCGTGGGCTACGTCGCCATGGAACTGCTCGCCGGCACCGACCTGGGCCGCTACACCCAGGCCGGGCGCCTGCTGCCCGAGGCGCTGGCGCTGGAGATCGGCGCGCGTGTCGCCGAAGCCCTGGCCTACGCGCACCGCCAGGGCGTGGTGCACCGCGACGTCAAACCCACCAACGTGATGTTCGACCTGGCCAGCGGCGGCGTGAAGCTGACGGACTTCGGCATCGCGCGCACCAACGATGCCGAGGCCACGCGCAGCGGCCTGCTGCTGGGCTCGCCGATCTACATGGCGCCCGAGCTGCTGGCCGGCGCGCGCGCCGACGCCGGCAGCGACCTGTACGCGCTGGGAGTGACGCTGTTCCAGCTGCTCACCGGCCATCCGCCATTCGAGGCGGCTTCGATGGGCGCCTTGCTGCGCGCGATGGCCAGCCAGGCACCGCAGACCGTGAGCGCGTTGCGCACCGACCTGCCCGCGGCGCAAGCCGGTGCACTTGACGCGGCACTGGCCCAGGTGCTGACGCGCAGCGCCACCGAGCGCCAGCGCGACGGCGACGCCTGGGCCGCGGGACTGCGCCAATTGCGTCAAAGTGTTTTCTGACCGCGGCATTTCACACGCTCGCGCAGCCGGCCACTGCGCTGCCGCCCAGGGCGGGTCCGGCAGTCGTTGCACAATCGCACAGCTAACCTTAGTGCTGCCACTGCCGAACTGACGCAGTTCATGAATCTCGAATATTTCAGTGCCACAGACACCGGGCGAGCGCGATCGAACAACGAGGATTCGGTGGCGCTGGACCAGACGAGCGCCCTGGCCGTGCTGGCCGATGGCATGGGCGGCTACAACGCCGGCGAGGTGGCCAGCGGCATGGCCACAGGCTTCATCAAGACCGAACTCGGCCGCTGGCTGGTCGAGGCCGGTGCCAGTGCCAGCGACGCCGAGGTGCGACGTGCGATGGACATCTGCGTGGACAACGCGAATCGCGCGATCTTCAACGCCGCCAATGCCAACCCGCAGTACGCCGGTATGGGCACGACGCTCGTCGTGGCCCTCTTCCGCGGCACGCGGGTGCTGGTCGGGCATGTCGGCGACTCGCGCGCCTACCGCCTGCGCAGCGGCCGGCTGATGCAGATGACGCGCGATCACTCGCTCTTGCAGGAGCAGATCGACGCCGGCCTGATCACGCCCGAGCAGGCTTCGTTCTCGGCCAACAAGAACCTGGTCACGCGGGCGGTGGGCGTGGAAGACACCGTGCTGCTGGAAATCCACCAGCACGAGGTGCACCCGGGCGACCTGTACCTGATGTGCTCCGACGGCCTGTCGGACATGCTCGACGACGAATCGCTGTCGCAGTTGCTGCAAGGCTACGACTCGCTCGACGAAGCCGGCCAGGCCTTGATAGCCGCGGCCAACGACGCTGGCGGAAAGGATAATATCGCCGTCGTCCTGGTGCGTGCGCCGGGCTCTCCGGCAGCGGCGTCGCGTTCGTGGTGGGCGCCGTTCCGACGCTGACCAAAGCACAAGGGAAAAAATATGGGCAAGCTGGTGGTGTCGCTCGACGGCGTCGTGATCAAGGAAGTGCAGATCACCAAGGACAAGACCACGCTCGGTCGCCGGCCCTACAACGACATCGTGATCGACAACCTGGCCGTGAGCGGCGAGCACGCCGTGCTGCAGATGGTGGGCTCCGATGTCTTCATCGAAGACCTGAACAGCACCAACGGCACCTACATCAACGGCAAGGCCGTCAAGAAGCAGCTGCTGGCGCACAACGACACGGTCGAGATCGGCAAGTACAAGATCAAGTACATGGTCGAAGACGGCGTCGACTACGAAAAGACCATGATCATGAAGCCGGGCGCGGCGGCACCCGCCGTCGCTACCGGCGACCGAGCCACCTTCGCCCACACCGCACCGGCCAGCGTCAACTCCGGCTTCGGCAGCCTGAACAGTTCACCCGGCGGCGCCGCCATCAAGGTGCTGAATGGCGCCGCGGCGGGACGCGAAGTGATGCTCACTAAGGTCGTCACCACGGTCGGCAAGCCCGGCGTGCAAGTGGCCTCGATCACCAAGCGGCCGGGCGGTTATGTGCTGGCGCACGTGGAAGGCACGGCCAAACCCACGGTCAATGGCTCGCAACTGGCCGGCGACTCCGCCCACCTGCGCAACGGCGACGTGATCGAGCTCGCCGGCACGCAGATGCAGTTCATCCAGCTGTGAGTAGCGCGTCCTGAGCCACATCCGGGTTCTCGGCTGCTCGGGCTCGATAGCCGCCGGCAGCCGCACCACCTCGTTCCTGCTAGACGACGACGTGCTCATCGACGCCGGCACCGGCGTCGGAGACCTCACGCTCGACGAGCTGGCTCGGATCGACCACATCCTCATCAGCCACTCGCACCTCGACCACGTGCTGGCCATCGGCCT
>JAZKIW010000003.1:0-8578 GCA_040384625.1 Pseudomonadota bacterium | reverse complement strand
AGTTGCGGTCGACTCGAAGAACTCGATGCGAATCAAAGAGTTGCCGGGAGTCCAACCGAGCTGGGACTGAACCCGCTGTTGCTCGCTCACTCAAATCGCCCCATCGCCCCATCTAAAGCGGCAGCCAGCTCAACCCACGAATATGGCTTACGCAGTACGGTTGGACCGATGTCGCGTTCCGACGCGGGTGCCTTGACGCTATCCAGTCCTGTGGCAAAGACGAGGCGCACGCTCGGGCGCAGCGCTCGCGCCTCAGCGGCGAAGACATCACCTGACATGCCTGGCAGGCCGACGTCAGTCACCAACACCTCGATGTCGTTTGCCCCCAGGTGGACAAGAGCCTCTTCGGCACTGTCTGCCTCGAACACTTCGTGGCCGTGCGCGCGCATTTCCTTTGCAATCGAGTAGCGCAAGGCTGGATGATCCTCGACGAACAGGATCTTCATGTTGATCTGTCTCTGATGAACTTGCTTCTCACCGCGATCGACGCAACAGATCTTGCAGCGTCCGTACGAGGGACAGCGCCTGTATTGGTTTTGAACAATGCGCGTCGAAACCGCGAGCCAACGCAAGCGCTCTGTCCTGCTCTCTTGTGTAGGATGTGATTGCCACGGCGAGCAGATGCGTGCCGTTCTCGGTGCTACGAATCTCTCTGATCAGGTCGTAACCATCCTTGCCCGGCATGCCGATGTCGCTGAGCAGAATGTCGGGACGTCTCTTCGCAATCTCGGAAAGCGCCTCGTCGAAACTGCTTGCCAGGCGCACTTCAGCGCCTCTGTCACGGAGAATGAGCGCCAGAGTCGTCCGGATGTCGGGGTCATCATCCAGGACCAACAGCGACACACCTGTCAAGGTTGCGCCGAAATCCCCGTCCTGATGCTCACCTGGAGGGTAGGGGTGAGCACTCTCGGCGCGAGACCTGGAAAGCGGGAGCCAAACGCGAAACGTTGCACCTTGGCCAGGACCGTCGCTCTCGGCCGAAACGGTCCCGTCATGAGACTCGACAAGATGGCGCACGATCGACAGGCCGAGACCCAGGCCACCGTGGCGACGGTTGCTGCCCACATCCGCTTGAGAAAAGCGGTCAAATAGTTTGGGAAGAAAGTCCTTGGCGATTCCAGCGCCCTGATCCGCGACGGAAACCTCCACACCAACCCCGCTGGGTTTGAGGGAAATTTTGATGTGACCACCGTGGTTTGAGAACTTGATAGCGTTCCCGAGGAGGTTTGAGACGATCTGCTGCAACCGGGCCGGATCGGCTTGTATGGCCGGACACCCGTCGGCCGCGTCGAACTCAACGCGCAGCCCCTTGTCCAGCAGCGCCGCCTCCGACGCCTCCACCACTGACCGGATCACCTCCTGCACATGGACAGCTTCCAGTGACAGTCGCATCTTGCCGAGGCTAATGCTGGACATATCCAACAAATCTGAGATCAAGCGAGCTTGCAACAAGAGATTGCGCTCGATGATTTCCAGTCCTCGTTGATAGTTGGCATCGCTGACCGGCCGGCGTCGGAAGATGTGCATCCAACCCATCATGGTCGTAAGGGGCGTGCGCAATTCGTGCGACAGGACAGCAATCAATTCGTCTTTGACTCGACCCACTCGCAGCGCCTCGTCACGCGCCATCCGCTCACTCTGCAGCGTCAGCTGCCGTTGCTCCTCCAACAGTGTCTTCGCGGTGATGTCCGTGGCGATGACCATGTGAAGGCCTGGCTCAACGTCGCGAAGCATTCTCCATTCCGCCTCAAGCCAAGAAGCGTCAGGCTTGACGATTGGAAACAGCTTCTCCCCGCTGGAATGCGGATCGAGCGCAAGAAGCGTTCGGACTTCCGTTGCGAAGGCTGGAGGGACAAAGTCGTGCAGGGGCCGGCCGGTCACCTGATCCATCGAGCGGCCCATGAAGCCCAGCATCGAGGGGTTGGCCTCCACGACCCGACCCTCCAAGTCGAGCAGGCCGATTCCCACAGTTGCCCTCTCAAAGATCGCCTTGAACCGACGCTCGCTTCGTCGCAGTGCAGCCTCTGCCACTCTCGTGCGCACGAGCGCCTGCACAGTCGCCACCAAGACTGCAGGATCGACGGGATGGGTCAGATACGCATCGGCTCCGGAGTCGAGGCCCCGCACCTTGTCTTCATCCGTGACAAAGGCCGCGCTGAGGTGAAGCACTGGCAGGAAACTGCTGGTAGGCCGCGAGCGGAGCAGGCGGCAGAGCTCGAATCCGTTGATGTCCGGAAGGTGGACGTCGAGGACCATGACGGAGACTCCATCGTCGGCCTGATTGAGTCCCTCCATGCCTGTGGCAGCTTCACGTGTCTGAAAGCCCGCGTGCTGCAGCCAGCGTACGGTGGTGTAACGGCCGACTGGATCGTCGTCCACCACAAGGACGACGTGGTCGCTCCTTGAGATGGGTCGGAAATTGTTCTGATCACTCATGGCTGGCCGCCGACTGAGGACGCAGCTCCTTGGGCAGAGTGACCCAAAAGGTCGATCCCTTCCCCAACTCGCTCGAGAACCCAACAGACCCCCCTAGCAGTTCTGCCAAGCGCTTGCTCAGCGAGAGGCCGAGGCCAGTTCCCCTGAGTCGCTTCTGCAGCGGTGAGTCGACTTGAACAAAGTCCCGAAAGATCGATGCATGGGCCTCGCTTGCAATGCCAATTCCGCTGTCAGCGACCGCGAACGTGACCGTCGCATCTTCGTTGGCTACGGCGGAGACCCGCACATCTCCCTGCACGGTGAACTTCAACGCGTTGGAAATGAAATTGCGCAGAATCTGCGACAGCTTGCGGTCGTCGGTGAAGAGGCGCGGCGCTCCCTGCGGCTCCATGAAGACCAGATTCACTGCGGGGTTGACCAGTACTGGCCGGAACATGCCGCGCAGGGCAGAGAAGAGGTCCACCATGTCGAACCATGCGGGGTTGATGTCGACGCGTCCGGCCTCGACCTTCGCAAGGTCCAGCAGGTCGTTAACCATGTCGGCGAACTCGGCGGCAGTGTCGCTGATGAAGCGAACCTGCTTCTCTTGCTCGGGCGTAAGCGGCCCGTCGGTGCGGGCCAGAAGCAGCCGCGTCAAGCTCTGAAACGAAGCTATTGGGGTGCGGAACTCATGGCTCATGTAGGCCAGGAACCTGCTCTTAAGTTCGGTCGCCCGCCGCAATTCGTCAGCTTGCGCATCGAGTTCGGCATAGAGCGCCACAACGCCACGGTTCGTCTCTTCAAGTTCAGTTTGCAGCGCAGCGAGCTCGAGCGTCTTGTTCTCCAGTGCTGCGACCAACTCGGAGGATGTAAGCGAAGCGTCCGACATGGTCAGTTGCACTGTACGACGACTACCGCCGCGTCGTCTCTACCGCGCAGGTTGTTGCGAATGAGATAGGCAGCAAGAATGATGGGATCGCATGCGAGCAGTTCGGGCACATCCTTCAAAACCCAGCGCGTGACGATACCGTCCGAATGCGCGACGAACAAGGCATGTGGCGGAAGCTCGTACTGGATCGTCTGGACCTTGCGAATCTGCAGCCCCACCGTGCCGTGCTGGGACATAAGCGTCCGATCCTCGGCCCCATTGATGATCCGAGCCGAGATGTTGCCGGCGCCGCAGTAACTCACCGATCTTGCTTCCACATCGATGTCGATCGCGGCAATGGCCGCGCCGCGAGTGGCTCGCAATGCGGCATGGCAGCTCTCGATGACGTCCGCCGCACCCGGGCCGGATTTGCGCATGAAGACGCTTACGGCGGCGTCGGCCGCCTCGGCAGCCTCAGGTCCATGGCCCAGTCCGTCGGCGATGACGAGGGACGCATTGGCCCCCGTGCGCCGACAGGCCCAGCTGTCGCCGGAGACGGTCTCGCCCGGGGCAGACACGCAAATACCGGCATAGGTGAGCGCCAGGTCCTGGTGCTGCACCGAATTCAACGAGGAGTTGTCCGCCGTCATGCGCGCAACGACGACCGTGGCACAGTCCGCCTTCGAGAAGATCAGAAACTGGCTGGACAGACGCTTGACCGCTCCGAGACCGGTTCCGGATGTGCCGGCGGTCGATACGCCGTCCGTCACAGAGTCGCTGATGTCGCGAATGCCCGGCCCACGATCCACGCAGATCACTTCGATGGTTGGGACTTCCGCCTGTGAGTAGACGCCGATGAGCAGTAGGCCCTCTTTGGCGTGCCGCACCAGATTGGTCGCGAGCTCGGTCACTACCAGCGCCAGGCGTCCTAGCGCCAGGTCGTCGAAACCCAGGCCGGTGGCCATGCGTGCGGCTTGACGCCGAGCATCCCCGACTTGGCTTGGCTCGTGGACTGGACAAGCCAGGTGCGGAATCACGCGCCTATTTCCAGCGGGCAATCATGACCGACGTCCCACGCCCGACAGCGGTTTTGATCTCAAACTCGTTAACCAGGCGCTTGCTGCCGGACAGGCCGATGCCCATCCCCTTGCCGGATGTCCAGCCATCCGTGAGGGCCTTGTCGATGTCAGGGATCCCGGGCCCTTGATCGTCGAACCAGAGGCGCAGGACGGTCCGCTTTCCCTCGCTCTGAGTCTCCCAGCGCATGTGGCCGCCACCTCCGTACACCACTGTGTTGCGCGATAGCTCGCTGGCAGCCGTGATCATCTTGGTCTGATCGACCAGCGAGAACGTCAACGCGGTGGTCAGCTTGCGGACGGTCTGCCGACACATCACGATGTCGGGCTCGCTGCGCAGCGGTATGGATCCTTTAGTTTCCATGCGACTCAATTCCGTTACTCACGGAACTCAGGAGTCGCATCCCCCGCTCGACATCGAGAGCTGTCTTAACTCCTTCAAGGGAGAGTCCAAGCTCAACCAGTGTGATGGCCACGGCAGGTTGCATTCCGACGACAACGCTGGTCGCTCCCAACACACTCGCGATGCCGGAAATTCCCGCGAGCATTCGACCGATGAAGGAGTCAACGATCTCAAGCGCCGAAATGTCGATGATGACGCCGGTAGCACCTATCTGGTCGATCTTCGCGGAGAGGTCATCCTGAAGCGCGAGCGCAGTCTGATCCTGCAAGTCCACCTGAATCGTGACGAGCAGGCACTTGCCCATGCGCAGGATGGGAATTCTCTGTTGGACATCCGACATGGCCTCAGCCCTTGCTGCGGGTCACTTGATATCCACCCCGCTTCAGAGCGAGGGCCAACGCGTCGGCCAACGACGCCTTCGTCGTAATTCCCTGCAAGTCGATGCCGAGGTGGACGATGGTCTGGGCAATTTGGGGCCGAACGCCGCTGATGATGCAGTCCGCACCCATCAACCTGATCGCGGTGACGGTCTTGAGCAGATGTTGTGCCGTCAGTGTGTCGACGGTCGGCACGCCTGTGATGTCGATGATCGCCAGCTCGGAACCGGTGTCGACGATGCGCTGCAGCAATGACTCCATCACCAGCTGAGTTCGGCTGCTGTCCAAGGTCCCGATCATGGGCACCGCGAGGATCCCCTCCCACAATTTGACAACGGGCGTCGATAGCTCGAGCAACTCCTGTTGCTGGCGCTCAATGACTTGTTCGCGCGACTTCTGGTAGGTTGCCAGTGTGAACTGGGACAGGCGGTCGACGATGGTGGAGACGGCCCAGACAGCACTGGCCATGCGCTTCGGATCGGCCGCGAACTTCGCCTGGACGCGTTCAAACAGCGGCTTCTTCAAAGCCAGAATGATTGCACTGGTCTGCGCGGCCGTGACGCCCTGAGCCGCGCCTAAACGAGACAGGTCCTCGAGCGTCTCCTTCAGGCTTGCCCATTCCGCGCCTTCGAGCTGCGCGGATTCCGTGCCGCTGCGCAACCCCGTTTCTAGACCTTGAGCCACCTTTTCAGAATCGGCCACGAGGGTCTTTGTGAACGCACCTGACGCTGCAGTTGCTCGAACCTCATCCAACCAGGCCTGCAATATGGCCGGTCTGTCAGAACCCAGAACTTGGCTGATAAAGATGTAGTCGTCGTTCATTGGCTGCAGGCTTTGTGTATGCCGCCCTCTGCGGCGAAATGATTATGAGGGCAGGTCTAAGCTTTCATGCTTGATCCCCGCGCACTTCTTTCGTGGCGTGGGCTCAAACTAAGAGAAGCCCCACCAGACTGACGAAACACTGGGAAGCCCTGCCATGCGCCGCGTTGCCGGAGATCGGTAAGTCATACCGAATCTCTACGGGACGAGCGAGTGCTGCCGCGAGGTTTCGCGCCGTCAAGAAAAGTCCGAGTTCGATATCAACGCTCAGACGGCCCGCGTGTGGAATTTGATGCTGGCGACAACAGCTTGATCAAGTCACCGCACAAGGTGTGGTTGGCATGCCGATTGCCCCCGCTTGCTCGCCGGTATGGGCATCAATCCGGCCTCACCCTATCACCACCCACGACGTTGTAGAGGCTGCTCTCGGCGATAGGTCGAGCCTGCAGGGGCAACGGACACGCTGGATTACCGATGAACGATGAACTCGTAATCACGATCCGCGTTGAGGATTTCCAGGCGTTGCAAGGGACTGTCCATGACGTCTATGCACTGCTGCTTGCGACGGGTTTGGCTGACTCGACCCCACTGCTGGCCGCCAAGGGTCTGATTTCATCCTTATCTCGCCGCCTAGCGACGATGCCACGAAGTCCTAGCAGGCAGGAGCGGGCCGACTGGCCGGTGCGGCTTGGCTAGCAGTCACACTCTTTGTGCAATGCCGCCGACTCCCTTCATGCCGAGCCGGTGCGCGGCAGGGCAAAGAAGAATCGGACCATCTCCCTGGACGCATCTGGTCCCGTGCTGTCTGTGTACGAGCCACGCGGGTCGCCTCCCGACCAAGCGTGACCGCCACCATGCAAAGTCCAGGACTCGATGTGAACCTTACCTGCACCGTCGGCATACACCGTGCGGCTGTAGCTTCTACCGCCAGCCGCAATCCCGTCCCCTGTTTCGGTCGTCAAGGCAGGCCTCCCTTCCCGGGCCAGCAGGGCGTCCTTGGCTTGCTTGACGATCTCCGTCGCGTTCCGGTGATGCACCGTGTGATCACGATCGCCATGGAAGACGATGGTTGGCACAGGCTGTGCGGCCCTTCCGCTGTTCCGCGCAGCGATACTTGAGGGTTGCCCGCTCCGCGCGCCTTTCATCGCCGCCAGTGCAGAGGGAATGTCGTGCGCACTTCCATAAGGCAAGCCGGAGTGCGCGCCGACGCCTGCAAACAACTCCGGGTAGGTCTCGCCCAGGACGACAGCCATCGCCGCTCCAGCCGACAGGCCAACGACGAAGATTCGGCGGGGGTCGGCTCGGTGTCGCTGCGCAACCTCGCGAACGACTCCCGCGAGCAGCGAAGGCTCCCCGGAATCGCGCACTTGATCCTGACGATTGAACCAGTTCCAGCACCTCGATGGGTTTGCATGGGCAGCCTGCTCTGGGTACACCACGAGGAAGCCGTGCTCTGCGGCCAGGCGATTCATGCGTGTGCCCGCCGCAAAGTCTTCTACCGACTGCGTGCAGCCATGCAGCATCACGACCATCGGTCGCGGCCCCTCAAACACCTGGGCTGGGACATACACCTTGTATGACCGAGTCCCTGCATGGTTGCGGAATTCGTGTGTCTCGAAGGAGGCCGGTGACGTGCCGTTTGAGCCACGGGATTCGTCATGGCTGACATCGACAACGCGAGCAACGACATCGATAGCCGACTCGGTCGCCTGGGAGGATGGCGCCGCGTCTGACGTACCAGCTGACGCCAGTGCGCGCGTGATGGTCTCTGCCACGTTATGCATCGGGCCCGATGAGGTATTGATCCCGGCTGTCTCGAGGGCGCGCTGAATTGTCTCGTTGATAGCCCTGAGGTCAACGGATGACGCGCGCGCGCTGAATGGAAACTTCATGCGACCTTTCTGTTGTGATGTTGACGATCAATGGATGCGGTCGGACAAGGCGCGACGCACCGCGGCGCTTGCCTGAAACGCGCCCAACACCGTCACGGACTCGATGGCGTCAACTGCCAAGTCCGGCGACACGTCGTCAGCGATGCGGGCGAGTCCAACGACCTGGATATGCAGACGCTGGCCCGCGGCAACAGCTTGCTCAAGGTCTGCGCGGCTGTAGTGCTGCAGTCCGACCGTCAGTGTTCGTCGGGCGACTGCTTGCTTCACGGTGTCGGCGTGCAAGGCAAGCTGATTTCGAAGTGCAGTGCGGATGAGATCCGATCGGTTCGAATAGAACCCTTCCTGCACCAGAAGATCAACGTGACCAAGATCGACGACGCCCACGTTGACCGTCATCTTCTCGGTTTCTCCTGTCCGCGCCCTTAGTTCCAGGGCGGTGCGTGCTTGACTCATGGAATCCAAATGGAATCTGAATGGAATCCAATTGGAGCATGCTGGTGGGATCTTGTCAATGCTGTGGTTAGCACCTCCCACCAGCCGCGCCTCACTCGCCGGCTATCGAAGATCGCCACGGTTTCAGCCGGACCGGCCCGCCACGGATGACGGACCGGCGCGAGCAGTGATGCGCCAACGGACCTAGGCCAGAACGCCCTTTTCTGCCATCAGCTCCTCCTTACGGGCGGCCATCTCGGCACCGATTGCCACCGTGTCGAGCTTGCCCTTCTTGG
>JAZKIW010000002.1:6178-9695 GCA_040384625.1 Pseudomonadota bacterium | reverse complement strand
AGCTGCCACGCTTTGCAAGTTGACATCGCAGTACTCAGCAAAGTGTATTGGTGATCCAGGGCCGACAGATTCTCATTGCCATTGCGTTATCCCAACGCGTTCGGCCCGTGTCACGTCGTACGATCAGGTTGCCAGCCCTTGTGGGTTGGCAGCGTTCTCAGGGCGGGGCGAGATTCCCCACCGGCGGTATCTGCAGGCAGCTGCAGGAGCCCGCGAGCGCCCGGAGCCTGCGCAAGCAGGCTCCGGGGTCAGCAGATCTGGTGCGATGCCAGGGCCGACGGTCACAGTCCGGATGAAAGAGATCGCGACAGTCTCGACCAGCTTGCGCGCGCGCCAGCTGGCTGAGCCTTCGCACGCCCTGATTCTGGTCATTCACTCTCAAGAGGAAATCCATGAATCAGTTGTCCCACTCTCCCGCGCCTACGTTCACGGCCACTACGGTGGACGAACCAACGAAGCACCCTCGCGTAGCAATCATTGCTTCGTCATGGCACCGCGAGATCGTCGACAAGGGCAAGGACTCCCTGCTCCACGAGCTCGAGCGGTGTGGCGTTCCGGCCAGCCACATCGAGCAGATGAACGTCCCGGGAGCCTTCGAGATCCCGCTCTTTGCTAAGAAGCTCGCGCAGAGCGGGAGGTACGACGCGATCATCGCCTGCGGGCTGGTGGTCAATGGCGGCATCTACCGGCACGAGTTTGTGGCTTCGGCGGTGATCGATGGGCTCATGCGCGTACAGCTGGACGCCGGAGTTCCGGTGTTGTCGGCGGTACTGACGCCGCAGAACTTCCACGAGCACGAGGATCATGTGCGCTTCTTCAGCGAGCACCTGATCAAGAAGGGTGTGGAGGTGGCCCGGGCATGCCTGGCGGCCGTTGCGGGCCTTGCCTCCATTGAGGCTATGGGCACCCGCAACCAAGTGTCCAGGGCGACCGTCTCCTAACTTTTTTGGACGCTGAAACAGCCCGGCAGGCCTCAATCGAAAGGCCAGTTCACGTGGCGCCGGGTTCAGACGGCGGCCCGGTGCGGCGCCGCCCTATGGCTCCTCATAGAGGCCGAGCCCACACTTTGCACACCGTCTGGGGGCCCCGAGGCGGGCCTCCTGACTTGCCAACCAACCAGCGCCACAGCGAGGGCATGGCCAACGGACCACGCGAATGGCCGCACAGCCCCAGGCACAGCACCAGGCGAGGACTGCCAGGACGAGTGCGGCATCCCCTTCGAGATGGCACACGACCCTCGTCGCGATCGCGAGCGCTACTGCCAGGGGGAGGCCGCCGAGCAACAGGCCGACCGCAAGCCAATTGCGCTTTCGATAGGACGTCCAGGAACGCGGTACTGACTTCACGACCTGTGCCCATCAAGCTCCGAGTTTGCCAAGGCGCGGAGGATCTTTACCTGCACCAGGTACGCGGCGGAGAAGACCAAGCCCACCAGTACCCAATGCTTGAACTCAAAGCCTTGCTGGCTGAATCGAACAGGAAGGTCTGTTGCTTCGACAAGTGCAGCCGCCTCGATGGCGGCCAAGCCCGCTGATGCGAGGCGTACCCAACCGGGCGTGACTCGAGCAACTGCTTGGCCCTGGGAGCGCCTACCTGTGAAACGCAGGAAGAGGCCAAGCGCGATTGCGCCCAGGATGACGGCAATGACAAATTTGCCGAAGACGGCAGCGAGAGTTGCGCCCGACAACGCAATGGCTAGGCCAGCGACCTCGGCAATGACTTCAAAGTGCCTTGCGATTGACTTCTGGATGGAGATGAGCATGGGGATGCCTGGCGTTCTACGCGAGGGGAGATCCACCGGTGGGGCGCTCCCTTGACGAACGGATTGGGAGTCATCGCCCACGGATGAGGACGATGTTGCCGGTTGTTGCGGCATGGCGGTCTTTCACAATGGCTTGGTAGTCCGCAGAGGCATACCAAGCGTGCGCCTTCTCTGCTGACGGGAACTCGAGAAGTATCGTTCGCGAATGGCCACACGCGCCTTCGAGGACCTCGGGTGCTTCTTCAGTAGAGAGCACCTTGCCGCCATAGGGACGGAAGACGTCCATGAAAGCCGAGACGTACTTGTCGTACGTTGGGCGGTCGTGGATGTTGAGTTGCGCTATGAGGTAGACAGGCATGATCAGAACTCCTGGGGTGAGGTCGTCGAGACAGACTGCGACGGGCCGTGGAAGAACAATACCCACCGTGGCTTAGAGCGGCCAGGCGACGGCTTCCGTAGCGGGTCAGCCTGAACGACTGGTTAGGTAGCTTTTGATGGCACCGACGGCTTGACTGACTGGGACATGAGCACGCTCAGGTAGTTGGTGTGGGGGCGCCAGTCGCAGGTGCCCACGACGGCATAGCCCCAGGAGCTGTACATGTCGATAAGTGCGACCGCCGGCTGCGCCGTGTGAAGAGCCATGGTGTTACAGCCTCGCGCGAGTGCATACGCGACTGCGAAGTCATGGATCTGCTTGCCCAAGCCCTTGCCCTTATGAGCCGGGGCAACCGCAAACTGGCCGAACGACCAAGTACTTGGCTCGCGAAGCAGCGGCACTTTGGAGCCCGACTCGGGCCTGCGCAGTGTGATCGTTGCGACGACCTGGCCATTGACTTCGGCCACCAGCCCATGACCACTTGCGAGGCGTTTAGCGGTGTCTTCGATTGTTTGGTGTGTGGCCCAGTAGCGCAGACCGCGCGCGGCATGGGGTTCGTAGGCTGATCGAATGAGCCGAGTGAGCGCTTCGAGGTCATCGGACTGCCGGTATTCGCGGCAGTGGAGCAATTTGGAGCTTGACATGTGGCCTAACGAATGAAGGGGTCTTCGCCGTCCCGACGTGCCCGCACTGAAGCGGTTAGGCCACGCTGCATGCAAGGAGATGGATTTGCTCCTCTCCCAGACGGACGAGCCTCTCGTTCTCTGAGATGGATGCGCCAATTCGTCGATAGAACTTCTTGCCTCGTTCGTTGATGTTGGAGACGTGCCAATCCACTCGACCACAGCCACCTTCTTTGGCGATGCGGCAAAGGTTTCTCACAAGAGCCTCGCCGATGCCAGTGCCTCGGAACGAGTCATAGACAAAGAGGTCATCAAGCCAAAGACCGGGTTTGGCGATGAAGCTCGAAAAAATCGCGTAATAGGTGGCCATTCCAGCGAGGCGGCCGTCCACCTCTGCGACGAGCGCCTGTGCAAGCGGCCGCTGCTCGAATAGCGCACTGCGCAAGGACTCGACGGTGGCTCGAAGTGTTTCAGGGCAACCATCGAACACTGCCTTGGCCTGAATGAGGGCGAGGAGTTCGGGTAGCTCGGATTCTTGGATGCTGCGAATGATCATGATGTAGCGATTGCGAGGCCCAAAGGTGGCGTTCAGCCGCGGCCGAAGGTCGTCGTCTGAGACAACGGGCTGGTAACGGCGCGCGGTGGATGCAAGGGAACGAGGCGCACAGCCTGCGAGACAAAGAGCCAGCCCGCGCCAAACCCCAACAAGCAGCCTGCAGCAAGCCAGACGCTGAGCGCAAACGACAGAACGTCAAC
>JAZKIW010000002.1:0-6078 GCA_040384625.1 Pseudomonadota bacterium | reverse complement strand
GCGCACTACGCGCGCCGGTGATAGCTTCCCAGCGCCTGACCGAGTAGCAAGCTGACCAGCAACGGCGCGCAGGGCAGCGCCAGCGGGTGCAGCGTCACCGGCATCACGAATCCCACCACGATCGCGCTGGCAGTCACGATGGCCGTACCGGCATACAGCGCAAACACTTCCGGGTCGTGCTGGTCGAACTCCTTGGCCTTGATCGTCCGGATGACATGGCCGTCTACAACTATCGCGACGGCGAAGGCGAGCAACCAGGGCAGCCACTCGAGCAGCGTTGCGAGGCGAAAGGCGGCTAGCAGCACCAACGCGTCGATCGAGCGGAAATAGACGTTGTTGAATAGCCGCTGATTGACCGAAGTCATTTCGAGTGCAACGGCCCCGTTCACCGCGTTGACCTGCGGCGCGTCGCCTGCCGATGGAATGGGCGTGGCTTGGCGAGCGGAGTCCTGTGTGTGGAGCGCGCGCGACAGGATGCGCAGGGCGGGTTCATTGCCCCAAAGCTGCAACGTGGCTTGGTGTTCGGTGCGAAGCTGGGCCAGGAAGCGCTCAGGCGGGTATGCGCAGGGCAGGTACAGCACCAGTACCAACAGGCTGATGAGCGAGATCACGGCGACGGAGCGAATCACGGCACTGCCTTTGGCCCTGGCGAGGGCAATTCCGTGGAATCCTGCAGGTCAGGATCGAGGATCGGAAATCGCCCCTTGATGAGCCGACCGCCTGAGACCGACGCGAAGTACTGCAGGTTGGGCAGCTTTCCCAGCACGTCGGCCGGGACCCGCTCCTCGAAGCTCTCGCTGAGTTGGGTGGAGTAGCTCGATGAGAAGTCGCCGAGGTGGGCATCGGCCCCGCTGCTCAGGCCCACACGCATCGTGTGGATCGCGGTCTTGCCGAAGGTCTCGACCACGAAATCCTGCGTCGGCCGGTCCTTCGAGCGCAGCGCGATCAGGTTGTTGAGGTTACCCAGTGCCATCCGTGCAGCGTCTTCGCTGCCCAGGCGCCTGGCCAGGTCGGCGAGGGTTTGCATCGCGCAGGTGGTGAAGATGCCACCCTCGGCACCCTTGTTCAGGATCTCGATCAACGGCTGATTGATGACGTTTGACACCTCGTCGACGAAGAGCGAGATGCGGCGATAGCCGCCCAGGTTGTAGCGCACCCCGGCGCGCGCGGCCAAGTCGGCCAGGGCCAGGGCGCCGATGGCGGTCGCCACCGAAGGGTCTGGAAGGGAGTCCAGGCACATGTAGAGCACATGCCCCGCGCGCTCGATCTTCTCGAAGTTCATGATCGGTCGGTGGTCGTCGGCATCGAAGGGCTCGGGAGACAGGCTGCGCCCAAGATCGCCCGAAGTCAGCATCGACAGCACCGGCAGCAAGTTGGCAGTGATCTTCTGGTAGTGCTCGCGGTTGTGGCGGAATGTGCGGACCTGAGCATCGATCACCTTGCTGCGCTGTGTCTGGGCCACGTGGTGCTCGTAGTAGATGACATAGGCCATCAGATCGGCGCTGGCCGCCTCCGATGGGCGCTTCATGTTGCCGCGGTGAGCTTCCTGCAACAGCCTCTTCATCTCGGTCAGCTCGCGCCAGCCGGTGCCGAGCACCCGCTCGTAGTAGCGGCACAGCGTGGCTTCGAGGACAGGCTCGATGCCGCCTTCGATGTATTTGGTGAGCTTGACCAGGTTCGGGCGCTCTTCCAGCTCGACCAAACCCTGCACGACTACATTGACGGCGTCCCAGCCAAAGGCGGAGAAGGCACCTGCGGTGTCGGCCGGCATGATGGACTGGATGCGGGATGCAATCTCGGTGGGCTTCTGCCAGTTGAAGGTGAAGTCCAGCCTCACGCCCGTCTCGGGGAAGGCGGGATGGAAGTCGAGGAAGGTGTCGGGCTCGCGCCAGTCCAAACAGGCGCGCAGGGTCACACGCTTCAGGCGGTGACTGTTCTTCGGATCGATGACGATCACCACGTCACCGCGTCGCACTGCCTGGGTGATCAGGTGGGCCAGTGCCACGCCCTTGCCAGATTGTGTGGTGCCCACCAGCAGCGTGCCGCCCTCGAAGTTTTGCAGGGGTCGATGCAGCGCGACTTCTCTGGGCTCGACACCGTGGATGTAGGGCAGGCCGATTTCGGCGTCGGGTTGCGGCTGCGAGTCATAGCCCAGCAGTGTGAGCAGGCGAGGATTGACGGTGAATTCGCGGTAGTCGACCTTCGCCAGCTCGTACAGACGCTGCGAGTGCACCGGACGCCACTCGAAGCCGAAGCCGAGGAACACCTCGTCACGTCCCTGGCACCAACGCGCGAGCTCGACCGTGCTGATCACCTGGGTGCCACGGCCGGAGAGTGAAGCGCGCAATATCAGTGTCCGGAGGGCCTGGGACAGTCGCAGTACGCCAAGGCAGAGGCAGAGGAGGGCGAGCGGCAGGGCCAGCGACCTCGGCACTTGCTCCAGGGCGCCGACGACCGCAAAGAATGCCATTGCGGCGAACCAGGTTGCGCTTGCATAGATCTCGTAGGCACGTCGCCAAGGCATCTCGTAGCGGCGCGCGAGCATGTCAGCTCTTCGTCGACACGGGCAGGACGAAGCCCGCCAGATCGAAGCCATCGATGAAGCGAGGGTCGATCACCAGGCCGGCCGTCACGACGCCGCCGAAGTCACGGGACACCATGTGCGGACGGTCTCGATTGGCGTGAACCAGCATGTGCACGTCGGCCAGTGCGCGCAACGCCGCCGCGGGCTGGATACCGCGTCGCTCCAGTTCCTGAATGGGCACGAACAAGCCGTCGGCGACGGCGCATGCAGCGGAAGATGTCGCCCTTCCCTGGAGCGTTTGCACCACTGCCGAGAGTGCGTCGCGCACCGCGGGGTTGAGCCGCATGGGCGCCTTCAGCGTGCATTCGGGCGACGGCACTGGTGGGAGACCTGTCGCTTCCAAAGGGGTCGAAGCGACGGCTTTGACCGCCGCGTCGTCTGACGATGGGGACTCGATGAATGAGAGCGGTGCCCCTGTCGGGAGGTCGGGGGGCGACCGCGCGCCAGGGGCGGTGCGTACTGGCTCGTCGGGACGACACACCAGCGTTGCATCCAGTGGAAGCGGCGCGATGTCGGCGGCCGTGAACAGAATGGCCGATGACGTCAGCTTGACGGCGTTGAGCACCCCTTTGGCACTGGGTGGTCGAATGGTCCAGGTCGCTTGTTCAGCGTCCCGGCGCTCGAAGACGCCGGCAGCAAGCAACACTTCCAGCACGGTGTCGGGGGCCTTGGGGATGCCGGGTATCTGCTCGGCCTCGAGCAGCGCTTGCATGTCGCCGGCCGCCTGCGGCCACACCAGAAACATCCCTTCGTGGCCAAACCACACACGCGTCTTGTCGCGGTTGGGCACCCAGGAAGCGTTGGCGGCGGCCAGGCGCCGGAGCGTGTCGACCAGGTATCGCTCCAGATGCGAGCCGAACTGTGGCCTGCCGTAGCGATCGGCATTGGCCTGCAGGTTGCGGTCGATCACCAGTGCCAGGGAACGTCGCACCAGACGGTCGAGTACGTTGTGATCTCTGTACACGGGTACGCCACCAATGCTGGCCATCAGGTGCGAAACGATGACTGCGTTGTGCTCGTTCAGGGACTGCAGCACGCCCGGTGGCACGACATGGGGCAGGGCGAACACGCCCAGGCTGCGACTTTCGATGGCGTTCAGCCGCCAACGGACGAAGTAGCGCTGGGCGTCACGAACCTGCAACCAGCTGGCCAGCGGCTGCAGGTAGGCCGGCCATTCGTCGCCGGCGTCGTCGGTCACGATGATGTGGCTGAGCACCCGGTGCAGCTCGCAGCACAGTCCGGCGATGAACGTGGCCTGACGCCACCGTGGTTCCAGCTGCTGACGCGCGGAGATCGTCGCCTGCCCCGCAAGGATGTGAGCATCGGTGCCTTGCAGGCTGAAGAACGCCACCTCGAGCCCCAGGCGCAGCAGACCGCCCGATGCTGCGAAGTAGTTGTCGGCGGTGGCCGGCAGCAGGTGAACACAGGCGGCATAGCGCTGAATCAGCGTCAGCACATCGCGTTCGAAGCTGGCGCGGTCGATGCCGAAGCACAGCCTTATGCGACCGATCAGGTCGTCGTTGGAGGCAAGCAAATCCTCGACCGGCGTGGCGCCAATACCGGGGTCGGCTGACGGGTAGGCGGTACCTGATGGCAGAGGAAGGGCCATCGACGTTGCGGATCGGGAGGTGAACCATTCTGCGACCGGCCACGCGGCGCGTCGCGACGAAACGGCACGATGTGAGGAATGGTTTTGCGATCAGCCAGATCCAGGCAGCAGAAGGAACTGCTGGCCGCCTGCAAACCCCTAGTAAGACCCCCGTTGCACAATCCAGCCCTATGCCCAATATTGCTGCTGTTCTCAAGAGCGAAATCTCTCGCGTTGCTCGCAAAGAGGTGCGCGGCCAGACCCTGAGCCTCAAGAGGGCGGTCAGCGCGTATCGCGCCGAGATCGCCGCGCTCAAGCGACGGACCCGAGCGCTGGAGCAGGAGCTGCGCCGCCAGGGCAAGGCTCGTTTGAAAACTGTGCCGGTCGCCGCCGACGTCGCGCCCAGTCGGGCGCTGCGCTTCAGTGCGAAGGGTTTGGCGTCACAGCGGCAGCGGCTCGGCCTGTCGGCCCATGACTGCGGACTTCTGGTGGGCGCGTCGAGTCAGTCCATCTACAACTGGGAGGACGGCAAAGCCCGTCCCCGAGCCAAGCATCTGCCTGCCATTGCGGCCCTCAAGGCCCTGGGCAAGAAGGAAGCCGCTGCACGGCTGCCGTCTCTGCGCTAAGGGCCGTAATCACGCTCGGCGTTTCAGGCAGCTCAGCTGGGTCGCGGGCCTGTGATGAAAGCGCAGCGCCTTTGACGGTGTGCGCGGCCGATGTGTTCGCTGTGTGGGACGGCAAGAAAACACTTTGTGCGACCTTGCTTTGCACGGCATCAATATCGATACAGCAACTGCGTCATGATGCCTTTCGGCTCCCAGACGTAGACGCACCTCGGCCCTCTCACTGATGGGCAGTCTTGGTTGGGACACGAGACGGCCCGCCCTGTTGGGATCGCCACATGACCCCCATCCACTTTCATTTCGAATTCGCGTCTCCCTACAGCTACATCGCTTCCCTTCAGATCGATGCAATCGCGAAGGCGGCCGGACGCACCGTGGACTGGCTGCCGATCGAACTCGATGCAGTCTGGAAAGCCAGCGGTGTACTGGACGCCTACTCGCAGATCCGTCGTCTGAAGCGACCCTACATTGCCCGTGACGCCGCGCGTTGCGCCCGCATGTGCGGCACTGTGCTGGCCACGCCGTGCGCGCCTGCCCACGGCGCCCCCGTGGCCAAGTTGGCCTATTGGGGTAAGCGAAACCAGGAGCCTCGACTGGGCGAGGCATTCCTGAAGGCGGTCTGGCATCGCTATTTCGGTGAAGGGCAGTCCATCACGGGCCTTGCAGATCTGGTGCTCGCTTCGAGGTCGCTGGGCCTTGACGCACGAACGATACAGTCGGCATCGGCATGGACTGGCGCGCGCCAGGCGCAAGACGCTAGCAACGCTGCAGCCGTCGACAGCGGCTGCTTCGGTGTCCCTTGGTTCATCGCCGACGGGGAGTCATTCTTTGGACAAGATCGGCTCCCTCATCTCGCGGTACACCTCAATGCAAATCCGGCCCTTGGCGGCCGAGAGGGCCAGCGAACGCGCTCAATGCCGTGTGATCCGTTCCTGACACTGCCGAGCAACTCGCCAAGGGAGATTCAGTGACCACACGGCGCACGGTTGTCATGGCAGGTGCTTCGCTTTTCGCGAGGCAGTCCCTGGGTGCCGAAGGCACCGATTGGGTCTCGGGTGCGGCCGAGACTCACGGCATGCGCGCCGGCCTTGTGGCGGATACCTTGAAGGCTGGCGAGTCTTTGTCCGGCCTGCGCGCCTTGCTGGTGGCCCGGCGTGGTGTGCTGGTGGCTGAACGCTACTACCAGGGCGCCACGGCCGAGGGCCTGCAGCCCATCAATTCTGCAACCAAGAGCGTGTGCTCCATGCTCGTTGGCCTGGCATTGCGCGATGGTCGTCTGAAGA
>JAZKIW010000001.1:0-40088 GCA_040384625.1 Pseudomonadota bacterium | reverse complement strand
ACCCGAGCGACGTCGAGCTGATGATGTTCGCGCAGGCCAACAGCGAGCACTGCCGACACAAGATCTTCAATGCCGACTTCGTGATCGACGGTGAAGTGCAGCCGCTCTCGATGTTCGGAATGATCCGAAATACCGAGAAGCAGTCGCCGCAAAAGACGGTGATCGCCTACAACGACAACTCGGCCGTGATGGAAGGCGGCGCGATCGAGCGCTGGCTGCCGCAGGGTTTCACTAACGGGCCGCAGTACGGTGCACGCGATGAAGTCGCGCATGTGCTGATGAAGGTCGAGACGCACAACCACCCGACCGCGATCTCACCCTTCCCGGGCGCGTCGACCGGCGCCGGCGGGGAGATCCGCGACGAAGGCGCGACCGGCCGCGGTGCGCGGCCGAAGGCCGGTCTGACCGGGTTTTCGGTCGGCAACCTGTACCTGCCCGGTACCACCGAGCCCTGGGAGCGTGCGCCGATCGGCAAGCCCGAACACATCGCCTCGGCGCTGCAGATCATGACCGAGGGCCCGCTCGGCGGGGCAGCCTTCAACAACGAGTTCGGGCGGCCCAATCTGGGGGGCTACTTCCGCGTCTTCGAGCAGGTCGTCGCCGACGTGCAGCGCGGTTACCACAAGCCGATCATGATCGCCGGCGGGCTGGGCAGCATCGCCCAGAGTCAGACTCACAAGAAGGTCTTCGCCGCTGGCACGCTGCTCGTGCAGCTCGGCGGGCCGGGCATGCGCATCGGCATGGGCGGCGGTGCGGCCAGTTCGATGGCCGCGGGCAGCAATGCCACGGCACTCGATTTCGATTCCGTCCAGCGCGGCAACCCGGAGATCCAGCGTCGCGCGCAGGAGGTCATCAACCACTGCTGGGCGCTGGGGGAGAACAACCCGATCCTGGCGATCCACGACGTCGGCGCCGGCGGCATCAGCAACGCCTTTCCCGAACTGGTCGATGGCGCCGGGCGCGGGGCGGTCTTCGACCTGACCAAGGTGCCGCTCGAAGAAAGTGGCCTGGCACCGAAGGAGGTCTGGTGCAACGAGAGCCAGGAGCGCTATGTGATCGCGCTCGACCCGGCGCTGCTGCCCTTGTTCGAGCAGATGTGTGCCCGAGAGCGCTGTCCGTTCGCCGTGGTCGGCGTCGCCAGTCACGCGACCCAGCTGGTGCTGCAGGAAGGCGAGGGCGGCCCGCGCGTGATCGACATGCCGATGGAGGTGCTGCTCGGCAAGCCGCCGAAGATGGTTCGTGACGTGCAGCGCGTGGCCCGCCGCGGCGTGCCGCTGCAGCTCACCGGTGTCAAGCTCGACCGGGTGGCCCTGGACGTGCTGCGCCACCCGACCGTGGCCAGCAAGCGGTTCCTGGTCACGATCGGCGACCGCACGGTTGGTGGGCTGTCGCACCGCGATCCGATGGTCGGGCCCTGGCAGGTGCCGGTGGCCGATTGCGCGGTGACCCTGGCCGACTACCGCGGGTTTCGAGGCGAAGCCTTTGCGATGGGCGAGCGCACGCCCCTGGCGGCACTCGATGCACCCGCCTCCGGTCGCATGGCCGTGGCCGAGGCCGTCACCAACCTGCTCGCGGCGCCGATCGAGCTGTCGCATGTGAAGCTGAGTTGCAACTGGATGGCGGCCTGCGGCGAACCCGGCGAGGACGCCGCTCTGTACGAGACCGTGCGCGCTGTCGGCATGGAGCTGTGCCCGGCCCTGGGCATCGGCGTGCCGGTCGGCAAAGACTCGCTGTCGATGCGCACACGCTGGAGTGCCGAGGGCGGTACCCGGCAGGTGACAGCACCCGTGTCGCTGATCGCCACGGCTTTCGTCACGCTCGACGATGTGCGCCCAACGCTGACGCCACAGCTTCAACCGGGTGACACCACCTTGATCCTCGTCGACCTCGGGGCCGGCCGGATGCGCCTGGCGGGCTCGATGCTGGCCCAGGTGTTGGGACAGTTCGGCGACGAAGTGCCCGACCTCGATGAGCCGGCGCGCTTGAAGTCGCTGGTGGACGCGATCAACCAGCTTCGTCGCAGCGGGCAGCTCCTGGCCTACCACGACCGCAGTGACGGCGGCCTGTGGGCGACGGTCTGTGAGATGGCCTTCGCCGGGCGCACGGGCGTGAGCCTGAATGTCGATCTGCTGGTCACCGAGGGTGATGGCATCGCCGACAGCCGGGCCGAGTTCGGCGACTCGAAGAACTGGGCCGACCAGGTCGGTGAGCGCCGCAACGAGCGCACGCTCGCGGCCCTGTTCAACGAAGAGCTCGGCGCCGTGATCCAGGTCCGCGCGGTCGATCGAGACGCCGTGATGGCGGTGCTGCGCCAGCACGGCCTGTCCAGGCACTCGCACGCCATCGGCAAGACCAACCCGCGCGGCGTGATCGAGGTCTGGCGTGACGCGAAGGCGGTGTTCGCTGCGCCTCTGGCCGAGCTGCATCAGATCTGGGACGAGGTGAGCTGGCGCATCGCGCGTCAGCGCGACAACCCGGCGTGTGCCGACGCCGAGCATGCCGCGGCGGGACTTTCTGACGACCCGGGACTGCACCTGCACCTGAGCTTCGACGCGCAGGCTGCACCTGCCGTGCACACCGCGCGGCCCAGGATCGCGATCCTGCGCGAGCAGGGCGTGAACTCGCACCTCGAGATGAGCTATGCGACGGCCCAGGCCGGCTTCGACAGCTTCGACGTTCACATGAGCGACCTGCAGGCCGGCCGCGCCCGCCTCGACCAGTTCATTGGCTTCGTCGCCTGCGGCGGCTTCTCCTATGGCGACACGCTGGGCGCCGGCGAGGGTTGGGCGCGCTCGGTGTTGTTCAATCCGGCGCTGGCCGAGCAGTTCGCGGCCTTCTTTGCCCGCCCCGAGACTTTGGCCCTGGGCGTGTGCAACGGCTGCCAGATGATGGCCGCGCTGGCACCGATCATTCCCGGCGCTGCCGCATGGCCGAAGTTCACGCGCAACAGGAGCGAACAGTTCGAAGCCCGCCTGTCGCTGGTCGAGGTGCTGCCGTCGCCTTCGGTGTTTTTCCAAGGCATGGAAGGCAGCCGCATCCCGATCGCGGTGGCGCATGGCGAGGGCTTTGCTGACTTCTCACAGCGCGGCGACGCGCGCGCCGTGCAGCGCGCGATGCGCTTCGTCGACCACCACGGCCAGCCTACGGAGGCCTATCCGGCCAACCCGAATGGCAGCCCCGACGGCCTGACGGCCGTGACCACCGCCGACGGCCGTTTCACCGTGCTGATGCCGCACCCCGAGCGTGTCTTCCGCAACGTGCAGATGAGCTGGTCTACGGGCGACGCGGCTGCCCACAGCCCCTGGATGCGCATGTTCCACAACGCACGCCGCTGGGTCGGCTGAACAGGATGGGGAGCCCTCGATGAGCGCCTGCTGGCGTCTGGCCCTCGCGCTATGGATCGCATTCAGCGCGGCGTCGACCGCCGCACAGTCGAGCCCCGTGGGTGCTTCTTCCGCGCCGCAGGCAGCGACGGCCGCCGGTTCCAAGTCGCTCTTCGCCGTCGAGATTCGCACTGGCCCGCAGTGGAATGCGGCCCTGCCGCCAAACCAGCAGCCGATGATGCGCGAACACTCGATCAATCTGCGCCGGCTGCGTGACGAAGGTCGCGTGCGCCTGGGCGCCCGCTACGGCGAGGTCGGCCTGATCGTCCTCGAAGCCAGCTCACTGGAGGAAGCTCGCGCCTGGATGGACGCCGACCCGGCCATGCGCGGCGGCGTGTTCCGATACGAGATCCAGCCGCTGACCGTCATCTTCTCGGGCGCGATTGCGCGCTGAGACCAGCCCGCGGCGCGGCGGCATGCCGGCTGCCCAGCAAGCGTGAACCTGCCGCCCGCAGCAACAGCCTGGAGTAGAGCCTGTGAAAGCCGAGCAGGGCGTGGAACGCAAATCCCATCGAGGACCGGCCGCTCGGGGCGTGTATCCGATGAACCACGGCTGAGCCGAAGTACAAGCGCGTTCGGGCCTCGCTGGCGGCGCTGGGTAACGACGCCACCATCAGCCAGGATTTGGTTCGGCCCGTGAAGTCGGCCAGCAACAACTGGTCCTCGCTTCGAGCTTCCACGCGCCAGGCTGCAAACGAGTAACTGCGCCCCTGGGCCAGCTGTCTGGCGTCTGAATCTGTCGAGGGTCGAGCGAGGAACACCGCCAGGAGGGCGCGTTCGAGCCGGAATAGGGCGGTCGTGTAGAAGGCTTCGACGAAGGCCCCCAGGGGGTAAGCGCCGTCGACTTCGGTGACGTAGCAGTCCGCATAGGCTTCTCCGCTCCGGTCCGCTCGCAGGAGCGCGTTGTCCGGCAGGGGCGACGGCACAACACTCGGCCGGCACGTCTGCTCAGCCATGGGACAGGGCCACCGCCAAGGAGAAGCAGAACAGTCCGATGGCCGAACCGATGGCGGGCTTCGAGAAGAAGAACCGCAGGGACAGGACCAGATAGATCGCCGACACAAGCAGGGCGCAGACCTGAAGCAGCGAAGACTGTGCGAACGCGACTGGCTCGAAGACGCCGACGTGGAGGAAGGCGGCGCCAAACAGGACAAGGCCCAGACTGTGGGTCAGGTTGAATCCCATCCATGCGTCCCACAGATTGACGCTGGAGTGGAGGCGAATGCTCGACTGTTGCATCGCCCTGCGAAGCTCGGGGTCGGGGGGCGTGAACGCCTTCGGACGCCGTAGATCCCCGAGCGTCAGGAGGGCGTGCAAGGTGCCAAGGGCCAGGAAGACCGAGGCGGCGATGACGATGAAGGGCTGGGCCATGCGATCCCGTTAGAATTGGTTCTGTCGAGAACAGTGTAGTTCTGTACAGAACCAAATGCAACAAGCACGTGGAGACGCGGCCATGGTCAAGCGAACCCCAGCGGACGACGCGGCGATGCGGCCCTGGGTGTCGGTGGCACGCATGTACTTCCTGTGCGACACCTTGATGGCGCGCCGCCTCGGCGCCCTGGGCGTGCGCACGGCAGAGCACGAGATCCTGGCCAACCTGCGGCGCGACCCGGGCATTGCACAGCAGACGCTGGCGCAGCGCTGTTTCACTGCCAAGAGCCACATCAGCGCGCTGCTGTCTGCGCTGGAAGGACGCGGCTGGGTCCGGCGCGAGGCCGATCCTGCCGACGCGCGGGCCAAGCGACTGTTCCTCACGGCGGCAGGTGAGCGCATGGCCGTGCGCACCGCGGCCGTGCAGGACGCCGTCGCGGCCGCCATGGCCGGGTCGGTGTCGCCCAAGGCGCTGGCCGACCTGACTGCGGCGATGCTGCGGATCAGCGAGCGTCTGCAGGACCTGCTGGATCAGCCCGTCTGAAGGCGCGCCGGCGCGGCAAAATGGGCCGATGAACGTGCAGCAAGTGACGCCCGAGTTGCGCCAATGGATCCTGGCCCAGGCGCAGGCTGGAAACCAGCCCGAAGCGGTGCTCGAAGCGATGCGCGCCAGCGGCTGGCAGGAGGACGTGGCGATCCAGGCGCTCGAAGACACCTTGTCCGGGTTTCTGGCCGACCGCGCGCGTGCGGCTGTGCTGCCGCCGGGTGTGCCGGTGCCCGGGCCGGACCTGGCGCAGTCGCCCTTGTGGCTGGATGCCGGCGATCGCCGGGTGCAGGTGTTGATGACGATGGCTCAGCCCCGCCTGGTGGTCTTCGGCAGCCTGCTCTCCGACGACGAGTGCGACGCGATGGTCGCGCTGGCGCGACCGCGACTGACGCGCTCGGAAACGGTGCAGACGGAGACTGGCGGCAACGAGGTCAACCCGGTGCGCACCAGCTCGGGCATGTTCTTCGGCCGCGAAGAAAATGCGCTCTGCGCAACGATCGAGGCCCGTATCGCACGCCTGCTCGCCTGGCCGCTGGAGAACGGCGAAGGCCTGCAGGTGCTGCATTACCTGCCAGGCGCCGAGTACAAGCCGCACCACGACTATTTCGATCCGGCCAAGGCCGGCACACCGGCCATCGTCGCCCGCGGCGGGCAGCGCGTGGCCACCCTGGTGATCTACCTGAACGCGCCGGAGTGCGGAGGCGCCACTAGTTTTCCCGACGTGGCACTCGAAGTCGCCCCGATCAAGGGCAATGCGGTGTTCTTCAGCTACGACCGGCCACACCCCGTCACGCGCACGCTGCACGGCGGGTCTGCGGTGATCGCGGGGGAAAAATGGGTCGCCACCAAGTGGTTACGTGAAGGCCGGTTCGAGTAGGCACACGGGGCCTGTCAACCGCGCGGAGTGGGCGTTCGTTGTCGGCTTCGAGCACCTTTGCTCAGTTCAATTCGATCGAAACCAATGAACAAGCTCCTGACCGCCCTGGCCGCCCTGGCCTTCGTTGCCGCCGCGCAAGCGCAAACCGCTGCCCCGGCCAAGCCTGCTACTCCGGCCGTTGCCGCCACCCCGGCGACCGCTGCCACCCCGGCTGTCGCTGCCACCCCGGCCGTCGCTGCGACGCCCGCCGTTGCTGCCAAGCCGGCTGCCGCTGCTGCCGACGCGAAGAAGGATGCCAAGCCGGAAGCCAAGGCCGCTCCCATGAAGGCCGAGAAGAAGGTCGCCAAGAAGGCCAAGAAGGCCAAGACCGAAGAAAAGAAGGCCTGATCGCCTTTCGCCTGACCACAAAAAACCCGGCTTCGGCCGGGTTTTTTGTCTTTTCGGCGCGTGTTCAGTGCCGCGGCTGGCGGTGGTCGCCCGCGGACGGTGGCAGCATGCGGTTGCGCACGATGTGCGCCCATTTGCGCTGCTCCCAGCTTTGCGGACCTTCGAGCGGCCAGGCGTCGACCGTGGCGGCCAGTTCGGCATGGGGCAGGCGCACGTAGCCCGGCACATTGCGGCGCAACAGCCACACGCCGGGCAGCAGGCGCCGGGGCAGCGGTGCCCGTGCTTCGTCGACCCAGTACACGCACGGCCGTTGCATCCAGAAACGCTGATGTTCGAAGTGCACGCGTCCGGCGATGCCGCTGGCCGCGGGGAGGAGCACATGCTCCGCGGTCGTCTCGACGACGGCGAAACGCAGGTCCCTCGGCGCATCACCGCCCTGGCAGACCAAGATCACGCGGTGGATGTCGCGTGAGGGGATGCGGTCGATTTCGCGCTCGTTGTGCAGCACCAGAAGGTCGTCGCCGTCCCAGCGGGTGTCGAGGTTTTGTGGGCGCATGGTGGGCCTTGTTGGAAGGAGCGCCACCATAGACGGGTGTGCCCCTGCCGCCTGTGAGCAGGCACAACAAAGGCAAGCAGATGGGCGCCGCCGGTACTCGCAAATTCGCGCCGCGCTCGCGCAACACCGGGGCCCGATCTTTGTCGTCCCGGTCCCCTGCTGGCGAGCGACTAGGGGCGCCCGCGCGCGGGCGGCCTGGGACCGCTCGATCCCCGCGACCCGGTGCCTCGACCGTCGTTGCGACGGCCACCGGACGCCGGACCTCCTCGCCCTCCACCTCCACCACCGCCCGGCCGACCGCTGCCGCCGTTGCGCTGGGTGCCGCCGACGCCGATGGTCATGCGTCCGAGCACGATCGGCTCGGCCCTTTCGCCGACCGGGGGCTCGAAGCCGGGGACGACCTCGCGCGGGATGCTGCGCTTGATCAGTCGCTCGATGTCGCGCAGGAAGATGTCTTCGTCGACACAGGCCAGCGAGATCGCCTCGCCTTGCGCGCCGGCGCGGCCGGTGCGGCCGATGCGGTGCACATAGTCCTCGGGCACGTTCGGCAGTTCGAAGTTGACGACGTGCGGCAACTGGTCGATGTCGATGCCGCGCGCGGCGATGTCGGTCGCGACCAAGACCTGCAGGTCGCCGCGCTTGAAATCCGCCAGGGCTTTCGTGCGTGCGGTCTGGCTCTTGTTGCCGTGGATCGCCATCGCGCTGATGCCGTTGTCGTTCAAGTAGTCGGTCAGGCGGTTCGCCCCGTGCTTCATGCGTGTGAAGACCAGCACCTGGTGCCAGTCGCCGCTCTTGATCAGGTGCGCGAGGAGTTCCTTCTTGCGCTCGCGGCCGACCGGGTGCACCTTCTGCGCGATCGTGTCGGCGGTCTGGTTGCGGCGCGCCACTTCGATCAGTGCCGGCTGGTTCAGCAGCCGGTCGGCCAGGGTCTTGATCTCGTCGCTGAAGGTGGCCGAGAAGAGCAGGCTCTGCTTCTTCGCCGGCACGACCGCCAGCACCTTCTTGATGTCGTGGATGAAGCCCATGTCGAGCATGCGGTCGGCTTCATCGAGCACGAAGATCTCGACATGGCTCAGGTCGAGCGTGCGCTGGCCGTGGTGGTCCAGCAGGCGGCCCGGCGTGGCGACGAGGATGTCGACGCCCTTGCGCAGGCGGTCGACCTGCGGCTGCATGCCGACGCCGCCGAACATCACCATGCTCGAGAGCTGCACGTGCTTGCCGTAGGTGCGCACGCTCTCTTCGACCTGCGCCGCGAGTTCGCGCGTGGGTGTGAGGATCAGCGCGCGGATGGCAATGCGGCCCCGCGCATCTCGCTTAGAGGGCACGGCCATCAGGCGCTGCAGCATCGGCAGCACGAAGCCGGCGGTCTTGCCGGTGCCGGTCTGGGCGCCGGCGAGCAGGTCGCCGCCCTTCAGGACGGCCGGGATGGCCTGGGCCTGGATCGGGGTGGGGGTGTCGTAGCCCTGTTCGCGAACGGCGCGCAGGAGCGGCTCGGCCAAGCCGAGGTCAGTGAAATGCATTTTGAAGGGCTCACGCAGAGCCGTGGTTCGCTGCCTGCTGTCACCCGTTGCGGGTGCACCAGTCGGTAGGCGCGAAGGATTTGAGGCGTCGGAATCGACCGCGCCGCGATGACTGGAAGCCGCAGCGCAACAGAGATTGTACCCGCTGTGGTTCTTCAGGCCGGCATCGGCTGGTGTGCATTCAGGCGCATCCAGCCGCGCGCGATGCGGTACACGGCCCACACACCCAGCAGGAACATGCCGACGACCCATGTACCAAAGCCGATGATCACCAGGGTCAGCGGAATCGATACCACGGCCACCAGGGCGGCCCAGGCCAGTGCGAACCAGAAGGTTCGGATCTGCCAGTCGAAGTGCGATTCCAGCCAGGTGCCGCGGGCGTCGCCGCGGTAGATGTAGTTGACGACCACCGCGATGATCGACGGCCAGCCGAACAGGAAGGAGCCGATCACGCTGGCGGCACCGAAGGCACCGAGCGCCAGACCCACCGCGTGCAGCGCATACACGATGTGGGTGATGCGCACCAATGACGGGGTGGCCTCGACGGTCATCAACTGGGTGTTCATGCGCTCCGCTCCTTGACGGTGGTTGAAGGCAGCAATGTAGGGACGAGCCAGAGGACCACAAGGCCCGCCGCGACGAAGGGCAGCCCAGCCCAACTGAGCTGCTGAAAACCCAGGCTCGACGTCAGCGCGCCGCCGACGATGGCACCACCAGCCATGCCCAGGTAGAGCATCGAGGTGTTCAGCGAAAGCAGCATCGGTGCCTGCAAAGGCGCCAGTGCGGCCAGACGCGACTGCTGCGGCGCCATCATCCCGAAGCCGGCCGTGCCCCAGGCCAGCAGCACCAGCATCAGGACCGGCCAGGAGCCTGCAGTCAGCGGCAACAGGGCCATGGTGCACCCCAGCACGCTCAGTTGCACCGCCAGCGTGCGCCGGCTGCCGAAGCGATCGTTGGCTGCGCCGCCCAGCAAGGTGCCGACCACGCCCGACAGACCGAACAGCGCCAGGGTGAGCGACAGGCGCAAGCCGCTCATCGGCACCAGCGCCTGCAGCACCGGGCCGATGTAGGCGAACACGGCGAAGATCGCGACGAAGTACAGCAATGTCAGCAGCAGCACGGCCAGCACGTCGCGGCGCGCCAGCAATGGTCCCAGCCCGGCAAAAGTGGCCCCTGGCGCGTCGATGCGGGCCGGCACCCACAGCAGCACAGCCACGATGGCCGGACCGCACAGCGCCACGACGAGCCAGATCGGCACATGCCAGCCGTACTGCAGACCGAGCCAGGCGCCGAGCGGCACACCGACCACATAGGCCAGGCTGATACCCAGGAAGACGAAGGCCAGCGCCTGGCCACGCCGCGCCGGCTCGACCATCGAGACCGCAATGCCGGCGGCAATCGGCGTGAAGACAGCGCCCAGCCCCATCAACACGCGGCCGACCAGCAGCACCGCGAGCGACTGCGCCAGTGCGCACAGCACGTTGCCGGCCGCAAACACGGCCAGGCCCAGCAGCAGGGCGCGTTTGCGCGGCCAGGTGCCCGTGGCCATCAGCACCAGGGGCGCGAGCAGGGCGGTGGACAGCGCGTACGCCGTCATGGCCTGTCCTGCAGTGGCGACGCTGACGCCGAGGTCGGCCGCCAAGGGCGCGACGATGCCGCCAAGCACGAATGCACCGGTACCCACGACGAGATTGACGAGGCTGAACAGCCAGAGCAGGCGCGGCATGGGGCGCGACCCTATCAGACGCAGGCAGTGCTTGCCCGCTGGCGCGGCATTCAATATCCGTCCCACACTGCCGATAGAGGGGAAGATCCGACTTGCGACAGGCGCTTTCCAATGGTCCTGACGGCGCGTTGCGCCGCCTTCGATGAGCACTGCCTTCCTGCCCACCCGCTACGACCCCGACACCGTCTGGGTCTCGTTCGCGATCGCGTCGCTCGCCTCCTATGTGGCGCTCGACCTGGCGCGTCACGTGCGCGGGCGGGCTGTTCTCGCCACGCTGGTGTGGTGCCTCGGTGGCGCACTCGCCATGGGCACCGGGATCTGGTCGATGCACTTCGTCGGCATGATCGCCTTCCGGCTGCCGATCGAGGTCGGGTACGACACGGCCCTGACCTTCCTGTCGTGGGTCGCTGCGGTCGGCGTTTCGGCGATTGCTCTGTACATCGCCACCCGCGAGCGACTCGATCCTCGCACGCTGACCATCGGCGCGCTGGCGATGGGCGGCGGCATCTGCGCGATGCATTACACGGGGATGGCTGCGCTGCGGATGGCCCCGGGCATCGTCTGGAACCTCTGGCTGGTCGCGGCCTCCGCGCTCATCGCCTGCGGCGCATCCGCAGTGGCCTTGCTGATCTTCTTCGGCATGCGCCGGCTGCACGGCCTGCGCGCGCGCCTGGCCCATGTTGGCGCTGCCTTGGTGATGGGCACGGCCATCGGAGGCATGCACTACACCGGCATGGCGGCAGCCAACTTTGCCGCCGATGCGATCTGTCTCAGCGTCGACGGGGTGGGGCGGCAGAGCCTAGGCGTCGTGACCGGAGCGGCGTCCCTGATCCTGGTTGCCGTGACCGTCTTCACCTCGGTGCTAGACGGCAGCGTCGCGGTCAGGACGGCCGAGCTGGCGCGCGAGCTGCAGTCCGCGAACGCGCAGCTCCAGCGTGCCAATGACGACCTCGGGCGCCTGGCGTTCGTCGACGCGCTGACCGAACTGCCCAACCGCACCCTGTTCGACGATCGCTTGCAGCACGCATTGGCGCGCATCGACCGTCACGCCGACGAAGGCAGCACGCGCGAGGCCGTGCGCCTGGCCCTGCTGTTCGTCGATCTGGACGGTTTCAAGCCCGTCAACGACAGCTTCGGCCACGCCGCCGGTGACGTCGTGCTGCGCCAGGTGGCACAGCGCCTGCGCGCCCTGGTTCGTGGCGCCGATACGGTCGCCCGCATGGGCGGCGACGAGTTCGTGCTGCTGATGGACGGTCTGCACGGCGCCGACGACGCCATTGCACTTGGACGGCGCATCCTGCAGACCATGCGAGAGCCGTTCGAGCTGCCTGAACGCCAGGTCAGCCTGTCGTGTTCGATCGGCATCGTGGTCTACCCGGACCACGGCCATCGGGATCAGTTGATCGCCTGCGCCGACGCGGCGATGTACAACGCAAAGCGGGCCGGTGGATCGACGTTCGCCCTGTTCGAAGCGGAGCTGGACAGCCAGGCTGGCGGCGGCCAGTTCGAGTTGCAGCAGGACCTTCGAGCTGCGATCGGCGCGGGCGAGTTGCTGCTGCACTACCAGCCCAAGATCAGTGCGGCGAGCGGTCGCCTGAGCGGGCTCGAGGCCCTGGTGCGCTGGCAGCACCCGCGGCACGGGCTGCTCGGCCCGGCCGCCTTCATCCCGGTCGCCGAACGCTTCGGCCTCATCGTCGAGCTGGGCGACTGGGTGCTCGACGAGGCCTGCCGCCAGCTCGCGGCATGGTCGGCCGCCGGCCAGCGCCTGAGGGTTTCGGTCAACATGTCGGCACAGCAGCTGCGCCAGGAAGATCTGACCGCGCGCCTTTCCAGCACGCTGGGCCGGCATGGCGTCGATCCCGATCAATTGGTGTGCGAGATCACCGAGACCTTGGCGATGGAAGACACCCAGGCCACGCAGCGCGTCGTCGAGCAGTTCATTGCGCTGGGTATCCGGCTCTCGATCGATGATTTCGGCACCGGTTATTCGAGCCTGGCCTACCTGCGGCGCCTGCGCGCGCACGAGGTGAAGATCGACCGCAGCTTCGTGGCCGATCTCGAGGCCAGTGCCGACGCGCGCGCCGTCGTCGACGCGGTGGTGCGACTGTCCCACGCGCTCGGGCTGCAGGTCGTCGCCGAGGGGGTGGAAACCGTCGAGCAGCGCGACGTGCTGGTGGGGTTGGGTTGCGACGAGTTGCAGGGCTACTACTTCGCTCGCCCGATGGCGCCGCAAGCGTTGATCCAGAGTGGCTGGCTCGACGGCCACGCCGAATGCCAGCTCGGCTCCGAGGCCGGGCCGGCCGGTCGAGGGGCGTCCTGAGGCCGACTCGGGGGAACGGCGACAATAGCGGCTGTGGCGGGTCTTCCGGCGTGGAAGGCCCGCGTTTCGTTTTCCCGTGCAAGAGAGACCATGGCCCAGTACGTTTTCACCATGAACCGCGTCGGCAAGATCGTTCCGCCGAAGCGTCACATCCTCAAGAACATTTCGCTGTCGTTCTTCCCCGGCGCCAAGATCGGCATGCTCGGCGTCAACGGCTCGGGCAAGAGCACGCTGCTGAAGATCATGGCCGGCGTCGACACCGAGATCGAGGGCGAAGCCACCGCGATGCCTGGCCTGAAGATCGGATACCTGCCCCAGGAACCCCAGCTCGATGCCAACCAGACGGTGCGTGAAGCGGTCGAGCAGGGCATCGGCGGTGCGCTGGCAGCGAAGAAGCGCCTCGAAGAGGTGTACGCCGAATACGCCGACGAGAACGCCGACTTCGACAAGCTGGCCACTGAGCAGGCCGAGCTGGAGGCTGTGATCGCTGCCGCCGGCGGTGACAACACCGACCTGCAACTCGAACTGGCGGCTGACGCTCTGCGCCTGCCGCCTTGGGATGCACAGATCGGCGTCCTGTCCGGCGGCGAAAAGCGCCGTGTCGCGCTGTGCCGGCTTCTGCTGAGCAAGCCCGACATGCTCCTGCTCGACGAGCCGACCAACCACCTGGACGCCGAGTCGGTTGACTGGCTGGAGCAGTTCCTGCAGCGCTTCCCAGGCACCGTGGTCGCCATCACCCACGACCGCTACTTCCTCGATAACGCGGCCGAGTGGATCCTCGAACTCGACCGCGGCTCGGGCATCCCCTGGAAGGGCAACTACTCCGACTGGCTGGATCAGAAGGAGCAGCGCCTGGAGCAGGAGCAGAAAACCGAAGACGCGCGCATGAAGGCGATGAAGGAAGAACTGAAGTGGGTGCGTTCCAACGCCAAGGCGCGCCAGACCAAGAGCAAGGCCCGCCTGGCCCGCTTCGAGGAGTTGAGCGACGTCGAATACCAGCAGCGCAACGTCACCAACGAGATCTTCATCCCCGTCGCCGAGCGCCTGGGCAATGAAGTCATCGAGTTCAAGGACGTCTCCAAATCCTTCGGTGACCGCTTGCTGATCGACAAGCTCAGCTTCAAGGTTCCGGCCGGCGCCATCGTCGGCATCATTGGCCCCAACGGCGCCGGCAAGTCGACGCTTTTCCGCATGCTGCAAGGCACCGAAAAGCCCGACAGCGGCGAAGTGCTGATCGGTAAGACGGCGCAGATGGCCTTCGTCGATCAGAGCAGAGAGAGCCTGGCCAGCGACAAGACGGTCTGGGAAGACGTCTCGGGCGGCCTGGACAACATCGTCGTCGGCAAGTTTGTGATGCCGTCACGGGCCTACTTGGGCCGCTTCAACTTCAAGGGCAACGACCAGCAGAAGCAGGTCGGGTCGTTGTCGGGCGGCGAGCGCGGCCGCCTGCACCTGGCCAAGACCCTGGCCAAGGGCGGCAACGTGCTCATGCTCGACGAGCCGTCGAACGACCTCGATGTGGAAACCCTGCGCGCGCTGGAAGAGGCGCTGCTCGAGTTTGCCGGCAGCGCGATGGTCATCAGCCACGACCGCTGGTTCCTCGATCGCATCTGCACCCACATCCTGGCCTGCGAGGGCGACTCGCAGTGGAACTTCTTCAACGGCAACTACCAGGAGTACGAAGCCGACAAGAAGAAGCGCCTGGGCGAGGAGGGTGCCCGGCCCAAGCGGGTGCGCTTCAAGCCGATCCATTGAGCCTTGTGCGACGGATAGCTGGAACCAGGGGACGAACGGCGGCTCCAAGGCGCTGCCAACGGGCGTTTCCCGATGGCGAACCGGCACGTCGGATTCGATAATCGAGTCCATCCGCTGCCCAACCTGCAGGACACCATGCGACGCATCGATCTCCGCCCACGCCACCTGCTGGCGCCCAGCCTGGGACTCTTTTCACTGCTGCTGGCCGGCTGTGCGACGGTCGCCAGCGCGCCGACCACTCCCGCCGCTGCGGCACCGAATCCGACGGCCGGCACTGCGCCGAACGGCTTCGCCCAGGCTGCCACGCCGCCGGTGCCAGGCGCGTCGGCTCCGGCCACGCCCGGGTCTGCCGCAACGCCGCCTCCCGCGCCGGGCCAGCCGCCTGCGTTTGCCGTGGTCGCCAAGGACGCCAAGAAGACCGACGGCCTGATCGCCTTCTGGCAGAAGGACGACAAGGTCTGGCTCGAGCTCAAGCCGGAGGATTTCAACAAGCCCTTCTTCCTCTCGCCCAAGCTGGCGCGCGGCATCGGGGAGGCCGGCATCTTCGGCGGATCGATGTACGTGCCTAACAGCCGTGTCTACGAGCGCATGGTTGAGTTCCGCAAGGTGCACAACCTGGTGCAGTTGGTGGAGCTGAATACCGACTACGTGGCGCGCGACCCGAAGTCGCCTCAGGCACGCGCGGTCGCTGCAAGTTTTTCGCCCAGCCTACTGGCAAGCGCACCCGTCGCGAGCCAGCCGCACCCCGAACGCAAGACGGTGCTGGTCGATGCCGGCCCGCTGTTCCTGAACGACATGCTCGGCCTGGGTACCTCGCTGCAGCGCGCCTTCCGCCAGGGCTATGCATTGGAGGCGCGCAACACCCACTTCACCAGCTTGCGCGCCACGCCCGAGCAGATCGTGCTGAACGTCAACGCGCACTACTACAGCGCCAACATCGCGGTGCCTCAGCCCGGCTCCCCCCCCGGCGGCCCGGTCCCCCTGACACCGCGCGCCTTGCCCGATCCGCGCAGCATGGTGCTCGGTCTGTACTACTCGCTCAGCAAGCTGCCCGAGGTGCCGATGGCGCGCCGCGCCGCCGACGCGCGCATCGGCTACTTCACCAGCGTCGTCAACGACTACAGCGACGATCTGGCGCGCACGCCGCGCGATCGTTTCGTGCAGCGTTGGCGTCTCGAAAAGAAGGATCCGGCCGCGGCCCTGTCCGAGCCGGTCAAGCCGATCACCTTCTGGCTCGACAACACGATCCCGGTCAAATACCGGGATGCCATCACGCGCGGTGTGCTCGAGTGGAACAAGGCCTTCGAGAAGATCGGCTTCAAGGACGCCGTGGTCGTCAAGGTGCAACCCGATGACGCCGATTTCGACACCCTGGACGTGAACACGGCGTCGATCCGCTGGCTGACCAATGCGCAGCCCTTCTATGGCGCGATCGGACCCAGCCACGTCGATCCGCGCAGCGGCGAGATCCTGGATGCCGACATTGCCTTCGAGAGCATGTCCTCGCGCAACATCCGCACCGCGCGCGCCCAGGTGCTCGCTGGCCGCAGCGCCGCAGATTGGCTGTCGGTTCTGCAGGCCCACGATGCGGTCATCGACGGCATGTCGGCGCACCAGCACCGCCATCACGACCCGCTGCGCTCGCGCCAGCTGGGCGACTTGTGCCTGCACGCCGACCTTGCAGCGGAGCAACTGGGCTACGCACTCGACGTGCTCGACGCGCGAGGCGATCTGGATCCAGACGGCCCCGAAGCGCAGCAGTTCGTGCTCGACTACCTCACCGACGTGTCGGCGCACGAAGTCGGTCATACCCTGGGCCTGCGCCACAACTTCCGCTCCTCGCGCGTCTACACCGACAAGCAGCTCTCGGACCGTGTCTTCACGGCCGAAAACGGTCTGGCCGGTTCGGTGATGGAGTACGCGCCGGTCAACCTGCCGCGCCCGGGCGAGGTGGGGGGCACGCCGTTCCAGACCGCGCTCGGGCCTTACGACTACTGGGCCATCGAGTACGCCTACAAGCCGATTGCCCCCGCTGAGGAGGCGGCTGAACTGCGGCGCATCGCTGCGCGCAGCGCCGAACCCTTGCTGGCCTATGGCACGGACGACGACAACTTCCTCGGCATCGACCCCGAGTCCTTGCACATGGACCTGGGCAACGACCCGGTCGCATTCGCCAAGAAGCGCATCGAGATCGCGCGCGACCTGATTCGCCGCCAGGAGACGCGGGTCCTCAAGCCCGAGGCCGACTACGCGGTGCTGCGCCGCTCGGTCAACTACGCGGTCAACGACGCGGCGCGCTCGGCCGGCATCCTGGCACGCCAGATCGGAGGCGTACGCACCCTGCGCGATCACCCGGGCAGCGGCCGCGACCCCCTGGTCCCGGTGCCAGCCGCGGTGCAGCGCGAGGCGCTCGAAGTCCTGTCCAGCAGCGTCTTTGCCGTCGACAGCCTGCGTCTCTCACCGGCCCTGCAGCGCAAGCTCGCTCCCGACTACAGCGAACGGCTGGAGGCCCTGGGTGCCGGCGATGGCTCGGTGGCCACCGAGTTCTCGCTCGGGGCCGTGATGGTCAATCTGCAGCGAGCGCTGCTGGCGCAGTTGATGAGCGACGGTGTGGCCTCGCGCCTGCTGGACAGCGAGGGCAAGTTGGACGTGGCCGCCAAGGGTGGGCGCACCGACGCGTTCCGCCTGTCCGAGCTGTACAGCCGCCTCAACCGCGACATCTGGAGCGAGCTCGGCACGGGGGCCGACATTCAGGTGGCACGCCGTGAACTGCAACGCGATCACACCGGGCGTCTGGCCGCCATCCTGTTGCGCCCTGCGGGCGCGGGCCGTGCCGACAGCAAGAGTCTGGCGCGCGCCGACTCGCTGGACCTGCTCGCACGCCTGAAGACCGCGGCCCAGCGCCCGGGGATCGGGGCCGAGACACGCGCACACCTGGCCGACAGCGCCGAGACGCTGTCACAGGCCTTGGCGGCCCGCCTGCAGCGCGCCGGCGTCTGACGGGCGGGCAGGTGCGCCGTGGCCTGTCGGCCCGGCGCCCGCCGCTCGGCCACTGCAAACCGTGCTTTGTCGCGCCGACGACGCCTTGGCGTCCACGCGGGCGCGGCCTGGCGCTATCGTGCACGCCATGCCTGTCTCGACCCTGCCCACCGATCCGAACCCGCCTCACTTCTGGCGCGCCTTCTTCGCCGCGCTGACCGGGCGCAGTGTCGCCTGGGCCGTTGGCCTGGCGATCGTGGTGGCCTTGATGATCGCGCCCATCTTCAGGCCGCCGCTGCCGGTGCTGTTCGGCCGCACCCTGTTCATTGCCATCGTGCTCCTGTTGGCGTTCACTGCGGCCGGGCAATGGCGCCGCGCCCCTTTGCCGCGCTGGGTCATGCAGTTGATCGCGATCACACTGGCGGCGCCGGCCGCGACCCTGGCGGTCTACCTGCTCTCGACCGGTGGCGACTGGCAGGCGCTGTTCGGCAACGAGGCACGGGTGACCGGCTTTGTCCTGATCGGCGGTTCGGCCCTGGTGCTTGGCCTGATCCTGGCCTTGGGTGCGCTGTACCGCGAGCGCGATGCGCAGGCCAATGCCCAGGTGCTGCAGTTCGCGCTCGAACGTGAGACGCTGCAGCGCCAGGCCTCCGATGCGCAGCTGAAGGTCCTGCAGTCGCAGGTCGAGCCGCACTTCCTGTTCAACACGCTGGCCAATGTGCAGGCCCTGGTGGAAAGCGGTTCGCCACGCGCCGCACCGGTGCTGGGCAGCCTGATCGCCTACCTGCGTGCGGCCATGCCCCAGTTGCATCGGGCGGCGCCCACCCTGGGCCAGGAAGAGGCCCTGGTGAAGGCCTACCTCGAGCTGATGCAGATGCGCATGCCCGACCGCCTGAGCTTTGGGCTCGACATCGAGCCCGGCCTGCGCGGCCTGCGCCTGCCTCCGATGACCTTGTTGACCCTGGTCGAGAACGCCGTGCGCCACGGCATCGACCCGAGCGAGGCCGGTGGCCGCATCGACGTCGGCGCCCGGCGCGAGGCCGGTGACGCCGTGACGTTGTGGGTGCAGGACAGCGGTCGCGGCATCGACGAGTCACAGACCCCCGGCACCGGCTTGGCGAACCTGCGCGAGCGCCTGGCGGCGGCCTATGGCCCGGCCGCGGTCCTGGCGTTGCATGATGTCGCACCGCACGGCCTGCGTGCTGAAGTCAGCCTGCCCGCTGCCCGACCATGAGCACTGCCCATCCGGTGACGGCCCTGATCGCCGATGACGAACCCTTGCTGCGCGAGCGTCTGGCGGCGCACCTGGCACGCCTGTGGCCCGAACTGCAGATCGTGGCCCAGGCCCGCAATGGCCGCGAGGCGGTCGAGCTGTTCGAAGACCACGCGCCGCAGGTGGTGTTTCTCGACGTGCACATGCCCGGCTTGTCGGGCATCGATGCCGCGCGTTGCATGGTCCAGCGCACGCAGATCGTCTTCGTGACGGCTTACGAGCAGTACGCGGTCAAGGCTTTCGAGCAGGGGGCGATCGACTACCTGGTCAAGCCCTTCGATGAAGAACGCCTGGCCGAGACGGTGCAGCGGCTCAGGCAGCGACTCCAACCCAGCCCCTCGGCGGGTGAGTCCGGTGCCACGGTTCAGGACGTGCTCGACCGCCTGGCCGGCGAGTTGCGTGGGCGCGGGGGGGAAGCACGCCGCTGGCTGCAATGGATCAAGGCTTCGGTAGGGGCGTCACTGCGCCTGATTCCGGTCGAGCAGGTGGCTTTCCTGCGCTCCGACGAAAAGTACACCCTGGTGGTGTGGGACGGCGGCGAGGCGCTGATCCGCAAGACGATCCGCGAACTGGCCGATGAACTCGACCCCGAGCGCTTTGCGCAGATCCACCGCTCGGTGATCGTCAACCTGGCGCGCATCGCGCATGTGTCGCGTGGCCTGAACGAAACCGCGGACGTGCACCTCAATGGCCGCAACGAAGTGTTGCCGGTGAGCCGCAGCTACCTGCACCTGTTCCGCCAGATGTAGTGCAAAAAAGACGGGCTGCCGAAGCAGCCCGAATGGAGGACGGTCCCGCTGATCGGGTTGTGCCCACGGGACCGAGGGAGGTCGGTCATCGATCAAAGCCGGGCCGCCATGTTCAGGAGCAGCACCGACCGTCACACTGTGCAGCAAACGACGCGGCGTGGCAGCCGCCGCGCGACGAACGGCGCTCGGCGTGGCATGGGCTGCCGCAGATGACGATCGACGGCGGCCCACAAGGCAAAACGCCCGGCAGAGCCGGGCGTTTTGCCTTGCCGCAACCGTCGTCGATCAACTCTTCGATGCGAGGGGCGTTGCAGCGACAAGGGTTGCGGTCGGCGCTTGCGACATTTGCAGGCTACCAGCGTGCTGTTCGAGGGCCATCGCGTCGATGCCGGTGAACAGCGACCAGGTGACAACGCTTGCGAGGGCGAAGGAAGTGATGCGGGTGCTGAGGCGGTCGGTCATGTTGGGCTCCTTGGGGTTGCGGTCAAAGACGGTGTCGATGAGTGCACTTTAGGAGCCCGCGGCTGGCCGATCCAGCGCGATGAGACGAACGGCAGGGCTTCAGCGATGAAGCGCTGCCGCAGGCGATGAACGGTTTGTCTAGAGCGCTTCGGTGCGCTCCAACAGCCACGCCAGGGCCTCGCCCTGCACGCGTGGCGTGAGCTTTTCACGCACCGTCGCGTGGTACGCATTCAGCCAGGCCCGCTCGTCGTCACGCAGCAAGGCCATGTCGATGCAGCGCGTGTCGATCGGGCACAGCGTGAGCGTCTCGAAGTCGAGAAACTCGCCGAACTCGGTCGTCGGGCCGGTCACGTTCATGACCAGGTTCTCGATCCGCACACCCCATTGGCCCGGGCGGTACAGGCCGGGTTCGATCGAGGTGATCATGCCCGGCTCCATCGCCATCGTCGCTTCGGGGATGGTCTTGCTGATGCTCTGCGGGCCCTCGTGCACGTTCAGGAAATAGCCCACGCCATGGCCGGTACCGTGGCCGAACTCCAGGCCCTCGGCCCACAGGGGCGCGCGCGCGATGGTGTCGAGCATCGGGCTCAGGGTGCCGCGCGGGAAGCGTGTGCGCGAGAGTGCAATCGTGCCCTTCAGCACCAGGGTGTAGTCGCGCTTCATCGCGCCGCTCACACTGCCGATCGGCCAGACGCGCGTGATGTCGGTGGTGCCGCCGAGGTACTGGCCGCCCGAGTCGATCAGCAGCAGGCCGTCACCTTCGATCGCCGCGTGCGACGCCGGTGTGGCGCGGTAGTGCGGCATCGCACCGTTGGCATTGAAGCCGGCGATGACGGGGAACGACAGGCCCACGAAGTTGGCGCGTCTGGCGCGTTCGGCACTCAACTTCTGATCGATCGTCAGTTCCGTCATCGGCTCGCCGCGCGCCAGGGCTGCTTCGAACCAGGCATAGAAGGCGCACATGGCGGCGCCGTCTTCGGCCATCGCGTCGCGGATGAACTCGGCCTCGGCCGCGGTCTTGCGGCTCTTGGCCAGGGTGCTGGGGTTGATCGCCTCGACGACCTTGACCCCTGCGCCGACCTGTTCGCGAAAGGCCAGCGTGATGCGGCGCGGGTCGACGAGCAGCGTGCTGCTGGAAGGCAGCGCGGCCAACGCCGCCGAGGCCTGGGCATAGTCGGCCAAGCCGACGCCGTCGGCGGCCAGTTCGGCAGCCAGCGCTGCATCGACCTTGCCGGCGCTGACGAACAGCGTCGCGCGTGTGGCATCGATCAGCAGATGGGCCAGGAAGACCGGGTTGTAGTCGACATCGGCACCGCGCAGGTTGGTGATCCAGGCCACGTCGTCGACGGTCGAGACGAAGTGGTGCGTTGCGCCGTGGCGGGACATCGCTTCGCGCAGCGACGCGATCTTGGCCGCGCGGCCGATCGGGGCCTGCGGTGCGCGGTGGGCATAGATGGCCGCCCGCGGCAGGGTCGGTCGTTCGGGCCAGACGTCGGTGAGCAGGTCGGCGTCGGTGCGCAAACTCACGCCAGCCCTTTCGAGCCCTGCGCGCAACGCCTGCGCGGCAGCCAGGCCGATCACCTGACCGTCGACCGCGACGCTGCCACCGCGCGCCACGTTGCCGGCCAGCCAGTCGATATGGTGCGTGGCCGCGCCGGTCGGAATCTTCACCAGGTCGATGCCGCTGCCGCGCAGCTCGGCCTCGGCCTGAACCCAGTAGCGGCTGTCGGCGAACAGTGCGGCGCGCTCGGTGGTGATCACCAGGGTGGCCATCGAGCCGGTGAAGCCCGACAGCCAGACGCGGCCTTGCCAGCGCTCGGGCAAATACTCCGACAGATGGGGGTCGCTCGAGGGCACCAGCAGGGCCGTCAGTCCGCGGGCAGCGAGCGCATCGCGCACGCGTTCGATGCGCAGCGGGATCGGTGAGGTACGGGTGTCCATGGGGTCGTGCTCCGGCTGAAGGACGGGGCCGCGGGCGTCGTGGGCTGGCGGCTGGCGGTCGGGGTGGCAGCGATTCTAGGGCGCGGCGCTCCGATGGCCGCTCGAGCGGCGGTGGCGAACCAGATCGGCGAGGTCTCGCGCGAAGGGGAGATCACCTGGCTGGCGATGTCGGCGGCGCCGGCACCACCGACCATGCACCGTCGACCGTGATGCGCTTGGGTTGGCTGGGTGCCGTCCACATCAGGCACCAGTCGTTGCGCTGGTCGATCGCCTGCTGGCCGCTGCCGGCCTTGATTGCCTTGCGATCGACGGGCATCAGGACCGCTTTGTCGACATGGTGGTGCAGGTTGAAGTCCAGCGCCACGTTGGCCTTGAAGCGCCAGCGCAAGGTATCGCCCTCGGCGAGCGGCATGCACACCTCGGCCACTTTGCCGGGGGCGATGACGAGGTGAATCGGGCGCTCCTTGGCGGCGGCCGACGCGGCAGCAACGGCCGACATCAGTGCGAAGGTGGCGAGGGTGTTGTGCAGCGTGGGCATGGTGCTTCCGGTGGTGGCCTTCAGGGCGTCTGCAAGCGCCGGCGTACGAACTGGATGTGGCTCTTCAGCGCATACAGCTCGTCGGTGTACGACAGCGGCATGTGCACGTCGGCGACCCTGGACTCGATGTGGTCGAGTTCGGTCAGCAATTCGTCCGCCGGGCGCGAGCCCGCTGCGCTCTCGATCGCGCGCAGGCGGCCGTACCAACGGAACACGCGCGAGCGGATGCGCATCTCGATCAACGGCGGCACCACGCGGGCCAGCGGGATCAGCACGGCGATGATCGACAGCAGGGCCAGCCACATGCGGTCGATCAGGTTGGCGAGCCAGAACGGCAGGTAGCGCTGCAGCCAGGGCACGCCGCTGCGATAAAAGCGCTGCGCTTCAGCCGCCAGTTCGCGTTCGCCGTCGCGGGCGTTGGGAAAGTCGCCCTTGCGCTGGAACCAGCCCGGTTCGCCGTGCACCTGCTGCGCTGCCTGCACGAACAGCTGGGCCAGCGCAGGATGCAGGCTCTCGCGCGCCACCAGGGTCGCGGTGGGCGCCACCATGTGCACGTCTGCTGCGGGCAGGTCGCCCGCCAAGTCGACCACGCCCCGCGGCAAGGTCACGGCCGAAAGGAAGCCGAAGCGGCGGGTGTAGGCGTCGGCCTGGGCAAAGTCGAACAGCAGCACGCCGGGCGTCTGCAGCAGCATCTGCACCATCAACGATTCAGGGGCCGAGGCCAGCACGATGGCGTCGAGCTTGCGTTCGAGCAGGTCGGCCACAGCGGGCGTCTGCGGTTGCTGCAACAGCGTGATCGTGGCCGCATCGATGCGGTTGGCGTCGAGCAGGCGCTGGGCCAGGTTGGGCACGCCGCTGCCCGGAGCGCCGATGTTCACGCGCCAGCCGGCCAGCTGCACCAGGCGTTCGAGGCGCGGCGCCTTCAGCAGGTTCTTCGCGCTTTCGGCGCGGTAGAACAGCCACACGGGCTCGTAGAACATGCTGCCGAGCGAGCGCAGGTTGCTCTCAACGTCCTCGTCGGCGCGGCGCTCGGCGTCGGCACCGCCCTGCACGAACGCCAGGTCGATGCCCGACTGCGGGTCGCGCAAGAGGGCCAGGTTTTCCGCGGCGCCCTGGGTGTGTCGCAGCTCGACCCGGATGCCGTGTCTGGCCAGGGCCGCGGCATAGCGCTTGCCGAATTCGCTGTAAGCGCCCTGTTCGACCCCGGTGGCCAGCACGACGCGCTTGGGCGGCGTCGGATCGAGCCACAAGTAGGCCAGCACCAGCAGCACCGTGGCCAGCAGGACGAAGGGTGCCACGGTGCTTGCCAGCAGACGCAGTGAAGGGGCGGTGGAAGATGCGGTCTCGGACATGCGGCCGCCGGTCAGAGCGCCGTGCGCAAGGTCCAGACTTCGGGGAACAGCACGATGTCGAGCATCTTGCGCAGATAGCTCACACCCCCGGTGCCGCCAGTGCCGCGCTTGAAGCCGATCACGCGCTCGACGGTGGTGACGTGGCGAAAGCGCCAGAGGCGGAAGGCGTCTTCCAGATCGGTCAATTCCTCGCCGAGCTGGTACAGGTCCCAGTGCTGGGCGGGCTGGCGATAGACCGCAAGCCAGGCGGCCTCGACCTCTTCGCTGGCACTGTAGGGCAAGGTCCAATCGCGCTCGGTGTGGCTGGCAGGCACCGGCAGGCCGCGCTTGGCCAGCAGGCGCAGCGCTTCGTCATACAGAGACGGCGCCCTGTAGGCTTCCTCCACATGCGCCAGCAGGTCGGCGCGGTGCTGATGCGGCGACAGCATCGCGGCGTTCTTGTTGCCGAGGCGGAACTCAATGCAGCGGTACTGCCAACTCTGGAAGCCGCTGCTGCTGGCCAGGTAGGGGCGGATCGCCGAGTACTCGGGCGGCGTCATTGTGGCGAGCACGTCCCAGGCATGCACCAACTGCTCCATGATGCGCGACACCCGTGCCAGCATCTTGAAGGCGCTACCCAGCTCGTCGTTGGCGACTGCCGCGATCGCGGCGGTCAGCTCGTGCAGCATCAGCTTCATCCACAGCTCGCTGGTCTGGTGCTGGACGATGAACAGCATTTCGTTGTGATCGGGCGAGCGCGGATGCTGGGCGCCCAGCACCTCGTCCAGGTGCAGGTAATCGCCGTAGCTCATGTCCTGCGAGAAGTCGAGCTTGGCCTTCTCTTCGTGAACGACTTTCTCGCTGCTCATGTGACCGCCGCCTTTCGATTGAAACGCGGTTCGCGCCATTCGCCGCTGTCGAGCACCTGCTGCAGATGGTCGACGGCATCCCACACGTCGACGAAGCGCAGGTACAACGGCGTGAATCCGAAGCGCAGCACGTCGGGGGCGCGGAAGTCACCCACCACACCCCGCGCGATGAGCGCCTGCACGATGGCGTAGGCGCCTTCGGCCCGGGCCAGCGCGACCTGGCTGCCGCGAAGAGGATGCTCTCGGGGTGTGATGACGTCCAGGCCATGCCCGCCACAGCGCTGCTCGACCAGGGTGATGAATAGATCGGTCAGTGCCAGCGACTTGGCGCGCAGTGCCACCATCCCACCCATCGGCTTGGCCGCCAGCACGCTGTCGACGCCGCACTCGAGTGCCGCCATCGACAGCAGGGCCGGCGTTCCGCACAGGTAGCGGGCGATGCCGGCAGCGGGCCGGTAGGTGGTCGTGAACTCGAACGGCGCCGCGTGACCCATCCAGCCCGACAAAGGCTGCCAGAAGCGTTCGGCGTGGCGCGGATGAATCCAGACGAAGGCCGGCGCGCCAGGCCCGCCGTTCAGGTACTTGTAGCCGCAGCCGATGGCGAAGTCGGCGCCGGTCTGATTCAGTGCGACCGGCAGGGCGCCGGCCGAGTGCGCCAGGTCCCACAGGGCGAGCGTGCCGTGCTGGTGCGCCAGTTGGGTCAGCGCTGCCATGTCATGCAGTCGGCCACTCTTGTAGTCGACCTGGGTCAGCATCATCACCGCGACGCGCCGGTCGGCGAGGAGGCCAGGGATCTCCTCAGGGGTGTCGGTCAGCACGAGCTCGAAACCACGCTCGCGCGCCAGGCCCTCGGCGATGTACAGATCGGTCGGGAAGTTGCCGCGCTCGGACAGGATCACGCGCCGTTCGGGCACATCGGTGCGGGCCATCGTCAGCGCCGCGCTCAGCACCTTGAATAGATTGACCGAGGTCGAATCTGCGACCACCAGCTCGCCGGGTTCGGCGCCGACCAGCAGAGCGATCTTGTCGCCAATGCGTTGCGGCAGGTGGATCCAGCCTGCCGTGTTCCAGCTCTCGATCAGGTTCTCGCCCCACTCCCGCTGCACCACCTGGGCTACGCGCTCGCTTGTGGCGCGCGGCAGCACACCGAGTGAATTGCCGTCGAGGTAGATCTTGCCGGCGGGCAGGCTGAACTGCTCGCGTAGAGCCGCCAAGGGATCCTTTGCGTCGAGCGCGAGACAGTCGGGTCGGGCGGTCATCGCAAGGAGCGCCGGATCAGCGTGCAACGCCGATCGGGCAGCCCGCGCGCTTCATCGGGAAGCGGATGGTGCGCAACTGGCCATTGCGCTGGCCCTCGATGCGCGCATCCAGCGTGTCGCTGTCGGGTGACTCGTAGATCACGCGTTGCGGAAAATCGTGCGCCGGGTTGTGGAATGTCGCCGCCCGCAGGCCGATACGTTCGGCCGCAAAGCGCGTTTCAGTCTGGCCGCTCGGCAAGGCGATGAAGACGATGCCGTCGGGTGTGTCGCGCAACTGCATGAACTCGTGCTCTCGTGTCGCGCCGCCGCGCACGGTGCGGCCCACGCCCAGCATGGTGCCGCCCACGGGGGCCATCCAGTGTTCGCCCGAGCCGGCCTCGCCGCCGACGGCGGCCCAGCATCCAGCGAGCCAGGCGAGTTGCTCGACCTTGGCTGGCGCCTGCGCCTGTAACAGGCCCGCGCACAGCGCCAAGGCCAGCGCCGTTGCGCACTTTTTGAAATGATCGATCGTCAGGTCCATGGCGCGGCAGATGATAGAGCGCTTCGCTCCACCGGGGTTGTCACCGACGCTGCTTGCCAGGCCGGGTTGTAGAGTCGCTGTCGACCATGCCCAGTGCCCACATCGACACCTTTGTTCGTGACCGGGTGCCAGTGCCCGAGCAGTTGCCGCAGCTGCTGTTCGAGTTGCCCGAACTGCAGTTCGGCAGTCAACTCAATTGCGCCGACGCATTGCTCGATCGCTGGGTCGAGCAAGGGCAGGGCGCGCGGCTGGCCGTGCTGGGCGCGGCGCCCGACGGCACACCGATTCGCTGGACCTATGCCGATCTCCAGGCCCAGGCCAATCGCATCGCTCATGTCCTGAAGGAAGGGCTGGGACTGGTGCCCGGCAATCGCGTGCTGCTGCGCGGGGCCAACAGCCCGATGCTCGCCGCCTGCTGGTTCGGCGTGGTCAAGGCCGGCGGAATCGCCGTGGGCACGATGCCTCTGTTGCGCGCGCGCGAGCTCACCGGCATCGTGGCGAAGGCCGAGATCACGCACGCCTTGGTCGATGCACGCCTGGCCGACGAGGTGACGCTGGCCCGGCCCGCATGCCCCGGCTTGGCGCACGTCCTGCACTTCAATGGCGAGGCTGGGGGCGGTCTCGAGGCGGCCATGGCAGCGCGGCCGACGGCCTTTGTCAATGTCGACACCGCCGCCGACGACTGCTGTCTGATCGCATTCACCTCGGGCACCACCGGCCAGCCCAAGGCGGCCGTGCATTTCCATCGCGACGTGATGGCGGCCTGTGCCTGCTGGCCGGTGCACGTGCTGCGGGCCATGCCAGAGGACCGTGTCATCGGCAGCCCGCCTCTGGCCTTCACCTTCGGCCTCGGGGGCTTGCTGCTGTTTCCACTGAGCGTCGGCGCAACCAGCGTGCTAGTCGAAAGGGTGTCGCCCGACGCCTTGCCGGCGGCGATCGCGAAGTACGGCGCGACGATCTGCTACACCTCGCCGACGGCGTACCGCGCGATGGCTGGCCAGCTTGCCGGGCAAGACCTCTCGAGCCTGCGCAAGTGCGTCTCGGCCGGCGAAGCGCTGCCTGCCGCCACGCGCAAGCTGTGGAAGGAGACGACGGGCATCGAGATCATCGACGGCATCGGCTCGACCGAGCTGCTGCACATCTTCATCTCCGCGACCGAGGAACAGGCGCGCGGTGGTGCCACCGGCTACGTTGTGCCCGGCTACCAGGCCTGCGTGCTGGACGACGACGGGCGGCCGCTTCCGCCAGGCCGGGTCGGGCGGCTCGCCGTGCGCGGACCGACCGGCTGCAAGTACCTGGCCGACGAGCGTCAGAAGACCTATGTGCAGGACGGCTGGAACCTGACCGGGGACGCCTACCTCATCGACCCCGCCGATGGCCAGTTCGTATACCAGGCGCGCACCGACGACATGATCATCAGCGGCGGCTACAACATCGCCGGGCCCGAGGTCGAGAGCGCGTTGATGCTGCATGAAGCGGTAGCCGAGTGCGGCGTGATCGGCGTCCCTGACGAGCAGCGCGGCCAGATCGTCAAGGCTGTCGTGGTCCTCAAGCCGGGCCACAGCGGCGACGCGGCGATGGTCAAGACCCTGCAGGACTTCGTCAAGCAGACCGTCGCGCCCTACAAGTACCCACGCGCGATCGAGTTCCGCGAGGCGCTGCCGCGCACAGAGACCGGGAAACTGCAACGCTTCAAGCTGAAGAGCGCCTAGCGCTCATCCGATGCGACCGAGCAGGAGGTACTCCATCAGGGCCTTCTGCACATGCATCCGATTCTCGGCTTCGTCCCAGACCACCGATTGCGGCCCGTCGATGACCTCGGCCGCCACTTCCTCGCCGCGGTGTGCAGGCAGGCAATGCATGAAGAGGGCATCTGGTTGCGCCACGGACATCATGTCGGCGTCGACGCACCAGTCGATGAAGGCCTTGCGGCGCTCCTCGTTCTCGGCTTCATAGCCCATGCTGGTCCAGACGTCCGTGGTGACCAGGTGGGCGCCGCGGCAAGCCTCCATCGGGTGGTCGAAGACCTTCACGCACTGCGTATTGGCGACGCCCGCCACGGCCGGGTCGAGCTCGTAGCCGCTGGGCGTGCTGACGTGAAGCGTGAAGCCGAGGACGTCGGCGGCCTGCAACCAGGTGTTGGCCATGTTGTTGCCGTCGCCGACCCAGGCCACCACTTGCCCTTTGATGGCGCCGCGCTGCTCGATGAAGGTGAAGATGTCGGCCAGGATCTGGCACGGGTGGTACTCGTTGGTCAGGCCGTTGATGACCGGCACGCGCGAGTGCGCCGCGAAGCCTTCGAGCTTGGCCTGCTCGAAGGTGCGGATCATCACGATGTCGACCATTCGGCTGATCACGCGCGCGCTGTCTTCCACCGGCTCGGCACGGCCGAGTTGGCTGTCGCCCGTGGTCAGGTGGACCACCGAGCCGCCCATCTGGTACATGCCGGCTTCGAAGCTGACCCGGGTGCGCGTGCTGGCCTTTTCGAAGATCATCGCCAGTGTGCGGTCGACCAGGGGCTGGTACTTCTCGTAGTTCTTGAAGCGCGTCTTGATGATGCGCGTACGCTCAAACAGGTAGGCGTACTCCTCGGCGCGCAGGTCCTTGAATTGCAGGTAGTGCTTCATCAGGGCGTCGCCCGGCTTCATGGCTGGGCAGGCGAGCTCGACGCGAGAAACTGTCGCACGAGGGGCGCGAGCAGAGCGACGATCTGCGTCGCCTCGTCGGCCGTCACGATCAGCGGTGGCAAGAGCCGGATCACCCGCTCGGCGGTGACGCTGATCAACAGCCCGGCTTCGCAGGCGCGACCGAGCAGTTCGCCGCAAGGACGGTCGAGTTCGATACCGATCATCAGCCCCGCACCGCGGATCTCCTTCACGCCAGACAGGCCGGCGAACTCGCGCTCGAACCCGGCCTTGAGCAGGGCGCCGATATGGGACGCATTGGCCAGCAAGTCGTCTTCCTGCATGATCTTCAGCGTCTCGACGCCGGCCCGCATCGCCAATGGGTTGCCACCGAAGGTGCTGCCGTGGTTGCCGGGACCGAAGACACCAGCTGCCTTGGGGCCGCAGACCACCGCGCCGATCGGCACACCCGAGCCCAACCCCTTGGCCAGTGGCATCACGTCCGGCTGAATCCCGGCCCATTGATGGGCGAACCACTTGCCGGTGCGACCGATGCCGCACTGCACCTCGTCGAGCATCAACAGCCAGCCTTGTTCGTCGCAGATGCGGCGCAGGCCCTGAAGGTGCTCCCAGCGCGATGCATGGATGCCGCCTTCGCCCTGGATTGTTTCCAGGAACACCGCGACCACGTTCGGGCGGGTCGCACGCACTTCTTCGATCGCCGCCAGGTCGTTCAGCGGCACGCGCACGAATCCTTCGACCAAGGGTCCGAAGCCGGCTTGCACCTTGGGGTTGCCGGTGGCCGACAGGGTGGCGATCGAGCGCCCGTGGAAGGCCGCCTCGTAGACGACGATCTCGGGTCGATCGATCCCCTTGTCGTGGCCGTACTTGCGTGCGATCTTGATTGCCGCCTCGTTGGCTTCGAGTCCGCTGCTGCAGAAGAAGGCATTGCTTAGGCCCGCAAGCTCGCAGAGCTTGGCCGCCAGTTGCTCCTGCAGGGGTACGTGGTAGTAATTACTGGTGTGGATCAGCTTGGCGATCTGGTCCTGCAGGGCAGGCACCAGGCGCGGATGGGCGTGGCCCAGGGTGTTGACCGCGATCCCGCCAAGGGCGTCCAGGTACTCGCGCCCGTCGGTGTCCCAGACCCGGCAACCGCGGCCATGCGACAGCGCGATCGGCAGGCGGCCGTAGGTCTTCATCACATGCGGTTCGGCGGCGGCGGTCATGGTGGTTCCGAGGCTGATCGGGCAAAAACAAGGGCCGGCGGCGTCACGATTCCACGCGCCGGCTCACAGTGATTCTACGGTTGGGGTTCGGGGGGCCGAAGAGAGGGCACTGACGTCCCGACCTGGCCTCGAACATGCTTGCTGCGGCGCAACAAAACACCGAGCCGCGAGGCACAATGCCTGCTGCGCACCCCAAGCGTCCGGCGCTGGTGCCGATTGCCACATCGAGCATGACCGCCACCCCACCGACTGCCAAAGCGCGCGAATTCGTCATCCAGGGCCTGACCAAGGACGGGCGGACCTTTCGCCCGGGCGACTGGGCGGAGCGGCTGGCCAGCGCAATGTCGAGCTTTCGGCCTGACAGCGGTGGCGCCAGCGCGCGTGGCATCGGCGCCTTCATCGGCTACTCGCCGTACTGTGTGCCCACCGTCGTGGACGGCGTGAAGTGCGTCATCGTCAGCGAGTCGCTGAAGGGACTCGAGCCGATGGCTTGGGACTTCGTGGTGAACTTCGCCCGCGACAACGGACTGCAGATGGGCGAGGTCTGCGTGCTGCCCGATCGGCCATGAAAAAGCCCGCCGAAGCGGGCTCTGATCGTTGCGCCGGGCCCGCTTCAGGCGGCGGCAGTGGCCAAGGCCTTGACCTTGGCGGCCAGGCGGCTCTTGTGCCGCGCGGCCTTGTTCTTGTGGAACATGCCCTTGTCGGCCACGGAGTCGATGACGCTCTGCGCGACCGTGAATAGCTCGCTGGCCTTGGCCTTGTCGCCCGTGGTGACGGCCTTCTGCACGTTCTTGACCACGGTGCGGAACTTGGAGCGCAGCGCCGTGTTAGCGGCATTGAGCTTCACGTCCTGGCGCGCGCGCTTGCGGCCAGAGGCGAGGCGAACGGTCTTCTTCTTGGCTTTGGACGAGGTGGCCATGCTTGAAACGGGGTGCTTGGTGCAAAGACCACGACTATAGCACGGGCAGCTTCCCTCTCGCCAGCCGACCGTCGCCACGTGAGCAGGCGCTATCTATAATCGCGCCGCTTCGTGCCTGCACGGCCCGATGGTCATGCGTGCGGCGACAAGCGCATGAACCTGTGAACCTCCTCAAGGCCGCCTCCACTGTCTCCCTGCTGACCCTGGCTTCGCGAATCACCGGCCTCGTGCGAGAGTTGCTGGTGGCCGCGAGCTTCGGTGCCAGCGCCGCCACCGACGCCTTCAACGTCGCCTTCCGCATCCCCAACCTGCTGCGACGATTGTTTGCCGAGGGCGCCTTTGCCCAGGCCTTCGTGCCGATCCTGGCCGGTACGCGGACGCGCGAGGGCGACGAGGCCACCCGCGTGCTGATCGACGCCGTGGCCACGGTGCTGGCTTGGGCCCTGCTGCTCACGTGCGCCGTGGGGGTGCTCGCGGCACCGGTGATCGTCTGGGTCATGGCCTCGGGCCTGGCGCGCTTCGACGACGCGGTGCTGATGACGCGCTGGATGTTCCCGTACATCGGCTGCATGTCCCTGGTCGCGTTGGCGGCCGGCATCCTCAACACCTGGAAGCGCTTCGCCGTGCCAGCGGCCACACCGGTGCTCTTGAACCTGGCCGTGATCGCCGCGGCCTGGTGGGGCGTGCCCTTGTTCAGGTCCTGGGGCATCGAGCCCGTCTACGCACTCGCCGCGGGCGTGATGATCGGCGGTGTGCTGCAACTCGCTGCGCAGCTGCCGGCCCTGGCGCGCATCGGCTGTTTCCCGCGCATCGGCCTGGCCCCGGCCGCCCTGCGCAGGGCTTGGCATCACCCCGGCGTGCATCGTGTGCTGAAACAGATGGCGCCGGCCTTGCTGGGCGTGTCCGTGGCGCAGATATCGCTGGTCATCAACACCCAGATCGCCTCTCACGTCGGTGTCGGCGCCGTGTCGTGGCTGACCTTTGCCGACCGACTGATGGAGTTTCCGACGGCCCTGCTCGGCGTCGCCCTGGGCGTGGTGCTGCTGCCCCAGCTCTCGGCGTCCCTGGCCGGGGAAGACGGCACGCGCTATGCCGGCCTGCTCGATTGGGGTTTGCGCATGGTCGTGCTGTTGGCATTGCCCTGCGCGGCGGCGCTGCTGGTGTTTCCGGAACCGCTCGTCGCGGTCCTGTACCACTACGGCGCGTTCAGCCCACGCGATGTCGCCCAGACCGTTTTGGCCCTACGCGGCTACGGCGTGGGCCTGATCGGCCTGGTGGCCGTGAAAGTCTTGGCGCCAGGCTTCTATGCGCGCCAGAACATCCGTACGCCGGTGCTGATCGCGGTTGCTGTGCTGCTCGCCACGCAAGCCATGAACCTGATCTTCGTACCCTGGCTGGGTCACGCCGGGCTGGCCCTGTCGATCGGGCTGGGGGCGTTGCTGAATGCCGTGTGCCTGCTGATCGGCCTGCGCTATGTCGGGGCCTATGTGCCAGCACCTGGATGGATGGCGTTTCTGGCACGTGTGCTGGTAGCCACGGCAGCGTTGACCGCGGCGCTGGCCTGGGCCGCCTGGCGCTTCGACTGGATCGGCCTGGCCGCGCAGTGGGGCCTGCGCATCGCCTTGATGGCGGCGGTGCTCACGGGTGCGGCCCTGCTGTACTTCGGCCTGCTGGCCGTGCTGGGTCTGCGCCCGCGCCAGTTCATGCGCCACGCCTGACCTACACTGCCGAGGTATGAGTTCGTTGCGCTTCGAGGCGCCCACGTTGCTGGACTACTTTGCCGCACTGGTGGCCGACGACCGACAGTTTTCCCTGCTCGAAGCGGCGATCGCTGTGGCCCAGGACGACGAACCGTCCCTCGATGTGCAGAGCGTGCTGTCGCAGGTCGACGCGCTGGCGGCCAGGCTGAAGCAGCGCCTCGCCGCCGACGCCGGCGCCATGCACAGGCTGCGCTGCCTCAACCGCTACTTCTTCGAGGAACTCGGCTTTGCCGGCAATGTCAACGACTACTACGATCCGCGCAACAGCCACCTGCAGCATGTGCTCGCAACGCGACGCGGCATTCCGATCACGCTGGCCTTGTTGTTCATCGAGATCGCCCAGCAGGTGGGGCTCGATGCGCGCCCGGTGTCCTTTCCGGGGCACTTCCTGGTCAAGCTGAAGATGCCGCAGGGCGAAGTCATCATCGATCCCGTGACTGGGCAATCGCTGTCGCGCGATGCTCTCGACGAGCGCCTTGCGCCCTACCGGCATCGGCAGGGCCTGGTCGGTGATTTCGAAGCGCCGCTCGGCCTGTTCCTGCAATCGGCCGGCGAGCGCGACGTTCTGGCGCGCCTGCTGCGCAACCTGAAGGAGATCCATCGCAGTGCCGAAGACTGGCCGCGCCTGCTGGCTGTGCAGCAGCGGCTGGTCTTGCTGCTGCCGCAGGCCTGGGAAGAGTGGCGCGATCGTGGCCTGGTCCGGGCCGAGCTGGGTGAGCACCAAGCAGCTGCCGACGACTTGCAGATGTACCTCGACCGCCGACCCGATGCCGACGACGCCAGAGCGATCGCCGAGCGCCTGGCGGAGCTGCGTTCGGCCCGTTCCCCGCGACTGCATTGACGACATTGGCATGAGCCTCGACTTCGCCCAACGACGCAGCCTGGTCTGGCTTGCGCTTGCCGTGGCCGCCGGGTTCATCCTGTGGCTGTTGGCGCCGGTGCTCACGCCCTTCATCGTGGCCGCGGTGCTCGCCTATGCCCTGCATCCGGCTGTGGAGGCGCTGGCGGCGCGTCGCCTTCCGCGCCTGGCCGCGGTCGCTCTGGTCGAGACGGTGGCGATCGCGGCCTTGCTCGCCTTGCTGCTCCTGGTGGTGCCGATCATCTCAAAGGAACTGCCGCTGTTGCGCGAACAGCTGCCGGTGCTGGCCGAGAAGCTCAACCAACGTTTATCTCCCTGGTTGGCGCAATTCGGTGTCAACGTGTCCCTGGACAGCGCCAGCATCAAGGCCTTCGCCGCCAAGCTGCTCGACGCCAACCTGGAGGACTGGGCCTCGACCGTGCTCAGTTCGGCGCGCATCGGCGGCAGCCTGCTGCTGGCCTTCATCGGCAATGCCTTTCTGATGCCGGTGGTGTTGTTCTACCTGCTGATCGACTGGCCGCAGCTGGTCCAGCGTGTCCAGGCTTTCATCCCGCCGCGGCTGCGCAACGGCGCGCTGGGCTTCATGGACGAGTGCGACACGGTGCTCGGCCAGTACTTGCGCGGCCAGTTGATGGTGATGGGCGCGCTGGCGCTGTACTACAGCGCCGCGCTGGCCATCGCGGGCTTCGATCTGGCGCTGCCCGTGGGGGTGTTCACCGGCCTGGCGGTGTTCATTCCCTACCTCGGCTTCGGCCTCGGTCTGGCGCTGGCCCTGGTGGCAGGCGTGTTGCAGTTCGCAAGCTGGTATGGCGTGATCGCCGTCGCCCTGATCTACGGCATCGGCCAGATCGGCGAGAGCCTGTTCCTGACCCCCAGGCTGGTCGGCGAGCGCATCGGCCTGAACCCGCTGGCCGTGATCTTTGCGCTGCTGGCTTTCGGGCACCTGTTCGGCTTCGTCGGCGTCCTGATTGCGCTGCCGGTGAGCGCGCTGATCCTGGTGGCGCTGCGGCGCGCGCGCGGCGCCTACCTCGGCAGCCGGCTGTACCAGGGTTGAGCAGTGCGACAAATCACGCTCGCGATCGGCCCGCCGCCGCTGCAGACCTTCGACGGCTTCGTGCCCGGCGCCAACGCCGCCGCTCTGGCGCACCTGCGAGCGCTGGCCACAACGCTGCCGCATGCGGCGGCACCGGTCTACCTGTGGGGTGAACACGGCTGCGGCAAGACGCATTTGCTGCGTGCCCTGGCTGAGGAAGCGCGCGCGCGCGGCCTGAGCGTCTGCTGGCTCGACGCGACGAGGCCCTTGCCCTGGCAACTCGACGAGCACGCTGGACTGCTGGTGCTCGACGCCTGCGAGGCTTTCGACCCCGACCAGCAACAGGCGGCCTTCGCGCTGTTCATCGAGGCCGCCGCCCCGGGCCTGGCCATTGCCGCTGCCGGCTCGCTGCCGCCGGTGGATCTGCCGTTGCGCGACGACCTGCGCACGCGCCTGGGCTGGGGCCATGTCTTCGCCATCGCGCCCTTGACCGAGAGCGACACGCGCGCCGCACTGCGCCGCGAGGCCGATCGCCGCGGCATCTTCCTGTCCGATGACGTGATGGACTATCTGCTGAGGCGCTTCGCGCGCGACATGCAGCACCTGATGACCCTGCTCGATCGGCTGGACGAGTTTGCCTTGTCCCAGCACCGTGCCGTGACCGTGCCGCTGCTGCGGCGCATGTTCGAGCAAGAGGGTGCCACGCTGTGAACCTGACCTTGTTCGACCTCGACGGCACCCTGATCGAAACCGACTCCGACCACGCCTTCGGCGAGTTTTTGGTCAGCATCGGCTGGGTCGACGGTGACGCGTTCAGGCGCCGCAACGACGCCTTCTACGAGGACTACCAGGCCGCGCGACTGGACATCGCGGCCTACATCGACTTCGCCACCGCGCCTTGGCGAGGTCGCCCCGAAAGCGAAGCATTGGCGATGCGCGAGCGCTTCATGTGCGAACGCATGCGGCCTGGTTTCGACGCTCGCGCCTTGGCCCTGGTGCGCCGCCACCAAAGTGCGGGCGATCACTTGGCCATCGTCACGGCCACCAACGAATTCATCACCCGCCCGATCGCCGACGCGTTCGGCGTGGCCGACCTGATCGCCGTCGAACTGGCACGCGACGACAATGGGGTCGTGACGGGTGGCGTGCGCGGCGTGCCCTCGTTTCGCGAAGGCAAGATCGTTCGTGTCGAGCAGTGGCTCGCCGGGCAGGGCCTGCGCCACGCCGATTTCGACCGCATCACGTTCTACAGCGACTCCACCAACGACCTGCCGCTGCTCGAGTGGGCCACGCACCCGGTGGCGACCAATCCCGGGCCGGTCCTGGCCAGCGTTGCGCGCGAGCGCGGCTGGCCGGTCCTGAACCTGTTCAAAGAAGAAGAACCATGATCCGAAAATTCATCGACAAACTGCTCGGCAAGGCCGCTCCTGCGAGCGCTAAAGGCGCACGCGTGCCGCTCGGCAAACGCGTCGAGGTAGCGGCCGCTGAACATGGCATCAACCCCGAACTGCTCGACGAACGCGCGGTGAAGGTGGTGCGTACGCTGCAGGAGGCGGGCCACGCGGCGTACATCGTCGGCGGTGCAGTGCGTGACCTCCTGGTGGGGCGGCGGCCGAAGGACTTCGATGTCGCGACCGACGCGACGCCCGAACAGGTGAAGGCGCTGTTTCGCCGGGCCTTCATCATCGGTCGGCGCTTCCGCATCGTGCACGTGATCTACGGCCGCGGCCGCGAGCATGAGGTGATCGAGGTCTCGACCTTCCGCGCTTACCTCGATGCCGAGGCGGCTGAGCAGGTCGGCGGCAACGAGAAGAGTTCCAAGAGTGAGCTTGCCGGCAAGAGCCATGTGGTGGACGCTGCCGGTCGCGTGCTGCGCGACAACGTCTGGGGCCCGCAGATCGAGGACGCTGCGCGACGCGACTTCACGATCAATGCAATGTACTACGACCCGCTGACCCAGGTCGTAATCGACTATCACGGCGGCATCAAGGACATCAAGAAGCGGGCGCTGCGCATGATCGGCGACCCCGCCACGCGCTATCGCGAGGACCCAGTGCGCATCGTGCGCGTGGTGCGCTTCGCGGCCAAGCTCGGCTTCGACATCGAGCCGGCCACGCGCACCCCCATCAAAGAGATGGCCGCGCTGCTCGACAACGTTCCGGGGTCGCGCCTGTTCGACGAGTTGTTCAAGCTGCTGCAGACCGGCCACTCGCTGGCCAGCGTGGCCGAGTTGCGCAAGCAGGGCCTGCAGCGCCAGTTCCCGCTGCTCGCGCCGTTGATGGCCGACGGCATCAAGCACAAGAACCAGCGTGTGCAGTTCATCGAGGCAGCGCTGGCCGACACCGATGCGCGCGTCGAGCAGGACAAGGGGGTTGCACCGAGCTTCCTGCTGGCCTGTCTGCTGTGGCACGAAGTGCGCGAGCGTTGGCAGGCCGCTCGCGACGGCGGTGAACACGCCGCGCCCGCGTTGCAACTGGCCATCGACGCTGTCTTCGATGCCCGGGTCGGCGACATCTCGGGCCGCGGCAAGCTGGGTACCGACATGCGCGAGATCTGGCTGATGCAGCCGCGCTTCGAACGCCGAACAGGCACCACGCCCTACGCCCTGATCGAACAGCCACGCTTTCGGGCTGCGTATGACTTTCTGCGCCTGCGTGCCGACACCGGCGAAGTCGACGACGAACTGGCGGACTGGTGGGAGGACTTCTCCCTCGGCAGCGCGGAGGAGCGTGAAGCACTGATCGCGGCCGTGCGCGAGGCTCAGCGCCTTCAACCGCGCGAGCCCCGTGAGCCGCGAGAGGCACGTGAACCTCGTGAACCGCGCGAGGCCCGAACGCCACCGGATCGTCGCGAAGACGAGGTCGGGCTTGCGCCGGCTGAAACTGCGAGCGGGAGTGCGCCAGCGAAGAAGCGGCGTCGGCGTCGGCGCAAGCCGGCCGGCCCGGCCTCGTCGCCCGGCGGTGCCGCGGCCTGAGATCGCCTGCATGGCAGGCCCGGAGCGGGTTTTCGTTGGCCTGGGGGCGAACCTGGGGGATGCGCAAGCCAGCGTGCGTGCTGCCTTGGCCAGCTTGGCTGGTCTCGCGCAGTCATCCCTGGTGGCGCACTCCGCGCTGTACCGCAGCGCGCCCATCGAGGCCAGCGGCTCGGACTACGTCAACGCGGTGGCCGAACTGCGCAGCGAACTGTCGCCAGAGGTGTTGCTGACCGAGCTGCAAGCTCTGGAGCGAGCTTTCGGCCGCGAGCGCCCCTACCACCATGCGCCGCGAACGCTCGATCTCGACCTACTGATCTACGGCCAGCGGCAGATGGTCACGCCCACGCTCACCTTGCCGCATCCGCGCCTGCATCAACGCGCCTTCGTCCTCGCTCCGCTGGCCGAGTTGGCACCGGCCTGGCAGCTGGCCAATGGCTGCAGCGTGGTCGGGGCGCTGGCTGAGCTGACCGACCAACGCATCCAGAGGATGGACCCATGACCTCGCTGAGCTTGCCACTGCAGACCTTCGGGCTGCTGGCGCTGTCCAACGTGTTCATGACCATCGCCTGGTACGGCCATCTGAAGAACCTGGCCTCCAGCCCCTGGTGGATCGCCGCGCTGGTGAGCTGGGGCATCGCCTTGTTCGAGTACCTGCTGCAGGTGCCGGCCAACCGAATCGGCTACAGCGGTGGGTACACCCTGGCCCAGCTCAAGATCGCGCAGGAGGTGATCACGCTGGCGGTCTTCGTGCCCTTTGCGGTGATCTACATGCAGCAGCCCTTGAAGCTCGATTACCTGTGGGCGGCACTGTGCCTGGTCGGAGCGGTCTACTTCATCTTCCGTGCCTGAGCCGACGATTACACTCGCGCTCAATTCAAACGATCGCAGCCGCGCCGAAGCGGCCGGAGGAATCCCCGATGCTGTTCGGCAAGCTGATGCCGCGCGAAGGCAACTTCTTCGAGTTGTTCAACGAGCACGGCCGCTACATCGCCGCCGGCGCGCGGGCCTTCATGGCGATGATCGAGAACTATGCCGATCCGGTCGTGCGCCAGCAGTACGCGGACGACGTCGACAGCGCCGAGCGCAATGCCGACAAGATCACGGCCGAGGTCAATCGCCTGTTGCACAAGACCTTCATCACGCCGATCGACCGCGAGCAGATCCACGGCCTGATCAATGCCATGGACGACGTTCTCGACCTGCTGCAGGACGCCACCGAGACCATGTCGCTCTACGACGTTCGCGAGATCACCACCGAAGTGGTCCGCCTGGGCGAGCTGTCGGTGCGTTGCTGCGAGCGCGTGGCCCACGTCGTGACCCTGCTGCCCAAGCTCGGCCAGGCCGACGTGGCCGAGGCGGCGCTCAAGACCTGCGAAGAGATCGACCATCTCGAGTCGGACGCTGACCGGGTGATGCGCTCGGCGATGAGCCGGCTCTTTCGAGAGCAGGCCGACGTGCGCGAGCTGATCAAGTTGAAGGCCATCTACGAGCAGCTGGAGTCGATCACTGACCGCTGCGAAGACGTCGCCAACCTGATCGAGGGCGTTGTCCTCGAGAGCTCCTGACGCTTCGGAGCCGGGGAATGGGCGCGGTTCAGGTGTCGTTCTGGGTCATTGCGCTGCTCGTCGCGCTGGCGATCGCCTTCGACTTCATGAACGGTTTCCACGATGCCGCGAATTCGATCGCCACCGTCGTCTCCACGGGGGTGTTGAAGCCCCACCAGGCCGTGGCCTTTGCTGCCTTCTTTAACTTCGTGGCGATCTTCGTCTTCCACCTGAAGGTCGCGGCCACCGTCGGCAAGGGCATCGTGCTGCCGGGCGTGGTCGACCACTACGTGGTCTTCGGCGCTTTGGTCGGCGCCATCGTCTGGAACGTCGTGACCTGGTGGTATGGCATTCCGTCGTCGAGTTCGCATGCGCTGATCGGCGGCATCGTCGGTGCGGTGATGGCCAAGGCAGGGGCCGACTCGCTGATCGCTGCGGGAGTGTGGAAGACGGTGGCCTTCATCCTGGTCTCGCCTCTGATGGGTTTCGTGCTCGCGTCCTTGATGATGGTGGCGGTGGCCTGGATCTTTCGCGGCACGCGACCTCAGAGGGTAGACAGTACCTTCCGCCGTCTGCAGCTGGTGTCGGCCGGCTTGTACAGCCTGGGTCATGGCGGCAACGACGCGCAGAAGACGATCGGCATCATCTGGATGCTGCTGATCGCCACCGGTTACGCCAGCGCCGCTGACAGCATGCCGCCGGCCTGGGTGATCTGGTGCTGCTACATCGCGATCGCGCTGGGCACGATGTTCGGCGGCTGGCGCATCGTCAAGACCATGGGCCAGA